>SKJC01000005.1 GCA_007116155.1 Candidatus Babeliaceae bacterium | reverse complement strand
TTTTCTGCTGCTGGCATTCCAGGAAAAATAACATCAATGAAGAATGCCGATGGCAAGCCTGTAAAAGAGGCCTACCCATCGATACCTGTTGTGGTAGCTGGTTTTTCACAACTCCCTAAGCCAGGCGATATTATTCGTGTTGTAAGCGCTACGGAATGGAACCGTTTGCGTTCATGCGATGTATCAGCGGATAAGAAGCTTAGTGGTGGGTCAGCGTCACATTTAACTGCTGCGCAGCAAAAAATAAATGCGCCTATAAAAGTTTTAGTCCGTGCAACTACCAATTCTTCGCGTGAAGTTTTGGTCTCTTCTTTGGAAAAGCTTTCTAAAAAGACGTATTCAGGGATCGTTATTTTATCTTCCGCTGTTGGTCCTGCTACAGAAAGCGATGTGGTCTTTGCGGCTGATACGGGTGCCTTAATGATTTCACTGGATGCAAAAATTGAGACGAAAGCTGCTCGATTAGCCCAGGATTTGGGCGTTGAGGTAAAACATTTTGAGATCATTTATAAGTTGCTTGAATATCTAGAAGCGTTGGCCCAAAAAGATAAACCGATTGAGACCAAAAACGTGAAAACCGGTGAAGCTTTAATTTTGAAGGTTTTTGATATTCGGAATATTGGTATTGTCGCGGGTGCTCGCGTTGTTGATGGGGTCATTCGTAAAATAGCAAATGTTCGTATTTATCGTGGCAATAGAAAAATTGGTGAAGGTACGTTGACGAGTCTGCAGCGTGATCGAAATCAGACAAAAGAGGTCAAAAAAGGTTATGAATGTGCTTTCATGGTTGATTCATTTACCGACTGGGCCATTGATGATCGTGTAGAATTTTTTGAGGATGTTCCCGTTTCTTAATCATCCTAGAGAGTTTTTTGTTTTTTATTGTCGGGTGTAGAAGAATCTTCTACACCCGACAATGTTATTTCTTTTTTAATAGCCGTAGTTGTTGGGTTATTCTTGAGATGCAGAGTCTATTATACTGTTGTTTTACCTCATGTATTAAGCTTTCCAGCTCGAGTAGCAATTTCAGGCGTATGTTTTTTAGCAGTTTGGAAGTCGGCAGTTCTTCGGTTAAAAAGTTTAAGAAACGTTGTAATTGAGCAATTTTATATGGAATTTTTTCTTGGTCTGTGTTCGCGTAAAGGGAAATGTTGCTAAGACATTTTTTGTATACGGTGAGAAATTGTTTAGTGGAGTGAGTAGTAATATAGGTCTCTATTGAGGCTGAGAAAATTCGAAATAGCTGATTATATATCTGATCGTCGCTGTCCTTTCTTGGTGAGTTTTCTGGTGATTCGGAACTGTAGTTTGATGGGCAAGCTTGGATTAATGCGTTTAGTAGAATTTCCAATGCATCAGCTTGTGTAAAATTTTCGAGTAATGTAAATATTTCGTTTTCCCTGGTAGAGCCGGACTGGCTTTTTTTGAGAAGCGCATAAAAGCTGCATAGTAAAATGTTTTTTTGTACGTTGTCGGGTGAAGATTGGAGAAGGGATAAGCTTTTTTCTTGAATCTCTTTTGTTTTTCCAAAAATAAACAATGATGGGATTAATCGTTGTTGAAGGACGATCGTTCGAGGGTCCTTTTCGATTATTTGTATTATTTTTTCTTGGAGTGTAGAAGAGACTACTTTTTTAAAAAATAATTGTAGAATTTTTGCTTGGTTTTTTGTATCGAATAAGGAGAAAGGAAATGTGGTAATAAATTCTTCCTGTGTTTGTTCAATTATATTTTGACTCGTTTCTGTGTTTTTTAGCTCTGGTAGGATTTTCTGGAGTTCTATAGCTAGTGAGCGGAATACGTTACAATTTTTTGTTAAGACAAGGGTCTCCAGGGCGGTATATTGCTGTTTTGTATCTTCTAATATTTCTTTATTAGCTTTAGATAGCTGTTCCGGAAATGTAAAGAAGGAGAACGAGCGTGGAATATGTGGGGTTTGAGGTTGTTTGTTTGAATATGAAGGGGAGGATTGAGAGAGGTTATGAAATGAACAGCTTGTTGCTATAGACAATCGCTCAGGTAGATTTTGTGCGGGCAAAGGTCCTTTCGGCGCATGTAAGGATGTTGTTTTTACGGGCACAATTTTGTTGCTTGGGGTTGAGACTAGCTCTGCTGTAGCGCAAGATGTGCAAAACCAGCTTGCACCAAGTCGTATGTTTGTTAGAAAAAGTATAGAGTAAAACAGAGGAATGTTACGCAATAAATGAGCGGAGTATTGTAAGATTTTTTTTATGATCATGCCTATCATTTTGTGGTGTTTCAATAATTTTAATTATTTTTTTATAAGAAGGATTCTGCATAATCCATCTAAATGGGATTGTGCCTAAGTATCCTTCTCCGATATGTTCATGCCGATCGACATGTGAACCTACTGGCGTTTTTGAGTCATTTAGGTGAAAAACATATATGTTAGTATGTCCCAAGAGTTGGTCCAATTGTTTGAATGTTTTTATACAAGCTTCTTCGGTTTGAAGATCGTATCCGGCGGCAAATGCATGACAGGTGTCAAAGCAAAATCCTATTCGTGCTTTTGCATTGCAGGAATTATAAAGAGCCGCTAATTCTTCAAACGTTGATCCAAGAGTGCTTCCTTGCCCTGCCATATTTTCAAGAAGAATGCGTACTTGTGCGTTGGTCTTTTGGTATAACATGTCTATCGCATGCGCGACTTGTTGTATGGCTGAGTCTTTATCACTCGTAAGGTGTGCGCCAGGATGGAGTACTAAAAAGGGTATTTTGAGCTGATCGCAGCGAAGCATTTCTGCGTGTAAGGCATTGTATGATTTTGTATACACATCAGGGTTTGGCGATGCCAAGTTAATAAGGTAGCTCGCATGGCTTATGACGATCTCGATAGAGCTTGTTTTTTGATAGGCAATGAACTCTGATGCCTCTTGGCTTGAAAATGCAGTGAAAGACCACTGGCGATTGTTTTTGGTGAAAATTTGTATTGCTTGGCAGCCAAGCGATGTACCTTCATCTATAGCATTGGTGAGTCCTCCCGCGATAGATACGTGGGCTCCCAGTATGGGTGCGTTCTTCATTTGGTACTCCATTAGAATAAGCAGGAGATAGGTACCTATCTCCTGCTTATTTTTTTATTGTTCAGAAATTACAAAATTTATCATTCGTCCCGGGACAAAGATTGTTTTTTGTAGTTGTTTGTGTTCGAGCCATTTGTTTAGCACAGTTTTTGCTTGTTGCTCGATATCGTTTTGGCTTGTGGTACGTTCAACATGTATTGTAGCTCGTGTTTTGCCGTTTACTTGTAGCGCAAGTGTTATCATGGCGGGTAATGCTAGTAGAGGGTCAAATTCGGGCCATGTAGCATTTGTAAGATCTTTGTTGCAAATTGTTTCTAATAATTCACTTGCCATATGGGGTGCCATAATAGAAAAAGAAACAAGTACGCTTTCTATATTATGTGTTGATAGTTGGTATTGTTTATCTTGTGCTTCATTAAGCCATTCCATGAATGCTGAAACGACCGTATTTGGTTTAAATAGATCAAGTCGTTCTCGAATAGTTTTCAATAGTCTATGAACACTGCGGCGTGCTTCAAGCGACTCTTCTTCATTCTTATTTTGTTGTGTTATAAAACTATAAAAACGATGTAAAAAGCGCTTAATTCCATCTAGTCCAGAATCTTGCCATTCGCAGTCTAATTCTGGCGGTCCCATGAATAAGATATACATGCGTAATGCATCAGAGCCATACGCATTTACAATTTCATCGGGATTAACAACGTTGCCTTTTGATTTTGACATTTTTTCTACTTGGCCGCTTTTTTCAGAGTAGCGATTAACCATACCTTGGTTAAAAAGCTGCTTAAATGGTTCATCAAAGGGAAGATGGCCTAAATCATACAGAACTTTTGTGTAGAATCGGGCATAGAGTAAATGGAGAATGGCATGTTCAATGCCACCAACATAGAGATCTACTGGAAGCCAGTATTTCATATCTTTTTGATCAAATGCTTTATCTGAAAGTTGTGGATTTGGATAACGCAAGAAATACCAAGAAGAGCCCGCCCATTGTGGCATAGTGTTCGTTTCTCTTTTTGTTGGCCCCCCACATGTAGGGCATGTGGTGTTTACCCACTCAGCAATGCCAGCCAAGGGTGATTCACCCGCGCCTGTTGGTTCATATCGTTCCACGGGAGGAAGCTCAACAGGAAGGTCTTTTTCTGGGACTGGTACAATACCACATGAGGTACAGTGAATCAGGGGAATAGGCTCACCCCAATAGCGCTGACGAGAAAAAATCCAATCGCGTAAACTGTATGAAATTTCTTTTTTTGCAAGATTGCGGTCGTGGAGCCGTTGGAGTATTTCAATACGCGCTTTTTCAGAAGAAAGTCCATCAAAGCTATCGCTATTAAGGAGCACACCTTCACCGGAATAGGCGCCTTTAGTTTCTCCAACTGGATTTTGTATAACTTTATAGATAGGTAAATTATAGGTTTGTGCAAATTCATAATCACGCTCGTCATGAGCGGGGACACCCATAAGCGCGCCAGTGCCGTAGGTGCTAATGACAAAGTTTGCAGCATAAATAGGGATTCGTTGTTGGTTGACTGGGTTTATTGCGTATGATCCAGTAAAAAATCCTAGCTTTTCCTTATTCCAATCGTTTGACCTTTTGTGTAATTCGTTGATAAACGTAGTAAATGCAGCACGATTATCTGGGGTTATATAACTTTCTATTTGCTTATGGTCTGGTGCAAGTGCGATAAATGAAGTGCCAAAAATAGTGTCAATGCGGGTAGTGAATACTTCTAATTTTTCTGAAGAATGTTCGATGGAGAATTGAACAAGTGCGCCCTCGCTTTTTCCAATCCAATTACGTTGCATCGTTTTTACACGTTCAGGCCAATCGAGCTTATCGAGTCCTTGAAGGAGTTTTTCGGCGTATTTTGTTATTTTGAGCATCCATTGGCGTACACGTTTTTTTTCTACCAACGCGCCGGAGCGCTCACAGCGGCCATTAATGACCTCTTCGTTTGCGACTACAGTTTTTAAAACAGGGCACCAATTGACTTCCATATCTGCCTCATATGCAAGGCCAGCTTTGTACATTTCTAAGAAGATCCACTGGGTCCACTTGTAATATTCAGGGTCGGTGGTGTTTATTTCTTTATTCCAGTCATATAAAGCGCCAATGGCTTGCAGTTGTTGTTTAAAATTAGCAATATTTGTAGCTGTGCTTACTGTTGGGTGAACTCCTGTTTTGAGCGCATATACTTCTGCAGGAAGACCAAAGGCGTCCCATCCCATTGGGTGAAGAATGTTGTAGCCTTGAAGCCATTTTATGCGGGTATAGACATCAGATAGTACGTACCCTCTCCAGTGACCTACATGAAGGCCTGAGCCTGATGGGTAGGGGAACATGTCGAGACAATAGTACTTTTTCCCGCTTCCGCTGGATTTAGTTTGTGCTGGCGGATTTTCTTGCCAACGGTTTTGCCACTTCTGTTCTACTAACTTAAAATCGTAGCTCATAAAAAACCTTACGATAGATGACGGATAGCTTAGATACTAGAAAAAAACATAAACCAAATTGTTGCAAGACCAGTGAGCGCTACGGGTGTTTTAATCCAAGTAAAGCCGCAGAGTTTATACAGTATGTTACAAATGGTTGTAGTAATAATCAACGGGTAGACGACAAGGATAACCGGTTCTGATTTGCTTAAAATTTCTCCTAATCCAAAGCTGGCTAATACTCCTGAAAGAGTTAAAACACCTAGGACAATGGCCTGAAAAGAAAGTCTGTTTTTGCTTAGTTTTTGAATATAATCGCTTACGACCAGGGTGAGTGAAACAAGTGTTGTTAGTCCAGCAAGCGTTATAATAAGCGCGACTGCTGCGGCTCCCCCGTTTCCTAAAATGCGAAAGGCGATAATGTTAAATATTTGTCCTGGATTAAGATCTTCCAATCCTTTTCCGTGCCAGGCTCCGAGCAAGGTAATGCCTAGGTAGACAATGCCAAGCAACAAGCCAGCAAATATCCCTGATAAGCCGGTAATAAAAGCGGCCTGCTTTTGTGAAGTTATTTCAGTACTATAGCGGGCGAGTAACTTTACAATAATCGCACCAAAAAATATTGTCCCGAGGAGGTCAAGCGTGTAATAACCGCCTTTAAGCGCGGTTATAAAAAGTGCACCGAGAGGAACGGGTTCTGGTGTAAGAGAGCCTCCAACAATAGCACCAACAGTTATTAATCCAATAATGCTGGTAAGTTTTGCAGGAGAGAGAAATTTTCCAATGATATCTAAAACACGGTTAAGTCGATATGTTGCAAGGAAAACAATTGCAGAAAACAGTATTACAAATGTGATGAGTGAGCTGGATCTCATGAAAGGACGGACCATTTCATAGACGAAGCCGGTTATACGGGGCATAACAAGGCCTGGGCCGATAATAATCATACAGAGAAGAATAATAATCTGTCCCCATACAGAGCCGAGACGGTTAAAGAAGGTGTTATAATTTCCGTCAAAGAGTACTATGCCAATTAATCCAAGAACGGGCAGAATAATGCCGGTGCAAAGGAAGCCCAAAAATACCGGTAAAATATGTCCGTGGCTATCAACACCAAGGCGCAAGGGAAATATGAGATTGCCTGCGCCAAAAAGCATGGCAAAAATAGTTAAACTCGTGGTGAATACACTTGAAAATAAAAGGCCTTTTCTCATGGAATAGCTCCCATTTGTAAGTGGGTTTAAAATGTTGTGCCGCCCTGAGAACGCGGCTCCATTGGTAGATACAAATTACGTTTTATATAGTAAACATCGTTTTAGTATGACAAATTATGGCTATTTTTCAAGGAAAGCTGGGGGACTGGCACCGTCAGACAATTTTGCTGTTTTGAGATATCCTTATTTTTAGGAATTATTTTAGTTCGCATGAGAAGAGAGGTGGCTGTGTTTTGTGAAGACGTTTTAGTTGTTCCTCGGTCGATGATTTTACCTCCTGTGGGTGAAGCATTTTTAGGGATTTCTGGAGAAGATTCTGATCTTTTATATGCGTGTATTAAGCAGCATAGCTGTTTTATGGATCGGGCATCGGCTGAGAATGATGAACGGTATAAGCAGATTATTCCGTATTTTGTTTTTCATATTTATAATAAGCTATTTGTCATGCAGCGTTCAAATAATGCTAATGAAAAGCGTTTGGCAGGAAAGTTAACGCTGGGTATTGGTGGCCATGTACGAGCAGAAGATATACAGCAAGAAGGATCTTTATTTGATTGGGGCTTGCGTGAATTTTCGGAAGAAGTTGCGTACGCAGGTTCGCTGCGAGGTGAATTGCTCGGCTTCATAAATGATGATACTAACGCGGTTGGGCGCGTTCATTTGGGAGCTGTTTTTTTGTTGCATGGTGATTCTCAAGAGATTGCAATACGGTCGGAATTGGTTTCTGGTACTTTGATTGAATTTCCTGAGTGTTTGCTGAAAAAAGAAGCCATGGAGAGTTGGTCATCGCTTGTTTGTGATGCACTGGCCATTAGGTTTACTGAGTTAGGGACACTTGCACCGGTATCTTCAGGAAAGATTATTGCTTGGGACGCCCAAAAAACGATTTAATAATATCCCAATGTTTTCTATTCCAAAAAAGATTGCGGGACGAATCGAATGGGCGCCATTCTTCATCCATCCGATTAGCCCAATAGGAAATTGCTTGGTAGAGCTTTTTGCTTTTTTTGGGGTATATATAGACCTGGCTTGCCTGATCCCAGGTTATTGGTGTCTGTAGTTGTCTTGAGTACGGTCGGTGATATAGGGAGTAGGAAACTGTTCCTTGCTGTATATCCATTGAGCATTGTAGTTGTGATGGTAGATTAACGGCCGCGTTTTTCGTTGCTAAAAGGAGTGGGGTTGTAATAACCCAAGGTAATGAGCCGAAGGCGGGGCAGAGTTCTGTTGAGCGTCCACATAGCCACATGTTGATATGAGTAATGGTGTCATTTTTTTGATTGATACTGAGTAAAACATCATGTCGTTTTAGGTGAGGGTTTGCTCGTTGAATTTGATCTAAATCTACGAGATCTTGCATGCGGGCAAAGCTTTTATGACATTGAGTAGATATGTAGTCTGCGCATTGGACGCCGTCGGCAAGTGAATAGCAAAGATATATGGAAGAAAACATAGGGTTGGCTATATATGGGGATGTCTCTATTTGCACAGGAGTTCCGAGCATGACAAGGCTTTCGATTTGTAGGCCTTTTTTCATGTTTTTTTCTGCATCTGCGAGCCAAAGGGCTACGTTGCCTCCATGGCTGTGAGCAATAATTTGAATTCGGGCTTGTTCGCGCCCGTTAAGCATCTGTTGTTTTTGGTATTCAATTAATTCATTATACAGGGCGTAGCCAGCGTCCTTTCTCGCTTGTTGTGTTAAGAGCCCGCTCCAACCAAATAGGGCAAAGACCTCATGTTGAGCACGGGTTTGTGTGATCTTTGCAATTTTTTTGTAGGCGGGAATTACATAGGATGCCGCTTTTTTTTCATTTTTTTCGCCTGTATCCCAAAGAACAAGACCTTCAGAGTCTAGTAATTGGTCGTAACTCATATTGGGATGGTTGCGGTATCCGTCTACTATTCTTGTTGATAGTGAGGATGTTTTTGTAGGGGAACATGGGGAATCAAGAGTTGTGCTTTTGGTCAAGCAATCGAATGGATTGCAAAAATTAATGCTGCTTCCTACGGTTCCGTGGATAAAGACGGTTAATCCTTCAACAGGTTGCACAGCTTTTCCTTGTAGTGAACGCTTATTAGACTGTTTCAACCCAATAGTAACCCCGATAAGTCCAATAGAAACACTGCATGCAAATAGAACATGTATGCTGCGCATAAGGGTTCTCCTAGTTATATTTGAGAACATTTTGCTTCTATTCTAGTCATAATAGTCTATCAAGTGAAAGAGATATGGTGATAAAAAGGAGAACAGATATTTTATCCGTTCTCCTTGTAGCTATCGTACGCTTTTATTATATGTACTATTCTTTTGTGCGCGAAGTTCTTCTTGAGGAGAAGGTTGAGCGTTCTTCGCTATAATTTCTTTCGCCGCTAAAGCGTCGCGGGCGATCGCTAGTAAAGCTTTCTTTACGCCCAGATGAAGACTTGCGCTCTGATGAATCACTGCCAAACCTGCTAGATGAAGAAGTAGTGTTGCGACGTGGACCACTAAAGCGACGATTTTGTGAAGAACCTTCATCATCGCTAAAACTTCTGCTAGGACGGAACCGAGACTCGGAAGAATTTTCACGACGATAGCTGGTTCGCTCGTTTCCAAAGCGTTTATTGTTGCGAGGTGATTTGTTACGATCATCACGATAGACAACACCTTTTAAGCGTCGGCCATTAATCGATTCGTCGATGAGAGCATTGATGACTGATTCGGTATGTTCTGGAAGTACTCGAACAAATGTTCGACGCTGAATAACGCGTACCTTGATAATATGCTTTTCATCAAGTTTGGCTTTTTCTTTAAGGACATTGCGGATATCATTTTCCGAGATGTTGTCTTCAAGCCCGACATGAAACATGATTTCTTCGCCGATGGCTTCTGCGTCTTGCTTTGCGTATTCTTTAGATGAAGAAGATGCATTGGCAGTATATTCTTTTTTTGCTTCAAAAATACTTTTTAGGTGTTTTGTATAGAGTAAATTCTGGGCAATGGTCTTCCATTGCTCGAGGGTAATATCTTGTAATGCATCATTAAGCGCTCGAATTGCTTGAGCGGGTATTGTATTTTTATCTTCAGATTGTTCGCCGATGATTTCATTTACGTAGGTTGTTACTTGTGTGACACGTTGCGCGATAATTTGGTCGCGTGACGGGACTTCTAGCGGGTTAATGGTTATTTTGAATTTGCGTTCCAATGTAGTAATATCCCTGGCTTGTGAGCGATTAATAAACGTGATAGCGATTCCTTCTTTTCCTGCGCGACCTGTACGGCCAGTGCGGTGGATATAGCTTTCAAAATCTTCAGGAAGTGAGTAGTTGATGACATGCGTCAGATCTTGAATATCGATTCCGCGACCCGCCACGTCGGTTGCTACGACAATTGCGTATTCTCTGTTTTTAAATTTTTTAACTACATTGTTGCGTTGGGATTGACTTAGATCACCATGCAGTGAACCAACAATAAGGCCGCGTCGAGCTAATTGGTCAGCTATTTCGCTTGTTAGCATTTTTGTTTGGCAGAAAATAAAACCATAAAAATCAGGTGCGCATTCAATAAAACGACAAAGCGCGTCAAGGCGGCTATGCATAGGAACAACACAAAAGTATTGTTTGGTTGTTGCTGCGCCGACTTGTGTTTTGTTTGAACATATCGATTGAACATCAGGCATATATTGATTAATAATATCGCGGATGCCGCTTTTTACGGTTGCAGAAAAGAGCCATATTTCACGGTCTTTTGGCGTTGAGGTCATTATTGATTCAATATCTTCTCGAAAACCCATATCAAGCATAATATCTGCTTCATCAAGAACAAGTGTTTTTAGCCTCGAGAGGTCCATTGTTCTTCTCTGGATATGATCCATAATGCGACCAGGTGTTCCGATCACAATATGTGCTCCATGGTTCAGTTTGCGAATTTGTTCTTCAATAGATACGCCACCGTAAACAGAAACGATTTTAATATCGAGTGATTTGGCAAAAGGAATAATGCTTTCGAAAATTTGCAAAGCAAGCTCTCGAGTTGGAGCGATAATAAGTCCTTGTGTGGTTTTGTTTTCTTGGTCAATTCTATGAATCAAGGGAAGGCCGAAAGCTAATGTTTTGCCTGTTCCGGTTTGTGCTTGACCGTGAAAGTTAGTATTTTTTTTCTCTAAAAGTATTGGAATAGCGTTTCTTTGTATTTCTGTTGGGTTTTTGAACCCTAATTCTTGGAGTTTTTCTTGCACTGGCATGGCAAGGTTTATTTCTCCAAAAAGTGTTTCGTTAGTACAGGGTACTATTTCTTGATATGTTTCCATGCAGGTCCTTATCGTAATCACCTACGCACCATTTCCTGCCGAAACAATAAGATATGTTTTGCAACCGCCAACAGAATACAGAGCAATAGCGTGTATTTGGTAAAAAAGATTCTTTAATTATTTATGTTGCCAACTTACAGTGTAGACGTTTTTTCTTCTTTGTCAAAAAATAGGTAACTGTGGTAGATAGATATTGGTTTGAAGAAGCGCTTTTTTTTGGTAAGCTAAGCAGCGACAAGTATGTTTAACGTCTTTATTTTATTTCTCAGGTGGTGCTAATTCTAGCGCTAAATGTCCTGGTGGAGAATGTATGTCAAAAGAGAAAATCAGGCCGTCGCAGTTTTGTGTTTCAGAATTAATGAGCGATGAGGCTATTGCGGCTGATTCTATAGCATCGGCGGATCTTGCTGCGCTTTATAATACAGGCGCGAATGATTTCAAAGCGGATGCTATTGTAGAAGGTATTATTCTGGAGATAGCGGGCAATGGTATCTTAACGGACGTTGGTTTTAAATCAACGGGTCTTATTCCGTTATATGAATTTAATGATCAAGAGATTAAGGCGCTTAAAAAAGGCGACAAGATCAATGTCGTGATTGACGAGCTTGAAAACTATGATGGGGAAGTTGTGCTTTCCTATGAAAAAGCTAAAGCGCGTAAGGCATGGAAAGAGATCATGGTTCTCTTTGAAGAGGGTAAGCCGGTTGAAGGTGTCGTTACTCACAAGGTAAAAGGTGGTTTAAGTGTTGATATCGGCATACCAGCATTCTTGCCTGGTTCTCAGGTTGATGTACAGCGAGTGATGGACTTTGATCGTTTTGTTGGTCAAAAAGTGACTGGGTATGTTATTAAGGTTAATCAAAAGCGCGGAAACGTTATTATTTCCCGCCGTAAATATCTCAATGAGCAGCGCTCAGAAGTTCGCAAGAAAGTATTGGATACCTTGCAGGTTGATCAGATTATTCAGGGTATTGTTAAGAATATTACCAGCTACGGCGCATTTGTTGATATTGGCGGTGTTGATGGATTGTTGCATATTACCGATATGACGTGGGGGCGCATCGCGCATCCAAGTGAAGTTGTTAAGATTGGTGATACCGTTTCCGTTAAAGTTCTTTCGTTTGATCCGGTTAATGAAAAAATCTCGCTGGGTATGAAGCAGTTGAGTGAAAACCCATGGGGTGAAATACCTGAATCAATTAAAGTTGGAGAAAAAGTCAAAGGTACGATCTCCAGTATTGCTGATTATGGACTGTTTGTTGAAGTTGCTCCTGGCGTTGAAGGTTTGGTCCACATCTCTGAAGTTTCATGGACTGACCGTATTAATGATTTGCATCGTCATTTTAAAGTTGGTCAAGAAATCGAAGCATTGGTTGTTTCGCTTGATAAAGAAATTCGTCGAATGTCTCTTTCGGTTAAGCAAATGCAAACAAATCCATGGGATGCAATTGCACAAGACTTGGAGATTGGCAAGGTTGTTTCCGGAACAGTTCGCAATATTACGGATTTTGGTGTTTTTGTTCAGTTGGCTGCCGGTGTTGATGGGTTAATTCACATCTCCGACCTTTCCTGGACTGAGCATGTTAAACACCCAGCTGATTTGTTTAAGAAGGGTGATGAAGTTCGCGCTATTATTACCGATATTAATAAAGATAAGCGCAAGATTTCTCTTGGTATCAAGCAATTAGAAGAAAATCCTTGGGAAAATCTTGAAACGAAGTACCCAGTTGATTCTAATGTTGAAGGCGAAGTTACGAAAATCACTGATTTTGGCGCGTTTGTACGATTGCCAAGCGGGATTGAAGGACTTGTTCATATTTCTGAATTGTCTGGTGAAAACGTTGAACATGTGGGTGATATTGTTCGTGTTGGCGATAAACGTCAGTTCCGCGTTATTAAGGTTAACCAAGAAGAACATAAGCTTGGTTTAAGTTTACGTTCAAAATCTGCAGAGCGACCAAAGCGTGAACGTACGACAAAAGAAGAGCGTCCAGTTCGTCGTGAACGTGCTGCTTCTGAAGCTACAAGTCGTCCAGCAGTTCGTGTAAAATCACAGTTGCAGATGGAGCTTGAAAAGCATGCAGCGGGTGCAGACCTGTCTTCTTCTGATGACGCTGAGTAGGGGTTTCTATGGAACGTACATTTGCTATTATTAAACCAGATGCAGTTGCAGCGGGACATAGTGGTGATATTATTCGTTTAATTGAGTTGAATGGTTTTTCTATTCTTCGCCTTGAAAAGCGCATGATCTCGAAGGCTGAGGCTGAAACTTTTTATGGTGTACATAAAGAGCGTCCATTTTTTGGTGAATTAGTTGAGTATATGACATCTGGTCCCGTCATTGTTATGGCGCTTGAGCGTGAAAATGCAATTGCGTCTTGGCGTGAGTTGATGGGTGCAACTGATCCAAAGAAAGCAAGCCTTGGTAGCTTGCGGCGTATGTTCGGAACACACATTGGTAGCAATGCAACGCATGGTTCTGATGCGCCTGAAACTGCAGCGTTTGAATTGGGGTTATTTTTTCCTGATTTGCACTAAAGTTTTGTAGTTAGTTTATAGGCCTGGTTAGTTTTAGTTTTTTGCTAGAGTTAACCAGGCCTTTTTATTTTTTGCGTATCAAGTATGTATTGTGATAAAAAATATTTTCTTTATATTGAGAATGATATAATTGTAATATAGATCTTAATATAGGGATTATGATGTCTAAAAAATATACTTTTTTTACCGTAGTATTGGTTTTGTTTCTGGCACCTTGTTGCCTTGCGGCTTGTGCATGTGGTGACGGCTTTGAATGCTCTAGGCAAGATGCCGACTTTCCCGCTGAGGAAAAAGAGTCTGCTGTTACATTAGATTCTAACGATATTAATAAAGAATTATTTAATAATATGCCAAAAGACGTGGAAGGGGATTTTAAGTTATTGGGAAAAACTTTTGAGCGCTTGCAAAATCAGGAAGTTACTGATGCTGATCTTGAAGGCTTAAATGCTTTGATGCAAAAAATTTATATGGTTGATATTCCTTTAATGATTGATTCTTCCAGCAAAAACGTGAATGCTCTGGTGAGTGGTTTAGTAAAAAATGTACTGGAGCTTATCATTAACGAGCTTTGCAAGGATTTTTGTACTGCGCATACAATAGAACCATGTATTGCATTTGATGAAAAGCAGATAAGATTTTTCTTCGCGTAAGTATTTTTGTAGCGACAATTCCACAAGCAGCCGCTAGCGAAGCGTATACTAACAGTAATATTGCGGAATTTGCAGGGGCATTTGTTGTTTCGGGTATGCCTGAAGATAGCAAGTAGCAACGTTGGTTTTTATAAGTTTTGAGGGAGCCTGTAAGGCTCCCTCTTTATATATTCAGCATATTTTGAATGTTCTGTTCTATTGTGTGCGCATCAATACCCATCAAATGACGCAGTGCTGCTGGTTTTCCTGATCTAGGAAGTTGTTTAATCGCGCAGTGTATAACATTTGTAATTGTTTTTATTTCGCTACAGATTGATTCACCCAGTCCTCCTGCTGCATAATGATCTTCAGCTATTAACACCTTGCCGTTGCAGGCTCTTATTTCCTTAGTAAGCCCATTGCTAGGAAGTGGTTTGATTTGGTAACAATCCACGACTCGAACAGAGATCTGCTTTTTTTGTAACTCTTCGGCAGCTTTAAGCGCTTCAAAAACAGTTATTCCTGCAGCAATAATGCATGCTTGATCATGGTCACTTTTTTTAAGTACGTGATATCCATCATCGAAGGTTGTTTCTCCTGTATAAAGTATGGGTGTTGGTTCGCGGGTGGTCCGGAGATAGCTAATGCCGCTGTTGTGCATATACATTTTTTTGACACAAGCTTCTGTTGTGTAGATGTCTGCAGGATAGAAAATTTTACTATTGGGAAGCAGGCGCATAAGTGCAATATCTTCAAGCCCCATCTGAGAGGGGCCGTCTTCTCCAATGGAAACGCCAGCATGAGAGCCGCAAATTCGTAGAGGAATTTGGCTAATCGCCGCCATGCGTAGCTGATCGAATGCTCGGGTTAGGAATGCTGCAAAGGTTGAACAGAAGGGTGTAAAGCCGCGTCGAGCAAGGCCTGTTGCAACGCTAATCATTGCTTGCTCGGCAATAAAACATTCGACAAATCGATCGGGGAACGTGGTCTCAAAAAGCTCACTGAAGGTCGAGTTTTTAACTTCTGCGTCTAACACCAAGAGATCGCTGTACATTGCGCCAAGTTTTTGTAAGGCAAGGCCGTAGGCGGCTCTCGTTGCAGTTGAAAAAATATCAGTCATTGCTGGTATTTGTGGAGTCGTGCGTAATGTGGTTCGCGCTTGCAGTGCGGGTGGAGTAATTGTATGTGCTGTTTTTTGATACGTATGATTTTTTTTATATGTTGCGGCAAAATCTAGGGAGAATGTTTTGCCGTGGTATCCTGGTGTATCTTCGATGTCTTTGCCGAGGCCGTAGCCCTTTATGGTTTTTGCAATGATAATGGTTGGCTTTTGTGCCGAGGTGCGAACTTGTTCGCCAATAGTTATAAGTTCTTCTAAGTCGTGCCCATTGACAATGTGAGCATCCCAGCCGAATGCGCGCCATTGATTGGCGCATGCTGTGTAATCGGTTCCCAGGAGTGATTGCCCACGCTGGCCAAGGCGATTGGCATCAACATATGCAATTAAGTTGTTCGCTTTATAGTGTGCTGCAAGTTGTGCTGCTTCCCAGACAGATCCCTCCGAGAGTTCGCTATCACCCATCAGTACAAATGTTCGGTAATTAAGCGTATTTTTTTGCGCGGCTAGCGACTCTCCCAGGCCAATAGCGAGTCCTTGGCCGAGGGATCCGGTTGCTGCTTCAACATGCGGAAACCGTGTTGTTGGATGCCCTTCTAGGTTTGAGTCAATTTGGCGGAATGTGGCAAGTTCTTCTTGGGTAACAAGTCCGAGCTCTGACCAGATTGCATAGAGCAGGGGGGCAGCATGGCCCTTAGATAAAATAAAACGATCATTATTCGGATATTCATACGCATAGGGATCGTAATGCATCACGTGGAAAAAAAGACTTGTACAGATTTCGACAGATGAGAAGCAGGAGGTTGGATGTCCTGATCCTGCACGGCTTGTGGTGGCAAGTATAAGAAGACGGAGGTTGTTGGCAACGGCCTCTAATGACGAGATAGTTTTCATAGAAGTCCTCTGGTATACTATAAAAAAAATAACGCATGTATATCTGGGCGGAAGCCTACTTTTTTCTTGGTTTGTTGTGAATCGTTTTTTAGCCAAGCTTGGGTCGTTAATTGAGATTCAAGTACTCATTTTTTTCGCCGCGTTTCCGGTATTATCTGCTTGGGGAATGTCCAGTTCGTTATGGTCTATTGTGGGCAATTGTTTGTTTTTCCCCTGTATTGTGATTTTTTTATTTTGTTCAATTATTTTTTTATTAGTGCTTCCTATTCCTTTGCTAGCAAGTGGTATGGGATCTGTAATGTCGGTAATTGTTGCTATTTGGCGATGGTGTCTTGATTGTACCTTGGGTGAAGGATTGTATGCGGTTCCTTGGCATGGGTATGTATTTGGGGCAACGCTTTTTTGTTGTTTCCTTGGTGCATTACATATTCAACATGGGTCTCGCTGGCAACGAGTCGTTTGCTTGGCTCTTGTATATGGAGCATTTTTTTATGGGGGGCAGGTTTTTCTGGCATCGAAAAAAGAGCAGTTGTGGTGTTCGGGGGCATCGTTGTCCATATATATGCGGCAGGGAGCGGTTTGGGCTATTGATACGGGGCAACGTCGACAGACGCGGCATCTTGATTCTTGGGCGCAATACCGTGTTCCGGAGTTGTTAGCTCGATCCTGGGGTCGTTTATATATTGATGTGTATAAAGTTGTCCGGTTAACCGATTCTGTAAAAAAGACTGTGTCTGCGCTTTGTAAGAGAAGATTAATTAAAACGGTCTATATTTGTAGGAATCAAAAAGCGCAAGAAAAGGCCCACTTGTCAGAGCTTTGTGCGTATGCTGAACAAGCGGGCGCGACTGTTTTTATTGAATAATTACTTCTTTTTTGATGCTTTTTTTGGTGCTTCTTCTATGCTGAACTCTTCTTCATCTTCGCATTCATCTTCAACGATTTCTAGATGTGAGCGCAAGAACCAAGCTTCTTTTTCGTAGGCTTTTATTTTGCCAACTAAGAGATCGCCACTTATGATGTCACTTTTCTCAATGGTGCTTAGATCTTTACGCATCTGCTGGATTATGGTTTCAAGATCGCCCAACAGTTCAGCGAGCATAAAACATTCGCTTGGGTTGAATCCGGGAGTTTCTTCAATGATTGATTGTTCAATAAACTCAGCTAATGTACCAGGTGCTTCGTGCCCTAATGTGCGAATGCGTTCGGCAATTTCATCAACGGATGCAAAATGTGCCTCATATAGGGTTTCAAAGAGCGCGTGTAATTGGCTGAAAAATGGGCTGCGTACATTCCAGTGATATTTATATGCTTTGGTAAAAAACATATAATCCGTCGCCAAGAGAACAGATAATTTTTTTGCGATATCGTTTCGATCTTTGTCGGCAACGCCGATATTGATAGTATTTGTTGGGCATTCCATACACATAGTAACTCCTAGTACAATGGCTGTTTTAATGTTTGATTTTATTTTACTTACTTCTTGATACAATGACGAGCGCAGTTTTTGATCAATTGTTATGTTAATTTTTTTCTAATGGTGGGTTTTTATGATAACGCATGTACGCTCAGTCCTTCTTTTGGGTCTTGTTTTGAGTTGTGTATCTTGTTCTAATGCGCGTAAAAAAGATGTTGTTTGTGCGCCAGAAAAAAAAGGTGTAGAGCAGAAGGAAAAAGTGCAAAAAAAACAGGGTGAAAAAAAGCAGATAACCGCCACTTCAACGGTCTATCATGTTGCGAGCGAGGCTGAGTTTAATGAGCTTTTTTCTCAAAAAAAACCGGTTTTAATTAAGTTCTTTTCTAATTCTTGTCCTCCGTGTCGCTACATGAAGAGTATTTTTACGGAGACGGCAAAGACATTCGGGGATCGTGTTGTTTTTGTTGAGGTAGATACGCAAATGCGCGACTTGCAGCCGTTAGCACAAAGGTATTCAGTTCGCGGTATTCCTTGTTTTGTTATGGTAAATACGCAGAAAAAAGAGGTGGATCGTGTGGTCGGTCGCATGGAATCTCTAGAGTTTTCAAGCTTTGTAGAGAAAGCTCTGAATAAGGCGAATTAATACAGAAAGACAAAAAATTTTATTGGTGTATACTAAGGAAACGTGTATTTTATATGGAGTCAAAATGATACGTAAAATGCTAATTCTTGCTTTATGCGTTGCATCAGTTCGAGCAGAACTTGTGAGCATAGAGTCTCTTTTTTCTCGTTTTAAGGTAACAACGCTTCGTGAGTTATTTGTTGCAATTGATCGTCCGCTTGTTTTGGATGTCTATGGCGATGGATGTCATTATTGCAACGCGTTGAGTCGTCCATTTGATACTGTTGCTCGATCAGCTGAAGATGCTATTTATTTTGCTAAGTTTAATCATACAACGACGGCGGGAAATCAGGCCAAGTCGATGTTTGGTATTTCGCGCATACCATATATTATTATCGTTAGAAATGGTGTGGTGAGTTATAATGGCGTTTGCACATCAGGTTCAAATGAAACTGCTTTTAAAAAACTTGTTGTTCAGCACGCAGGAGTTTCATTTTAATGCTAGGCGAATACAAGGGATCGTATAACTTATGTTTTTTGAAGTTATAGTCAGGAAAAGACAATCTACTTGTTTTTTGGTATAGTTTTTCTGTGTAGTAGAAGGAAGGAGACCTCTCCTTCCTTCTACTTGTTGATGTATTTTTTACAAAGGAGTATTGGTGTATGTCTTTACTACATATCTACGGATTTGTAGCTGGTGTGGGTTTGGTTGGGCTTCTGACGGTTTGGGCATTATTGCGTCAGATTAGTTCATATCATGTAACTCACGAAAAAGCTGCGCATATAGCTGAGGCCATTCGTGCTGGAGCTATGACGTTTCTTAAAGAAGAATATCGCGTTATTTTGATTGTTGATGTAATTGCGGTTATTCTGCTTGCCTTTTTTTCTTCTTTCTTGTCAGCAGCATGTTTTTTCATTGGTTCATTGCTTTCTTTGTTGGCTGGCGCTATTGGTATGCATGCCGCAACGCGTGCAAACGTTCGTACTACTATGGCGGCTCGTGAATCTGGTGAGCGAGCAGCATTTATAGTTGCTTTCTTGGGTGGCGGCGTTATGGGCTTTGCTGTTGCAAGTATCGGATTACTTGGTTTTGGCGTCTTATTATTCATTTTTCAGGATTCCTCATCCATTATTAATCTTATTACTAGTTTCGGTCTCGGAGCATCATTTGTTGCATTTTTTGCGCGTGTCGGCGGGGGTATATTTACAAAGTCTGCTGATGTTGGTGCTGATCTAGTTGGCAAAGTGGAGGCAGGAATTCCTGAAGACGATCCACGTAATCCAGCGGTTATTGCGGATAATGTTGGCGATTGCGTTGGTGATACTGCTGGTATGGGTGCGGATATTTACGAATCGTACTTAACGGCGATGGTTTCTACAACAGCGCTTTCGTATCAGTTGTATGCCGGAGATCCGTTATTTGTAACGTTACCGTTAATGGTTTCTGCAATTGGTCTTTTTAGTTCATTAATTGGTTTAATTGGCAATCTATTTATTCGTGCTAGTTCTGCCGCTCTATTGCGTAATGCAACATTTATTGCCGTTGGTGCGTTTATAGTTTTTTCATATGGATATATTGTCTATGTTGGTTTGCCCGTAAATCTTTTTTACGCATTGGTAACAGGGTGTCTAGCGGGCATTATTGTTGGTTTAATCACAGAATATTATACCTCTAGTACGCCGATTAAGAACTTGGCAAAAGCATCACAATCAGGTGCAGCTACAAACATTATTTACGGACTTTCTGTCGGTATGGAATCAACGGTTGCGCCGGTGCTTGTTTTGGCAGGGGCTATTTGGGTTTCATTCATGTTCGGTGGCGGTCTTTTTGGTGTCGCGCTTGCTGCAGTTGCTATGTTGGCAACAACCGGAATAACTATGACCGTTGATGCATATGGTCCTATTGCAGATAATGCAGGCGGCATTGCTGAAATGGCAGGATTTGGTAAACCGGTGCGCGATATTACTGATAAGCTTGATGCGTTGGGTAATACTACGGCAGCGCTTGGTAAGGGTTTTGCTATTGGCTCTGCGTTGTTAGCAGCGCTTGGCGTGTTTGCTGCATATGCGCAAGAAAGCCAAGTTGCTTGTCTAGATTTAGTAAATCCGCTTATTTTGGTCGGTGTCTTTATGGGGGCTGCACTGCCATTTTTGATTACTTCAATTACGATGCGCGCTGTGGGTGATGCCGCATTACAAATGGTTATGGAAGTTCGTCGTCAATTTAGGGAGATCCCTGGTTTGATGGAAGGGACAGCAGAGCCTGATTATCGTAGTTGCGTTGCGATAAGTACCAAAGCGGCTCTATGGAAGATGATTTTACCTGGCGTCTTAACGGTAGTTGTTCCTATTGTTGTTTGGAAAACGTTTGGTGTTGCTACGCTTGGTGGACTTTTAGTTGGTGCAACAGTGACCGGTGTTTTGCTTGCGCTCATGATGGCTAATGGTGGTGGTGCATGGGATAATGCTAAAAAATACATCGAATCAGGTGCATTTGGTGGCAAAGGTTCTGAGTCTCATAAAGCTGCGGTTATTGGTGATACGGTAGGTGATCCGTTTAAAGATACATCTGGGCCAGCATTAAATATTTTAATTAAGTTGCTTTCAATGGTTTCATTGTTGTTGGTGACCTTATCATAAGTTGTTTAATTAGAAGATACTTTAGAAAAAAAGGCCGGGGAAAATTTCCCCGGCCTTTTTTCTTGTTACGTTGGACTTAGTTTTATAAGCGCATCGAAATATTTTTTTGCTTCTTCCCGTGCAGCTCGAGCCGCAGTTGCTTCACTTCGTAGCTCAGTTCGTAAATATTTTACTTCATTACGCAATTCTTGTAGTTCTGCTAAGTCGACTTGCGAAATAACGGCCATTGACGATGGCGCGGCAGAAAGTCTAAAACTTTGTACGCTGCAAATGGCTATTGTTACCATAATTTGTTTTTTATAATTCATAATATTTTCCCCTCCTATGTAACATTTATTTTTTTTTAGCATAAGCCGGAGATAAATATCAACTATTAGAAAAATTAAATAGTATTGGCGGCTGTTGTGGTATTAAAAGGGGGCTTTTTAGAGTCGCCGGGATGAGGGTCCCGGCGTGTTTTTTATATTCCTATAATCAGAATGGTTGGTTTTATTTTGGTGAAGCGATCTAGGGATGTGCCATTATTTTTTATGGACCAAAAGCATCCTTGTACGTGTGTTGTTGCGATACTAGTAAGTTCGGCCATTACTGGTCCTAGCTCTGTAGTAGGATTGTTTTCTATTGTTATTGATACAAATGGTTTTGTGGTAAATGGCTCATCAAAGGTGAGAGTAAATTCTGCTATATCGCTGCTCTGTTTTTGTAGCTTTGAAAATCCATTGTAGTTTGAAAGTATTGGTTCTCCGTTATTATCAGTTGAAGACCAATCAATAATCTGCGTATACAGAATTCTTGGTATTCCAGCTTTTTCCATTGGTATTACGGGTACACATCCGTGGTTGTTTATTAAGAGAGGAACCCTTGTTATAAATGCCTCTTTGTCTATTGAGGCACGTTCTTGAAGTTCTGATGTGGGTTCCGCATCTTTTGTGGTGTCAAAAAAGATTCTGCCTTGTTGGTTCCCTTGTATTCGTATACATGCAGCTCCGTATGCACCAGAGCTTTTTCTTTCTGCTGGATAAAGACCATTTTTTTGAAAGTTGAATGCAAATATTGCCGCGTCGTGTAGGTTTTTTTCTGGGCGTGCGTATATGTGTGCACCTCCTGCTGTTGCAGCTTGAGCGTGGAATTCTCCTGTAACAAAAAGGTTTTCCTGTGTATTTCGTAATGTTTTTTGTTTCTGCGCTTTTTGCTGCGTATCGTTGTTTATTGGTTCCTGTTGGAGTGCCGCCTTATTAAGGTGTACTTTTTTCGAATAATGTTCGCTGTTGCGTTCTTTTTTATAGGGTCGGTTGCACTGGGTATGGTTGGGATTCGGAGTTTCGGCCAGAATTATGTTTGAGGTCAGAATAAACCAAAAAATAGGCACAGATTTTTTTAAAAATGAGTACCTATTGACAACATACGTATTCATTAAAATCCTATTACTAAGAAAGATACTGGGTACTGCCAGCGCACCATATTTTGGAATTGGCCTGTGTGTACATTGCGAATTGAGTAGGTAAAGTAATCAAGCGTAAGGGTGTCTACCACGGCCTGCAGATCGGGAGACCGCATCAGAGGGAGTACGGTTGGTCGCTCGGTATAGCTCTGTGAAAAGTGTATGGTCGCTCGTGTTTCGTACCCTTCGCCAGTCTCTTGGTTCTGTTCTTCTGTTGGTTTAAAACCACCAGAAGATGGTGTTATAATAGGTTTTCCAAAGCGATCTGCACTCGTCCAATTATCAATTAACCCATATAAAATTTTTGTTTGGTTGGCGATTTCTTTGGATGGTACAAGAGGTACATTGCTTCCATCTTCTGATGTGATGCCATCGGTCGCATATATTTTGCCGTTTACAAAGAGCCCTTCGGGTTCTATTATTACGCGTTCAGTTAAAATGGTTCCTGCTTGTGTGTTATCGGTTACGTCAAAAAAAATCTTCCCGCTCGTATTGCCTTGCATTCTGATACGTGCTGCTCCTAGGTAGGGGTTAATTTTGCGTGCGCTTATAGTATCGCCATTTTTTTGTAAATTAAAGGTAATAACGGCAGCTTCGTTTGAGCCATCTTCCTGTTTGCAAAAAAGATGTTCTCCACCGTCAGATGAGCCGGTAATTTTTATCTCATTCGTTACATGTAAATCTGTAACGTTTTCACTAGAGCTTCCACCGGACGATGGGCAGCAGATGCATGGTTGTACCATCATATTTTGAATAGTTACTTGAGCGTCTTCGGTTGTTGTCTCTGTAGTTACGTCTTTGGTAGTTGATTCATAGGCTTCTAGCGCCAAAATTTCTTCATCACTCGGTTCAACTTCAAAGTAGGAGTTGTCTACGCCTTGACAACAGTAGTCGAATAAGGCTTCTAACTCTTCATCGTGTATATTATTGCGTTCCAAGGTATCAAGTATAGGTCCCATTTCATCAAGTGCTTCTTCCAGTGCTGTTTTATAAATTGATTGATATCCGTCTAATAACACATGTTCTAGAAAAAGAATTGGTTCTGGCAGTTCATGACGATAGGTATATTCGTGAAGCTTTTTAATAAGTTTTCTGACCGGGAGGGCATCTGGGTGGAGAGTAATGAAGATATCTTTTGCTTTTGGTATTGCCTGAGCAGAAGATATGGTCAGTGAGAGCATGCTAAGTACTAAAAAACGTAGTGTGCGCATCAGGGTTTCCTCGGTTCTTAGTGATTTTTAATGGTGCGGGTGGTGTATGTTGCATTACGTCACCACCCGCTTTCAGTAAATTTTTATATTCCAACAGCCAAGAATGAGAAGTAGTACTGGTTTCTATGTTCCCAGTGGGGAGCTGATTCGTTTCTGATGGCAACTGTTGCGTGAGTTGTTGATACATCGTGTACGTAAGGAACATAGACATTTAAGCTACTTGGACTAAATGGTTCAGGAAGAAAAAGGAAGACCGGTTTTTGGGTAAATGGAGTTGCAAAAGTAATGGTTAGTAGTATGAAATTCGTTCCATCTTGAGGTTGTGATGCAGCAATACCGTAGGTGTTGGTGATTACCGGTGTTGCTAGGTCGGCCCATGAATCAATTCTTCCGAAGACCATGCGAGGGGTAATTGGGCTAGCGTGTGGAATTGCTGGTGTATAGCCTACATTATTTACATGCAGAGGTACTTCGGTTTTAAATGTATCTTTGTCTATGCTTGCACGCTGGGTTAAATCAGTAGTTACGAGGGCGTCACCTGTGGTATCAAAGTAAATTCGACCATAGGTGTTTCCTTGGAGGCGAACACGTGATGAGCCATATGCACCATTGCTTTTGCGTTCAGGGACGCTCATGCCATTTTTTTGGAAGTTAAAAGCTAAAATTGCAGCATCGTGAAGTCCGTTTTCAGGACGTGAGTAGACGTGCGCACCGCCAGCGGTTGCTGCTTGAGCGTGTAGTTCACCGGTGAGAGAGAGATTTTCATAAGAGCAGGTTGTTGGACACGGTGTTGGGCATGGACATGGTGTTGGACATGGGCATGGGCAGCAATTAGATGGAAACGAGTTGCTAATAACAATATCTCGGGTTGTTTCTTCTGTAGTATCTGTTGTTTCGCCTTCTCGTGTGAACGGTTTTCCAAGATGTACTTTTTTACCTTTATTTTTTCGTGCTGCTGCATATTGAGCAAGAGAACGCGTTAGTTTTTGTTTTTTTATTGGTTCAAGCATTTCATAGCAGGAATCAAGAAGAGCAAAGCTTTCTTCTAATCTTGTTGGTTCGATAGAATCAAGGTTATTTTTGAGTACTTCTTCTATTGCCGTAAGTATTGCACGAAGCTCCCCATCAGCTTTTTCTATTTTATTTTCTTTTATATCTGCATAGCTTTGTAAGATAGCAGAATTTTGTGGCGAAATCTGTGTAATCGATTCAACGAGTATATCCATATACTTGTATATGCTAGCTGTTTTATCTTCTTGGCAAAGCATGAGCGTAGGAATAATAGCTAGTGTAATAGCACCGAGGGTTAGAATACGTTTAAACATTAGACACTCCTTTTTGAGTAAAAATATATTTTTCTACATTCCTATGGCAATAAAATGCCAAGGTCTTTTTTGCCATGCTACTCCGACAGTCAAGCAGACAACTCGAAACCCTGTAGTTGTGAGTGTGCCATCATTTGCTAAGCTTTGTGTTATGGGTGCGCTAAATCCTGTTATTGGAGTTACATTTGTATTTCCATCAATATATGAGCCAATAGTTACGCAAGGTGGATAGGTAAATGGCTTTGTAAATGTAATTTTGTAATAACCTGTTGGATCTCCCTCTGCTATTGTTTCTACAAATGAAGCTGTAAAGCCGGCGGAAGAGGAGTTGGTTACTATAGTTCCATCGGCATTTATGCTGCCGTAGATAATGCGCAAGCTTGTTGCGAAGGTGCCTTCGGCAAATGGTACTTTTCCTGTTGTGCGTTCAGGTGTTGGTGCGTTGTTGATAATGATGTTTGACAAGCTGATTCCTGTGTCATCGGCACGTAATGTTTCTTGTAGTGCCCCGCCCGTCGCATTTGGTGATGTTGAAAGAATCATTGAGCCTTTTGTATTTCCTAGTAGCGATAAACGACTCTGGCTATAACCGGTGTTGCTTCGTGAGTCGTTATATGAAGCATTAAAAGCAAGGTTCGCAGCATCGTTTGTTCCGACTGGTTTGGCATATAGCTGTGGTCCAGTATTTCCATTGCCGCCTCTAATATGTAATTCTGGATGGGTCTCTGAGAGTGCGGTTAATGTTAGGTGGCCAGCAATGCTGGTAGAACCTGTTGCAGCCGTGACCTGCACAGTGTTACTTCCCACGGCAAAATCACCGCCGACGGTAAGTGCGTTAGATGTTGTTGTAGCTGTTGCATTGGTTACGAGTTTTCCCGCGCTATCAATGGAAACAAGTTTTATTGGAGCTTCAGTTGATGATTGATCATAAATGCCACCAACAAAACATTGTGCTGTTTGTAGAGGAACTCCGATGCGTGTGGTATTTTCCTCACTTCCCGATGGGCCTGTCTGGTTGGCGCCAATGTAGATGTTGTTTGACGAGGTGTTGGTTAAGTTTTGCCCGGCCTGAAAACCGATTGCTGTGTTGTTTGCTCCTTCGGTCAGTTGGGCCAGTGTGCTGCGCCCCATGCCAACATTTCCGGTTCCACTAGTTATCTCTGCTAGGGCATCAGATCCTATTGCGCAGTTTCCTTCGCCGATCGAAATAGTTTTGAGTGCGCGGGCACCGATTCCTGTATTTTTTGTGCCGGAAGTTAAGGCTTCAAGTGAGCGTATTCCGCAACCCGTATTGTCGATGCCGGTAAGGGTACGATTTCCGGACCTTCTACCAACAAAAATCGTTGAGTCGTTGTACGCTTCATGTAAAAGCGTCTCTCCTGCAACAAGGATTTGACCTTGTGCTGGAACTGTTATCGTCCCAGCCGTTGTAATATTTCCTGTTGGTCCATCTACTATTAATCGATCAGTTGCTACTCGTATAGTGTTGGCAACATTAAGCGTACCCGCAATAGTTGTATTACCGCTTGCTGCCGCTATGTGATATTTATCGGTGTTGATAGTAAGATCGCCTGAGAGGTTAAGGTTTCCGCCTATAGCTGTATTGTTTGTTACTCCGAGTGAGTTGAGTGTACTTGCTCCAGCTACTCCCAGCGTTCCTGCTATGGTGGTATTTCCGTTAGCAGCAGTTATGTTGAATTTATCAGTATTTATAGCAACATTTCCTGTAACTCCGAGTGTGTTATGTAGGGTTGTTGCTCCAGAAACACCTAAGGTTCCATCTATTGTAGTATTTCCAGTTATACCAAGAGTTCCTGTTATGGTTATAGGACCGGTAATATTTGTATTTCCAGTAACCTGTAATTCCGAAGTAACGTGTGCAGTTGGCACCGTAAATACGCCGAGAGGAGTTAGTGTTGTTTGTGTGCCTGTTGATTGGTTGTAGAGTACGAGTTTTTTATTGGTATCGCCGAGAGATGCAATAACCCATGCAGGATCGTCGCCAGAAACAAGGTGTATGGCTGGTGTTGTTGTTGCACGTAGGGTTAGTTTGCCGCCATCTGAGGAGCTTAGTGAACCGATTGTTAGCGAGCCAACAACATTTTGATCTTTTGCTTCTGTTGTATTTGGGAGTTTGGTCTGTGCTGGTATAAGCGAAGTTCGATATTGTTGTTCCCCGGTAGCGCCTTTAGTTAGGTTGTTTGTTGCATTAAGAAAATTTGTTAATGTGGTTGTATCGAGTAAGGTTGCATAAGAAATTTGTTCAAGGTTTTTGTAATTTATTGATTCTAAAATAACATAGCCCAGCATGTCCAGGGGGATAGACCGGTGGTGCGACAAAAGGTATTGAGGCATGCAGGTGCATACGCACAATAACCAGACAATCTTTTTTTTCATACTGTTTTCTCCGTGTAAAGAAAAACGGGTAATTTTTTCTGTGCAAACATTTTGTGGGGGTAGCTTACCTAAAAAAAAAAGTATTCGGCTAGTTTTTGTTTAATGAGAATGGAGGTGGGTAGCTTGTGCGTTTGTATTTTTTCCCCGGGCTTCCCCGGGGAAAAAAAGAGATTTATTTAAACACCTATAGCTTGAAATGAAAAATTGACATCGTACCAGCTGACAGTCGGATCTATAATGTAGATCATGGCTTCACCGGGCTTCATGTTATAAATATATGTGTCATAGCGCATATTTGGGTTTTCTGTATTTGCGTAAGCAGCAACTGTGAGGCTTGGGATTCCTGTGAATGCTGGGGTAAAGGTAATTTTAAATTTTCCTGTCTCGAGTTTATCCACATTCCAGCCATCTGAACCGGTCTGTTTTATGCCTGCACTGTTGATGTAGCCGTAGAGTATGCGTGGTGTTGCTGCGCTTGCAAGCGGTACGGTCGGTGCATAGTTGCCTTTAATCTGCAGGTTGCCGTCCGTTGTTACCGTGCCAGTGGTCGTTGTAGTGCCAAGCTGATGGCCATCGGTTGCATACACAAGGCGACGGATTGTTGCTGCTGGTTCGGTGTTGCCATAAATGCCGTTTAAAAAACATGTTGTCTGACTGCTTGAACCAATACGGATAACACCGGAGTCGCTAGCAACCCCTGCTGCACCGATCATGATATTATTTGAAGTAGTAGTGATTGCTGATCCTGCAGAAGTGCCGATTGCGATATTCGAGGATCCATTCTGTAAAAGGTTTAATGCTGCATGACCATATGCACAATTATTAAGTCCGGTTGTACAGGCGCTAAGAGACGATGTTCCGGTAGCTGTGTTAAAACTACCAGTGGTAAGTCCTATCAGTGATGATAATCCAGTTCCCACGTTGTGTACAGCGCGTGGATTAGCGGGCGCTACAGCTAG
Organism: Candidatus Babeliaceae bacterium; assembly: GCA_007116155.1. GTDB lineage: Bacteria > Babelota > Babeliae > Babelales > Babelaceae > UBA12474. The sequence continues at coordinate 26 of SKJC01000005.1, read as the reverse complement.
GGTGCGATTGCCCGCACCACCAACAA
>SKJC01000016.1 GCA_007116155.1 Candidatus Babeliaceae bacterium | reverse complement strand
AATAATTATACAGAACCTACTACTAACAGTAGGTTCTGTATAATTATTTGATTAATCAATAAAATCGTTAAAATCAAGTTCGTCTAATACATCAGGATCAAGAGTGATTTGTTCTGCCAGAAGTTTTGTTTTTTCTTCTTCGGAGAGCTCCGGTAGCGAATCGAGGTATTCTTTTCCTCCAAGTAATGGGGCAATATTAGAAAGGATGGTAAGTACATCATTGCTTACAATAGCTAAAATTTTTTGGACCTCTTCGAGTTTTTTGAGTTTTTGTTTCATTTTAGTTAAAAATTCATCAGCTTTTTTGCCAATCATTTTGCTTGGTAGATTAGTTGCTTGAGCTAGAGATATCGCATCTGTTGTGAGTTGATTAAAGTTTGTTAATAGGCCAGATTGTACGGTATAGTTAGGAACATCGGGGTCTGTTTCGTCAAGGTCTACAACTTTTCCTAATAGATTATGTAAAAATGGGGCAAGGAGTTCAGCAGTTTTTCCTAGAGTAACGCCCATGCAGGTCTGTTTGTTTATGCAATGAATAGGCTTACAGGTCAACGGCCCGTCTTCTTCGGTTAATGCTGCTTCGCTTCGCAATTCTTCGTCGGGCAGAACAACACAAGAATAGTATTGTTTTAATGTATCGAAATCTTTATCAAGAAGCTTAATACTTCCTTTTCCAAGTCCGCAGATATTGAGAAGTGCTTTTGAGAAGTGAGCGGCAGGATCTTTTAAGTTGAACTTAGATCCACTGCCAAACATGTGGACTCCTTGGCCCAAATCATGAATTATTGTTGTTAAGTTTTCTGTTGTTAGAAAAAATTCATAGAGGTTTTTAAGATCGGGGTTTTTGGGTGTATAGGTCGTTTCTTCTGTTTTGGTTGATGTAGTTGCTAGAAGACCGTGCGGTTGAGAAAGTAAGAATAGTACTGTAAAGAAAAAATAGGTATGCAGTTTCATGAGGACTCCTATGTGTTTGATTTTTCAAGAATTCTTCCTGCTTCTCGGAGTAGTTGTATTGATGAATCGAGCATGATGGAAAGAGCTAAAATATTTTCTGTTGTGGCATTATTTGGGGCAACTGCAGAAAAGAATAAAGGAATCATACCCTTGGCCTGTTTATGTCCTATTTTTGTCGTTCCTATTCCGGCATTTATAAATGGTTCAAATACAGAAGCACTATCAAGTAGTAATTTGCCGATGCATTCTTTTCGTGAGGTGCATAGTGTTGTGCAGATAGCTTTTTTGGATTTAGATCCTTTAAAGCAGGCAATTGTTTTTTGAAGATCTTTTAATGTGTTTAAGTATTCTTTGGTAATTAATCGAGAGATAAGTCGATCAAAAACGATAATCAGGTCGCTGAGTTGAGCGATATCTCTATTTTTTGTAAGTTTTTCGATAATGTCATAGGTCTTTGAGCTGAGAAGAAGGATTAAAAATTCATGCATTTTTTTTTGTAGTTTTTTTTGTTCTTGTTCGGAAAGCTGTTCTTTTTGTTCGAGCATTGTTTGTAAGTATTCTGCTTTTTCTTCTAAAGAAAAGTTGTTCCATTGTTCGTCGAGTTCCGTCTGCTCTTGCACTTCATTTTTTTTATTCAGTTTTTCTTCTGTGGTGCGTGCTTTTTTTTCTTCAAGGAAGTCTTTTACAATAATCGGCTGGGCTTTTTCTCTGGAAGTTTTTTCCTCTTCTGTGGCAAGTTGAGTTTTTTTTGGTTCTGTCGATTCGTTTTTTTTATTTTCTTGAGTTGTTTTTTTCTTTGAGTTTGTAGTTTTTTTATTATGCTGTTTTTTTGTCAGGGTGGTATCTTCTTGTATGTTTTCTGTTTCAAATTTTGCAACGTCTTTGTCTGTTTCCTTTACCGTCGATTTATTTGCGGCCTTTTTTTTAATAGTAGAGCTTTTAGCTGATTTGGTAGGCGTTTTAGAAGATGCAGTTTTTTCTTTTGAGTCTGGTTTAGTGGGTGCATTGCTTGCGTGGAGTATCGGTAGTGTATGTAGTGCAAGGTATGCCCCCAATAGAAGTAGTGGCTTTATATTCACAGTAATCTCCTTAGGGTTAGGCTGAATAGAACTGTTCTCCGTGTATCCTAAAAAGATTAGTCGAGGTAAAACAAGGGTTTTTTAGTCTTGCCTGGTTAAGGCTAGTATTTTAAGGTCTGTACAAAGTGTTTTTTGAGATTCTGTTAATTGCTTGCGCAATGTTGCAATTTCTGGTCCTTGGATACCAATTTTTTTGTAAAAACACTCTAATTGATTAAGTGATCGGTCTACCTTGTTTTGACAATTATGAAGATAGTGCTGATTAACCTTAGGTGCGACATGCATGAATTTTTGATTTGTTTCGGTCTCTATCCACCAGTAATAATCGCGTAATGCTTTATTGTATGCGGCGATAAGTAGGGTAAGTTCGTTTTTTTGTTCTGGTGTAAGTGAGCACCCCCAGCATACATTAAGTTGCTTAGGCTGTTTTTTTAAGCGAGCAGAACATGTGTGGGCGGTGCAAAGTAGGCAGAGTATGCAGGCGATACAGCGGTTCATGTTAGGCCTCCGGAGGGCGACTTTTTTATTAGTGTAAAAAACCTGATACGTAAAAATAAAGATTTTAGTTTTTTGTTTGAAAGTTTTTGCATGCGCGAATGCGGTGAAGACTTACTGCTTGGTTGTGTGTGTGGTTACGTAGAGAAATAAACAGTTTTCCTACAGGTGTTCTTGTGTTTAAGACTAGGCCTTCTGGAAGGTTGGCGCTAAAAAGGCGCTCTTCTCGTTTTGCCAGGCTCGCAACGGCACACTTTTTTAAGGTAAGTATTTTTTCAGCTGCATGTAGTTGTCCTTTTCCCCCATCAATAAGGATGAGATCAGGATAGTCTTCAGCATTTGCATATCTTCGGGTAATGGCTTCTTGCAGTGCTTTATAGTCGTCTTGCTTTGTCAATGTTTTGATAATAAAGCGCTTATAATTAGAGGGATCAGGTTTCCCTTGGTTAAACCGTACACATGCGGCGACGATATTGGTTCCCTGGCAGTGTGAGACATCAAAACAATCGATGCGTTCTGGCGCCATTGGAAGGGAAAGAATTGATTGAATTTCATTTGCTGTTTCTGCGTATTCCCGTTCTGATGGAAGATTTTTTTCGAGGAGAAGGGTGAGTTGTTGTGCGTATATGCGCGATTGCTTTTTGTAGGTTTGTTGTTCAAGTAGTGGTGTTATTTCTTCCAAGAGTTGGAAAATTTTTTTAGATATTTCAAAATTGTATTGCGCATTCTTTTCTTGAATAATTTTTTCTAAAAACTCTACGCATGCTTTTTTGTTACCCATAAGAAGGGCTTTTGCTGCGTAATAGCGTTGAACATAGGCTTCTTTGTCAAAGTCAGAGCGGCAGGTGCCCGCGCATCGGTTGAGGTGATAATCAAGGCATCCTGATGGAATATTTTTAGTACAGGTTTGTAGTTGGAAAGTTCGCGTGAGGAATTCAAATAGCTTTCGAGTGTTTTGTCGCTGAATGCATGGACCAAAGTATGTTTTTGACTCATGGTTTTGCTTAGTCCTACATAATTCTATTTTTGGGAGTTTTGTAGTTGAACCATCGTTGCAACAGATATATAAAAAAGGGCTTCCTTCCTTAAGAAGTACGTTATAGCGTGGTTTGTGTTGATAAATTAAAGAAGCTTCTAGGAGTAATGCGTGGAGCTCATTTGAGGTAATAATCCAATCAATTGAGTCATATTCTTGTATGAGCCGTTCTGTTTTTATGTTTTTTTCAGAGCGGAAATATGATAGAACACGATTTTTTATATTTTTTGCTTTGCCGATATAGAGAATTGTGCCGGTCTCATCAAAAAAAATATAAATACCTGGCTGCTCTGGCAACTCGTGCGACCATGTTGTTTTTTGTTTTGTTATATTTTTTATCACCGCCAGCCTCCATGCTTTTGATAAGAATCTCTAGTATACTCTTCTTTTTTCTCTCCTAAAAGTTTTTATGCGTTTTACCTTGCTCTAAAAAGGGGGTATTCTTTCATAGAAAATGGAGTATAAAAACAGTCTATTGTAGTAAAAATTAGGGGATTGTCGTGCGCATTCGTTTTATAAGTATTGGTTTTTTAGCGTTAGTTGGCGGATTGGTTGGGTATCGTGTTAGTAGATATTTCATAGAAACGCATAAGCCATCATTGGATGTGCGCGGCGTTGTTGTTCATGGGGCATATGCAGGAGTTGTGCGGGGAACAATTGTTGGGGCACATCCGTATAAAGTTGCACGACTTTCGATTTGGCTAGACGGGGTTCCATTATTAGAAAATTATAAAGTAGGAAAAACAACGTTTGAATATCCGTTAGAAATTCCAACGCGCGATACTATGGTTGATGGGGATCATAGTATCAAAGTGGTTGCTGTTTCTGGTTCATACGGTCATGCGGAACAATCACTGGAGATTCCGTTTGTCGTAGACAATGTTCCTCTTGAGGCGGCATTTACGGTTAGTGATCCGGTATATAAGGTTTTTCAGGGTAAAACGTTGCATGTTCAAATTCAGAGTAACAAACCTCTACGCGACGTTACCGTAGAAGCTTTAGGGACACAGTGTTCTGCTGTGGAAGAAGGAAGCGGCTCATTCATTTATGAGGCGTTTTTACCGATAAAGAGTGATGAGCATCCAAGTGAATATCCACTTACTGTTAGTATTTTCGATCGTGTTGGAGGACGGCTTCAGCTTTCTGGAAAAGTTCAGGTTGTGATGTTTCCGTTTAAACAACAAACAATAACTATTAATCCTGAAAAGTTAAAAGAAGAGGCTGCTTCAGGGCGGAGTGAAAAAGAATTTGAGTCTGAGATGAGCAAATTGACTTTGCAATCGCCTCAAAAAAAACTCTGGAAGGGATTGTTTTATGTTCCTTGCGAAATGAAATCGATTACCACTGCTTTTGGAACGGTACGTACAACGCAGTACAAAGGTAAATATCGTCACGATGCGTTGGATTTAATTGCGGCTCCTAAGTCAGTTGTTTGGGCTGCACAAGATGGAGTTGTTGTATTAAAAGATCGCTTTGTTCATGGTGGTAATACGGTTGTTATTGATCATGGATGTGGCGTTTTGACGATATATTTTCATTTAGATTCATTTGCAAATATTTTGGTCGGTCAAGCGATTAAGAAGGGTAACCCCGTGGGAACTCTCGGAAAAACAGGGTATGCAACGGGATATCATTTGCATTGGGAGTTGCGCGTAAATAATGTGCCGGTAGATCCTATGGAATGGACACAAGTAAGCTTTTAGGATGGGACATGAAGCTGGGATATATAATTATCTATGTTACAGATGTATCTAAGACTGTGAAACAGTACCAAAATGCCTTTGGATTAGATGTTCGGTATTGTCACGAATGTGGCATGTATACAGAATTGGCAACGGGTAAAACAGTATTAGCATTCTCAGGTGAGGGATTTGCTCAATGTAACGGTTTAACCGTAAAGCCTAATCGTGTGGGCGATGTAGCACCTGCTATGCACGTTTCATTTACGGTCGATGATGTTGCCTCTGTTTGTGAAAAAGCGGTTGCTGCGGGTATGGTATTAGTTGTGGCTCCGACGAAAAAACCATGGGGGCAAACCGTTGCCTATCTTCAGGATTGTAATGGTTGTTATATAGAAATAGGAACACAAGTCTCTGGATAGCTATCAATTTTTTGTGTGAAATTATGATTGAGGGCTCCTGAAAAGGAGCCCTCAGTAGTTTTAGTGTAAAAACTGAATAAATTGTTTACGTATTCCGGGATTATCAAACCACCAGGAAGCTTTCCCTTCTTGAAGTTTGAAGGTGCGCTTGAAGGTGTTTTCAAGCATGTCGACCTGAACAAAATAATTTTTTACCAGGCCGTTTGTGAGAGCTTCAGCTTCGGTTGGTTTTTCGGTGTGGGTAATAATAATGGAATGTGCTTGGGGTTGTTTAGCTAGCGCAAGGCAGGTATCTAAAATAATTTCTCCTGCGGCTTCTTCAACAGTTCCTTTGACGGCTTCATCAAAAAACAAGAATGCGCGCTCTGAGGCGTCCATATAGGTGATAGCATCGCAGAGTTGGCTTATTCTTTGTTTTTCAGCCATAAATGAAGATAGGTTAGCTGCTATGTTTTCTTGTTCGTTAAACGCTGTAAGGACTTTTGTGTATGGCGCGAGCTCAAATTTTTCAGCGCAGGCAAATCCAAACGTTTGGGCCAAGATGATGTTGAGCATTATAGCTTTGCTATTTGTTGATTTTCCGGATCCATTTGGCCCGGTAAGAATCATATGGCGCATCCCATCATGAGCAAATACTGTTGTGTTGTAGACCGTGTTGCTATGAGTAATTAGGGGATTCCAGTAGTTTGTCATGGCACAGTATGGTTGTTTATATTCACTGAAGCGTGCTTGTGTGACGGGCACCTGTTTTTCTTTGAGTGATTGTATATAGCGCGCAGCCGCAACATAACTGTCAATAATGCCAATAATGATAAGCGGTTCAAGTAGCTCTTTTTTATAGCTATTAATCGTATAATGTGTTGCTAAAAGTATGCCTGTATTTTTAATAGCGTAGGCGTTAGTGTCAAATACAGGATTAGCTATTAGTTCTTGTATTAAGCTTTTCAGAGAGGTGTTGGCTTTGGTGTTGCCGGCTAACGACTCTGATACGTGCTGCAACGGTGTATTTGCTGTGAGTTCACTGATTTTTTTAGTTGCACGATTTAGTTGAGCAATGCTCCAGGTTTTAGTCTGGAAGTTGGCTAAAATATCTGCAAATAATTGTGCGCTTTTAATAAACGTTTTTATATTTGTGTAGTTAGTAATATCATTTTTTACACACATATATATGGGAAGTCCCAGAGCTGCAGGATAGGTATAGAGTTTTTCCTGCCAAGATTCTGGATAGCGTGCATCCTGATTTGCTAGTATTTGTTCGCCGAAGAACCAGGACGCAGCTAGCTTTTTATAACCATCATTCATTAGTGCTTTTATTATCGAGTAGTACCAGTCTCCCCCAGAGCGAGCGCTTCCTGCTTGTTTCTGCAAGAGTGAGAAGGTGTTGTTTGGGTGATCTTTTTTTTCAAAGAGGTGAAGAAGTGGGCTGTGTTGGAATAAAAGCATCTTGCAACCGTCTTTGAAGCCTTGAGCGCTGTTTGGTGTAAGATTTTTAAGACCTTTTTTAACATCTATGCCGTCGGTAAATAGTGCGAAGGCTCCTGCTTTAGGGTTGCTGATGAATCCTTGTAGGGCACTACCTAGGGTCATACCAACAATTTCGGTTGGAATTAAGCGGAAAAGGTTGAGGGTGTTTTTTGCTCCATAGTAAGTAGCGAGCAATGCTGGTGATCGGTTTGCCCATTTAGTTATTTTGCTAGAAAAGTATGGAGCTTCGAGTATTCGCTTTTCGACCGTGCTTACAGGCTTAGTAATTTGCGCTAATAGGGGTTCAATTTCAGCCGCAGCCGTAAGCTGTTTTTCAAGATCATCTAGGAGTTCAGGATTTTGTAGAAGATGTTCGATGATCTGTTGGCGTTTTTGCAGGAGTGATGTATCTGCCGTAGGGGTAGCGAGAAGTAATTGGGTATATATATCGCCCGCGTATGTTTTTGTTGAAAATAGATGCTGTATGCTATGTGTTGTATTCTGACTGCCTAAAACGGCTAGTTTTTGCAAATCAGTACTATCGCAAATTGAGGTGTTTGGCATAAGGCCTGGAAATTGTGCAGCGCAGTGTGAAAATAGTTGTGTTTCAAATGTCACAATTTCAAAAGGTGAAGCTGGCTTTATGGATAGACTTAGTGGCGGCACAGCGCTTGCTTGTTTTGGTGTTGTCGGTTCAGTAAACAATGAATCGGCTGCCGGAGCTATTGGGTTTGAGTCGTTATTTGTGTGCTGTTCATATGTTGCTAAGACCAGAGGGGTTAGTTGCTGTAGGATTGGCGTTTTTGGTGCCGCAAAGGCTGAGTTGGTGATTCCGGCGAGCAGAATTGCCAGGGAAAGCGTTGTTTTTTTGAACATGCCGTTGCTTTCGGTAGTTATAGAAAGAGAAAAACACTAGACTTACATTATTTTTTTCTAGTGCGAATTAGTACGGTGTTAGTGTATATCATTTTATGAAAAAGTCTTTTCTCTAAGGGCTGTTTTTGTCTGGAAGTATAGGGCAGGGAAACTCTTTGGGGGAGAGAAATGTATATTTGTTTTGGCAAAGATAGTTCATGGTAATGGCAAATAATTCTGGATTAGTGTCAAAGTCGTGTAGCAGCAATGTTCCTGATTTTGAGGCATAATTTAGCAATAGTTGAGCCAGATTTTTTTTGTATAGTTCTATGTCTTGAATATGCTTTTTTTTATAATCTTGGGGATCAAGATCCCATCCAATATCAATATATGAAGAGGTTGTGGGGTTGAGGTGATGAAAACCATGCTGAGCTAGGTATGTTTGTAATTGCGCTTCGACGCTTGAATTGCTTAGAGATGAAATCACCCTTGATCCTCGATCGCCAAAAGGAAAGCGGATAATTTTGTACGGGCGCACAAGATTTGTCTCTTTGTATGCTTGATTGATTAGGTGTTCAGTTAGTTCAATTTCGTTACTACATTCTTCAAGGGTTAGCTTTGAAAAGTTTGGATGGGAGTAAGAGTGATTTCCTACAGGGTACCCAGCTGTAATAATTGCGCGTAGTTGCTCGGGGTATTTCTGTGCAAATTCGCCTCGGATAAAAAAGATAGCAGGAATGGTATGCTTTTTAAGCCATGTAAGCTTGGTAATAGTATGTTTTGACGGTGCATCATCGATAGTTAGAAGTATCTGTTTCATGTTTAGTATCTTTTTAATGGACCTTTTCATGTTTATGCATAGTGTAACAACGAATGCTTTTTGGGGTGAAATTTTATTTTTTATAAGAGTTTTGTGAAGATCTTTATTTTTTTTTTATTTTTATGGCAAACTAATAGTCTAGTTGAGTTTGTACTCTTGCTAAAATGATATCCATGTACGTCATGGATATACCTGAATAAGTGTCTGAAGATCTTCTCTTAATGCGTCGATTCTAAGCGTTTGAATAAGAGTAGCTGCTTGAGCTGCATGGTGTGGCTTGTGTGGATAAATACTCTGAATACCTTAATTGCTAGAGGAAATAGAATGGCAAATGGTACCGTAAAATGGTTTAACACAACAAAAGGATATGGCTTTATCGCTCCTGACGAAGGCGGAAAAGACGTTTTTGTTCATATCAGTGCTTTGGAAAAAGCTGGTTTAACTCAGTTAAACGATGGACAAAGAGTTTCCTATGAATTATTTGCAAGCAAAGGCAAAGAGTCGGCAACCCGTCTCCAGCTTTTGGACTAATAATCCATTACATAGATATTGTTGCGTTGGGCTATTTAGTCTAATGTGATAAAGTCTTACCGGGCCAGGGAAAATTTTCCCTGGCCCGGTTTTTTATT
>SKJC01000009.1 GCA_007116155.1 Candidatus Babeliaceae bacterium | reverse complement strand
TTACCCAAAAAGCTTCTGAGCTTCCCGTAATTTCAGCACTTACAATTGGCGCAACAACCGGCGTTGTTACCTATGCAGGCCTACAAGCCACAGCCAAAATACTCCCTATTCCTGTAGTCAAAGATAAAAAAACTCAAGCTGGCGCAAGCACAGCATTTGGTCTTGTTGCAGCAGGACTAACTGGAGTATTTTTTGGAGGAAAGTCGTATTTCGACAAACGGTTTCAGCGCGTAGAAGAAAAAGTTGATGCTGTCGGAAAGAAAGTTGATGCCGTCAGAGAAAAAGTAGAGCAAGTCCAAGGGCAAATTACAAATTTCGAAACCAATATGAATCAACGATTTGATGATATTAAAAAAGATACAAAAGCGCTTCAAGAAGGCCAAAAAGATATCAAGAATGATACAACCCAAACACTCACAAAACTTACAGATCTAACAAAAAAATTAGAAACCACAGAAACAAATCTTACAAGGAAAGTTAAAGCCCTAGAAACAAATCTTTCCGAAAAAATCGACGACTCGGCAAAAAAACAACTCGAAGAGATGAAAACCTTATTGAATGAGAAGCTAGAAGAACAAAAAAAAGAAATTCAAAAAACTATCAAAGAGACTATTGATGAAAAGCTCAGTGCTATTGAAAGTAAAATGAACGAAATAAACAATTCGCTAAAAGATCAACAAAAAACACAAAAACAATTCAAAACAACACAAGAACAATTTAAGCTAACAACAGAAGCTTTTGGCACAGCCAATAAACTCTTTATGGAAAAACTCGAAGGCCTTGAAAAACTTCGAGCCGAGTTAAGCAACCTTCAACAGTTTATGAACGAACAAGGAACGAGACTAAGCGAAAACGGCGAACTTCTCACACAGAAAGCACAAGAACTTTCCGAGCAAATTAAGCAGACAGAGAAAAAACTTACCGAAAAAATAGATACTCAAGATCAGACACAAGTGGCTTCTATAGAAACCGGTTTTGAAAAAATTACAGAAAAAAATAATAATTTTTACCTAAAAGTACTTGAAACACTCGAAACCAAGCCATCTAGACAAGTCGCGCAACTTATTAAATACATAAACAATATCAGTCAACAGCTTCAGACACAATACTCAATGCTACAGGAGTTAACATCCAACCAGGCAAAAGCTGAAAAAAACCAAGAAAAACAAGATAAAGAAGTAACCGAAATAAATAAAAAAATAGTCGAGCTAACCAGCCAACATACATTAAACAGTCTACAAATACCTAAAACGGCCTTAGGCGGAACCCCGGAACGAGCATTCGTAGTAGTCAAAGAACGTAATAAAGAATAATGTTTTATACATACAACGAGCTGTTTTTTCATTTGCCGTGGCACCCCTTCTATAGCGCCACGGCAGGCATACTCTGCGGCATCGGCTGGTACGTTAATGTCCCACTGGGCCTTGCACTAAGCCTCTGTGCCTTCTGCATACACGTTTTTTTTCGTATTCCCGCCTGGTATGTTGCCGGATTATGTTTTTTGGGTGGGATGGCACTTGGAATCTTTCGAGCCCAACAGCAGGAAAACAGGTATCTCCGCGCATGCGCAGCAACGCAACAAAAACTAACTATTGAAGGCACAATCACAAATATTACAACCGATGAAACAGGACAAGCGACAACCATCCTGATCACCTCGGCTCAAGCAAAAAAACAGGCTCGATCTGCTCTTAACGGATGGAGTCTCACCATTCGTCATCCAATCAATCAAGCACTACAGATTGGACAACAACTACGATGGGAAAACCTCTTCTTGCGCCCACCTTCCCTGGAGCACTCATTTAGCAATTACTGCCTACAAAAAAACCATCTCGGTAGCGTAAAAACAACAGAACTTCCTCGACCTTTACCTCTAAGACCAACTTTATCGTTTGAACAGTACTGGTCTACCTTGCGCGCAAAAATTGTCGATCATATAGCGCGCTACACCGATACCGAAACAGTCCTGCTTATTCGCTCCATAGTATTAGGGGACAAAACGGCGCTACAAGAAAGTACTATCGATTACCGATCTCAATTTCAATACTGGGGTATCTCGCACTATCTTGCACGATCCGGATTGCACATAAGTACAATTATTTTTCTTGTCGTATTCATCTGCTCATTGATTATCCCAAATCATACTATGCGAATCATCCTGGCAATGATTTTTTCCATTCTATTTTCACTCGTCTCATGGAACAGCGTCTCCTACCTCCGGGCACTCAGCTTTGTACTCATACTATTTTTAGGGACCCTCAGAAAACGCTCAACCCACGCTCTTGTTATTTTTTCAATAGTCACAAGCCTAACACTCCTCCAAGCACCTCACGTACTCCTGGCACTCGATTTTCAACTTAGCTTTTTATTATCAGGCGTATTGCTTTGGTATACCCAAATAAACTTTTTTACATCTCTTGCAAATACAAATTCGGCCCCGATACGCTAGCCCCATGTAGAAAAACTACAAAAAGGGGAAATGGGGGAGAACATGAACCGAATAGTACGTTTAGCCTGGGCATGTATAGCATGTGCGTTTTGCATGTCTACATGGGCCCAAATCGAATATACCTATGCACATAATCAACCAGTAACAGAAGAAAAAGAATGGACCTTTTTAATCTATATGGCTGCCGATAACGATCTCTACCAATTTGCGTGGCGTAATTTGGCTCAAGCAGCTGAAATTGGTTCGAATGCAAATATTAACATACTGGTGCATCTAGATATTAAAACGCCAGGAAAACCAAAAGTAACCAAACGACTGTTATTAGAAAAAAACAAAATTGTGCAAGTCGCACCTGACGCCTGTATGGATAGTGGGGACGAAGAAACGTTTACCAGCGCTGTACTTTGGGCGCACAAAAATTACCCTTCGCGCCGCTTTGCGCTAGT
>SKJC01000004.1 GCA_007116155.1 Candidatus Babeliaceae bacterium | reverse complement strand
TCCGCTCCCTGTTTAGCGTTCATGAACAAATGCTATGGCGCGAACGGGGCTTTCAGTTGCTCCTGTTATGGGTAAAGGAATTATGCCAATATGTGCGCCAACATTCGGTATGGCTTTATTTGGAGTTGCAAGATTTTCTACAATGATGCACCCATTGTCCAATAGATTGGCGTGCGCATAAAACGCTGGAGCTTGATCTGGCGAGAGTGTATCTATGCCCAATCCAGCAATAGACCGTTTTTGTAGTAGATTAATAGTATCTTGATGTGCTGTTGGTATATGCATATTCCCATGAGGTTGTTGATTGCAATAAGTGTGTGCATTGGTCCAGTAGGTTGCCCAGCCGGTATAAAGGTATACAAAGCTTCTCGCGGGAATTGTTCCATACAATGCTTCAAAGTTGTGGATATGTTTTGGGTTGATAATCAATTCTTGTGTGTTGCATACATCCCTACAATCGACAATACAGAGTGGAAAAAAGAGTTCTTGGATAGGATATTGTTCAATTGTTTTTGCTCCCGGATGCGCGTGTGCTGCAGCATCCATGTGTGTTCCTACGCCGAGTGGCATTGTAATTTTTTGCACGCGAAATTTGGTTGCGGTCATGCATTGCTCATAATCGAGCGTTGTCTGTAGGTTAAAAAAGTCATTAGGATCGTAGGCAGGACTAGCATCTGTTAATGGTTGGGTTAGATCGTATACAGTATATCCGGGAAGCATAAGAATATCCTTTTTTTTATAGGTAGCGCTCTGGAATAGGAAACGCGCGTGCTAGCTGGGTAATGCGTTCTTTGGCTACGGTTGGGTTGTCTTGGCAGAGTGCCAGATATATGCATTCGGCAATCTCGCGCATATGTTCTGCTTGCATGCCGCGGGTGGTGATTGCTGCTGTTCCAAGGCGTAGGCCGCTGGTAACAAGAGGGCTTGCTTTGTCAAATGGTATGCTGCTGCGTGATGCAGTAATGCCGATTTTTTCTAGTCGCTCTTCAGCTTCTCTACCGGTTAAGCCGAGAGGCTCTGTTTTTATTATGAGCAGGTGTGTATCGGTCCCATCGCTGACGAGTGTAAATCCTTGTGATTGTAATTCGCGGGCAAGGGCTCGGGCGTTTTGTATTACTTGTTCTTGATAGGAAACAAATCCTTGAGTATGCGCTTCTAAAAAGCAGGCAGCTTTTTGCGCAATGGTGTGCATGTGGGGACCGCCTTGAATGCCCGGCATTACGGCTTGATCAATTTTTTTTGCCCATGCTTCTTTGGCTAAGATGAAGCCGCCGCGCGGTCCACGGAGTGTCTTGTGTGTGGTGCCGGTAATGATGTCTGCATGCTCGACAGGTGATGCGTGCTGTTTGGTTGCCACAAGCCCGGCAATATGTGCAATATCTGCTAGAAGAACGGCGTTATGTCGCTGTGCAATTGCCGCAAAAGCTGCAAAATCGATTGAACGTGGATAGGCAGATGCGCCTGCTATGAGTAATTTTGGTCGGTGTAATTTAACCGCATCTTCCAATTGGTTGTAATCAATCTGTTCGGTTGTTGGATCTACGGTATAATATTGAGCTTGAAAAAATATGCCTGAAAAATTTTTACTATGACCATGGGTCAGATGCCCTCCTGCAGCAAAATTTAGCCCCATAATGCGATCACCGGGCTTCAGCACGGCAAGAAAAGCTGCTTGATTTGCCTGCGAACCAGAATGGAGTTGTACATTTGCATACTCTACTTGAAAGAGTTTTTGGCAGGCTTTTATTGCGCAGGATTCTATCTCGTCTATGATTGAGCATCCGGCATAGTACCGTTTGCCAGGGTATCCTTCGGCATATTTATTGCTGAGTATATTCACTGAGCAACAAATATCTTGTGGCATATAATTTTCTGAGGCGATGAGTGAGAGGGTGTTTTGTTGGCGCTTTTCTTCAAGGGTGCATAGGTTAGTGAGTTCGTTGAGATCGGTTATAAGCATGGCGGTATTCCTTTCAGGACGAGCTGATTTGAACGATCTTCCAAGGTTGTGTAAAACTTAGTAAACTATAAAGAGTGAGACTTTTCAAATGAGAAACGGAGCCAAAGAACCATGAAAGATGCAGGAGATTGTAAGCGCGGTGCAAAAATATTGTATCGCAATGAGCCCCATGTTGTCGTTGAATATCAGCATACTAAGCCTGGTAAAGGTGCAGCGTTTGTACGCTTGAAGTTGCGGAATCTGCTCAATGGGTCGCAATTTGAACAGACATTTCGTCCCGAAGAGCGCTTTGAAGAGCCTGATTTGAATTATAAAAATGTTCAATATCTTTACAATGATGGTGAACATTATGTGTTTATGGATCAAGAAAATTTTGAGCAGATAGAATTAGAAGAATCATTGGTTGCGTCAGCAAAAAAATACTTGAAAGAACAAGCACCATATACGCTTTTTTACTGGGGTGCACGCTTACTTGATGTGAATGCCCCAATTCATATGGAACTAGAAGTTGTTGAGACGCCACCAGGGGTTAAGGGTGATACAGCGCAAGGCGGTTCAAAGCCTGCAACACTAGAAACAGGGCTTGTTTTACAAGTTCCCTTGTTTGTTAATATGGGTGATATTATTAAGGTAGATACACGCGAAGATTCGTATATTGAACGGGTTCAGCGCTAATGGAGATAGCTGTGACCGAACAAAATGGGTTGCATCAGTCAGCGTGTTCAATTCCGTGTGGGGAGCTTTCTCAGCGGGATCAGCGTTCGCTGGTATTTCATTTGTTGTACGCTATGGATGCGTCCGATTATGAAGCAAGTCTTGAGGCTATTGCCGAAAACTTTAGTCGTGAATATGGCTGTGAAATTTATCCACAGGATACGGTGTTTATTACGGCACGCTCGGTCCTAGCAACGCGTGATGAAGTTGATGCTGAAATTCGGCGTTTGTTGGCCAATTGGCGCTTTGAGCGATTGGGTATGATCACACGTCTATTAATGCGGTATGCTCTATGGGAGCTTATGTATACCAAAACTCCCTCTTCAGTGGTGATCAATGAAGCTGTGGAGTTGGCAAAATCATTTGCTGAAGATAATGCATTTCGTTTTATTAATGGTTTGCTTGATGAGTGGTGTAAGCAGCACGATCGAATTGATGATGAAATAATTTCTGCTGAATAATTAGTTTTTTTAGAGTATATATGAGTCGCTCCAAGTATGTGGGGCGACTCTTTTTTTGTGCTGATTCTTGCACATTCTTGTTGGTATTTGCTATTTTTAAATAAAAAATTAAAGGAGGTATATATGAAGCATTTATTGAATCTAGTTGTGTGTGGCGTTTTAGGAATTTTTTATTGTGCTCAAGGGGGCGTAGATGTAAGCCTTATTGATCAGCAGTCAGTTGTTTTGCGTGATGGGTTGGCGAGAAATTTGTATATACAAATAACGCCCAATCGAGAGATTGTTTATGTTCCACAGAAGAAAGCCGCGACTATTTTTCAGCGCATAAATAAACAAACACAACAGACTCGTGATTATAATCCATTAAAGCCGCGCATAGGAAAAGCAATTTTAATGTTTGAAGATCAATTTTTAGTTGCTCAGGATGGTGAAATATTACAGTTTATCCCGCAAGAGCAAGATTGGAGTTATACGTTTTATATTGGAGCAGAAAAAGATTTGCTTCCGCAGGCTACAAAGGATAAAAAGCGTCTGTCGATGAGTACGTACTTTTTGATAGCTGAAGATGCAACATAATTAGAAATGGAGATGGAGGATGTATGAATATTCGTTATGTTAGTTTTTTATTGTTGGTATCTGCGCTGGGTATAGAAGCACAACCTGTACGCCTACAAGATCCAAAACAGGGTGGTCAGTATCTTGTGCAAAAAGAAAATGGTGGTTTGAGTTATAGTAAAAATGCTCAAGACGCAACGCTCTTTGAGCGTATTGATATGATGACTATGCAAACAATGGAGTGCGATGCGTTTAAGCCCCGCAAAGGG
The DNA here is from genome assembly GCA_007116155.1 of Candidatus Babeliaceae bacterium. Lineage (GTDB taxonomy): Bacteria > Babelota > Babeliae > Babelales > Babelaceae > UBA12474. The sequence goes on along the minus strand of SKJC01000004.1, from coordinate 27,941 downwards.
AGTGCTCAGTTGAAGGTTGTTGGTTCAATGGATGCCTGGCTGGATGTTCGTGATGGTATATTGTTTTTAAATTCTGAGTTAGTTGATCATGGTTCTTGGCAAGCTGTTCCCTCGGTCTGGGAGTATACATTTCACAGTGGGTGTTCTTCATTTGATCAGGAATTTGTGCAAGAATTGAATAGAAAATCAACGCCAGTACTTAATTATAATGGATATACCGTATTGTCAGAGCAGGTTTCTTAATTAGTTACCGGTAGTATATGAGCAATCTTAATCTTTTTAGAGGATTAAGATTGCTCATGTTTATATACGTATGTTTTTTCTTTTTTTTGTGCACGCTACATTGTTATTAAGTTGTTTTATACAGAAAGGAAGCCAAGAAGTATACCTATCGGGATGTATATTTACATCTTTGTCTAATTGATCGATTTCTATCCAGTCTAAAGCCGCGATTTCTTCTTTATTATATGCGCTTGGTATCGTATCTTTTCCGTAAAATCCAAAAAAAACTTCATCAAGTTCGTGTTCAATCATGCTGTTTGCATAGGTAGATTTGTAGATAAACGTCCCGGCAGAAGTATATTTTATTGGCTCAGTTATCCCAAGTTCAAATTGAATACGATTATGTAACTCTTCCGTTATGTCTTTATATGGTTGCGGATGGCTGCAGCAGCTGTTACTCCAGAGGCCGCCGCTGTGGTATTTTGCTGGATTTCGTTGTTGTATAAGTGTTTCGAGGATGCCGTTGCTGTTTTTTCGCAATAAAAAAATTGAGAATGCACGATGTAAGATTCCTTTTTGATGGGCTATCTCTTTGAGCGTAACGCCGAGTGGATTATTCTGCTCATCAACGCAGATAACAAAGGGATTTTGTGGTAATTCCATGGTTTTTATTCTTTCTTTTGTAGAGCAAATAGAAGTTCTCGCAGGCGAATAGCTTCTTCAAAGTTAAACGCGTCGGCTGCTTCTTGAATTAATTGTTCTAGCGTTGTGGCATCATATGCTTGCAGGGTTGTACTTTTTTTTGTTCTGGCTGCTTTTTGAGATCTTGTTTCTTTTGCTATGGTTGAAGAGGTAATACTTTGGGTAACTGAGCGAGAGACTGTTTTTGGAATAATATTGTGCTCTTGGTTGTGTGCCAATTGTTTTGCGCGACGTCGTTCTGTTTCCTCAATAGCCGCTTGCATAGATTTGGTTATTTTATCTGCAAAAAAGAGTACTTTCGACTCGCTGTTACGAGCAGCTCGACCGATGGTCTGAATCAATGAACGTTTATCACGGAGGAAGCTTTCTAGGTCGGCATCCATGATAGCGACCAGCGCTACTTCTGGAAGATCGAGTCCTTCTCGTAGTAAGTTAATGCCGACAAGACATTCAAAAATGCCGGTACGTAGTTTGTGGAGAATTTCGGTGCGTTCTGGTGTTTTTAGTGCGTGGTGCAAATAACAGACGCGAAGATGTTTTTCTTCTAAGGCTCGTGCTAATTCTTCGGCCTGTTTTTTAGTCATCACGGTAATAAGGCTACGAAATCCCTTGGCCGATGTTTTTTGTATTTCTTCTACGAGTCTGTCCATCTGACCGAGACGAGGGTGAATGCTAATTTCAGGATCAATAAGTCCTGTAGGGCGAATAATCTGTTCTACAACGGGTTGTGAGTGCGTAAGTTCATACTCACCTGGTGTTGCTGAAACAAAAATAACATCTGAAAAATAGGATTCGATTTCTTCAAACGTTAATGGGCGGTTATCACGTGCTGAAGGGAGACGAAAACCATAATTGATTAATGATGATTTACGCGCTGCATCACCTGCATACATGCCACGGAGTTGGGGTATAGCGATATGAGATTCATCAATAACGAGTAAAAAATCATCAAAGAAATCAAATAAGCAGTGCGGAGCTTCACCCGAAACGCGGCCATCAAAGTGTACAGAATAATTTTCAATACCTGAACAGTAGCCAAGTTCTTTTATCATTTCAAGATCATATTCAACGCGAGTCTTGAGGCGCTCACGAGCTAATGGATCGGTTATTGTTAGTAAATGCGCATCAAGTTCTTGTTTTATGCTCGCATACGCTGCAATCTTTTTTTCTTCGGTTGTAACAAAGTGTTTTGCAGGAAAAATAAGCGCAGAATCGAGGTCTTTTAGTAATCGGTGGTTTTGTTTGTCTTCCCACGAGATTCGGCTAATGGTGTTTTCGGTTAATTCGATACAGAGCACTTCTCGTTGATAGGGAAGTTGGACTTCAATTAATGGCCCATACACCTGAAATGAGCCGGCACTTTTTTCAACATCGTTTCGCTCGTATTGAATAAAAAGTAGTTTTTTAAGTAATTCAGCGCGGGTAATCTGTTGTCCCAGTTTAATGGGAAGGGCGAGGTTGCGATAATCAGAAGGGTTTCCGAGTGAGTAGATACATGAGACTGATGCAACAATGATGGTGTCTTTTCGATTAATAATTGAGGCGGTGGCTTCAATGCGTAGCCGTTCAAGTTCGCTATTTATTTTTGTTTCTTTGGGGATGTAAAGGTCTTGCGCTGGGAGATAGGATTCTGGTTGGTAATAATCATAATAACTAACAAAATAGCCAACTTTGTTTTTTGGGAAAAAGAGCGAAAATTCTTCATACAATTGCGCGGCAAGGGTTTTATTTGGAGATAAGATAAGTACTGGTTTGCTTTGTTGTGCAATTACCTGCGCAATAGTGTAAGTCTTTCCCGAACCGGTTACACCAAGCAATGAAGATATCCCAGGTCGTTGTTGTATTAACTGTTTGATCGCCTTTGGTTGATCACCAGCGGGAGAGAACGGGGCATGTAATTTAAACATTTTTATTCTCCTTTATTAGACGCTGTATCTGCTTTTTATTATATCAGAAATAAATGTTTTTGTCGCAGAAGAAGGTTTAATTATTCAATTGTTTATATTTTTTAAATAAATATTGCTATTAAAAAATCTTTTTATGTACTCTTAGTAGTAGAATTAAAGAAAAAGGTGGGTTCTGGCGAGTTCCCCTAATTCTTGTGCTGACTTTTTAGGAGCGCGAGAGAGCTGTGAGCCCATCTTATAAAATAGAAACCTGGGGGAAAAGGAGTATGGTTATGAAGAAGTGTCTTTCTGTATTGGGTCTTTTGCTGGTTGTAAGCTCTTCGGTTTATGCCGGTCAGCCTATGGATCAACTATTAAGAAATAAAGTTGGTGAGGTTGTTGCATTTGCGCAGGGTATGAATTCTGAAAAAGCACGAGATTTAGCGGTTCAAGGGTTACAAAATCTAAATAATTTTAATATTATTCCACCTGTTGCTATGGGTGTGTTGATGCCAATAGCACAAAATCTTGATTTGATAACCCAAGCAGTCACAGCTTCGTGGGATGTTTTTGTTTCTCTTAATAAGTTTTTCCCATTTATTAAAGATGTGGCCCTTGATCTTGCTCCTCAGGTACGAGATGCATATGGCATCACAGAGCCTTTGTTGCGAGGACAAATGGATCAATCAGGCGTGGTTGCTGATCTGTTGATTATTAAGTTGGGTGATACATTAGATATGTTGTTGACAAAGTATCAACCACAATTGATTGAGGTTCTTCGTGAATTGCAAGGAACAGAAGCTGCAAATCGATTGAAGCGACTTGTTTCCGAAATAGCTTTTAAAAATGGTTATGGAGCGGCGATTAATCAAGAAAAAATTGATATGGTTATCGTGCAGATTCTTAATGCTTTACAGAATGAGCAACTTTTACAAGTATTGCGCGATGGTATTCGTGAATTGCGCACGCCTGGATTCCGTGATCGCTTAGCAGAAAAATTTGCTCCGGAAATTGAAGCGCTGCGTCGTATCGCAGGAACAGCTATTAATGAGATTCGTGAGCGTATCACAGATCGGACTGGTATGACACCTGAGCAGCTTATTGAAGAAGCGAAAAAGCTTGGTAATCAAGGTAAAGCTTGGGTAGAAGAAAAAACTGGCCGTACTTTTGAGGAAGTTGCCGTATTAGCACAAGAAAAAGTTGATGAAGTGCGAGCACTTGCAGCGCAAGGGCAGCAAAGAGTTCAGGATCTTGTCCAACAAGTTATGGCATAAAAGATAATTTGGCGGAAGGTTTAAGTTGTCTTACTTATCGCCTAGGAAAAATATCTTTCCTAGGCGATAAGTTTTTTTACTAAAGAGGAAGACAAAGTGCTTTTAGCTCAGAAAATGCTTTGCAATATTGGGAAAATATAGTTATATCCCGAGCGATAATGACATTTTCTTGGTTTTTGGTGTTCGCTGCTTGTGAGAAATTATAGGATCCTGTCCATACAATTTGTTCTGAATTTGAGCTGTTTTCAAAAAATAAACAGAATTTATGGTGCATTAACCCTTGGTTGGTTGAGTTGGTTGGATAGATAAAAATAGGAATTTTAGCTTGATGCAAGAGTAGAATCTTGGTGATGCGTGAATCCAGACCTCCGCTGTCGGTAATAATTTCGATCGTGATGCCCTTATTCTTTTGTTCAATTAGAGCTTGTGCGATTTGTTTATCTGAGAGCCGGAATACGGCGATCTGTATTTTTTTGTGCTCTTGTTGTATTAACGAAATCAGCTGTTCTTGAATAGCATCACATGAAGAAAATAATGCGCTAATATTAGGAGCAGAAAGCGCTGTATAATTGATTATTGCGAGTATAATGAGAGCAAGGCTGCTTGCGATAAGTTTTTTTTGTTTCACGAGGTTTTTCTTTTTTACGTGGCGAGGCGATTGTTTTTTTGTACACTAAAACAGTATATCTCTGGCTAAGCGTAGTTTTTTAGGTTGTATGAAACAAGATCCCAGCACAATAATTTTTGGTGCACACTCAATTTGTGAAATATTAAAAAATAATCGGCGGCGTATTGAGCGCATTTTTACAACAAAACAAGAATGCAAAGCTTTTCGTCAAATCAAAAGTATATTACCTGCAGGGCGCGTCCCCGTTTCTTTTGTTGATAGGACATTTTTAGCAAAACTTGCAGGGACAACGGATAATCAGGGTGTTGTCGCTCAGGTTGCCCCTTTTATTTTTCGTAAAAAAATGTTTGACCCTGCACGGGAGCAATTTTTGTTGTTGCTTGATAATATTCAAGATCCCCGAAATTTAGGTGCAATTTTGCGCTCTGCATATTGCACTGGTGTACAAGGTGTGATTTTATCGGGGCGGCAGACTGCGCCTATGACGGGTACTGTGCATCGATCTTCAGCAGGGCTTTGTGAACGGTTAGAAATTATCTGTGATACAACTTCTGTAGAAGCAGCAAAAAAACTGGTAAAATCCGGGTATACATTGTATGCAGGTGCTCTTGGTGGAAAAAATATTCAGGATGTATCTATGCAGTTACCCTGCGTTGCTGTAATTGGTAATGAAGGTGATGGAATTTCGCCTGAAATTAAACGAATAAGCATCTGTGTTATGTTGCCACAAATTGCTTCTGATGTATCGTATAATGCTTCAGTTGCTGCAGGTTTGATGCTTTTTTTATGCGCGACAAAACATAAAATCATCTAGGACTCTTGCTCTTCTCTTTTTGCTCGTAGTATATCTCCTTACTAGGGGAAGCTTGCTATGGAGGGGGGTATGAAACGGGGATTTTTTCTGTGCGTATCTTGTTTTGCAATCGTACATAGTGCGGTGTATGCAATACCAAAGGTTCGCGTAGACTCTTTTTTGCATGAATTTGCACAACAGGTTATTGTTCGAATGGTTTCGAATAATGGTGGTGTTGTGAATCCTCGTCGTGTCTATGATGTATTAAAGCAGCTGAATATTCCGGTAGAACGTGTTTCTTCTGTTCGCACTGCTCAAAATAATCAATATATCCAAGTTTTTTGTCGCAAGCCTGTTGCTTGTGTGGCTACCGGGTTTGGTGTTATGGCGGTAACAGAGACTGGTGAGGTTTTTCGGGCTGGAGTGTATGATCCTCAGTTTTTAGCTCAGATTTATACTGTCTCCGCGCCGGCTCATGGAGCTCGGGATATTGCTTTTTGGCTTGCTCATCAACCGCCTGAGGCTTTGCAAGATTGTTCGATTTGTTGGAATTCTCATATAAATATTGAATTACGTGAAAAAACGATACCCTTTGTTGTACGTCTTACCAGTGATCAATGTGTTACTAAAATATTGCTAGAAGAGCTTGTGCAGATTGAACAACAGAACCGCGAGCAAGCCCTGGGGATAAGTTGCTGCGACCTTCGTTTTTCAGGGGTACGTGTACTTGAGAAAGTGCCGGGAATTATGAAAGGAAGGGGAAAATGAAAAAGCACCTGTATACATCCAAGTTTGTAGTTGCTGTTGATGTTGGCACGACTAAAATAGGCGTTTTGATTGCAGAGTGGCGAGGTGGTTCAGACGCTACGGTCGTCGGTATTGGTCGCGCACCGTCACATGGATTATCTCGAGGAGTTGTTGTTGATGTTGCTCCGGCGGTCGACGCTATAAAGCGTGCGGTTGCGGAAGCAGAACTTTTGGCGGGATGTCGTGTTGATACGGTTGTTGTTGGGGTTTCTGGTGTGCATGTGGCAACGCATCAATCAAGCGGTATGGTTCCCATTAAACATGGGACAATTCGTGAACATGATATTCAACGGGTTGCTCAGTCAGCAAAAACGATTCCACTGTTAGATGATGAACAGATTTTACATTCTTTTCCGCTTCAATATGTGATTGATGGCAAACATATAGTGCGCGATCCATTGCATATGAAAGGGGTACGCTTGGAGTGTACTTCGCACATTATTACTGGTAATGTGACTATGGTAAAAAATGTTGTTGAGTGTTGCCAATTAGCTGGTTTACACGTGCAAGACATAGTGCTTGAGCCCGTTGCTTCTGCTGCAGCAGTTTTGAATCCAGATGAGCGGGAGCTTGGTGTTGCATTACTCGATATTGGTGGTGGAACATCAGATTTTGCTTTGTATAAAGGTGAAAAACTCTGTTTCACAAAAATTTTGCCAGTTGCAGGAACATTGTTCACCAATGATCTGGCAATGTGCTTGCGTATTTCGCGTGATGAGGCAGAACGCATTAAGCGTGAATTTGGAACAGTATGTACCCAAGAGGTCGATGAGCAGATACCGGTGTCTGATTTTGCAACCGGAAATATACGGTATATATCCAAAAATGAAATAGCCGCGATTTTGGGCGCACGAGCGCAAGAACTGGTGGATCAAGTTGGTTTAGCAATTACACAACATGAACTTGCATATTTAATGAAGATGGGGCTTGTGATAACTGGTGGTGGCGCTTTATTACGGGGTTTGCCTGAGTTGTTAGCTGCGCAGCTGCAGATTCCAGTTCGTATTGGTATTCCAATAGTAACATCCGGGTTTGCTGAGGAGCTATCGCAGCCCTTGTATGCTACGGGTTATGGCTTAATTCAGTATCACTTGCAGCAGCAGGGTCGTATGCGTTCTGATCAAGGCTCTTTGCCCCAGCGTATTTTTTGGCAAATGAAATCCTGGATTTCGGATGTATTCTAGATATATTGGAACTTTATAATCATAGTTATAGAAAAAATAGTCTACGAATATTTCCTTTTTATAGGTTATATCAAGTTTTATTGTTTGTAGTGTATGTAACGGGATATTATGTCGTCGCGTGGTTAGCTGTTGTCCATGTGCAAAAATTTACCCCAGGGTTTGTTTTCGGATTTTTGCTTACTTCTGTGCTGATTTTTTATTTTTTCGATTCGAAAAATTTAATAAACCAATAAGAAATTCTTCTTTTTTGCTAAATCTTCGTCCTTTGGTAGAGTACGGGGCAAGAGATAGGCGTCGGGTGCTTACCTTAAAAAGGAGCAAAGAGTATGATTCGTTTGGTTGATGATCGGGAGCTGTTGGTTGAAAGCACCGTGAAGACAAAAATTAAAGTTGTTGGTGTGGGTGGTGCTGGAGGAAATACCGTTAATAGTATGGTTCGCTCTGGATTTGATTATGTTGAATTTATTGCAGCTAACACCGATTCGCAAGCCTTGGAGAATTCATCTGCTCATCGAGTCATTCGATTAGGGAATAAGTTAACTCGTGGTCTTGGTAGCGGCACAAACCCGGAAATCGGACGCCGCGCAACAGAAGAAGATTTAGAAGCTATTTATGACGCGGTTGCTGATGCGGATATTGTTTTCTTAACTGCTGGTCTTGGTGGGGGAACAGGTTCTGGAGGTATTCCTGTTATTGCGCGTGCATTACGAGAAAAGGGTATTTTAACGATTGCAGTAGTTACTAAGCCATTTGCATTTGAAGGTCGCCGTCGGTCTATTGTTGCTGATGAGGCGCTTGCTTTATTGCATGATGTTGTTGATACCTTGATTGTGCTACCAAATCAAAAACTTATTGATATTTCTGATGAGTCACTTTCGTTATTAGATGCGTTTGAACAGGTAAATGGGTTCGTTAGTCGCTTTGTTCGAGGTATAGCTGACATTATTATGCGTCCAGGTCATATAAATGTTGATTTTGCTGATATTCAAACGATTATGCGTAACGCTGGAAATGCGGTTATGGGAGTTGGTCAAGCGCAAGGACCAGATCGAGCCCGTGAAGCAACTTTACAGGCCATTTCTTGTAATTTGCTTGAAGGCGCTGGTGTAGGTGGAGCTCGCGGTGTGTTGGTAAATATTGCAGGAAGTGCACGTCTTGGACTCCATGAAGTTGGTGCAGTAATGAATATTATTTACGAACAGGTTGATGAAGAGGCAAATATAGTGCTTGGTTCAGTGATTGACGATGCGTTGCAGGATGATGTATGCGTTACATTAATAGCTACAGGATTTACTGGTTCTGCGGTGCCTGCACGTTCATCAATATCTGGGAAAACTTTTGTTGCCTCTACTAAGTCTGCAGGTGGTGCGCGTATTATTGATGCAGAAAATGTTACAAAGCAGAATATTTCGGTTACTACTCGTACGCAACCAATTGAAATGTCTGCGTCTGATATTGATGCTATCGCATTGCTCGATCCATTAGATATGCCTGCTATTTTACGTCAAAAAAATAGTATAGTTACTCAAGATCATGAATAAAAAGAAGCGTAGCTATGTATATAGCTACGCTTCAACCTCCATTCCCCTTTATATTGGACGTGGTTTTTAAGGGGGAGTTAAAAAACACGCTATAAAAGTGGAAAGTTATATACTGCTTTAATATTAATTCAGATAGAAAAAAAGTCAACAAATAATTTCAAAAACAATAATTTATATAGGGAGAGTTGGTCGGGTACGCGTATCTTGCGAATAGGGGGCGTGCAATGGTATCATTGAAAAATGATTAGTTTATGGAATACGGCTTGTTGTAACTAGCTTGATTGTATTAGCAGTGGGGATACAGGATGATTGCAGGAGTTTTAGCGCGCATTTTGGGTACTAGAAATGAGCGGGAATTGCGCCGGATTTGGCCAATTGTTGAAAGAATAAATTCGTTAGAGCCGGCAATGCAGCAGTTGCAAGCTGAGCAAATGGCTCAAAAAACCAATGAATTTCGTGCTCGTTTGAGCCAGGGTGAGTCACTTGAATCTATTCTGCCAGAGGCTTTTGCATTAGTTCGTGAATCCGCGCGGCGAGTTTTGGGTGAGCGGCATTATGATGTACAGCTCATTGGTGGCATTGTGTTACATGAAGGCAAAATTGCGGAAATGCGTACTGGTGAAGGGAAGACATTGGTTGCAACCCTTCCTTTGTATTTAAATGCATTAACGGGAAAAGGTGCACATCTTGTTACGGTCAATGATTATTTGGCGCGTCGTGATGGTGAGTGGATGCGACCGGTGTATGAAACACTTGGTTTGACGGTCGGCATTTTACAGAATGACATGTCTGATGAGGATCGAGAAGCTGCGTATCAAACTGATATTTTATATGCGACAAATAATGAACTTGGGTTCGATTATTTGCGTGATAATATGAAGTTTCGTCTTTCGGATTATGTTCAAAAAGATTTGCATTATGCCATTGTTGATGAGGTTGATTCAATCTTAATTGATGAAGCTCGAACGCCATTGATTATTTCTGGTTCTACAGATGAGAGTAGTCGGCTATATGAATCAACCGATCGTATAATTCGTCTTTTGCGTAAAACGGCTGATTTTGAGGTTGATGAAAAAGATAGGCAAGTAACGCTTACAGAGCAGGGGGTTGATACGGTTGAAAAGGCTTTAAATATTGAAAATCTTTTTGCTGTTGAAAACATTAAGCTATTACATCATGTTAATCAAGCGCTTAAAGCGCATGCATTGTTTAAAAAAGATGTGGATTATATTGTTGCTGAAGGCCAAGTTTTAATTGTTGATGAATTTACGGGACGTATTTTAGGTGGTCGTCGTTACAGTGATGGGCTACATCAAGCACTGGAAGCAAAAGAGGGTGTTGAGATTCAGGCGGAGAGTCAAACGCTAGCTACTATTACCTTGCAGAACTATTTCCGTTTATATAGCAAATTGGCAGGGATGACCGGTACTGCTGTGACTGAAGCAGAAGAATTCTATCGGACCTATAAGCTTGAAGTAATTACCATTCCTACAAATAAGCCTATTGCTCGCCTTGATAAGCAAGATCTCATTTTTTTAAGTCGTGCTGGTAAGTATAAGGCGATTATTCGGGATGTTGCTGAGCGCTTTAAAAAGGGGCAACCGGTTTTAATCGGTACGGTTGCAGTTGAAACATCTGAGTATTTGAGTGCTATGTTCACGGCGCAGGGGATACCGCATTCGGTTTTGAATGCAAAATATCATGAACGAGAAGCGGAGATTGTTGCGGGAGCTGGTACTCCTGGTGCGATTACTATTGCAACCAATATGGCGGGGCGTGGTACTGATATTAAATTAACAGGTGAAACCAAGGCCTTGGGGGGATTGTATATTTTAGGTACCGAGCGTCATGAAAGTCGGCGTATTGATAATCAGTTGCGCGGACGTTCAGGTCGCCAAGGGGATCCTGGTGAATCTCGTTTTTATCTATCAGCAGAAGATGACCTACTTAGAATTTTTGCGGGCGATTCATTTCATACAAATTTAAAACGTCTTGGTATGACTGAAGAAGAAACTATTGAAGATAAATGGGTAACAAAAGCTATTGCGCGTGCTCAGGAAATGGTTGAAAAGCGCAATTTTGAGATGCGGAAAAATGTGCTTGAGTATGATGATGTGCTTAATCAGCAGCGCAAGGTTATTTATTCGTATCGGCGGAGTGTTCTTGAGGGCTCAAGTGAAATTGAATCATTATTCCGAGATTTGTGCGCAGATACCGTATCGGATATTGTAGCTGCTTATGTCGTGCGCAAAGCAGTTGATGATGAAGCATATCAGTCTATTTTGCTCGCCGTAGCGCGATTGTTGAATCTTAATCCGAATGAGCTTTTACAGCAGCCGTTTAATAGAAGTGATGTAGATATTCTGCGTAAGGATCTTCTGGATTACTTATTGCTGCGCTATGACTTATATTTAACATCTGTACAGGGAACAGGTGATGAGGGTGATAAGGCGTTGCGCATAGGCATGATGCAAGAGGCCCAGAAATGGTTAATGCTTGAATCGATTGATCAGGCATGGAAACAGCACATGGTTAATCTGGATAGCTTGCGAGAAGGAATAGGTTTGCGCGGATGGGGAAACAAAAATCCATTGATTGAGTATAAAAAAGAAGCCTTTGATATGTTTGTTGATATGATGCGATCTGTTCGATCAGAAATCGTTCATCATATTTTCCATTTAGACCTGGATCACTTTAATAAAGCTGCTATTGAAGCACGGCGTATTCGTGAACTTGAAGAGATTAAAATGGCTGGCGGTGGAGAAACCGTGGGTGAGGAAAACAAGCTGTCTCGCGCTGAGCGTCGTAAGCGTAAGAAGTAAGTCGATTTATAAAAAAGAGCGTCTGCGATGGTGCAAGTAGCAGACGCTCTTTTTTATGAGTGTGCATTTGTTAGTAATACAATTATATTATCTGGTCTTTTTAGCAATGTATAACGATCAGATTTCCAGCCAATAGTTTCCGTTGGAAATTCTTCTGGAATTTCACCTTTTTCCATCAAGTAGGCTGGCGAGCAGTAAATGTCTGGTGAGTTATTAGGGTTTATTTTTTGTGCGCAGATAATGGGTTGATCATTAATATCAAGATCCAGCCAGACTCTTGATTCGTTAAGCCGTGTTTGATCTAGAGCGCTTATTTGCGTAATTGATACGCCTTTGCGCGGATGTTTTTTGCATTCTGGCTCATAGTAGGGGATTTTTGGAATCCCCTGCTCCGTGGGAAATGCTCCAGTTTGAAAGAACTCCGCTCGAGTATTAAAGGTTCGAAATAACAAAAATGTTAAAAAAAGTAGCGGTATGTAGATAAGAATGGATCCTTCTGTGGTTTTATTTTTATACAGCGCCATTGTACACTCCTCGTATTGCGGTATTATTTTCTTTATTATATGCAGCCTAGCAATATTAATTTCAATTCGTCAATGATTTTTAAAATTGGAGCAGGTAGTGCGTTTTAGTAAGTTTCTCAGTATACTTTTTGGTATTCTTGCTTTGTCATCGTGTTCTTATGAAAAACCAAAATGTATGAATAAAAAATTTTTTGAAAACTTTTCTGTGGCATCTCTATCTTCTGTTCTTCCTGATTCGGTTCGCGATGTTGAGCGCCTTGTGGAAGATACTATTTGTTTGTTGGAGGAAGAGATCGATTCGGTTATACATCGTTCCTTGTCGGAGCATACGTACAAAAGCCTGATAGGTCTTGTGGATCAAGTTTCTGGCTATGCGGCGTATATTGCTTCACGTCTGCATTTTATTACTATGGTGTACCAGGAGGAAGCTGTTCGCAATGCAGCACAAGAAGGAGCCTTGCGGATATCAGCAGCGCTTGTAGATGTTGTGAGCGCTAATAAGGTTCTGTATTCACTGATACGGTTGTATGCGGATGAATATGCTGCAAAAGAAGGCTTAACCAAAGAGGAAGATCGGTTATTGCGGGAAATGCTTCGAGATTTTGAGCGGGGCGGCTTAGGTCTTCCGGCCGAAGAATTAGAGCATATAAAAGAGCTTAAGAAGGAGCTGCAGCGACTAACATTTGATTTTGAGTTACATATTAATAAAGATGTTAAAAATTTTATATGCACGGCTGATGAGTTATCGGGTCTTGATAATCAATTTATTTCGGCGTTGTCCCTTAATGAAGAAGGGAAGTTTATAGTTCGTCTTGATATGGCTTCATATAGTCGAATTAGAGAATTTTGTACTAATGCAAAAACTCGAGAGGCTTGCTGGGAGCTGTATGTAAATCGAGCGTATCCGGAGAATCATGAAACACTTCTCCAGATTATCACGTTGCGCTTTGAGTTGGCTCGCTGTTTAGGTTTTACATCATATGCTCATTTAAATACTGATGATCAAATGGCGAAAAAGCCAGAGACGGTTGAGAATTTTTTGCAAGAGCTTTGTCAATATGGACGCCCTGCAATGGAAAAAGAGTTTGTGCTCTGGACTGAGCAACTTCCTGAGGGCGCTGTGTTAATGAATGGAAAAGTGTTTCCCTGGGATACCTCGTATATTTCTGAGTCGTATAAAAAGCGGGTCCTGCTTATTGATCAGCAAGCTATAAAAACCTATTTTCCAGTACAACGTACTCTGGATGAAATGCTTTCGTTATATGAGCAGTTTTTAGGTGTTGAATTTCGCCAAGAGGCAGTTGCTGGATTGTGGCATGATTCTGTTCGTTATGTGGGCGTTTATCGTAATGAGATCTTACTGGGCCACTTGTTTTTAGATCTGTATCCTCGAGATTTTAAATATACGCATGCATGTCAAATAGGTTTATCGCCTGCGCTGTTGGATGATGAAGGCGCAATTATTCCTGCTATCGTTTGTGTGATTGCAAATTTTCCAGCCCCTTTGGTACATGGAGATCCAGCGTTATTGTCATTTGATGAAGTTAAGACGTTCTTCCATGAATTTGGTCATGCGATGCATTCAATCCTTGGGGCGACTCATTCGGTCAGTTTTTCCGGAACAAATGTGCCGACAGATTTTGTTGAGGTTCCTTCTCAGATGTTTGAGGAATGGCTTCATGAACCTGAGGTTTTGCGTCGGTTAAGTTATCATTATCAAACCGGAGAGCCGTTGCCGGATGAAACGATTCAAAAGCTCTGTTCTTTACGTTCTTACGGCATGGGACATTTTATTCAGCGACAGGCTTCGCTTGCAGGGCTAGCTTTGCGACTTTTTGGCGAAGATCCTCGTGTTGCAATTGATGAACTTGACCGTTTTTTACATCAAAAATATCTTTCGTCTGTCTTTTTTGATGCGCGCAATCATTTTATATCTTCGTTTGGTCATTTGGCTGGGTATGGGGCGCTTTATTATAGTTATTTGTGGTCTAAGGTCTATGCTATTATTTTATTTGCGCATATTAAGCGTATGGGATTATTCGATCCAGAGACAGGGCGTCGCTGCGTCGAGATGATTTTAAGTCGTGGTGGAACCGTTAATCCTCAAGAAATGTTGCGTGATTTTTGCGGAGAAGATCCCAAGGTTGAGCAATTTTTTGCAGAGTTGGGTTTCATTGAGGCTTGAGCGCTTTATTGAATCTGTCTAAACTAGAGGTAGGTATATTTTTCTCTGGGAGGATATATGAAAAGAATGGTTTTTCTGAGTGTTCTTTTAATTAGTTCGAATTTGTGTGCATTTTTTGATTGCTCATGGAAAGAGTTGGATCGAGAGTTCACGAGGTTGTGTACTGAGTTTGAAGCTTTTAGCCAACGAATGGGTAATGTTTTTAGTGCCACGGCAAGCGTGGCGCCTGAAGCGGTCGAGACTGCTGGAGTTAACATAGCGCTTGATGTTTCTGATCGTAATGATGCTTTAGAGGTTTCTGTTTTTGTTGGTGATAAATGTACTGAAGATCAAATTACTGCCGAGATAAAGCAGGGTGTTTTATTGGTTTCTTTTTTACATGATACCATTCAGGGCCGTCTTGAGATATCCTCTCGTCGAGCAGCGCTTGCAGTCTCGCAGTATAAAAAAATGGCCAAGCGTGCACAGGAGAATGTAATTGAGGAGCTTGCTGAATCCCGATCAAATATTTCTCAGGTAATAGCACTTCCTGGGGATGTTGATCTATCGCAAGAGCCGGTTATATTGCTGCAAAAAGGTGTTTTGAAAGTAGTGTTAAAAAAATATGCGCCTAAAAAGATTCGGATACAACGATCAATAGAGATAGAAACGTCTGAGCTTCCAACAGTTTCGGCAACAACGAAAGTTATGCAACGTGATGAATTCGAAGACGCGCTCAAGTAAGTTTTATTCTTGGATTGAGCTTGATCGAGCGGCGTTTAGTCATAATATACAAGAATTATATACGATGAGAGGCCCAGCAAAATCGCTGGGTCTTGTTGTTAAAGCAAATGCCTATGGTCATGGACTTGAGCAGGTTGCTCAGTGTGCTGAATATGAACCATTAGTTACGCATCTTTTTGTTGCGTCGTTAGAGGAAGCACTTCTTGTTCACCAGTTACACACGACGAAGCGAATTGTTGTTTTAGTTGGTGTCCCAGGGGATTTGGTTTCTTGGGCAATAAAACAATCTGTTGAATTTGTTGTGTATTCTTTTAATTTTTTGCAGTACTTGCTTGATCAAGCAACGTGTTTGGGATTTCCTGTCCGTGTACATATAAAGCTTGATACGGGTTTGGGTCGATTGGGTTTTGTACCGAGTCAAGTGGCTCGACTTATCGATATCCTGATTCAGCATAAAAAATATATAATTCTTGAGGGTTGTATGACTCATTATGCGCAATCAGGTCGTGCTGATATTCTTGGTATGCAGATGCAGCGTAGTCGCTTTCATTCTTGCCTTGAGCAATTTAGTGCATCGGGTTTATCGTTTAACTTGTATCATGCCGCTGCTTCAGGCGGGTATTTGTATATGGCTCATGGATTAGAAAATTTTGCACGTGTCGGTACATTTTGGACAGGATGTGAGGCCCCCTCTTCCGGAGAAAAGACGATAAAATCTGCTGATGTGCAACAAGAAAATTTTGCACGTATTGGTACTTCTTGGACTGGATTGTGGAAGTCTCAGGAGCATAAAAAAGCTATGTTGGAGCAATATCCGGACTGTTCTTTTAAGCCTGTTTTAACGTGGTTTGCTCGAATTATGCATATAGCAATGTTGCCAAAAGGCTCTGCGGTTGGGTATCAGGGTTCTTTTGTTACCAAGCGTGATTCTCGCATTGCTGTTATTCCTGTTGGTTATTCAGATGGTTATCCACGATCTTTATCTAATACGGGAAAGGTTTGTGTTGATGCAAGTGGAACACTTGTTCCTGTTGTTGGCTTAGTAAGTATGAATATGTTGAGTATTGATGTTACGAATTGTCCTGAGGTTCAGGTTGGCGATATTGTGCGAGTTTTAGGTGGAGTTGGAAGGTTATCGTTTACAGAGTGCGCTGAGTCGGCGGGTATGATAGCTTTGGATATGATGACGGGAATTTCACCATTGTTGCCCCGTGTAATTAGCGAAAGGTAGATATGTTTTTCCTTGAAGGTAATATTGGCGCCGGAAAATCAACATTTCTTTCTATATTGGAGCGTTGGCAACCTGGTTTATCTGTTGCGCGAGAGCCCTTGGATCGGTGGGATAGTTCTGGAAGCGCTTCCTTGCTTACCTGTTTTATGCAACATCCAACGCGATGGGGTTTAACCTTGGAAACATATACCATGCTTTGTCGCATTCAAGAAGCATATCGCTTACAAGAAATACAATCTGATACCGTTATTGCTGAGCGTTCGGTCTATTCTGGGTATAACGTCTTTGCTCGCAATAGTTATGAGCAGGGTTTTTTGGATTCTCTTGAATGGGCTGTTTGTAAGGACCTTTTTTGCCGCTTGGTGAGCAATCAACTTATCTATCCGCAGGGATTTATTTATTTACAAGTTTCGCCTGAAACAGCTTTTAGGCGCGTTAAAAAGCGTTCTCGAGCTGCAGAGGCAACGCTTGCTTTAGAATATTTAGAACAGTTGCACCAACAGCATGAGCGTTTTTTTATTACGGAAGAAGGGCGCCTTCCTGATGGTAGAAGTGTCCCTGTTCTTATTTTGCCGTATGATGATGATTTTGATATCGCAAGTTCTCAGGCTGAAAAGATTGCTCAAAGGGTTGCTGATTTTATGGTTGCGTATCCACAAATAGTTCAAGATTCGGTTGCGTGTGCCGCATGATTTCTATTGCTGGTGTTGCTAAAGCATATGAAAAGCATGTGCTTTTTGCTGATGTATCGCTTGATATAGAGCCAGGCTCTATTGTGGGGATAAAAGGTTTTTCTGGTTCTGGGAAGACAACGTTGTTGCATATCGCCGGTGGCTTGGAGGCGCCGGATGTAGGAAAAATTTTTATAGATGGATGTGAAGCACATAGCGTTATAGGAAGAGAAAAAGAAGTATTATGGCGGGAAACTATAGGATTCGTTTTTCAAGATGCTTGGCTTATTCCAGAATTTTTAGTTTGGGAAAATGTTGCTCTTAAGGGATTTGCGGCGGGTTGGAGTCTTAATGATTCTCGTAATCGAGCTTTGGAGTTGTTGGTATATTTAGATTTATCTGGTTTTGCTGATCGAACAATACAGGGTTTATCGGGTGGGGAAAAACAGCGTATTGCCCTTGCTCGAGCACTATTTTTACAGCCTAAGTATTTGCTTGCTGATGAACCAACTTCAGCGCTTGATGATCGAGCAGCGCAGCAATTTATTTTGCTTGTGCAGCAAGCAGTTGCCGATTATAATTTGGGAGCATTAATTGTTTCTCATGATCAACGAGTGTATGAGTATATGCATAAAATATATTATTTTTTAGATGGACAATTACGTCTTGTATAGGTGAACACTGTGTCAAAGCGGCTTTCTCGAGCGGCAGTCATAAAAAAGACTGCTCAATTAGGTTTTTCAACAATTGTGAATAAAGGGATTGGCTTTATTCGAGAAATGTTGACCGCGCGCTATTTGGGTGTCGGGGTTATTGCCGATGCTTATTTTGCAGCATATCGTTTACCAAGTTCATTGCGAAAAATTTTTGCTGAGGGAGCGTTTGCGGGAGCTGTCGTACCAACATTAACTCAGGTTTACAAAGAACGTGGAGAAGAAGAAACTTCGCGCGTTGTGAGCGCTTTATTGATCATTGTTCAAGTGTTTTTGTTAGGTCTTTCACTTGTTGTTGCATGGCAAGCGCCTCGCGTTATTGCGCTTATTGTTCCTGGCTGGGCAAATTCAGTTTTGATGATTGATCGGTTGGCGTTAACATCTTTTTTGTTGCGTATATTAATATTTTTTATTGTATTCACTTCGGCTGCGACATTAATCAGCGTTACACTTCAGGTGGTGAATTTTTTTTCATTATTGGTGCTTTCCCAATTGGTAACCAACGTATTGTTAAGTTTTCAGTTATATGTTCTTTTACGACTGCAGCTTCCGGTATTTTGGTTTGCTGCGAGTGTTATCCTTGATAGCATTTTAGTACTTTTTTTGTGTGTTATTATGTATCGATCTGCAGGATTTCGTTTTTTGAAGCCCTCGGCAGCTACGTGGCAATATGTTTCTTCCGTTTTAAAAAAGTTTTTGCCGGCATGCATTGGCCTGGGCGCAGTAGAAATTACATTAATTATTGATCAGATTATTGCATCCTATTTACCACAAGGTTCGTTGGCACTTTTGAAATATGTGTATGCATTCATGCGGCTTCCTCTTGGCTTGTTTGCGGCAACATTCGCCACTATTTTATTACCTCAATTTGCTCGTGTGTATGCGCATGCGCCGAAACGTATTAATTTTTATTTTTTTGAAGCGTTAAAAGTGATTTGGTGGGCATGTTTGCCGGCAACAATTTTAATGATTGCATTTTCATATCGCTTCTTTTATACGTTTTATTTTTGTGAACGGTTTCCAATTGAGCGAGTCTATGAGGCAGCAAATCTACTTTCGTGGTTAATTTCTGGACTCTTCTTTTTTGCGCTTGATAAGATTGTGGTGAGTCTTTTTTATGCGCGTCATGATATGGTTGTCCCGACGATCGCTACCTTGTTAAGTGCTTCTTTAAATACGGCGTTAAGTGTGGTGTTGATATGGCAGTTTGGCTATGGGATCTTTGCTATCATTATAGCATTAGTAGTTTCGGTTATCGTTAAAGTTGCCTATGCAGTTTGGATGTTGCATCGAAAATATCAATTTAATTTGTATGTAGCTCGTTTTAGTAATTTTTGTATTAGGTCGTTTTTTCAAAATATAGTTGTTTTTAGTTTATTCTGGGTTGTCTATTTGCTGTTAGAGTTAGGTATTACATCGTACTTTCCTGCTACTATTGTGCATCTTTTGCTTTGGACAGCTCTGTATTGGCTTTGGGTAGGACCGTTAGTAGGACTGAGTTTTTTTGTTCTTTTTAAAACTCGAAAGCTATTTTCTTTACGACTCTATTTTCTCGCATAAAACGGTATTTTTTAGGTGTCTTGCGTTTAACTTTTTTGATTTGTTAGCGTTATTTTACGTATAGTCAAAAATTTTATTCGAGGAGAGACTGGTGAAATATATCGGTTTTTCTTATATGTCCGGTTTATTTGGTACATTTTTGGTAGTGGTTTCATTCGGTGTTCCTTGTTTCGGAAAAGAAGCGAGTTTTTTTGATGAAAAAGAACCACAGGAGTATTTTGTAAAATTTGTTGATCCTGAGGTGCATTCGGATCGTACAGTTTCTGTAGATTTACAGTTTCCAGTTATAGGAACAGTTCGATTGACTTCTGAACCCGGAAAGCAGGAAGGGACTCGGCATGTTTTTGGAGATTTTCCTACCCGGGAAAGCGGAGGATTTGATCTTGCGATTTTTCATTGGGAGTCTGGGAAATTCGATTTGTTGCCTGATGGAGCTATTTCTTATCTAGGATCTGGAAAGGTGCTCAATACCCCAGTTATCGTTGGGTTAAAACGGTTGCGTTTTTTGACTGAGGCAGAAAAAAAACAACTTGATACGACATATGAAGTTCAGGTAAATGAATATAAGCAACAGCAACGCTTTATTAAATATTTAGAAGAAAAAGAAAAAAAACTATTTGCGGAAAAAAAGATTGCACTGGAGGCGCGAGAAGATGACTTTAAAGATTCCTATGGAGAAGTTCAGTATCGCGACAAATGGCTTAAACTTCAAGGGCGCTCACTAGACCAATTATGGAAGGATTTTTTGGTTCATGATGCTGATATATTAGAGCGACAAGGACAAAAGCTGAAAAAGTCTTCTTCGGATACCTTCCTTTCAACGGTAAAAGATAATTTTACTATTGGTGAAGTTGTTTTTTCAATTACCTCTGAAAATGGTTTTCTTTCCTTGACCGTGGGTGATACACACGTATTTAATATACAGGAAGCAGAAATTGTTTTTGGTTATAAACAAACACCGTTTATTCGGGGAAAAATTACATTATTTGATCAATTGGTTGATGTTAGGGTTGGTCTTGATATTGTTAAAAAAACATTTTTTGTTGCCTTAGGTGTTGAGAATTTTAAAATAGTTTCCTTTGTTCCTGCGCTTCGAGGTTTGTTTGAAGATCAGGCGGTTGATTTTTTACGTTTTTCTGGGATTATTGAGCTTAAAAGTTCTGGGGCGCTTTTTTGCGAAGGTAGGTTGTTTGATAGTCGAACAAATGAGGAATGGAATATGTCAGTTATTCCTCATGTACCGATAATTCTTCAGTCCGTTCGATTAGCTGTTTCTCCTTCGGCCATTTCAACTTTTCAGGCATATGGAAAAGTATTCGGCAGTGAAGCTGAAATATTTGCTTCAGTAGGGTCTGTGCAGGGGCCTGTTTTGCGAGCTACTTTACAACCTGCAAAAATTCGTTCGTATTTACCTGGATTGCCTGAAAATGTTTTCTCAGATCTGCTGTTAGCTGGACGTCTTGAGATTTCAAAAAAAGAGGGTTTTTTATTACGAGGCAAATTGAGGAGTGAAAATAAGCAAGCGTTTTCCCTTTGGGGCGTTGATATGCGTGAGGCGTTTGTTGATTTTAACTTAGCTCAATTAAAAGGAACAATTGCTGGTAAATTTAAAGTTTTTGATTTAGATGCACGAGCTTTATTTACCCTTTCTTTAGGCGGTATTAAAAAAGAACTTTCGTTTGCTGCTGAGCTAGTAAATTCGGGGTTGAATGAGTGGAAACCACCTGCTTTAGCTGATTATTTAAAAGGTGATTCGTCGATCGAAACATTTTCATTTAAGGAAATTCGCCTTGTTTGCGGTATTGAACAGGGGCGTTCACCGGTTAAAAACTTGAAAAAGGCGTTTTCTTCTTCTGTTCGTAAACCTTCTGGAAAAGAGGAGAATGTTCCAGTGGTTGTTCCGCTGGGAGAAAAGAAAAAAATTCATTTTTTCTGTGCTGTTTCAGGTGAGGCTGTCATTGTAGGGCAGCTTTGCCGTGCCATTATAAAGGTTGAAAAGGCCAAAAAATTTGGGTTTTTAGTTTTGGCCGAACCTGTGTATGAATTTTCATTGGTAAAAGCATTTCCGGAAATGTTTGCCTATAATCCTCAAGAAAATGGATTTTTTCAATATTTTAAGAATGTTTTTGGATCGACTGCGCTATCTAATATTTCATTGGTGTTAAGCACTATTACGGATCTGGAAGCAGGTGTTGAGCCTGGTCTTAATTTTTCAGGTGCTGCTGCATATGTTGGGGACCCATATGAGAATCCTATTTTTAAACATTTCTTTGCTGAGGTAAATACAGCAAAATTCCCCATATATTTGAAAAAAGATGGAGAGCGTGGCCTGGGGTTTGATGTTTCAGGTGTGGTTGATCTGATTAATTGGAAAAATAGTCAATTTGTTTTAAAGGGCGGTACGGGAGATTTTGGGCTATTCTTATCGGCTTTAGGAATGGAAGAAATAGGAGTAAAAGACATAGGTGTTGAAGCAGTTCTTTATCCGTTGCAAGCGGAGGGGGCTGTGAAAATTTCATGTCTTTATCTTTCGCAAAAATCATTGCGGCCTATGAAATTTGCAGCTGAAATTGCAGCAGATATAGTAGGTATTGGTGGGGCAATCAGTGGCGCTGGAGATTTTGATTTTGGTGTGTATGCCGCTATTTTGGCTGGTCAAAAGGTTCGCGATGTTTTGCAGCAGCGAATTATTCTCCGCGATTTGGCTTTTGAATTTCGCACCACGTGGGTAGCGCTAGCTGCAGCTGCGGGAGGTTTGGCTTCTGCACCAACAGTTATTGGTGCTCTTGTAGGGGCTGGGGTAGCTATTGTTACTAGTGTAGGATCTGTCGGTCTTAGTGGCGGTTTTGAGATTGGGCAACTAGATGATCCTCTACAGGGATTTTTTGCATTGAAAGGGGGCATTGATATTTCCGAATTAGTGCTTGAAGCTTGGGGAGAAAAACCAGGCGGATTTACATCTCTTGTTCTCTTTTTACTTGATGTATTTGCGTATATGGTAACATTGGGTAAAAAGGATCAACTTTTTAATATGTATGATGTCCAGTCAGTTGTAAAAAATATTGTTCCGTTAGATCTTGAGAAATTTTATTTAAAGCTTGTTCCTATTGGTACGCGAATTGGTGAAGTTACTATTCCTTTTGGATTGGGAGGTAGCATTTATCTCCGTCTATTTGGTGCACTGATGGGTTTTGATGTTTTACTAGATGCCAAAGGTGCATATGCTACCGCCTTTGTAGATCCTATAAATTTTGCAGGGATTTATAAGCTGCGGCCATCTAAAACAATTAGTACCCAGGCAAAAAAGATTGAGGATTCTTTTAAGTTACGGAATTTAAAGAGTGCTTCTGAAAAGAAAAAAGATGAGCAAATTGTTTTTGAGGTGGTCGCTCATCTTGACGAGGGGCTTCGGGTTAAAACAGATTTTGATGTAGAATTTGCTCAAGCCGCCCGAGGAAGCATGCGTGTCAACTTAGGCTTAAGCGGCTTAGATTTGCAGGGTGATATAGAGCTTAAAATACCAGAGTTTCTTCATGGCCTGGGTATTCAGCCTGGGGGTGTGCGTCTTTGGGTTAAGGGAACACAGATTAATCTGGATAATCCATTATTGCTTCTTAAGCAGCTTTCGCCAGAAAATATTGCACTCGAAATAGGTTTTGAAGACAGCGCTATTGCGGCTATTGAACAAAGTGTCATTGAAAAATTAAAGTCTGTTGAAAAAACGTTTTCAGAGATTATCGATTCTGTTATTGCAACGTTTATAGCTAAGCCGGATCAACAGGCACTGTTTTTTGCTGAAGAAAAAATGAATCGTTTTTGTGCTGATCCTTTTCGCTTTGCGGTTAAATGTGCTAAGGCAAAAATTGAATATGAAGGGCTAAGAGCAAAAACCTTTGTTCTTGATAGGCTTGACGGCGTTCCAGATTTTGCAAGAACGGTTTTAGAAAAAATGCGTGAAGCGCTTTCTACTGGTCGAGAAGCTTTCTCTGACTGGACAAAACTATTTCGTATAAATCGAATATTTTGGCGTGGTACTTTGAATGATGTTATTAATGGGAAAATTCCTAACTTTACAATACAACTTACTCTTTTAGGTAATGATATTGAATGGACTAATATAGCAGGACTTGATCTCACAAACAATTCGGAGACTCAATTAAATGATATTACCAATGGGCTAGCGCGTGGCGTTGTTGAGGATACTCTTAAGCCGATTCGAAGTCTTCTTAAAAAGGATCAGGTTACAGAAGTAGTAAAAACTTTGAACCGGTAAGGAGATTGATGATGAAACAGATAATAAAAAAAAATCTACGTGTTCTTGGTGTCCTAAGTATTTTTGCTTTTTTATTTGTTCAACAATTGAATGCAGTAAATTCTAGTATTGATTATGTTCGGACGCCTTTGGCTGAGGTTATACGGTCTCCACTATTACCTAGCGTTGTTGGAAGAATTAATTTTACGGGGAAGAGTCAAAAAGAAGATGGACTTCAGTTTGTAACTGGAACCTTGGTTGCATCAAATGGGGCACAGGGAATTTCTTTTTTAGGGTTGCATTTAGATCAAGCTAAGCTTAGATATTCTTCAAAACAACAAATTGTATTAATACAAGGATTCTTAGAAGTTTATAATCGTGCGGCAATCGTTAAAATACAAATTCGATTAAGTGACGCATCAAATATAAAAATGACCGCTCAGTTTATTGATGAGATTGTTGAGTGGGATCTTTCCCATTTTAACGAGACCTTAAATGCTACATTAACTTCTTCTGATACTTCTGATCACATAAAAATGAGCAATGTTCGGCTCGTGCCTATTTTAGTGGAAGAGGACTTGTCTCTTGTTGATAATTTAAAGAAATTTTTACAAAAACCTTTTTCTAATTCGGGAGAATTAGAGGCAATATTTTTTTCGCAGGTTGAGCCAAAAATAGGTTTGTTTGCTGTAGGAACTGTTCAATTGTTTAATGGTGAGCAAAATATAGTCTTGGGTTATGATGTATCGACTGGATCAGAAGATTTTTTGGTTTTGCAAGCAAGAAGTCCGCTACCGTTGAGGTCAGCTTTGCCGCGTCTATTTTTTCAACCTCAAGTATCTGGAACTTTTGAAAAAATTTTAAAACTAGCTGATGAGGTTTCTGGAATGTCTCAAAAAACTTTTGAGCTCTTTGGAAGAGGTATTAGTTCATTTGTTGGTAATATTCTTTGGGATAGAAATCAATCGGTAATAAGTACCGTAAATGACGAGAGGCGTGGATTACAAAAGGGGGTTGCTTTTATTAGTGAGAAAGATGTGATTCCAGATGCGCTCAATAATAGCTTACTTCAATATTTTGCTGAAGGGCAGCACTTTCTTAAGGTTCATCAGAACAGTCCTGGGGGTATCGTACTTTCTGGTAAATTTTTTATTTCA
Source organism: Candidatus Babeliaceae bacterium (assembly GCA_007116155.1). Taxonomy (GTDB): domain Bacteria; phylum Babelota; class Babeliae; order Babelales; family Babelaceae; genus UBA12474. Next base: position 3,066 of record SKJC01000004.1, on the reverse strand, counting down.
CCGGATGATAGTTCAGCAGCGCAGATTATTTTGACGATAGATACTCATCCACTTAGTATTTCTTTGCCAATAAAAGCTATTGATGGGGTTGTGCGAGTACAAGAAATTCCACCACTTAAGTTGGAAATGCGTTTTCGTCCAGTTGATTTTTTAACTACGATGTATGCCCAAGTTTTTTTTGCTGATGTGGCAACTGCACGGTTGCAATATGTTGCAGATAAAGCGGGGATTACTCTTTCGGGAAGTGGTATTGGGGGAATTGATTTTGCAAAAGGGTTGCAAAATATTTTAGGAGATCCTGTTTATAAGAGTTTTGGGGGTGGGTTTTCTGTTAGTGATTGGAATATAGAAATTGGTTATACTTGGGCAGTGCCTGATGTACTTCGTGTTCTTTGGAATCCTCTTTTTTGGTCACCTTTTGCAGTATTGCTTGCAATGCCACGGGTTTTGGGTATTGGGGCTGAGGTACAGATTGGATCTGCATTTAATCCATTACATGGTACGTGTCGGTTGCGGGGTGGAACTGATATGTCACAATTGTTGTTTGAGATTTATTATGGGCAAAGGACGGGACATGTTGCTTTGGCTCTTTTTATCGCAGAGTTTTTGCTGCGAACAGTTCTCAATAGAGAGACAATTGACCTAAGCCCTGTTCAGAGTTTTTTCGAACGTATATTACCTATTTCTTTAGATGGCTATTATCTTCGAGCTGTTCCTAATAGTACTACTATGGGCGGAATATCGGTACCGTTTGGGTATGCAGGCAATGTGCAATTACATTCATTTGGCAAGGAAATAGGAGCTGATCTGATTGTAAATGAAAAGGGTTTGAAAGCATTAGCATTTATAGAACCGTTTTCCTGGGGTCCGTTTCATGTCTATCCACCCCGCCGAGATAGTAGTGTTATGAATCTTCTTAAAGCAGAGTTTGATTCGCTCAAAGCAAGTGGTATTATTCCAGCAAATAAGATGGAAGAGACAACAGAGCGCGTAGCTGTACAGCTCGTTGCTGATAAAAAAAGTATTGGTGTTGGCAGCAATGTGGGAATTTCTTTTGGGGGAATTTTTAATGGCACCATGGCTGCTATCGTTAATGAAAAACAATTTGCTATGCAAGGTAATTTGAAATTAGGTATTCCTGGTTTCATGCGGGAACTTGGTATGCCAGAGGGAGGTTTTGAGCTTCAGATAAAAGGGCATTCGAAAGATGCTTCAGTAGATCCGTTTTCGCTGCTGCAATATGATATGGATCCTTCAAAATTGCTTCTGGAAGTTGAATTTAGTGACACGTTAACGCGCGCAATTCAAAAGATCTTACAAGATACAATTACCGAGGGATCGACACAGTTTTCTACTTTTATGCAGAACGTTACGAATGATTTTTTCAAGCAGACTCAAGAAGCAGAATTGCAGAGGTTACGAAGTGAGCGGGACCGTATTTGCGGTGATACCGGGTTCATGGGGATAGCAAAAAATGTTGTTGGTTGTGCTGCAGCAAAGACTCAGGTTGCTTTGGCAGAAAGCAAGAATTTTGTATTAGACAAAATCCCGCAATTGGGTGAGGCTGCTCGAGCAGGAATGCAGCTGTTGACTAATGCGGGTATTACGATTGCCGAAGGTGGTAGAGTTGTTATTGGTTCGCTTGCAAATATGTTAGTAATCAAGCGTATTTGGTGGCAGGGGACACTGGCTGAGTTTTCGCAAGGGATATTGCGCGACATTACTCTTGAGGGAACTGTATTGGGTCGCCCGGTTAGGTTTACTGGTATAACGCTTAACTTGTTTAGACCAATAGCTGATACTATTACGTTTGTTTCTAAGTTCCCAGGTCGTATTTTTAATAATATTAGTCATCTGCCTGGGTTTGGTTTTTTGGCTAAAGAAGAATACCAAAAGCAAGTTCAACAGATTGAAGAAGATGCTAGGAAGGCGGCCGAAGAACGGTATCGGAAATGGTTGGAAGAGGAAGCAAAAAAAGCAGAAAAACGACAACAGCCTGACCCGTCCCAACCAACGCAAAAAGAACAGGATGCGGTTGATGAAGATTGGGATTGGTTTGATAAACAGTGGGATTAATGAGTGAAGAGGGGGCACATTATGTGCCCCTGGTTTTTTATTGTAAATTATATGGATCTTATTCTTTTTCGTTTGGTTCAAAATAAACCGGCTGATTGTTCTCATCGAGGGTGATGAGTCGTCCGTCGAGTCCAAAGAAGAATGTTTCATCTTTCAGTTGGTTTTTTACGACGTTGACATCGCTCTTACTTTTTTCTGCTTGTAGTTGCATTGCTACTGCATGTGCGAGTGAGGGTACTTTAGGATTATTTAAGTAGAGATTAAGCGTTTCTCCAGCTTTTTCTTGATCGGTAATATTGTTGATCGAAAAGAGTGAGAAAATATTTTGCAGGGCTTTAAATTCTTGTTTTTTGTGTAGTATGGAATTGATTAGACTATTTACTGTTCCTAATCGATATGCGAGCGGCCCGACAAGTGTGTATTTTTGAATAAATGAGCTAGCAGTGCTTTGCATAATGCCGTATACACCTAAAAGAGAAAGCTGCATTCCTTTTTTCTCTTCTTGGTCGGCAATATGCTTTGTGAGCAATGCAATTTTTTCAAAACTCTCTTTAGTATGATTATCCGCTGTTAGGCGATAGTCTTTATATAGTGTTGTTATTTCTTTCAGTTCGTTTTCATCGATAGCAAATGGATTATTGTTGAGCTTTGGAATCTGGCAATTATTAACCTGAAAGATCTTGTTTATAATATCGCGAGATGTAGTTGAGTAGATATCAATAACGGGAATAGATTCTTGTTTGTGTTTGTCCCAGATTTTTCTAACAATCGTGTTGTTGATAAAACTTTGTGTTTGATCAGGGGTATATTTTGCTATGTACGCACTAAATTCTGGCGCGTTATTTACTGCAAGCGTTTTATCTGTAATTTGGATTTCTCTAAGAGTGAAATCTACAACTCCCAGTCTTTCAATAGCTGAAGGTTTTTCTTTGGCTACGAGACCCCAGCCAAAGTTGATCTCAGAAGAAGCCTCACAGGAAGGTAGATTGC
>SKJC01000014.1 GCA_007116155.1 Candidatus Babeliaceae bacterium | reverse complement strand
GCTCTTTCTTCATCTGAAATGCCGCTTTCTTTGGCTTTATGGGTAAATTCGGGCATTTCAACAATCACATGCATAAAAAAATAGTACGTTAAAAACGTATAAAAAGCAAGTTCTAAACTTAAAACCTGACCAATGAGAAATCGCCTAAGCGAAGCGTGAGGCGTATTTCCTCATTTGGTCATGGTAGCCCCTTTTTCGGATGCGTTGGCAGCCTCAAGAAAAATGCGGTGCAGTAGCTCCTATTTTTCTTGAGGCTGTCATAAGCATCTGGAAGTCACTCTTTCAGAAAATCTTGTGATCGTAGCGAACTCCTTTTTACATTTCTTGACAATCATCACGAAAATTAAAGTTATCCACAGGCTAAATCTGCGTAGCAGTTCTTAGCATGAGTTACCCACCCCACCGCTACGCGTTAGCTTGCTTTAGGCGCACGCTACGCGGGGCGTGGATAACTCAGTTTCACGTCCTCTTTTTTATTATAAGAAGGGAGTTGCCTTCAACACGTTGAAAAACCTAGGGGGGTGTCTCAATTTTTGTAACTGGTGTCTCAACTTCGGTAACTACAGTCTCAAAAAATGACTTGATTATTGAGACTTTTTGTGCAATCATTCGTTACTGGTGTTGCATAATTAGGGGTAAAAAATGAAACAAGAATTACAAAAAAACCCCCTTGAAGTTGGACAACTTCGGGGGCACGCTGTTTATAAAATGAACCCTTCTTTATCGGATTCTTTGCCTGTTAGAATTAGAACAAATAAGCCGTCTAAAATGGGAGGTGCTTATATGGTTGCCCCTGGGACTGGGGAAGTAGTTGCTCGGGGAGCGTTTGGATTTATTGAAGAAAAAGAAGTTGATAGCGAACAATTTGTAAAAATATATCTTGCTGGAATTAGGCAATATGGGGAATTAAGTAAGGCAGGAGCATTGCTATTTGAGTTCGTATATAAGGAAATGAGCGGTCGTAATGCAAAAGACAAGGATACCATCACAATTAGTCTCGCTTTAGCACAGGAATGGAAACCAGAATTAGCCAGAGCAACTTACTATCGCGGATTAAATGAGCTACTAGACAAAGAGTTTTTGTATCGTTCCTATGCCTCATCTGATTTGTATTTCGTGAATGTTCGCTTTATGTTCAACGGTGATAGGATTGTATTAGCGCAAAGCTATCATCTTAAAGGCTCAGGCAAGCAGGCAGAGTTACCTCTTGATACGCCACAAGCTGCATTATCGTTTGACGATTAAGAGATAATGCACTCACTGATGGTATAGATGGGGTGGTTTGATACTGTGTTAAGTTGCAATATCAAAATGCGGATTGAAGGGTATTTTATAGCGCACCATCCTTTTGTTTATAATTCCCCTCTCTCCGCACATACGAAAACGGTGCAAATCCTGCGCTCTGCCCCGTTGCGATAATCACACACTAAACATTATGGTTCATTTTGTTCGTAATTTGGAAGGCATATAAAACGACTTCGCTCTATGCCAGTCTACCCCATAACGCCCATTTAATGGAAAAAATTGGGAAAATATAAATTACAATTTGCTTCTGATGATAACTGATAATAGTTGATCTATTTTGCTGGGATATGTCAGATTTCAAATTAGTGGGGCATCTTAAAGTATGATCTACATGCTATATTTCTATTAGGCAGATTATATTCGCCGTTAGTATCTCCTGGGGGGGAAATTCCATCAACCGTTGTACAACCGCTTGTTTTCAGTGCGCGAATAACTCCTCCACCTGGTTTACCGTCATCTATCTTTTTATCAATATTCCACAAATCTTCAGGAACCAAAGATAGGTTGGTAACACCACTCAACAACATTACATATGAAGTGTTTGTCTCTTGAAACCATATATTGTCACCTGCCCCACCTAAAGTATGATAATATCGCCACCCAGTCGCAGATCCAATCCTACTGCTTGGGATATTTACATTAGGTTGATAGTACTGATCATGTCCTATAGCACCAGTAAAACTTCCATTTATAAGTCCTGCATTAGCAAGGTGCTGCCATGCCCTCAATTCTTCGTTATACCATGGACTGCTTCCTTCAATTTGACCATTACCATCACCATTGCATGTTTCTGTTCCTACTGCAGCCACTTGGTAGCATGCATTATTTTGCCCATTTCCTCCTGCTATGCCCCAGAACTGGGTGGCATTAGGCATGTCTCCAGGCAAGTAAAAATATTTATTCTTAAATAAATGAACTGCCGTTCTAAAGTTTTCATAATCTTTTATTGTTTGTCGGATTTCTGCTGCCTTAATCAAGCTCTGCCCTGTGAGAATGCCACCTGTGAGCAACCCTAAGATCACCAACACGATGGATAGCTCTACCAGTGAAAAGCCAGATACAGATGGTCTCATTCTCATTCTCATTCTCATTCTCATTCTAACAGTTAAGAATTAATGAATAATTACCAGCTTTTTCTACAGCCCCAGATCTATTTCCTTGCTCTTTTCGCGCTGTAACTGTAATTGCTGCGAACGTTCCGCCATCTTCTGCTGCACTAACGGGACAATAACGCGGCGAAGCTCTTTATATCCTTCTGTAAGAGACTGATGCGCTGCTCTTGCTCGCGCAATAAGCTGAGTAATTGCCTGTTCTCTTTTGTTAATTGCGCGATACCTGCCTCGCACGATACCTTGTAATCCTCCACAGAATCCATCAACCGCACCACTTGCCCAATCAAGCCACGCTCCAGCGGCGTCAATTCGCTCTCCCGCACCTCTGGAATGCTTAAACGCGGTTTCTGTCCCCTGCTGCTGTGCTTCTCTGTCGTTACCATCATCTAATCCCCCTTCTTCACCAGTGCCTCGACATATGTCCCCGATATTCCTTTCAACCCCATCGCTTCTATCCAATCCTCCTCCGATTTCACCCGCACCCATACCCCGCCATTCGGGGCTGGATACAGCTCTAATCCGCTCAGCAATAGTTTCTCCTTCTCCAGGACATTCCGCACCTG
>SKJC01000015.1 GCA_007116155.1 Candidatus Babeliaceae bacterium | reverse complement strand
GGTTCTTGCCCCGCGATTGCCCATAGATAGGCGGCATCAGCCTGAGGAAAGACTTCGCATGCGGTGTTTAATATTTGGGAACGGTTTATCTGAGCCGTCTGTTCTGTTTGGTTATCTACCCCGTATGAGTTGATGGTCTCGGTAAGTTCTTTAATTTTTTTAACAACTTCCCGGTAAACATCTTTGTTAAATCGCAATGCAACAGCTCCATTTTCATCTCTTCGCTTATTTATGAGCTCTGTTGGCGTTTGTAGCTGGAGAAGTGTTTGTTCATGTATAGGTGCTATGGTTACAAGAATTTCGCGTTGTTTTTCTGGGGAAAGACGGGCGAGAAATGCATCACGCGACTCTTGCGAGAAAATATTTCGGTAACAATTGGATGCATTTTGATCAATAACGGTTGCTAATCGTTCTGAGTCAAGTTTTTCTACCAACGTAAGTAGTTCTTTTTGCACTGCTTCTGTTTTGGCATGTCTTAGGCAATTATAGAGGTAGTTTAAACCAATAACGTTTGTTAGTTGTTCTGAGTCAAGTTTTTCTAGAAGTGAAAGTATCTTTTGTTGTACCGCTTTTGCTTTGGCAGACCGGAGACAATCCTCGAGGTTTCTTGAACCAATAACGTTTATTAGTTGTTCTGAGTCAAGTTTTTCTATAAGCGTAAGTAATTGTTGTTGCACCTTTTTTGCTTTTTTTTCTAGCAAGTAGCGGAGATTTGCTTCACCAATAATGGTTGCTAGTTGGTCTGGAGAAAGTTTTTCTTTGATGAGCGTAAGTAATTGTTCTTGTCTTGCGTCTGTCTTGGCATATTTTAGGAACCAAAAGAGCTTTTTTTGGCCAATAACGGCTGCTAGTTGCTCATTGGAGTAGGATTGTAAATTTGTAAGTAATATTGCTTGTTGCACCGCTTCTGTTTTGGCAAGGTTTAGGTAGCTATATAGATTCCCTTTACCAATAACGGTTGCTAGTTGCTCTGGGCTAAGTTTCTTTACGAGTGTAAGCAATCGGTTTTGCACCTCTTCTGTTTTGGCATATTTTAGGCACTGATAGGAGCCTTTTTCACCAATAACAGTTGTTAGTTGTTTTGTATTTAGTTTTTCTTCTATGAGTGTAAGCAATCGGTTTTGCACCGCTCCTGTTTTGGCATCTTTTAGGTAAAAATAGAGAACTCTTTCACCAATAGCGGTTGCTAGTTGTTCACTGGAGTAGGATTGTAAATTTGTAAGTAATGCTTCTTGTTGATCGTTGTTAGCTTTTTTAAAATTGTCGGTGAATTTTTTGATAAAGTTATAGCTGTTATATTTTTTCCACCCGAAATAGATCGCTGCGCAGGAGCCAATAACCCCAGCGCCAATCAGGAGATTTTTTGTGGAAAAATATTTGCCGAACAAAGAGTGTTGCTTGCTGTAGTTTTGTTCAAGGGTTTTGCTTTTTGGTTGTGTTGTCTGGCTGAAGCAGTTGAGTAATGGTTGCGCTTTTTGCTCTGCGGGCGGTAGTTTTGTGTTTTCTTGTAGCATGCTTGCTGAGGCAATATGTATGCCGAATAAGAAGACTGTTATGAATTTTTTCATTATTATTCCCGGTTTATTATTCCCGGTTTATTATTCCCGGTTTATTATTCCCGGTTTATTATTCCCGGTTTATTATTCCCGGAAATAAATTTTTTCCATATTTGCAAATATAATTATATCGCTATCTGTATTTTTGTCAACATTATTTAGGTACCCAATAGGAGTCGAGTTTGATTAAAGGCATCTTTCTGGGTGTACAGCGTTAGTGCAGAGACGATTTGTGCAAGGTGTGCTTGATCTGATCCAATTTCAATCCACAATCGCGGTATTTGGTTGTTTAATCGTGATGAAAGCCAGTTTGGCGCTTGCTCTATGATGCTGCGTATTAGAGCAGTTCCACTAACGGATGCAAAGAGTGCGCGTGGATCTTCCCAGGCGCGTACTGATTTGGGTAGTTCTGCAGTTTCTGCTATATATGGTGGGTTGGCAACAATAAGATCAAACGTTCCTTTGGGTATGTTGGTAAACAGGTCAGATTGAATCCAAGATATATTCTGTATAGTATTTGCAGACATGTTTTCTCGAGCTAAATCGAGCGCTTCTGGTGCAATATCAACACCAACTATATGGCTTTGTGGAAAGGCTTTGGCGAGCGCAAGGGCAATGCACCCTGAGCCGGTGCAGAGATCAAGGATGCGTAGATCTTGCGGTAGTGCTATCCGTCCTAGCCGGTCTATGAGGTCAGCGCACCAAGCTTCAGTCTCTGGACGAGGGATAAGTATGGGGGGGCATATTTGTATTTGAAGATCAAGAAATGGTACCTGCCCGAGTATATAGGCAAGGGGTTTTTCAAGTACAACATGCTCATGCAGCATCTGCATAAGCGCAGTATAGGAGGCATGATCAAGCGTCATTTTAGGGTGTGCCAGGAATGCGCTTCTGGAGAGACCGGTTACTTTTTGCAGTAAGAGCGCTGCAATGCTCGCCGCCTCTGCTTTTGATTGATAGAGCGACTCAAGTTGCTGAGCGCACGTGTTAAGCGCCGAGGAGATCGGATACAAATGCATGGGCATCAAAAGGTTGAAGGTCGGTTACAGATTCGCCGAAGCTGATGTATGCGACGGGTATTGCAAAGATCTGGGCGATGGCAAAAACAATGCCACCCTTGCCGGTACCGTCCATCTTGGTGAGAATGATGCCATCAAGGTGCGTGCTTTCATGGAATAACTTTGCCTGATCAAAGGAGTTTTGTCCGAGCATTGCGTCAATGGTTAAGAGCGTGGTTACTTGTGCATTCGGTGCTTTTTTACTAATGATTGCGCGCATTTTTTCAAGCTCGCGCATAAGGTTGACTTTAGTTTGCAGGCGACCTGCGGTGTCGATAATGAGTAGACTTTCTGGCTGTTGTGCATGTGCCTCAAGTCCTGCATAAACTACGGATGCAGGATCTTGGCCTTCTTTGCCTGCAATAAATGTGCTGTTGGTGCGTTCTGCCCAGATGCGGAGCTGGTCAACTGCGGCCGCGCGAAAGGTATCGCCGGCGACTAAAATTACGCTTCTGCCAAGCTGTGCGTAGCGATGGGCTAATTTACCCGCAGCGCTTGTTTTGCCGCTGCCATTAATGCCAACGAGCAGCAAAATATCAATTGTGTCTTCTTGGTAGGGTTGTAGGTTTACAAGCGCGGTTAACTCAGCCTTGAGCGCTTGTTGGAGATCTGCGCCGGTAGTAATCGCATTGTTTTGCGCTTGCTTAGTAAGTGTTACTATAAGTTTTTTTGTTGTTTGCGTTCCTGTATCTGCTTCTAATAGTATCTGTTCAAGTTCTTCTAGCGTTGAAGTATCTATGATCGGCTTTGCAAAAAGCCTGCCCAGTGAACTGGTAACTTTCTGATAGATTGAGGTAAGTGTTTTTTTAATAAAATTAAACATGATTGCCTTGTGGTAAGAGTGTTTCCATTGCGGAAACAAACTGGTGTATGCGGAGATAATCTTGTCCTGCAATGCGTGTGAAGCATTGCAGGACTTGTTCTATTTCTATTTCTTTTGGTGTTTGTTGTTCCCAATATCTTTGTAGTATAGCAAGAATAAGCGTGTCGATACATGTTGGGGTGTGAAAACTTGCGAGTAGCCCAAATGGGTTATTGGTTTGTAGTATTTTTTGACATTCTTCTGATGTTGCGCTCCGCATAAATGCATGAATTCTCGGGATATAGGGACTTAGTTGTGGTAGATATTTTTTATTATGGATATAGCCAAGTGGTGTTCCGGTTATAGTTGTTTGCAGTAGCGATTCTAGATGGGGGTAATCGCGTGCAAGTTCATCGGCAGTTTTTTGGAGTGGTTGAGCTGTGCGGTTTTGCTCGGATGACGCTGTTTGTATTGAGCTTATGCAGCTGGCAAGAAGGTATGCATCATGTTCGATAATAATAATGGATCCGAGGGGAGGATAGAGATCCCATTTCCATGTCGCCCCGAGCCAGGTTGTTGATGAGCTCTGAAAAATTTCACCGAAATAGTTCTGTTTGTCCATGTGGGTTCTTCTTTGAAGAGAGAGAGAATGATGTTCGATGAATAAGGCTTGGTCCATACGTCGCTAATTCAGCATAATGGGCCTTGGTCCCATAGCCTTTGTGTTGTGCAAAAGAAAATTGAGGAAAGTAGCTTTCTTGTCGAATCATAAAAGCATCACGCATTTCTTTAGCAACGATGGATGCAGCGGCTATTGATATTGAGCGTTGTTCACCAAAATACATAGTTGTGCAGGGGTGATTATACTTCTGTTGCAGGTGTACTGCATCGACAAGAACATGAGCTTTTTGCGGAGTGAGTCTGCTGGTGAGTCGGAATAGTGCCTCTTCCATCGCTACACGCGTGGCAATAAGAATGTTTGTTTGATCGATATATGAAGCTGAGCGGAATGCGATTTGAAACCATGCATGTTCATAAATCCAGGCGAGGGCAGTTTGACGTTGTTTGGGCGAAAGCATTTTGGAATCTTGAATGAGTGGCGAAGTGCAACCTGGGTGTAGTGCGAGAGCTACGGTAACCACAGGTCCTGCAAGACATCCGCGACCAGCTTCGTCAATGCCGATACAGAGGGTATTGTTTGTCCACGCTTGATGTTCAAATTCTTGTGCAGAAACTTTTCTAATTGTCTTTCGAATCGCCATAAAGTTTCCATTTGACAACTTTTGCTTCTTCAGTTACAGTTAGTATACGTAGTTTCTTGAAAATACCCAAGAAGCTCAGGCTATTTATTAGCATTAAAAAAGATATTGGATTTAATTTATAAAGGAGACAGCATGGCTTCACCTATGACCGCACTGCGCGTTAAAGAATTATTGCGCGAAAAAGGTTGGACTACTAAGGTTTTGGCTGAAAAAACAGGTATGTCTGAAAGTTATTTGACCCATATTAAAAATGCAACACGTCGCTGGAACCAAGACTCGCTAGAGCGCTTGGCTGTGGCGTTTGAGTTGCAACCACTTGATCTGTTTGCGCATCGTTCAGCTAATGATGGGGTAGATGAAGAAGCACAAGTTGTTGCTCGCTTTTCAGATCGTGAGTTTGTTGTGCAGATGGTTCCGGTTGTGAGTGATATTCCGGCTCAGCCAAGTGCAAAAAATAACATCCTTACGCAAGTTGCGACCGGATGCAAAGATCAGTTTGTTCCGTTCCAAGGTGTGAGCGATGATTCGATGTTTGCCTTGCGTCTTTTGAACGCTTCTCTGACGCCTGTATTTGAAAAAGGTGACCTGTTGATTGTTGCGCCATCCATGAATGTGCGCTCGGGAGATGTTGCGGTTGTTGAATATACCAATCAGGCATCCGAGTTAGCGCGTGGAGTATTTAAAGTTACGCAAACTGCAGAGCTTATTTTGTTAGAATCGGTTAATGGAAAGCAGTCTTCTATTGCGTTGGTTCGCGGAAAAGATCAGTTTAGGTTTATTGGTCGTGTTATTGCGCGCCATCAAGCGCTTGCGTAATAGTCGTTAAAAACTGACTTCTTTGCAAAGATCTATAATTGTCGTAAACTATTATTAGTTTGCGACAATTTTTATTATTGATTTTTTAAAGTGTGTATAACTGAATGTGTCCCACATAGCCAGTCGGGGCACATAGTAATTGTTTTACTTCCATTTAGTTAGGGGTGTTTAATGGCTAATACAGCTATGGCTCGTTACGAAATCTTATTGCTTGCGGTTCCTGAGATTGCAGCAGATGATGCGTCAACGGTTGAATCGCAGTTGCATTCGGCGATAACCGCGCAAAAAGGAGACGTTCTTTCCTTTGAGCGATGGGGCAAGTATCGCTTGGCATATCAAATTCAAAAAAATGATTATGGTGTTTATTTTCTTGCGCGCTTCATATTGCCTCAGGCAGATTTGGGATTAGCGTTAGAAGACATTCATCGTTTATTCCGTGTTAAGTACCGTGATTTGATCATGCGGTATATTATTACTGAGCTTCCTACAGAAAAATCATTGGAGTATCGTCGACCAGAGTCGCTTGAAGAAACACCTCGTCGAGAGGCATCAGAAGCAGGTTCTTTGCGACGTGATCGTGATGATCGTCGGCCTGCGGTAGCAGCTGAGCAGTCGGTTCCGGTTGTGGAAGAAGCGGCTAAAGTGGAAGAAGACGTTGTTGATGTGGAAGATCAAGAAGAGGCAGGAGAATAATTATGGCACGTAAACCAAGATTGAAAATAAGCACTCGCATGTTGCGTCGCAAGGTCCGTCGTTCTGGTTCTTCAGGCCCAAAGCAGTGTCGTTTTACCTCAAATCCTGAATTGATTGAGCAAATTGATTATAAAAATACGCCATTTTTAAAATACTTTTTAACTGAGCGTGGTAAAATTCTTCCTGCAAGAATTTCGGGTAATAGTGCCCGGTATCAGCGTCTCTTGACCGTTGAGATTAAAAAAGCTCGTATTATGGGGCTCTTGCCATTTGCAGCGAATCATTAATAGTGGTTGTTGTTAAAAAGGGTGCTATGAAAAGAACATTGTTTTTTTTGATTCTAGCGACGACGTCGTTTTTGTATGTTAACGCTCAAGAAGATTGCTGCCCTGTTTCTCAAGATGAGTTGATTGCTCAATTTATCGAGTCAAGGTATCAGGCTCCTTGTGAAAAGCATGAGGTCGCGTTGCGAGATGCGCTTTTAAAGGCTTTTATTGGTGCATATGCTGGTGGGTGGTTTCGGCTGCCGTATCCTTCTTTGCAAGAGTCTTTGCGGCGTGGTCCTTATTTGCCGTTGGCGCTTTCTTCTGTGAAGCGTGTTGTTGGCGGGGGGCTTTCATTGAGTTATCTCCGTCAGGCGGCGAGTGAGTGTTTTGCATTATATCATCTGAAAGAAGAAAAACGTTTGTGCGCTTTGTTATTGCAACAACGGCTTGATGCTCAGGATGTTGATAGTGAAGTAGGCGATCCGGAAGATGATACAGCAGATGCATTGGAAGAAGTTCTTGCGTGTGACACCGCTGATGCTGCTGTCTGTTCTGATGATGAGATGGAATAGAGTATAGATATAAACTTTTTTAAAGACTCCCCTTGCGTATGGTATATGTGGTACGCATAGAATAACGGTACAGGTATACGCCCCGGGCCCATGGAGACGATATCCATGGGCCCGGGGCATCCGATTCTTGGGGAGGTGGAGCAGATATATGGAAACGAATGCACAGAGAAAATTACGTAATATAGCTATTATTGCGCACGTTGACCATGGAAAGACGACCTTGGTTGATAAGTTGTTACAGCAATCTGGAACGGTTAAGTGCCAAGAGGGCGCGGATCGTGTTATGGATTCCAATGTACTTGAGCGTGAGCGTGGAATTACCATTTTGGCAAAGAATACCGGTGTTCGGTACGGTGACTATGATATTAATATTGTCGATACTCCAGGTCACTCTGATTTTGGTGGTGAAGTTGAGCGTACGCTGCAGATGGTTGAAGGTTTTTTGTTGTTAGTTGATGCGGCCGAAGGCGTTTTGCCGGGGACGCGTTTTGTGCTACAAAAAGCATTAAATTTGAATTTGAGACCTATCGTATTAATTAATAAAATTGATCGTCCAGATGCGGATATCGAGCGCACAGTACATGGTGTTACCGATCTCTTTTTGGATCTTGCAACGGATACGCATCAGTTAGATTTTCCTATTTTGTATGGTTCCTCACGCGATGGGTATGTTACTACTGATCCAGCGGTGCGCACTTCAGATTGTATGGTATTGTTTGATACGATTATTGAACGCATTCCTGCGCCAGAATCGCATGGTGATTCACTCCGTGTCTTGGTGACAAACTTGGACTACTCAGACTTTTTGGGACATATTGCTATTGGTCGCGTATTTGCAGGTGCTATTGAAAAAGGCAGCCAGTTTATTTGTGCTCGAGATGAATATGTCAGTAAGCCTATGAAGGTTACAAAGCTGATGAAGTTTTGTGGGCTTGAACGGTATGAAGTAGATCGGGCTGAACAGGGTGATATTATTTGTATCACTGGTTTTTCAGAGCAACCATTAATTGGCATGACCATCTGTGAAATAGGAAAAGCGGATCCTTACCCATATGTTGCCATTGATGAACCTACTATGTCGATGTTCTTCTCGGTCAATGATTCACCATTTAGTGGTCAGGATGGAGATTTGTTAACGTCTCGGCAGATTCGTGATCGTCTCTTTAAAGAGTTGCGAACAAATGTGGCTTTGCGTGTGGAAGAGACTGATGCTTCTGATTCCTATAAGGTTTCAGGGCGCGGTCAGCTGCATCTTGGTATTTTGATCGAAAATATGCGGCGCGAAGGTTTTGAGCTGCAGGTTTCTGCACCAGAAGTTATTTTTAAAACAATTAATGGTGCGCGTTGCGAGCCTATTGAATACCTGGTAGTCGATGTTCAGGAAGATCATCAGGGTGTTGTTATGGAATTACTCGGTCGCAAGAAGGCTGAAATGAAGTATATGCATCACTATAATAATGGACGTGTTCGCATTGAGTTTGAAGTTCCTTCTCGTGGTTTACTTGGGTTTCGTGGTCAATTCTTGACCGAAACTCGTGGTACCGGTATTGCGACTTTTAGCTTCCATGGATATGCCCCGTATAAGGGCGAAATTACTATGCGTACCAAAGGCGCATTGGTATCTATGGAAAAGGGTGCGGTAACGGCATTTGCACTTAATACCTTGCAGCAGCGCGGAACACTTTTTGTGAAACCTGGCGATGAGATCTACGAGGGGCAAATTGTTGGTGAAAACAGCCGTGATGATGATATGGCGGTTAATCCATGTAAAGGCAAAAAATTGACGAACATGCGTGCTTCTGGTTCTGATTCATTGGTTAAGATTGAGCCGCCTCGTATTATGGGTCTAGAGACCTGTATGGAGTGGATTATGCAGGATGAGTTAATTGAGGTTACGCCTAAGAATATTCGTCTTCGTAAGCGGGTTTTGCGTGCAGTAATGCGCAAAAAAGATTCGTAAGCATACTAGCGAAGAATATGCCTGGGTATGCCTTAGTTATAGCGTATGAAGGTACACGATTTGCTGGCTGGCAAGAACAGTCAGCAAATCGAACGGTTGCTGGCGTTATAAAAGATTCTTTTTCTCGTGCGTTTGGTTATTCATGTACTCTTGTTGGTGCATCTCGCACTGACGCGGGTGTGCATGCATTAGGGCAGGTTGCCTGTCTGCGAACTGATCTAGCTATTGATGCCAAAAAGCTTCATTTTGCATTGCAAAACCAATTGCCGTCAGATATTTATATTCGCCAGGTCGGTGTTGCGCGTCCAGGTTATCATCCGCATCATGCGGTTTGTTGGAAAGAGTATCAGTATTATGTTGCTCGGCATCGGTGTCTGCCGGGGTATGCCCCATTTTGTGCGGTGTATCCCTATGCAATTGATGCAGAGCGGTTTGCGTGGGCTATGGGGCAGTATTGGGGAACGCATGATTTTTGGTCGTTTGGCTCAAGTAGTTCAGATGGAGCTGGGGTCGCCACCGTTTGTACGATATTGCATAGTACGATAGCGTATATCAAACAAGCTAGGGCCTATCGTGTTACTATTCGGGGTGATCGGTTTATTCATCATATGGTGCGTCGCATGATCGGGGCGTCATTGCGGTATGCTTCATATGCTGATGTACCAGAATCGTATCTTCTCTCTTGTTTGAACGAGCGAGTCGATCGTATGCTGATACCAACTGCACCGGCGCAGGGCTTAGTGTTAAGAAAAATTATGTATACCAAGGGAGTTGCTCATGGAGCTATTTGGTCGTAGCCTTTTGTTCTGGACGGTTGTATTAACAGCCGCACTTATGGCCGTTGGAGGGGGATTTTGGTGGTATAAACAGTCTACGGCTTGCACCATTGTTTCTTATGATCGGGCGCGTGATTTTGATCGGCTTGTTGCTATATTTACAGCCGATGCGTACTGGCTTGATGAGCGACCTGCTGATGGTGCGCTTAATGCATTTGTTCACGAGCTTGATCTTATTGAAAAGTCTGATGCACAACCAACGCATGAAGGTCCTATGCAATGGCTCGTTTGTCGCATTGGAGCGCGAACTGCTGGGTTTATTTCATACTATATGACGCAGGCAGATACGGGCCGTGTTTTATATTTAGGTGTTGACCGGGAATATCGGCATTATGGAGCAGGGCGTGCACTTATGCATGCGGCTATGCGTGAGCTTGAACAACAAGGTGCTAAAACGATTTATTTAGCAACGCGGGTAAATAATCTTCGTGCGCAGAGTTTGTATAAGCAGCTCGGTTTTGTGCAGACCAGCTCAACCGGCTCGTTCATTTTTATGGAGCGTTACGCGTAGATTGCCTTGTATTTTATTTTTGTTTTTCGGCAAGTATTTTTTTTGCACGCAAGTATCTCTGCCATTCTTCAGGAACATACCCAAAGAAAAACTTTGAACACCATTGGTAGCTTTTTTGCACCGGCGAGACGATGATTTTTTTTCTGTTTTTCCAAAGTTTATAGGTTGAGTATACAAGCGCTCCCCCAACAACCGGCGTCATGATTACTGGGTTGCTTACTGTTTCTTGTGTTGCTCGTATTGGATGCGTTATTGGAAATACAAAAGGCCAGAGCTGGGCGCGGTTTTTACTGGTCGCTAATGGATCTTTTGTATTGGTTTTAGTGCATGTCCAGGTAAGAGAACATTGATTAGCAATAGATTCGCCAATTTTTTGAATGGCGTAAGGAGTGCATAGTCCAGCGAATAGGCATGCTCGAGCCGGAATGTAGAGGATGTTCTGAGCGTATGAAAAGGCTTCTGCTTGTGTTGCTGTAAGGGGTATAAGTCCGAGAAGGAAGAGATACAATTTTGTACGAAGGTTCATTGATTAGGACCTTTATTTTTTTCTGTGTGAACAGGAGTATTATTTGATCATATACTCGTAAGTATACACTATTTTGACGATTTGTCAGTTTTAAATTTGAGTTTTTGATATGCGCAGAAATTAGGGCGGTGCAAATAACGCACCGCCCTAATGTTCCTATCTAAATACTATTAGGAGTCTTTAAGCAGTTTGCATTAGCGTTGCTGGGTTGCTTGCTGCATCTGCTCGGAGAAACAGGCTTGATTGTTGGGTTGGTGTATCGGTTAATTTTCTACCGAAATTGAGCAGTTGTTTTCCGGTTGTGTGTATTGCCTTGCCAGTCAAATTTTTTAGGTAAGCAAGGGCGAGTGTTGCAGGGATAGTTATATCCGTACCTATACGTCGTGCGCCCTGTTTGCAAGCTTGCAGGAGTTCTCTACGGTAATGCCAGCCTAAAACTAATGCCGCAGCGGTAGCAAGAACGGTTTTAACTTTGCTTTTTGCCCAGGCTGCACGGGGAAGGATGGTCCAGAGAGAGCTACTTTCAAGACTGTTGCGCACCACTTCAGCATCGGCTTCTTTTTTTAATTCTGGCAAATAAGCAGTTACATTTTGGAGTAAGTTTTCTACTTGTAGTTTGGCTGCTCTTTGGATTTCTGTCGGTTCGCTCTTTTCTCCTTTTTTGGTTTGCTCGTTTTTTTGTTGTGTTAATTCTGAGTTTATTTCTTGAAGCGCTTTTTTGATTGTTGTTAATTCTTGTTCGTTTCTGTTTTTTTCTTCTTTTGTCTCTGACTTCTCTGCTTTCTCACTCTGCTCTTTGTTTCCATTCCCTTGGTTTTCCTCGGGGGCTTCTTCGGCGTTGGTTTCAGATTCTGGTTTTAGCTTATTGTTTAATGATTCTAATTTACCCTGAATTTTCAAAAGTTCTTGGTGTTTTTCGGTGGCTGTGGTTGGTTCAGTTTCTGTTTGACTTGCCGCCAGGGCATTAAAACCTGCGATACTGAGTAATAGTAGGCATAGGGTACGTACATTCATAAGACTTCCTTTTCTTATTTAGATATACATAGAAATATCGTAATTATATTTTCGACATAGTATAGGATAAATTATATTAGAAAATTTGCAAGCTTTTTTATTTCTATTTATAAAATATATCTGAGAAGGGTTTTGGGGATGGTGGTAAAGAGTGGGCGAATCCGCCCACTCTTTGGTAGTTTATAGCTATGATTCTTTTTGTTCAGATTTTTTTGTGAAAAGATTTTTTAGGGCTGCAATAAGTTTAGTGTCAAGCTTATAGTAATGGGCAGCATATGCGCCGGTGCCAGCTGCAAGTGTGCTCGCTGCGATAATAGTGGCTTTTTTGTGTTCTTTGCAGAAGGTAACACCTTTGTTAACGCCTTCAGACACAACGGTTACTATTTTGGTTCCCGTTTCTTTTGGGTTCCATGCGCTCATGTTGCTTGCGCAGAGTACGGCTGGTATGAGTAGCAATGAATATTTGATGTTCATAATAAAACTCCCTGTGATATGAATCTTTAATATACGTTGAGGTCTTTTTCCCCATACGAGTTGTATCATAAAAGTAATCTAAGGGAAACAAAAAAGTAGCTTTCGTTCGGGTTTTTTTGGGGTAAGCTAACTATAAAGGACTAATGTTTAGCTGTGGCAAGGGAGCACATGAAGAAAAAAATTTATATTATTGACGGTTCTTCCTTTTTATATCGCGCATACTATGCCATTGGATCGCTTACGGCTCCAGATGGTCGTCCGGTGCAAGCGGTATTCGGCTTCTGTCGGATGATTAAAAAAGTTCTTGATCAGTTTCATCCCGAATATATTGCTGTTGTTTGGGATGCGCCGGGTAAAAATATACGTCATGAACTGTATGATGGGTATAAGGCTACACGACAAAAAACACCTTCGGATCTTGCTGATCAGCGACTATTGGTGCAAGAATTTTTAACCATGATCGGAATGTCTCAG
>SKJC01000011.1 GCA_007116155.1 Candidatus Babeliaceae bacterium | reverse complement strand
TTAGAGGATCTTATCAAAGAATCGCAAGTAACATTGGTTGAAAAGACTTTTTTTTCTTATTTAACGTTGAGAAATTTTTTAATAGCCTCGGCTTTTGGTGGAAGCGCCTATTGGCTCTATAAAAAATATTTTCCGACAAAGCCAATGGTGAAGGTTCCAGAGGTCCCGCTAAAGAGAAAGTTTAGTTGGCTTCGTAAGAAATAAAAATTTTATTGTTTATCTAATGCTTTTTAGATAGTGTTCGGTGGACCAGGGGAATACTCCCCTGGTCCACATTTTATATAGTCTAGAAGATCATTCTTTGTGCTTTTTAGTAGCTATTTTATACTAACGCCAGTGGCCTATTGATTTGATACAGGAGTTGGAATATGGATGGCTGTTCAGTTTGCAAAAATACTCATAATGAGTTATTGGAGCGCTTAGTTTGTGCATTGGAAAAGCGTGATGTTTTAGAGCCGCAAGATCTTGAAGTCTTATGCCAGGAGTTTGAGCAGCATGAGGCGCTTTCGGTACAAGATTTTTTGTTGGAAACGGGGTTGGTCGAAAAAGAAGAATTGCTTGGCGCCCTGGAAGAGGTGTTTGGAGTAAAAGCGATTGATGTTTTGGGCACGATGTTTGATCACACTCTTATTCAGTCATTCCCCAAAGGTCTTCTCTTGCGGAATAATGTTATCCCTTACTTGCAGGATGGGATGGTGATTACTGTTATTGCCGGCAACCCAGAAGATGAGGATATTGAAGAGCGCTTACGAGAGCATGTGTCGAATGATATAGAGTTTTTTGTCGGGATTCCCCAGCACATTGACATTATGATAAAAGATTTTTATCAGGATGAATTATATCATGTTGAGTTTGAAAATACGATTGCGCAGGCTCATTATGAGGATGAAGACGATCGGTATCATTGGGAGCATGAGCGCGAACGGATCGAGGAAGGCGAACGAGATGTTGAGCTAGATCGTGTTTTTGATGAAGAACCGTCTTTCGAGGAAGAGTGAGGAGTAAAAGGATGAATTATATTGCTTTTTTTGATCAGATATCACAAAAAGATCTTGCGCTTTATGGTGGTAAAAATGCAGCGCTTGGTCAGATGTACCAGCATTTAACGAACAAGGGTATTCGTGTTCCATACGGTTTTGCGCTTTCTACAAAAGCATATTGGCGGCATCTTGAAGTAAATAATCTTGTAGAACCAATAGCACAGTTGCTTGATACAATTGATCACACTTCAGTAAGTTCTTTATCGGCCGTAGCTCGTAACATTCGATCGTATATTGCTGAAGCGTCCTTGCCTGATGATATTGAGCAAGAGATTCTTGTTGCATTTAAAAGGCTACAGGAGAATTATTCCGGGGTAGCAATTTCCGTTGCTGTGCGGTCATCAGCAACCGCAGAAGATCTTCCTGAGGCATCGTTTGCTGGTCAACAAGAGACCTTTCTTAATGTTTCGGAGGTTGATCATTTGTTGACAGTTGTGCGTAAATGCATGGCTTCACTCTTTACTGATCGAGCAATTGTCTATCGGCGCAATCATGGAATTGATTCTATGCAGGTAGGGCTTTCTGTTTGTGTTCAAAAAATGGTTCGCGCGGACATTGGGGTTTCTGGAGTTATGTTCACGCTGGAGCCAGAGACTGGACATAAGAATTTCTTAGCTATTAATGCGTCATTTGGATTAGGTGAGCCGATTGTTCAAGGACAGGTTAATCCCGATGAATTTTTAGTGGCAAAAGCGCAATTGCAGCAGGGCTATGCGCCAATTGTGCGGCGCTTTCTTGGATCTAAAGAAAAACGGATGACCTATCGCCAGAGCGGATTTTTAGATCGATTATTTCCGATACATTCAGGGCTCGGACCTAGGGTTGTAAGTTTAGAATCGGTTAGCGAAGAAGAGCGGATGGCTTGGTCCTTGTCTGATGCGCAAATTATTGCTTTGGCGCAGATAGGTTTAACCATAGAAGACTATTATTCGGCATTGTATCAGCGTTGGACACCAATGGATATTGAGTGGGCTATCGATGGAGAGGACAACGAGATTTATGTTGTGCAAGCGCGTCCAGAAACAGTGCATAGTCAAAAAATACATACGGTTTCTTTTTCTCTCGATGCGTTTGAGGTAGCGCCTGATGAAGACAAAGTGATTATTCGTGGAGCACGAGTTGGTTCCGGTATTGTTTCAGGCCGGGCTTGTATTCTTAATTCTATTGAGGACGAAGCAACGCTGCAAGATGGTGATGTCCTAGTTGCAAGTATGACAGATCCAGATTGGCTGCCTTTGATGGAGCGCGCAGCTGCCATAGTAACAGATCAGGGTGGGCGCGCGTGTCACGCAGCGATTGTGAGTCGAGAGTTGGGGATTCCAGCGATTGTGGGAACGCGCGACGCGACGACGAAGATTGTTGCAGGAGAACCGATTACGGTCGATTGTTCATCCGGAGATCAGGGCGTTGTCTATCGTGGATCTTTTGAGATCAAAACAACCGAGATATCTCTTGCTCAGTCGGTTGCATCACCGATCCCCTTGCAGTTGAATATTAGTGACGCGTTGCGCGCTATTAATGCGTCGTTTTTGCCGGTTGAAGGCGTCGGACTTGTGCGATCTGAGTTTATTATTGCTTCCAGTATTGGTGTGCATCCCCAGGCTTGTGCGCATCCTGAACAGATTAATGATGCAATTTTGCGTGAAGTGATTAGTGAAAAACTTTTGGCGCAACCAGAGGCTTGGGCTGAAACATTTGTTAGTATGCTCGCTGAATCTATTGGTGTGATTGCAGCGGCGATGTATCCGCGTCCGGTTGTAGTTCGGGCTACGGATTTAAAAAGTAATGAGTATGCATCGCTTTTAGCGGGTTCTATTTTTGAAACGCATGAAGCAAATCCAATGCTTGGTTTACGGGGCGCTTCTCGTTATTTAAGTGAACAGTACCAGGATGCTTTTATGCTTGAGTTGGCAGCAATACGCCGAGTTCGCCAACAGTTTGGGCTACATAATTGTATGCTTATGATACCATTTGTTCGTTCAGTTAGTGAAATGGAACAGGTTGCGCGTAGTATAGAGCAGGCTGGCCTTGTCCGAGGAAAAGACGGATTTGCATTATACATGATGGTTGAGCTGCCTGAAAATGTACGCAACTTGGAGTCATATCTGCCTTATTGTGATGCATTTTCTATTGGCTCTAATGACTTAACGCAATTGGCCCTTGGTGTAGATCGCGATACTGTTGCGGTGCAGCATTTATACAATGAAAATGATCCAGCAGTATATCAAATGATTGAAGAGGCGATTGAAAAAGTGCATCACGCAAATAAGCGTATTGGTATTTGTGGCCAGGGTCCTGCAGATTCACCAGTATTGCGAGATTTCTTGATTCGTAGTCAGATTGATTATATTTCTATGACCGCGGATGCGGTTTTGCAGTTTTTAGCTGAATTACCTAAGTAGATATTATATAGGGGGGGGGGGAAACCCGTCCCTATATTTTTTTGCAGTTTTTTATTTTTGTAGTGCTGCAAAGTTTTGTTCCATGAATTTTAGAAAACAGTGGACTGCTTCCACGCATTTTTCTTGTTCAGTGAGTGCGGATTGTATTTGATGCGGATCAACGTCTTGAAAGAGTTCATTGTATGCATCTAGTGTTGGCTGGAGCTTTGCGGCAAAGTCTTTTGTTTGCAGTTCTTTTGGAAGTGTTTTAAGATAACTTAGACCATCATCTAATTTGTGAAATACTTCCCATATAGTGTCGGTTTTTTTAGGGGCATAGTATTTTGAAAAGGTAGTAATGGCTTCTGTCGTCTGATCTTTGTTTTCCTGTGGTAATTGCATCGCTACTGTTATGCTGCTATATGCTAAGAGAGCAAGTGTAATCTGTTTCACGGTGTTTCCTTTTTTTAAAATTGTTGTAAAAACTCTATTTTTGCGCTGTGAAGGTGGCGAATATCATCGATGCCATATTTAAGCATGATAAGTCGAGTTAACCCGAATCCAAAAGCAAAACCACTCCATTCTTGTGGGTTAATATTTGCTGCACGTAATACGTTAGGATGGACCAATCCAGCCCCACAAATTTCAATCCAGCGACTGCGCTTGCAGGTAGGACAACCTGAGGAACAGAATGGACAGGTTAAGTCAATTTCTACGCCTGGCTCAACAAAAGGAAAATAGCTTGGACGCACGCGAATTTGGAGTGTGTTGTTATGAAAGAGTTTTTGTAGCAACGTTTTTATGGTCGCAAAGAGATTTGCCAGGGAAATATTTTTATCTATTACGAGACCTTCGCACTGTAAAAACATATAGTCATGGCATGCATCGGTCGCTTCGCATCGATAGACTCGGCCAATGGCGGATATGGCCAAGGGAGGTCTCTGTTGTTGCATGGCGCGAATTTGTACTGATGAGGTATGTGTACGCAGTAGATGGTGTGGTTGGGGCACCCAGAAGGTATCTTGCATGTCGCGCGCAGGATGTGTTGCGGGAATGTTGAGGGCATCAAAGTTGTACCATTCTTGCTCAAGTTCTGGGCCTTCGGCGAGCTGGAACCCCATGGTGATAAGAATGTTTTCTAGTTCCTGGATAGCGAGTGTTTCTGGATGGAGCGAACCTTTGGGCTCACTTTTGTATGCTGTTACGTCAATAGGTCGGCTTTGTATTCTGTTGTTTACTGGTGAAAGCAACAGAGCATTTTTTTTAGCATCTATAGCCGTTCGAATTTCTTCGCGAAATGCATTGAATTCGGTGCCGCATGAGCGCTTATTTTCTGGTGATAATGCTTTAAATTCTTGTAATAATTGAGCGATTAATCCATTTTTTTCTAAAAAGGTTGCTTCAAGCGCTGTTAATTCTTGGAGCGTGGAGATGGAAGCAAGAGCAGATGAAAAAGTTTTTTTTGTTGACAGAAGATTTGATTTGAAGCGCTCCATGGCAAAATCCATAAAAATAAAAAGGTATATGCATATAGATATGATAGCACAGGCTGCAATTAAAGACAGGATGTTGACAGATCTCTGCTTTTGTGACACAATTAATGCATATGAATGGAGGTTCTGAAAGTCTAGTAGTTTGCCGAGGTAGCTCAGTGGTAGAGCAGAAGCCTGAAGAGCTTCGTGTCGGTGGTTCGATTCCATCTCTCGGCACCATCTTTTTTTGTTTGTTTTCTTCGTGTGCTAGATAAGACAGAGTTAGGGTGTTTTCGCCCTTGGAGGTGCTTTGGTATGAATATAGTAAATCATAAAAAAATACAGATATTGTTGTTATTATTTTTGTCTGTTTTTGCAGCACAATCAGCTAGTGCCGTTATCGGTGCAGAATCGTTGCGTGCATCCTTCGAAATAATAAAAACGATACTGGCATCTACTGTTACTGGTAGTAAGAAGGTAGCAAAACCTGTTGGTTCCTTTGCTAAAAAATCAGCGCTATGGTCTTGGGCGCAAGTAAATACTTTTGCTGGCTATGTGAACAAAAAAAGACTTCAAAAAAAAGAATCCTTATTCCCGTCTAATCAACACAAAATAGATCAGATTTCATCAACTACGTCGGATCCTGTGTCTTTCCCTGAAGTACCTCGTGTATCGGTGGTTTCAGATTTACCTCAAAAAGAGCCAAATCACTTGTTTCAATCGCAAAATAATTCATGGCTATCAGCTGGTATTGTCTCTGGTAAAGGATTGATAAAGCGAGCTTGTGGGGACCTTTCTAGTTTTTATGAGATTGCAAAAATACATCCGCGCAAGACAATTTTCGGGGTAGCGTTAGCGGCGTATGTAGGGTATCAAGGATTGTATGTTGCTGCAGTTCGAGGGCCAATTACAGCAAAATATATTGCAGAGCAGGCTTCAACAAAACCGCGGTGGTATATTTCTAGTTTGATCCATTCTTCTGAAGAAACAAAAGTTCGTGAATCATATAATTATGCTAAAAAATTACTTGGAGAGTTAAGTAAAATGCTTTCTCAATATACAAATTGTGATGATCTTAAAGAAAAAATACAAAATGTTGGTGCTATGCTTAATGGTGCAAAAGCGATTGAATGCTTAAACAATATTGGGGGCACAGCACCTATAGGCCTATCGTATTTGTGGCTTCGTCCCCAGCGTACTTTATGGATAGATCTGTATTATTGTTTGCCTGAGCAGCAAATTTTGCTTTTTGATCCGTCTAATAAGTTAATTAGTTCTATACAAAAATTAAATGCTGAAATTAATAAGATCCCGGCTTCTAATCAAAATTTTCAGAAGGTAGACTTGGATCCTGAATTAAAAAAACATTTAACCTATGTTGTTGATGTTGCTGTAAATTTTTATAACGATCGAAAACTCCGTATGAATGCATGGGGGTTAGCATGAATATAAAAAAAGAAGTGATATTGGCTTTAGGTCTAGTTTTAATTCTGAATCCAATAGGTACTATTGCAAAGGCACGAATACTGAAGACTCCTGAAAAAATGTTGCTCCTTGGTCTTGGAAGCGTTGGAGCAGTTTGGTGGTGGAATAAAGATACAGGTGCTCCGGTTCCTGGTGCAAAAGGTTTTACAGATTATCTCTACGATGGCACAAACACCGTGTTGCGGTTTGCAGAAAAAAAACCGTATGTATTTTCTATAGGGTCCATACTGGGATTATATGGCGGCGTTAAGCTGATTAAGAATATTGATTGGATTACATCACGTTCGGTTACCGGGATTGCCCTAGGTCTTGGATATGCAAATGCAGAGAAAACAAAAGCGCAATATGCTTTTGCAGAGGAGCTATTGAAAGAGCTGTGTTATTGGTCGGAGAAGTGTAACTATTTAGAAGTGCAAAAAAAGCTAGCAAACGCGTTACCTAATCTTTCGACTCAAATAAGCACTCGTAATTTGTCACTTGAAGAATCTACTAAAAAATTAAATGCGATAACTGAGGCTGCTAATTCAGTCTGGTTTCGTGGCTTGAAGTATGCCGTAGGCTATGAGCCATCTGGTGAAAACCCGCAGGATCTTATTCTACTCTTTGATGAACGCGAAACGTTGGTTGAGGACATAAAAGTGCTCTTCGTTGTTTTACCAAAAAACAATGTGCAAGCACAAAATCAAGATCGATCATTAGTTGCGATTATTCAAGTAGATCTCAGTTCTAATTCAAATGGGCTTGATGCACAAAAATCCAAAGAATTAGAAGAGCGTCTTAAACCGGTTCGCCCACAATTTGAGTACATAGTTGATGTTGCGATTGCGTTTTATAACGATCGTAAGTTGGCGGTAAAAGCATTAGAGACGTTTGGTAAATAAATAAGAAAGTCATGGCCCAGCATAATATGCTGGGCCATGAAAATAGTTTTGCCTATGGTAAGGCGTCGATTCTCATCTTAATTCTTGAATGAGATTATTTTTTTGGTTTTGCTAGATATTCATTAAATGCAGTTTTGATAGTGCTTACTAAAGTACTATCTTTTTTGATTTCTTCAGCAGTTTTTTTGTTTTTCACGTGTTCAAGAATTGTTGCTTTTAATTCTTTCCCGCGATTGGTTTTCATAAAATAGCCTGGTTTTTTCTTTTGTTCGCCCGTTAGCTTTGTATTTTCTGTGATAATCTCTTTTAATATTTTGCCCGCTTTTTTTTCATGCGGATCTTTCTGCTGTTTTTTCTCTTTTTTAGCGTTGCTGGTTGTTGGGCATGCTTCAGATTTTTTAGCCATCTTTTTGTGTTCTGTTGCTTGTATAGAATTACCGAGAATTGCCGCTATACTGCTAACGATGAGTAATGATTTCTTCATGATTTTCTCCTTTTAATAAAAATGATGTCTATCTTTGTTAAGAATATCGAATTTTGTTGCTATTTGTCAATAATTATTGTTTTTTTATATATTGTTCTCTTGGCATGGCTGTATTATGCTCGGGGTGGTAGGATTATTTACGGAGAGGGTGTGATGATGAAGATGTGGTATATGTTGCGACTAGTAACCAGTGTTGTTTTTCTCAGCGGGAGTTTTTTACCTATTTGTGCATGTGGGCGAGTGGAAGATCAAATTTCTCCCCGAGTAAAAACAGCGGCTTGGGTTTCCGTTGGTACTGTTTACGGCTTATTTGCCCTGGGATTAGATCGCATTACTGAGCGCGTTGTTCGTAAAACGTTAACACCGATTTCTGAAAAATATGCACATATGTTGGCTCCGCTCCTTGGCTCTGCTGTTACGTTGCCGATTGTTACTCAATTATTTTTGCAATATCGTGAATTGGTGTGGTATGCAAACACGGTTCTTTTTTCCGGTGAACATATTTCTCCTCGTATAGCGCAAGAAATCTTAGAAGATTTACGGTTATATGTAAGATATCTTGATTCGCTCAAAAAGATGCAAGGGGAGATGGAGCATTTATTGGCGGAAGTATTAGTTAAATCAGGAAGTTTTATTTCAGTTGATTCACTTGCAAAAAAAATAAGCAAAGTTGTTGAAACTGGTGAATCCTATGTTCGCACAATTTGTAAAAAGTTGGATGATCTCGGCTTGTATTCCGAGCATGCGTTTCTATTGGTTTCTCTTCGTAATGGTGCTGAAAATCAAAGTATTCTAGAAAATGAACAGATGGTTCTTCTCCAAAGTTTAGAGTTTGATACTGTTACCTTTGAGCATCTGGTTGAAGATCTTTTTGGTTATTGGGAAAGTTATTTAGCTCATCTTATGCGTGCCATTGATAAAAAGATGAGCTTGTGTCAACGGTTGTTACGTTTTGAGGATTTTATTGTCCAGGTGCGGCCGCTGCAGAATGCGTTTTCAGTAACTTCTTCTGACTCTAAATAGTGAGGTTTTGCTATTCGGTAGGACTCGTAGTAAGCTCGGCACAGATTGCGTATGTTAGGTTTTTTGTCTAAAAGGCTGGGATATGAGAGAAGCGCTCCAAAGCAAATCAAACATCGCATGGTTTAAATTGTCTGAATTAGTTATGAGGGGGGAGCGGGAACGCGCGTTATCGGTTTTTCGCTTGTTGTCTCACTCCATATCAGATAAGGCTTTTGTGGCGCTTTTGGAGAGTGAACTTTTTCATGTATTTGGTGATATTCGCGCTAAAGAAGCATGTTTTCGAGCCATATCTTTATATGAAGCTCAATTAAATTATGAAAAAGTTGTTTTAGCGTATTCTTATATTTTTGAATGGTGGCCAGGGGAGGAGCAGTCTCTTGATTCCCTGGCTAATTTATGCGATTCATTTTCTTCGGAAGTCTTATGGCGAACGGGCATGCGCCTTGTCGTTATGTGGTCTATTGCTGCGCAGCGTTGGGGAAGAGTACAAGATCTTGTTATTAACGCGTTTGCCCGTTCTTCTTTGCGGGGGATGTGGCTTAAAAAAGCCATTATATATGGTATTGTTCAATATAGTTCGTTGAGTGAAGCGCCGTTTTTTTTTGAGTCCTATTGCAGAGAGTTAGCTTGGTATTATACCTATGAAGGAACCGGGGAAGAGCGTATTATTGCAACACAACTATTTACGCTTTTGTCGTCTTTTGATCAGGATCTATATCAACGGGTTCGTGATTCGTTGCTTGAATAGTCTGTTTTTTTAGAAATTTTTGGTGCGCAGTAGATATTGCTATACGTATTGTTTCATACGAGGCTTTTTCGATGCCTTTTTTACAAAAGAAGATCCAGTGATATTTCGTTGTTTTAAGATCTAGTGTATGCCAGATTGAGCGAAGACGTCGCTTAAGAAGATTCCGCGTAACTGCGTTGCCAATTTTTTTAGAAACAACACCTATACACCGGGCGTTTTCGGTTTCTGAGGTCGGGCTAAATGATGCTATTTTAATATCAATAAAGTCATTTGAGTAAAGACGTCGGGAAGAATAAAGAATGGCAGCGGTTTTTGAAAATACCCGCCGCCGTTTTCTTTGTTGCAGCTTCATGTAAAGCTTAGACCGTTAAACGTTTTCTGCCTTTTGCACGGCGACGACGAATAACATCTTGTCCTGAGCGCGTAGCCATGCGAGCTAAAAATCCGTGTTTTCTAAGACGCTTAACGCGTTTAGGTTTAAAAGTAATCGACATAGTGGAATTTCCTAAATTGTCTTGTTATTGGTACGCATCACGATATTAGTGTACGGGAATGTTGTTTTTTTTCAAATAATTTTGTACATCCAGTGCGGCTTGACATCCTGCAGATGCTGCCGTAATGGCTTGTCGATAGGCATGAATAGTTACATCGCCAGCAGCAAATATCCCATCAACAGAGGTCTGTGTGGTATGGGATATGACAATCTGTTTTTTTTCTGAAAGTCTTATTTCTGGGGGTAGGAAGGATGTCGTAGCTTGACTGCCGATTGCAACAAAGACGCCATCTGCTGAAATTTTCGATGGTATTTCGGGGTTTTGACTGTTGAGTTGTAGTTCTGTGATTTTTTTTGTGTCGCCAATGATTTCTTTAACTTTTGTTTGGTAAAAAATAGAAAGATGAGCAATATTCTTGAGGCTTTCAATAAGGTGTTGTTCAGTTGCGGTAAGCTGGGTCCCGTGATGTATTAAAAAGAGCTGTCTGGCAAATCGTGATAAAAAGAGAATATGTCCGAGAGCAGTGTTGCCGCCACCAATGACCGCTACGGTTTTATCCTTATAAAAAGCTCCATCGCAAACAGCGCAAGAAGAAACGCCGATTCCCCAATAAAGATCCTCGCCCGGACATCCGATTCGCCGGGGTGTAGAGCCTGTTGCTATAATAATGCTTTGTGCGTGAATGCGTGTGTTGTTTTTGGTAATAATGGTAAACGGTTGTTTTGATGTTTCTATATTGGTAACCGTTTCGCTGATAAATCGTGTACCAAGATGAGTAGCGTGTTCCCGGAGATTGTTCATTAGAGATGGCCCAAGAATGCTTTTCTCTCCCGGCCAGTTTTCTACTAAAAAGGTAGTCATAAGCTGTCCGCCGGGGAGAGGGCCTTCAATT
The DNA here is from genome assembly GCA_007116155.1 of Candidatus Babeliaceae bacterium. GTDB lineage: Bacteria > Babelota > Babeliae > Babelales > Babelaceae > UBA12474. Next base: position 26,337 of record SKJC01000011.1, on the reverse strand, counting down.
ATTAGGGGCGAAAGTCCCATTCGGGCGCAATATAGAGCAGCAGTTAATCCGGCAGGGCCAGATCCAATAATAACAACGTTTTCAGGTCTCATATTTTCAAGCGATGTGAGTGAGTTTTTTTAAGGCATAGTTTAACGTTTTTTCTCGCAAACAGGAAAGTTTAATGATGTTTGCTGGAATTGGTTGCTCTTGTCCGTTGACTTGTGTTGTTGGTAGGTGAAAATTCAAGAGATCTTTTGTGCGTGGATTTTGATGCAGGGCAAGGTAGGCAAAAATATCATCTTCTTTTGGTTGTATATGCTCTTCTCTCGCGATGTAATCCATAATAATTGTTTCTCTTAGTTGTTTTTCTGCGAGTTGACGAATTTTTAATTTAAAATCTTTTTGTAATCGGTATACCGGATAATCAGGTGTTTTTTGTACTTCTTGTAGTACGTAGTGCTCTTGTTGTGTTAGTAGGGTAGGTGGTATTGACGCTTGAATGGTTCTTTGTAGTGTTTTAAAGAGGTGCGAAACGATTTCTCTACGGAGAGAAAGGTCATTTCTGAATGAAAATATTTGAACGCATAGGTTTTTAAGATCTTGTTTTTGGGTACATGAGAAGAAGTGGGAGAGGTATGATTCATGGAGCTGTGATTTTGGAATGATGTTGTGTATTTGTATAAAATAACAGTAGTCAGAATCCCACTGTTTGCTGAAATAGTGCTGTAAGAAAATACTTTTAGAGATAAATGTATCGTTGTTTTTTTTCCCAATAAAAATTTCTAAGGCTTCATAATCCGGGTCATCGTCACCTAGGCGTAGCCATAAGAGATCTTTATGGTTTAGTGGTGTATTTTGTTTTTCATTAAACAGTGCTATGGAAAATTGTACCCAGTCTCCAGGAGCTATGGTTCTCGTATCGACGTTGATTTTTTCTTGGGCGCATTCTTGTGTAAGAAATGTTTCGACCTGTTTATCAATATCTTTATAGTTCCGCCGTTTTGGTGGTTGAAAGGTTATTGATTTCCATGGCTGTTTAGTGAAAATAGGCACTTGGGGAAGTGAGAACGTGAAGTTAGCTTTTTGATCAGGCTCAATATGTATTGATTCAAGTATAGGGTAGCCAACACACAAAATATGGTTTGTGCAAATGTGCTCGCAGAGGGTGTTAAGGACACAGTGATTAAGTAGAAATTCTTTCATATGTTCGATGATGAATGAGCGATAGGTTTTTTCAAGGTAGGCAAGGGGTACTGTTCCTCGTTCAAATCCTCGAGCTTGGATCTGTTTTTGATGGGTAAGAAGAGCTTTTTGATAAATTTCGGAAACTATCGGTTGTTCGATATGTATATGAGCACGTGAAGATGTAGTTTGAGTAGTATCTATATCGATGTTACAGGAAACAAAAGGCCCATCGCATTTCATACGCTCTCCCTAATAGATTTGGTGCAAGAGAAGGGACTCGAACCCCCACCCCTTTCGGGACTGGAACCTAAATCCAGCGCGTCTGCCAATTTCGCCACTCTTGCATACTTGGCTCCAGAAGAACCATCTTCAGGTAAGGTATCATAAGGTGAGCGTGAACGGAAGAAAAACCTTTTATTCCTTAAATTATGTATGAAAACCTTGTTTAAATAAAAAAGGTGCGAGAATTGTGATTGTTTTTTTTGAAGTAGAGTCTTTGCGAATCCCGCTATGTATATTTATTTTGTTGAAATTTAAAAAAATATTTATTTTTGTAATTTTAATCTGCTAGAATGTAAATGAAAAAATAAGAAAAATAAGTGGTGGGGGCTCGTATGAAGTATTTTGTTAAAGGTTTTTTCGGATTGCTCTGTTTGGTTGGCGTCTGTTTTGGGGTTCGATTTGAGTCGTTAGTAGAGGCACGGAAAAACAATCGAGTTAAGGCCTTTTTAGATGTAATTGCATATGCAGAGGGAACTTTTGATGCGGGTATATTGGGGTATTCTTTGCGGTACCCATATCAATGGTTTCGTGGGTATGATAAGCATCCAGGGGTTATTGAGTTTAAAAGAAAATCTGGTGAGTTAAAGCGTAGCTCGGCTGCGGGACGCTATATGTTTCTTCAGTCTACGTGGAATGGTTTGGAAAAGCAGTATGGGTTTGCCGATTTTAAGCCTTTTAATCAAGATTTAGGTGCTATTGCTCTTTTGTATGAAAATGATGCCGTGGAGGATATTGTCCAAGGGCGTTTTGCTCAGGCAATTAATAAAACAAATAAAACCTGGGCGCCTTTTCCAGGAGCGCCGTACGGGCAGACAAATACAACTATGGCTGAGTTGCAGAAATTTTTTAATGATCGATCTGTGTTTTATGCTAGAGGGGGTGTTGCATGAAATATGTAGGATTGTTTTGTCTATTAATTTTTTTGCTGGGCGAGAGTGATGTGCGGGGTGCGCAACAAAAATATTTTAAATATGCGGGTGTCTATCCTGAGCGCGTTTGTCTTGAGAGTGATGGGGGTATTGGTCGTCGTAAGCGAATTATTCGTAAAGGAATACTCTATCGTAAACCAGGCGCGAAGGCGACCGTATTAATTTGTCATGGTTTTATGTGCAGTGCATCAGATGTGAAATTTTTACGTCGCATGTTTGATCAGTATCACGTTATGCTCTTTGATTTTCGTGCTCATGGGAAGGATGTGGATGATCAGTGTTGTACCTTTGGGCGTGATGAAGTCTATGATGTAAAAGCTGCTGTGGACTTTATTCGCTCTGATCGGGAATTATCTAAGTTGCCTCTTATTTCGTATGCTTTTTCTATGGGGGCAGTATCCTGTTTAAATGCTCAAGCAACATATGGAAATTTATTTGATTGTGCTGTTTGGGATTGTCCATTTGAGTCATCAGAAGATTTATTAGCTCGTAGTATTAACAATTTAGAGTTTTCAATATTAGGCCAAAAATTTGCGGTTCCTGGGCGTTCATTTTTAAAAAAGTTTGCCTATAACGAGTATGTTCAAGAATTATTAAAAATGGTTCTAAAAATAATTGCGCATATTGATGCTGCACAGATACCAACGCGGGTAGTTCCTCTGGATAATGTTGCTGCGGCTCAACATGTATTTATTCCCGTTTTTTTTATTACTTGTAAACGTGATGAAAAAGCTCCTCCGGTGGCAGTTCGGCGTATTTATGATGCAGTAAGCGGCTTTAAGCGGTTTTGGATTACTAATGGCAGACATCATTTTGATTCATTTTTTTATGAGCCTGATGCCTATGCGTATCGAGTACAACGATTTATTGCCAAGTTTTTATCAGAACAATATGTAACAGATAATTTAGGTCGTCGCCCATTAGAAAAAATTATGGTTGATGGTGATAGCTGGGGAGATTTATCATGAGAATCGTAAGATATATAGGTTTGTTAGGCGCCTTAGTTTTTGGTTCCTTTTTTGCAGATGTGTCGATGGTACATGTACAAAAAAAGTTTCAGCGTATAAAAAAAGAGCATTCGTTAATTGTTGCATTTGCATATAGTCTTTCTGCGCGGGACCGAGCCGGTTTTGCTGATGAAGATGGTGAGAAAACATATTCGCAGCGATGGCATGCTGTGGAAAATGTTGTTGAAATACTTGATTCATTCAGTAATAGGTCAAAATATAGTGACTCGGTTGCATTTATTGCGATTAATTTTGATCGCGGAGATCTGAGTGAGTTAAGACAAGAGCTGGGGTTAACTCAGGATGCTATTCTTTTTTTTAAAGACGGCGTTCCGCTGGTTACGCAAATTATTGATGCGGCAAGCTTTTCCCCTGCTGATATGCGGCGTTTTTTAGAGCGAGCAAATATATCTGATTTTGCAGAGTATGTTAATGAAGAGCGGATTGCAAAAAAGAAAAAAGAACGTGAATTACGTCGTCGTGCTTCTGCGCCCTTAGTTAGTTTTGGTGTTGGGCTTGGATATGGTTGTGCGTACCCTTGGCGCTCTGGTTGTGTTTCTCCAGCGAGTTGGGGTTGGGGTCGCTGGGGTGGCTATTGGGGCAGGGGTTGTTGCTGGTAAGATGTTTTATGTGATTATGTAAGCACGATAGTTCTTTTAATGCTTTTTACTTTTAATGTTGGCGCAACCGCTTGCAAGATTTGTTTTGCTCGAGTTGTTTGTTGTATGAGTGTTCGTTTGGCTTTTTTACTGGTGATAGTATCAGTCGTGTTGCTTAGCCTTTGAAAGAGCTCATATTGGTTACTTAGGGAAGAAAATAAATTTTTTAAATGGGGGAGTTCAGCGGCAAGCGTGCTATTGTTCGTTGAGATGTACGTAATTCCGAAGGTCATGAGTGTTACATAATGGTGTTTCTTTTCCATAAGGCTTTCTGTAATTTTTGGGCGTCGCAAATTAAGTGTATTCTCTTGATTTGTGTGTTCGTATCGTCTAATGCAGCGAGAAACGGTGTTGTGGTTTTTTTTGAAAGCTTCAGCATGCATACCAAAATATTGATTGATTCTTTGTGCTGTCCGGTTGTCAATTATTTGGATATTTGCAGCTTGTATGTTTAAAAAGAGCGTTGCCGTTAAGCTCAGGACTATCGAGCTCTGTACTTTGTGTTTCATTTTATTTCCGATTAAATTTTATTAATTCTATCTTTCAATTATACCAGGGCTGCATTTTTTGTCTAGGGTTTTTGGCGCTGTTATTTTGAAAAAGCTCGGTATACTAGGGGGTATTGAGGGAATTATGTATTGCGTACAACTATCAAGAGGAAGAGTATATGATACAGATGCGTGTAGCAAAACATCCATTAATAAATATTCAGGGTGATACGTATGTTTTTTTTGTTGATTCAGCGTCTAGTATAACTCAAGAACAGCGTCAATGGATGGAGCAGGTTGGAATTTCGTATGATGTATGGACCAAAAAAAATAAATTTTCTGCTGATTGTGCTTCTTTGTTGCCATTATACGGGATAAGGGATGGGGTCTTGTGCACTGTTCTTGTTGTTGGATTAGGCAATTTAGATACATCGAGTGTGAGTTTATTAGAATCGTTGCGGCAAGCGATAGGCTCTGTAATTCGATATCTTGAAAAAGTAGTGCCGGGGGTGGTGGTTTTAGATCTTCCCTTTCCTGAGATGTTTGGTATTGATGCGTTTGAATTAGCACAAGAAGTTGCATCAATCTCAATGATGTCAGCTTATCAATTTAATGAATATATAACCGATTCTAAGCGCCACCTAGATCAAGAATATGATTTTCTTCTTGTTGCCAAAGAAGCGGATCATGAAGCTATTAAGTTTGGTTGGGAGCGAGGTGTCTGGGAAGGTTTTGCTGTTAATCAGGCGCGTCGATGGTGTGACATGCCTCCTTGTGCGCTTACTCCTTCGGCAATGGCGGAATCTTTTAGTGATATAGCGCAAGCTCATCCGAATCTTCACTGTCAGATTTTTGATAAGCAGAAAATTCAAGAGTTGGGTATGGGCGGTTTGCTCGCTGTAAGTCAAGGATCTGTGCAAGAACCGCGCTTTGTTGTAGTTGAATATCTTCCAGAAGAGTCAGCGCATCAAACTATTGGGTTAGTTGGTAAGGGCGTTACCTTTGATTCGGGCGGTATTAGTATTAAGCCTTCTCAGAGCATGGATGAGATGAAAGATGACATGGCGGGCGCGGCATCTGTTCTTGCAACAATGCAGGCGATAGCTCATTTGAAGCCGCATGTGCGTGTTGTTGCTGCAGTTCCGTTAACGGAAAATATGCCGAGTGGTTCAGCAACAAAGCCTGGTGATATTATTTATCATTATAATGGGAAAACGTCGGAAATTAAAAATACCGATGCAGAAGGGCGCTTAATTTTGGCTGATGCTCTGGGGTATATATGCAAAGAATATCAGCTTGATGCACTTATTGATATTGCTACCTTGACTGGTGCATGTGCTTACGCGCTGGGTTCATTTTATGCCGGATTAATGACTGAAAATACAACATTACGTGTACGACTTGAGCATGCGGGTGCTGTTTCGGGGGATAAAGTTTGGGCTTTGCCATTTTCTGGCGAATATGACAAAGCTGTTACCTCGGATGTTGCAGATGTTTGCAATATTGGGAAAGAGGGGTATCGTGCTGGTGCCGTAACGGCAGGTAAGTTTTTGTCGCAATTTGTACCGGATGCTCTTGTATGGGCTCATATTGATATTGCCGGGGTTTCTTTTAAGGTTCCGGATAAGACATATATTCGTTCGACTGGGGCAACAGGTTTTGGTGTGCGTTTATTTGTTGAGTTGTTGATGAGTTGGAAACAGCTATAACTAGTTTTTGAAAAAAGCAGATCGGGGAATATTTTATATAAAATATTCCCCGATCTGCTTTTCGTATTATTTATTTGCTGAAGAACGCGTAATAAATAATAGCGAGAAGTATAACTGCGCCGACACCAAGCATAATCATCATGTTCGTTTCCATAGGTTTCTCCTTTGGGTTAAGAATAATAAATCCATTTTTTCGGTTTACCTGAGGGTTATTCCTCCGGTGTCTTCTTTGTGTGATATTGAAAACCATGTGGCGTTCAATTGTTTTCGGCTTTCTTCAAGTCGGTTTACTTCTGGCTCTGAAAGGGGAAGATTGTATTGCTTTATTATTCCATCTTTTCCAATAATTGAGGGTAGGCTGAATGGTGGCTCATCTGGGTTTTGAGACCATGAGAGTGGCAGTATTCGGTGTTCGTCGAATATGATTGCACTACATATGTCAACAATGCAAGAGGCAATGCCAAAGTAGGTTGCTTGTTTGCTTGCAATAATTTCGTATACCGTAGAGCGTGTTTTCTCTTCGATGAGTGCTAAGCTGTTTTTTTCGATGTTCCATGCTGCAAGGGGTATTCCGCCAATTGTTGCGTTTTGCCATGCGAAGATTTGATTATCTCCATGCTCGCCAATAATGAAGGCTTGGATCGATTCTGGTGCAACATTGACCGTGTTTCCTAGAATCCTGCGGAGGCGTTGGGTATCTAACCAGGTTCCTGATCCAAAGATGTGGTTGCGCGGATGGTTTGGTAATGCTTCCATGGCAACACGGGTGATAATATCAACAGGGTTGGTAACAAGAATAATAATCGTACTTTTTGGGATATTCGATAAATTATGGCAGATATCAGAGATGATTGCTTGGTTGGTCTTGATAAGTTCATTGCGATTTTCTTGAGCGCTTGATTGGGCTTTTCCTGCTGCAATGATTATAATGTTTGCTGTTTCAAGGTCTTTAAAACAGACTTGTTTAACGGATGAGGTTCGAGAAAATGCAAGTGCATCTGAGAGATCTAATTCTTCACCGTGGCATTGTTCTTTATTTAGATCAACAAGAAGGATGCGCGCTGCAAGATTGTTTTCTAGTAATCCATATGCGATTGTTGATCCAACGCGTCCTGCTCCTATTATGCCAATGGTGCATGCCATAATTCTAGTATCTCCTTGTAAGAAGAATATTTTGAGTAGCCTACTACGATTGTATGAGATTGCAATAGGAAGATTAGTGACTAAAAGATTCTTCTAGCGAAGCATTAAGAACGCTTCCTAGCAATATAGATAATCCGAGAAGAGAAGAGCCTCCGTAGCTAATAAAAGGAAGTCCGATTCCTTTTGTAGGGACGAGGCCTGTGGAAACGCAGATGTTCATTACTGTCTGCAGTAAAACGAGGAATGTAAATCCAAGGCATGCAATCGCGCCGAATGTGGTGGTCATATGTTTTGCTAGGCGAATTCCTGACCAGAGTAATAGGAGGAATAAACTGATGAGTAATGATACGCCAATAAATCCGGTTTCTTCAGCAATTACGGAGAAAATAAAGTCAGTGTGTTGCATGGGAAGGTAGAAAAATTTTTGTTTTGATTGGGCTATGCCGGTTCCGAGCCACGATCCTGATCCAATAGCGATAAGTGATTGAATAATTTGAAAGCCAGCACCTTGTGGGTCTTTCCAAGGATCTAAGAATATAAGTATGCGGCGGAAGCGATAGGGTTTTGCTATACCCAATATGCCTGTTCCAATTATAAAAATAAAACTGAGCCAGAGCAGGTATTTGCTGTTTCCTCCCGTAATGAAGAATATGAGAAGGACAGAGAGTGTTAGCGTGACAGCTTGTCCAAAATCAGGTTGTTTTAGAAGGATTATGCAACAAATGCCGAGAATAATAAGAATAGGAAGAAATGTTTTACTAGGGCGTGCGGAGTTGATTGGTTTTCGATCAAGATATGATGCAAAATAGAGGATAAAAGATGACTTAAGAAGCTCGCTTGGTTGTAGCGAAAATCCTGCTAGAAAGAGCCAGCGTCGTGATCCGTTAATAACCGAACCAATGCCAGGAATAAGTGTTGCACAGGTTAGGCCTAAACTTATTAGAAAAAATATTGGGGCTACTTTTTGTAGCGTTTCTAGGGGGAGGAGTGCGAGAATGCAGGTGATAATAGCAGCAAGAATGAGAGCTACCAGCTGTTTTTTTACAAAAAATGCGCTGTCTTGGTAGAGTTCCATAGCATAGACTGAGCTTGCAGAATAGATAAAAACAAGGCCTGTGAGTGCAAGCGCTATAATTGTTACAAAGAACGTTACGCGAAGTGATGATTGAGAAATAGCCATCATATGTACCTGTTAGTGCAACATTTTATGTCGCTTGATCCTACTAATAGGCACATATTTCGTCAAAGTCTATGATAACGTTTTTACTAATTGTTTAAAAAAAGTTCCTCGCTCTTCATAGCTGTGAAATAGGTCGTAACTTGATCCGCCCGGGGAAAGGAGAATTGTATCACCTGGTTCAGCAAGGGCTCGTGCATGCATTAGAGCTGCTTCAAGGTCCTTGTATGCGGTTGCTGAGATGTTTTGTTCAGCGCAAGCTTGGGAAAGCATTGCAGCTTCGTGACCAAAACAGACGATATGCTTACAGGGCGCTATCCAATCAAGTATTTTGGTTCGGTCTACGCCTTTGCTTAATCCGCCAAACAGAAGAATTGTTTTCTCTGGCATGTGTAATTGGCAAATTGCTGCTCTTGTTGCTTCCATAAGTGTTGATTTTGAGTCGTTTATATAGCGAATGCGATTATGTAGCCGGACAAATTCCATCCGGTGTTCGGGTAGCACATATGTTGTTGTTTTGTGTGTAAGAATATGTAGGCAGCCGAGAATATCGAGCGTAGCTGCGATAATGAGCCAATTTTCAGGGAAGGAGATATTTGGGATTGCCTTTACGGGCAGGAGTATGGTTGTTTTTGATTTTTGTTTTTTTACAATAGATCCATCTGCTTGTTGAAATACATGTGTGTAATTGGTGGGTGGTTCTTTTTTTGTTGGTTTTCCAAAGACCGTAACTTGTGCATTTGTTGGTAGACGATAGGCGCAGCTTTCAGCAAAGGCACAATTAATAACTGCATGTTGATTGGGCCGTTGTTGTCGAATTACGTTGAGTTTTGCTTCTTGGTAGGCGTTTAAGGTTTTATGTCGATCAAGATGATTGGCAAAAAAATTGGTAATGATTGCAATGTCCGGGGCACATGATTTAGCTAGTTCAAGCTGAAAGCTTGAGAGCTCTAAAACAGCAATATCGCCTTTTTGTAAAAGTACGTCGATAATACCGTTCCCAATATTGCCTCCGGTGACTGCTGTTTGACTGGTCTGATTGAGGAGATTAGTCAGGAGGGTGGTTGTAGATGTTTTGCCCAGGGTTCCGGTAATGCCAATAATTTTTTTTGTGTTAAAGGTGGTAAAGCAGTCTAGCTCTGCCCAGAGTTTTTCTTTGTGTGGTATTTCCGGTGGTATTTCAATGCCAGGACTTGGAATGATATAATCAGATTCTGCAAAAAAGAGCGCCCGCTCACGTGGATCAAAGTATTTTGTACAAGGATATTGACTGAGAAGCGGTGAGAGCGCTGCAATTTTTTCGGGATGTTCGAGGATAGCTATTTGATAGTTCTGTTCGTGAAAAAAACCCAGTAACTTTTTCCCTGAGACGCCTAAGCCCCAGATGCCTATTTTTTTGGAGATGTCTTTTGTTCGTGATACAGTATTCATACTAATACTATTTCCTGTGTAACAGATAATTCTTTCTGTATAGTATGTTTGTAAAGATCTACGAAGTATAGTGTAATCGAAGATAAGGGTTCTTTGATGTCCCAAGGAGTTTTATATGGGAGAATTTTCCAAGTCAGCGCAGTCAGCGGAGCATGATTTTAAAGAGACTCTCTGTTTGCCTCAGACAGATTTTCCGTTGCGAGCAGATGCAGCCCAAAATGATCCGCGCATGTTGTTGCGTTGGGAAAATGAGGGGCTTTGTGAAACGGTAATGCAGCAGAATGCTGGGGCGCTTCGCTTTATTTTACATGATGGTCCTCCCTATGCTAATGGGCATATCCACTTGGGTCATGCATATAATAAAGTTCTTAAAGATATTATAACAAAGTCCTACCGGATGCAGGGGTATCATGTGCCAATTACCCCAGGTTGGGATTGCCATGGTCTTCCTATTGAACAAAAAGTTACTAGTGAAAATCCTCGTCTAACGGGTGCTGCGCTTAAGAAAGAGTGTCGGACCTATGCGTTGCGTTGGGTTGAAACACAAAAAGAAGAATTCAAGAAATTGGGTGTATGCATGGATTGGGATAATCCGTATATTACTATGAATCCAGAATATGAGTCTTCTATTCTTTCTGCGTTTGCTTCGTTGGTTGGACAAGGGTTTGTAGAGCGTAAAAATAAGACGATTCCGTGGTGCCCTACATGTGCAACGGCATTGGCGGCAGCAGAAATTGAATATGCTGATCGTAAAGACCCGTCTATCTTTGTATTATTTCCTGTTGCTCAAGAGATAGATATTCCAGCGTTTGTGGTAATTTGGACGACAACTCCTTGGACGATTCCTTTAAATCAGGCTGTTATGGTACGTCCAGATGCCATGTATGTTCGTGTCCTTGTACAGGGGAAGAATCTCATTCTGGGTAAAGATCGCTTTGCATCAGTTTTAGACGTAGAAGGGTTTGAGCAAGCAGTTGTTCAGGAAGAATTTTTAGGTTCAAGTTTAGTCGGGATGCTGTTGCAACATCCACTCGTGGAACGGCAGGTTCCTGTTATTGGAGATATGAATGTCGGCGTCAATGAAGGGAGCGCGTGTGTGCATTGTGCCCCAGGGTGTGGTCCGATTGACTATGAAGTTGGAATTAAACAAGGATTGCCGATTTATTCTCCAATTTCTGCAGATGGAAAATATTCTGAAGAAATTGAACCGCGTGAATTAGTAGGTATGTCGGTTGAAGATGGGCAAATTTGGGTCTTGCGCGCGCTTAAAGAGCGGGGTTATTTATTGCGATCTGGTTCTGTGCGCCATAGCTACCCCCATTGCTGGCGATGTCACAATGGCTTAATTTTTAGAGCAACGCCGCAGTGGTTTTGTAGCTTGCAGCATAATGATGTAAAAAATCGTGCGCTTACGAGCATACAACAGCTTTCTTTTTTTCCTGAGCAGGGTCGAGCATTTTTATCCGCTACCGTCGAAAATCGTTGGGAATGGTGCTTGTCGCGTCAACGTAATTGGGGCGTGCCAATTCCTGCATTAATTCATAAAGATAATAATACTTATTGGACAAGTCCTGAATTAATAGCCTATGTAGCAAAAGAAGTTGCAATAGCGGGTATTGAATTTTGGGACACAGTTTCGTTGGAAGCGTTGCGGCAGGTTGGTGTTTTACCAGCAGATTTGGTGCTTGATGAGTATCGCAAAGAGACGGATATTCTTGATGTCTGGTTTGATTCTGGTGTGAGTCACTATGCAGTATTGCAGAAGCAGGGTAATTTTCCAGCCGATTTGTATTTAGAGGGTATTGATCAGCACCGAGGGTGGTTTCAGAGCTCCTTGCTAACGAGCATAATCTTACATACTGCAGCCCCGATGAAGTCGATTATGACCCATGGATTTACGGTTGATGGACAGGGTAGAAAGATGTCAAAGTCATTGGGTAACGTTGTAACTCCTGATGAGTTGATTGCTCAAGTGGGAACAGACGGTCTGCGGCTTTGGGTTGCCAGCATTGGAAATGAGGGCGATGCGGTCCTTTCAAAGACATTGATACAAAATGTTATTTCAGTGTATCGAAAAATACGGAACACCAGTCGGTTTCTTCTGCAAAATTTATATGACTATGATAATAAACAAGATGCAGTTGCGTTGGAAAAGCTTTCATTGATTGATCAATATGCGCTTTTTACGTTGTTGGAATTTCAAAATAACGTAATCGATGCATATAAACGCTTTGATCTGACCGAGGTGTTTCGGCTTGTTGCAGAATATTGTTCAAGTGAAGTCAGTGCATTTTACGCGGATATTACTAAGGATCGGTTGTATTGTGATGCAGCAAAAGGCGTTTCTCGTCGATCAGCGCAGACGGTTATTTGGCGTATTTTGGATACGCTTACGCGGCTTATTGCCCCAATTTGCTCGTTGATGGCAGAGTCAGTAGCTGATTATTATCAAGGAGCTGGTCATGCATCAATTCATTTGCAGTCGTTTGCAAATCTTACTGATATACAAGCTCTTTTCGCGCAAAAGAATATAGAACAATATCGTGCTGATTGGGCGCTTTTACGTGAAATACGTTCTGCTGGGCTTAAATTGATTGAAGAACAACGTGCAGCTGGGATTATTAAACACCCATTAGAAGTAGCTCTGTATATTGATATGGCACAATTTCCTAAGATTAGTCTATTGGGTAACGACCAGGATGTTGTACAACGGTTATTCCAAGAGTTGTTCGTAGCATCGCAGGTTGTTTTTGAACAATCTGGTGATTATGTATCTACCCCAGTTGCTGGTTTTTCAGCGCGTGTTGAACATGCAACAGGCAGTAAGTGTCCACGTTGTTGGCAGTGGGGTGTTCTCGGTGATAAAAAGGTATGCGCTCGATGTGCTGATGTATTAAACTCCTAAGGTTTAATTCTATAAAAAGGTAGTTGGGAATAGAATATTCCATTCCCAACTACCTTTTTATACGTCAACGTTTGTGGTGATTTGTTATTTCCAAGGCCAAAAGCCACTTGCCAATGTTTTAACTTGATCAAATTTTTGACCGAACCAAGCTCCCCAGCCTACTCTATTCTCCGGAACTTCTTGGCCGTTTTGTTGATTGATTTCATCTTCTGTCAAATCTGGTGCGTTTTGGCTCATTGTTTCGAGTTCAGTTACAATGATACTTATATTTTTTAATATCGTTTTTTCTTCCTCGGTAGGCTTTTCTTTTAGAAACATAGGAAGGGTGTCGCGCAATTTTTTTGCTATGGGTTTAATCGATGAAAGCATATTCTGGTTAAATGTATTTAGTTCGGCGCTGTTGATTTGCTGTGTAATAGAAAGAATTTTTTTGGCCGAGTCGTGTACGGTTTTTATTGTTACAAGGAGTTTGTTTTTGTTTTCAAGGGTTCTTTGACCTTCTTGATTATTGAGCTGCGTAAGAATTGTTTCTGATTCTTCCATTGCCTTTTGCAGTGTAGCTAGGGTGTTTTCAAATTCTTCTTGGGTCATTGGTTGATTTTGTTCTGTATTTGATGCTTTACGCAGGCTTTGCTGTTCTTCTTGATCTGTTGTTGTTTCGTTGCTGATATTTGGATTAATGCAGTTGCCCTGTATGGCTTGGGTTGCTTTTTTTATGGCTAGATTAATTTGTTCTAAAACAGAATGTTGCAGTGAACCGCTTACAATACGTAACTGTGTAGAAAATTCTGTAAGGGTGGATGCAAGTTGTATAATTTTTTTGCGTTTTTCTGTGGTTGTTGTAGTTTCTTGCTGCTCCGCCTTCATGCATGTCTGGGCAACTGTTGTTATTTTTTCAAGTGTAGAGAGCAGCGTTGACGCTTCTGGTGAATCTAAGAACTTTTTAATTTGTGCTTCTTTTTGTTCTTGCGTAAGTTGTTTGTTTTGTGTTGCGGTTATTGGAACGTAGAGTATTTCAAGTGCCTTGGCAAGGCCTAGTTCTAGCTCTTTGAGTTGATCTGCTTGCTTTTCAAGAGCAGCTTTTTCTTTTTTAGAGGTTTTTCCAAATTTAATTTCTTGTTCATTCAATTTCTCTTTATTGCTTTTTTTGTCGCCGAGTGTCTCGGTGTCTGAACTCTTTTTTTCAGATTCAGTTTGAGGCATTGCGGTGTTAGAGGAATAAGGGCTTTGACGTTGTGGCCTTGCCCCTGGTTGGTATCCTTGATTGTAATATGATTGTGCTTGGTTCGGTTGTTTATAGGTCACCTTTGGTTCAAATGAGCTACCTGGAGTTTTTATAGGAGTTTTTTTAGCTTGCGCGGTTTGTGCTTTTTTTTGCTCTTCAATTGCTTTTTCACGGGCTTTTTTTTGTTCTAATGCCTGGGGTTCATGTTCTTTTAGATAATCTTCAAAGCGCACTAAGAGTTTTTTTTCGAAGAATAGGGTTCCGAGTTCTTTGGTGATACTTGATATCAGTGATTTCCATTGTTTATAGGTTTCTTCTTTTGCTTCTTGTTTTTTTGTGGTCTGGCGTTCAATTTCTTGAATGTTTTTTGGATCTGAGAGCTTTTCATATTCTTCATCAATCGCAATCTGCATAATACGTGCTGCTTTTAATTCCCTTTTGAGCTGGGCCTCAGATATATTTTTATTGGTTTCTATTTTTTTGCGAATATTTTCGGGGTTATATTGTTGGCGTTTTTTTTCATAAGCTTCTTTGAGTGCTTCTGGTGAAGGAATAGTGGTAAAATCGAAAAAAGCGTATGCATCAGATTGTGTCTGTTCAATGCTTGGGTCTATGAGGGGTAAGGCTCGTTCAAGTTTTTCATTGAGGGTTTTTAGATCGTCTAGTAGTTGGCTGTGTTTTTCAAGTGGCAGTTTTAAAAAGTGTTCACGTCTATTAATTGTTTTAAGAAAAAATACTAAGTTAGCAAGATCATCATTCCAGGTTCGCAAGAGACTTTGGATTTTTTCTGAAGCAGCTTCTTTAATTAATAGCTCTTCAAGATGGTTTAGTGTTGCACGAATAATATCTTTAGCTGATTCTGCTGCTTTTGTTGAGGCTCGAGGCTCTGATTCAGCTTTTTCCTGTTTTGTTTGCGTTGTTTTTGGTTTTGCCGTTGAAGGATCAGATTTTTCTGGTTCCCTGGGTAGTATAGGTTCTTGAGCTTCTGGAGTCGTCGATGGTCCCTCTTTTTGTAAGAAAGTTTCGGCCTCTCTTCTCAGCTCTTGCGGATCAACGCCAAACATAGCACTAAACTCATCGAGTTCTTCAGGGCTTAGTGACATGATAAGTTCATTTCCCATTCTTTCTAGTTCCCGTAATTGTTCGGGGTCATTGTGTTGCAGATCTTCTAAATATTGATTTATTGCTTCAATGTCATCGGGATTTGGCATGGGGGGTTGTCCCTGATTACCCATGGGGCCATATGGATTTTGTATGGCGGTAGAATGTAGTTGTTGCGAAAAGCACGCTATTGCGCAAATGGCGCAGGTAATAAGAAAGTATTGTTTCATCATATATTACTCTCAGCTAAGGGTTTGTTCATGTATTCAGAAGTACCTATATGTGCTAGCGTAACATCACTCGTGGCGATGGACAACAATTGTGAAAATGAGAACTCTCGTGAGCGGAAGATTTCTTAAAAATTTTGTTTTTTTGGGAGCAGTAGCTTTAGGATGTGCTAGCTTAGTTTACTCGGCTCCTTATTGGATGCTTTTTTGGTTTATATCTTGTGCCTGGCTGTTTTGTCGGGGAGTTGTTTTATTCAAGCATGTTTTCCTCTGGGCCTTTTTGACCTATCTTATTGTTGGGTTACTTGCTCTTTGGCCTCTTTTTTTTTCCTGCTTTGCTCCGTGGGTTGGTGTTGTTCTGAGTATTGCACTTGCTTTTTATCTTTCTCTGCAGCAAACGCTCATCTTTTGGCTTTTTTCTGGCCTATATTATCGGTATCCCTGTCTTGCTGGCTATATGTTTTTTATTGTTTGGTTTTATGTTCTTGGGCATTATTCGTTATGGATATTCGGCTCCCTGGAAGGTCTACTTTTTGTACATCCAATGAGGGTGCTCGTACAGTTGCCGGGTTTGGCTACATGTACGTTGTATCTTGGTTATTCCTGGGCGTTTGGTATCTTTTTATTGGTGGTTTTTAGTGGTTGTTCTTTTCTGCTTAGAAGAAATCGTGCGGCACTCTTGGTGTTTCTAATAAATATTGCCTCAATACTCATAATAAATTGCTTTCACCGGGATGTTCAATTGAAACATTTTTCTTGTTTTTACGTTCCTCGAGTCACACATCCTCTTGAACCTGACATTTCGAGTTTTGAAGCGCTTGAGAAGATATGCGATCTTCTTGGGAGAGATGGGTTAGGTCGCGCACCTCGCATTATCGTATTTCCTGAAAGTTTTTTCCCGTTTGCGTGTAATACGCCTTATATGCAAGCAGGATTTTCTCAAGCCTGTTCTGATAATGACACTTTGATTTTTGGCTCTTATGCGCTTGAAAAAGAGGATTTTGTAGCAAATGCCGCATTTGGTTTTTCATGTGAAAAGTGTATTGGTCTGTATGAAAAATCGCATCGTGTTGTTCTAGCTGAACGTTTTCCGAATTGGATTGTTTTGTTAAGTTCTTTGTTGGGGTACACCCTAATAGCTTTTTGTGCTGGCAATGGTGCTTTTACTCGTTTTTGCTGTACTCAGATTGCTGGTGCTGTGGTTCCAATTGTTTGTTCCGAGCTTTTCTTTACCAATCGGTTATCGAATATGACTTCTATGTTATGCGCTGATGATGTTGTTGTTGCATTAATTAATGATAGTTGGTTTGAGGGGAGCTTTTTTCAGCAAGCGTTATGGGAGGTTGCGCGATTGCAGGTAATTGCCTCAGGAGTGCCGCTTCTTTATAGTTCTTATGCATATCAAGGATGGTTTTCAAGTAGTGGTTGCTGGCATTCTTTGTAGTTTGTATAAAATTTTTTTTATATACTGAGTTTTGAGTATCAACTCTCTGTTTTGCAATTTAAGAAGGGTTACTATGGTCCGTGTATTTTTGAAAAAAGATGTCCCAAATGTTGGTAAAGCTGGGGAAATAAAATCAGTAGCAGATGGTTTTGCTGCTAACTTCCTCGTTCCTCGTCAATTGGTCATTGTGGTTACTGCTCAAAATGAAGTGGAATTGCAAAAGCGTTATGAGGCAAATAAAAAGAAGGTTGTTGTTAGCGACGTAAAAAGTTCTCAATTAGCTGATCGTATCAGTGATGCTGAACTTGTTATAAAAAAGAAATTACATGATGATGGCAAATTGTATGGTGCAGTAAGTCAGCAAGAAGTTGTGGATGGATTAAAAAACTTTGGTATTTCGATCGCGAAAAATCAGGTTGTATTTGAAAAATCTATTAAATCAAAGGGAGTTTTTTCTGCGACAATTAAACTTTCTTCTAAGTTGCAGCCAAAAATTACTATTAAGGTAACCGCAGAAATTGGTGCATAAATACGTGCTGAGTTGATTTATAGGAAGTAATTATATGGGAACATCCCCAATACAATCTCAAGAAAAAAGAGAGCAGCCGAGGCGTCGACCTGTTGAGCAAGTGCTTGGCAAGAGTTTGCCGGCGGTTGTTGATGCTGAACGATCTGTGTTGGGGGCTGTTCTCTTAAATGATGCATCGTTTGCTCCATTGGCAGAGATTATCATAGCAGATGATTTTTATGCTCCAATACATCGTCTTATTTTTTTAGCTATGCTTAGTCTTGTTGAGCGGCAGCTGCGCATTGATATTATTTCTTTGCAAGATGAGTTGCAGAAGCGCAATCAATTGGAAGATATTGGTGGTGTTGTGTATTTGCTTTCGCTGCAAGAAGATCTTTCATCTGTTGGTTTGGTTGAGCAACATGCTCGATTAATAAAAGAAAAATCAATTTTACGACAATTAATTACTTCAGCGACTTCCATTATTACGAGTTGCTATGCACAGGATACACGTGAAATTGATTCGGTGCTTGATGAAGCTGAGCGAACAATATTTGCGATATCAAATAAGCGGTCATCTGATGGTTTTATTCAGCTTGATATTTGGTTAAAGCGGACATTTCAACAACTATCTGAAGTTAAAAGTCAGCGCAGCGGGGTTACTGGGGTACCTTCTGGTTATGCAAAACTTGATGCTATTTCTAGTGGTTTTCAAAAGAGTGATTTTTTGGTTTTGGCTGCGCGACCATCAGTTGGTAAAACTGCTCTGGCTTTACGAATAGCACAGCATGCGGCTGAGGTTGGATATCCTGTTGGGTTCTTTTCTTTAGAGATGAGCGCGGAGCAATTAGTTTTGCGTTTATTGTCGAGTGAGGCTCGTATACGTCATCATTTGATACGTAATGCGTCAATATCATCTGATGAATGGGTAGATCTTACACATGCAGCTGCGCGTTTAGCTGAGATGAAATTTTTTATCGATGATACTCCGATGCAGACTATTGCTGATGTCCGTACAAAAGCGCGCAAGCTTAAGGCGGAGCATGATATTCAACTATTGGTTATTGATTATTTGCAGTTGTTGCATGGAAACGGGAAATTTGAAAATCGGCATCAAGAGGTTTCTGTTATTTCGCGCTCGCTTAAGGCATTAGCCAAGGAGTTGCAAATACCTATTTTGGCACTTTCACAGTTGTCCCGTGCAGTTGATTCTCGTCTTGATCGACGTCCGATGCTTTCGGATTTGCGTGAATCTGGTGCCATTGAGCAGGACGCAGATGTTATTATGTTTTTATATCGTGATGTAATTTATAATCCTGATACTGAGTATCCTGATCAAGCGGAATTAATTATTGGTAAGCAGCGTAACGGGCCTACTGGAACGGTTATGTTGCGCTTTCAAAAAGAGCTTACGACATTCGAAGATATGCCGTATGACGAGTAGGACATTATTGGCTATTGATCCTGGATTTGTTTCCGCAGGGTATGCAATTATTCGGGTTTCTGGAACTCGTGGTGAATTAATCGCTTGTTCGGCTCTTGTGCAGAGCTCTTCTCGCTCGTTAGAATCACGATTGTTAAAGTTTTCTGATTTTTTTGAGTCATTACTAGTCTCCCATGCTGTTACCGACTTGGCTCTTGAGACTCCATTCTTGGGTAAAAACGCACAAAATTTTCTTAAGTTGGGTTATTTGCGTGGCGCACTTTTATTGCTGGCAGCTCGATATAACTTGCAGCTCCATGAAGCTTCGCCGCGAGAAATTAAGCGCAATGTTACTGGTTGCGGCTCAGCCGATAAGGAGCAGGTTGCGCGCACTGTTTTGCGGTTTTTTCCGATGCTTTCTGATAACGCGCTATCAGCAGATGCGACTGATGCGTTAGCGCTAGCTTTTTCTTTGCTCTCTCGCATTTCGATAGTGGTCCGATAACGCGCCTTTGTTTCTACTGCTATGTCTAACAAAATAAAAACGCTTCGTATGCGTCTCTTTCTGAGACATGGTTACGAAGCGTTTTTATTTTGTTAGAACTTGCTATTTTTTTGTTCGAATGTTAGCATTGTAAGAATAAAAACCACCGCATTGATAGAACATCAATACGGTGGAAAAAGGAGAGTAGTAATGAAGCCTTGTTAAAAACAAAAAGAAGGCTTGTTGAAAACAAGACCAACTTTTGTCTTTTAATTATGACGTATAATTTTTTTGTGTCAATTTTTCTTTTCGCTTTTTTCTAAAAATGTCTTTTTTATCTAGTCTTTTTTATAGTCTTATCATTTGGTGAGAAAACTCTTTTATCAGTTCGTTAGCTGTATCGATCATTGGTGAAGCTATAAAGATCTGAATCTGTTGTTTACTTAAAATCTTAAGTATTTGCTTGGCTTTATCTTTATCTAAATCAGTCAAGTAGTCATCAATTAAAAGGATGCAGGGTTTGTTTAGAAGATGTATTTGCCCTAGTTTAAGAAGAGTTAGGAGGGCTTTTTGTTGACCGCGAGATGCAAAATAGCGAGATGATTCGTCATTTAATAAAATTTGTGGATTGTCTTTATGAGAGCCTGATAGTACTCGCCCAGCTTGCTTCTCTATAGTAAAACTGTCGGTTGTTTGGAATGATTCGTATTTAAAGCGTATTTCAGAATTTATTATCTGTATATTGCTATTAATTGAAAGGCTTTCTTGGATGAGTTTTTGTCCGTATTCGATTCGTTTTTTACGAATAAGAGTATCAAGATCTTGCTGCTTTTCATTAAATAGTTCGAAGACGCATTTCTGCGGGTTTTGCGAGCGAAGAAGAGCTTGTTTTTGAGCAATGATTTTTTTTTGTTGTTGTAAAAGTTCAATATAATCACCTTCATGAAGCGCAATTGCTTTATCAAGAAAAGTTCTTCGGTTTTCAGGGCTTCCATGAATAATTGTCAGGTCTTCTTCACTCATGGCGATTGTACGAAAGGTTGAAAAGACTTGTTTATAGGTGGCTGCACGCTTGTTATTGATAAAGAAATTCTTTTTTTCTTTATGCTCAATTCGTTTTATATTCCAAGAATCGCCTTGATTGTCAAGTCCTTCGAGTTCGATTGCAAAACCTTCAGCATGGTGGTTTTTAAGTATTGAGCTATCGCTTATTCGAAAAGATTTTGAAAAACTGCAGCAATAAATCGCTTCTAATAATGAGGTTTTACCCGAACCATTACATCCTGTAATAACTACTATAGGATGTGTTATTTCGATGGTTAATTTTTCAAAGCAGCGAAATTGCGATAGTCGAATTTTTTGCAATAACAACATTTTGCTACTTATTGATTATTTGAAGAAACGGGCATAACTAAGTACAGTATTGTGAAATGCTCAGTCGACTCTTCAATAATTAATGGTTTTTGTGAGCTTTTTATAAAAAAGTTTACATGTTCTTTTGTGCAAGCCTGAAGACCGTCCACAAGATATGGTGCATAAAAACGTATAGAAATAGGTTCTTTTGGTCCTTTTATTAAGGGAACTTCTTCTTGTAGCGTTCCAACACCTTTGTTTGAAAATATAAGTTCAAGTGTCTCTGGGCGGAATGTAAAGTTAGTCGCAATAAATTGTCCAGAAAGCAAAGGCATGGTGTGTCGCAAAGCTTTAATAAAGCTTGTTCGCTGTACGGTTCCGCAAAAAAAACCTTCGGTTGATAAAATTGGACGGTATTCTGGAAATGGTTGTGCAATTAGTCTGGTAAAAAAATTAAACTGCGTGCCCGAAATTACGAGATGCCCATTGCAAGTACCAAAAAAGAGCGTTTGATCTGAAACTGATTCGATAATCTTTTTAATTTCATAAGCCGCGCGACGCGGAATAAGCCATGTTTGGCGTTCTTCAAGTTGATATTTGGTATTTTTAGCTTGTGCAAGTCGATGGCCGTCTGTGCTTGTGAAGGATACACTTTGTGAATCAACTTCAATAAGTAATCCATTAAGCGCTGGATTGCTATTGTTTTGTGGAATTAAAAAACTAACTGAGTTGAGTAATTCGATTGTATCAGTGGTATCGAAACTAATAAGATTTTCAATTCGTTCAGGAAATGGTGGAAATTCATCGGAATCTCGCACGTTTAATCGTAATTCAACTGATGGTGTTGTTATTGCTAGCTGGTTATTTTCAAAGGCACAGGTAATAGTTCCATCTAACTCTTTAACGACTTCATAAAATCTACGACCAGGAATAAGTATGCTTTGAGGCTCCATTGCATTGCTGTCAATTAATTGACAGCTTGATTGGAGGCTTATTTCTAAGTCGGTTCCTTTTACTATAAGTTCTCGGTTACTAATTTGTAACAGAATGTTTGTTGTTGCTTCAACTGTTGTTCTTCGTGTACATAGGGGTTGCATTGCTGCAAGAATAGGAAAAAGGGTTTCTTTTTCAAATGAAAATGAAATAGGATTCATAGGATATATTCCTAGTATGATTTTGCAATAATAATATCAAATTTACTTGGTTTACCGCTAAAAAAGCATCGAGTTGTATTATTTGAAGGCAGGACGCAACGAATAGTACCTTGGTATTGTTTGAGCGCATCAATTGCCTTAGGATCTCCATCCCAGCCAACGTTAAAAAAGCCATTTTTTTCTTGAAGTTCGGGCCCAAACTCTTGTAATAATGCTTCTGTTTTTATTGTTTTTTCGTCTTGTCTTTTTTGTGCTTGTTTAAAAAGGTCTTGTTGTATTTGTTCTAAATCTGCGGTTATGTTTTGAGCACATATTGAAAGATCCACGGTCTTCTTTTCTCCTGAATGACGCGTAACCATAGTTACGATATTGGCTGCAATATCTCGCGCGCCAACTTCTATACGCAGAGGAACTCCTTTAAGCTCCCATTCATAAAATTTAGCTCCAGGTGTTTCATGTTCTCGCGTATCTACGTGTATGCGGCAGTATTGTTTTAATTGATTTGCTAGGTTGTTAACATATGCAAAGACCTGTTCTTTTGTTTCATTTTTCCATATAGGTATGATTACTACTTGAATTGGTGCTATTGCAGGAGGAAGAACGAGACCTTTTTGATCGCCGTGGGTCATTATCATTGCACCGATTAATCGTGTTGTGCAGCCCCAACTGGTGAGGTAGGGATAGGCAATTTGTCCGTTTTTGTCTTGGAATTTCATATCAAATGCACGCGCAAAATTTTGAGAAATGCGGTGAGAGGTGCACATTTGAACAGCTTTACCGTCTCGCATCATGGATTCAATCGTGTAGGTGGCATCAGCACCAGCAAATTTTTCATGTTCTGGCTTTACACCAGCAATCGCTGGTATTGCCAATATATTTTGAACAAAATTATGGTACAGTTGGTGCATTTGCTCAGCTTCTTGTTTTGCTTCGGCTTCAGTCTCGTGAGCAGTATGACCTTCTTGCCACCAGAATTCGGTTGTTCGAATAAATGGACGTGGTCGCATTTCCCAGCGTACCACGCTGCACCATTGATTTAGTTTAACAGGCAAATCTCGCCATGAGCGAATCCAGCGCGCATACATATGATGAATAATAGTTTCAGAGGTGGGTCGTATTACTAACGGTTCTTCTAGTTTTTTGCCGCCTGCATGCGTTACAACTGCAATTTCCGGAGCAAATCCTTCTACGTGTTCTGCTTCTTTTTGTAAAAAAGAGAGGGGGATTAAAAGAGGAAAGGCTGCGTTTTGATGCCCCGTTTCTTTAAATTTTATATCAAGATATTTTTGTATTTCTTCCCAGAGCGCATATCCATACGGACGCATCACTATGCAGCCTCGGACGGGGGCTTGATCAGCAAGCTCTGCTTGATAGACAACTTCTTGATACCATTGCGCAAAATCTTTTTCTATGCTTGGAAGTCCAGTCATCAGTTTTTTCTCTTTATACAGGAGGAGGGGTTTGCAATGTCTGTAATTAGTATACCAGATACATTTGAAAATCAGAGTTAGTTTTTTGCTATGACAAACCAATTTTTGTATTGGGTTATTATAAATAATGTCAGTGGCATAATTGCACAAATAACCCAGTCAATAGGTTGCAGCGGAACAAAGCGCAAGAGTGTTTGAAAGGGAGGTATATAAAGTGCAACAAGATGCGCAACAAATACCGCACCGGTCATTCTTAAGAGCCATATATTTTTTGTATATCCAAGACTACAAGGTTTTTTATAAAGACTTCTAAATGACCAAGCAACAGACCATTGAAATAGAGTTAATGTCGTAAACACCATTGTGCGGGCATAAATAATTGAATAATCAAGGGCCCATGCAAAAATAATTAAAGATAAAAATGATATAATAATGCCGAATGCTAATATTTTTCTATAGGTTATGTAATAAAAAAGTGATGGATGTTTTTGTCTTTTTCTTAAGTGTTTAATATCTGCAGGTTCCATAATAAGCGATAATACCAAAAAACCATCAGTTACTATATGCAACCAAAGAATTTGATTAGCAAGTAAAGGATTAGGAAGTCCTATTGCTAGACCAAAAAGTATAATACATATCTCCGATGTTGCTGTGGTAAGTACAAAATAAACTACACGTAATACGGCATCTTTTATATTTCTTCCCGTGATAATACTTGGTATGAGTGCATCAATTGAATCATTCATAAGAAGTATATCTGAAGCTTCTCTGGCGGTATCGGTTCCCGAGCTTCCAAAAGAAATTCCGACATCAGCTGCATTAAGTGCAGGTACATCATTTACTCCATCGCCAATCATGCCGATCATTTCATTTTTAATACGATGAAGTTCTTCTACAATTAATAGTTTATCTTGAGGAGTAATTCGGGAAAAAATAGTATAATTTTTTGCTATACGATCTGCTATTGGGATTTTTAAAGAATTAGTTAATTCATCTTTGGTACAAGGTTTTCCTATTTGTTGGGCAATAGAACACGTTGTTGCAGGATGATCTCCTGTTGCAATACATACATGAACACCAAGGTTTTGTATTTCTGTAATAACCTCTTTTGCTTCTGGACGTATTAAATCTTCTATACCTAATAATCCCAAAAAATTAAAAGATATTCTTTGGATCTCTTTTGTTTCATTTTTAGAAATCATGTAACCAAATGCAATGGTTCGCTGTCCAAAAGAAAGCATTTCATGAAGGACATCAGTATAGTATTGTTGATCTTTTTTTTTCTGGACTGTTTTTAAAACTTCTTCTGGTGCTCCAGATAAGATATATAAGATTTCAGTCTCATTAATTTTATATGATGTATATCTCAATCTAGTTTCAGAAGAAAAAGGTATTTCATATAATTTAGGATATTGTTTATGTGTAGCTTCTTTGAAAAAACCTAATTTTTCAGAAAATTTTCCAAAAGCAATAAGTAGAGGTTCGCCCTTTTGATGAATAACCCCATTTTCTTCAATTTCTTCTGATTCGTTTAATAGTGATCCTGTTAAGCCGATTAACCAAAGCGGGTGTTGTTTATCTTTTATTAGTTCTTGATCATAGCATATTGAGGTTGTTTTTTCTTTATAACAGTCTTTTTGCCAGATTAAGTTTTTTTCTTCAGTGATACAGGTAACGACATTTGGTTGATTTTTTGTTAATGTTCCGGTTTTATCCATAATAAGAATGCTTATTTCACCTAATGTTTCAGTAGAGCGTGGATTTTTTATTAAAACTTTATGATCAATGGCAAGTTGATATGCCGATCGAGCAAGCATTATAGCAAAAACTAAGGGAAGTCCTTCTGGAACTACTGAAACGAGTAATGATATTAACGCAAAAATAAGATCTTTAAGTTCATGCCCTTGTAAATAGCCAATAATAACCAAAAATAATAGTGCGACTATCAATAGAAAAAGAAATTTTTTTGATAAAAGATTTAAATCATTTTGTAATTGGGATGGACGAGATTTTGTTTTTTGTAGTGTTTTTGCCATTGCTCCAATAACAGTATTCATTCCAGTTTCTGTAACAAGAATATGTGCGGTTCCTGCAGAAACAAGGGAGCCACTATAAACCATATTAGTTCGATCTGATACAGCAAGATCTTTTGCTAGGCCTTCAGGTATAGTATTTTTTTTTATTGGGAGAGATTCTCCTGTTAATAAAGATTCATTAACTTGTAATCCGTAATCAGAAATAAGTACCCCATCAGCAGAGATGAAACTTCCATCAACTAAAATGAGTATATCGCCTGGCACAATCTGTTCACTCGGAATTGCTTGTTGCTTCCCATCACGCAAAACTAATGAATTTTTTGGCAATAATTTTTTTATTGCCAGAGTCATTTTTCGAGCTTTTGACTCTTGAATACTCCCAATTAATGCACTTACCAGGGTAATGCTGAAAATTAATATTGAATCAGTATATTCTTGAATAAAGAGTTTAATAAGCCCGGCTATAAGTAATATAATTAAAAAAATATTGTTGAATTGTTTAAAAAAAATAAATAAAAAAGATGGAAGTTTTTCTGTTCTAATATGGTTTAACCCATAAATAGCTTGGTGTTTGAGCGCCGCTTTTTCTGTGAGGCCCATTTTTTCTTGAACATTAAACTCGGCTAATAGTTCCGAGAGTGGTTTTTTATACCAGGTATTATCCATAATTCCCCTTTTTTTGTTTTAATAGTAGCAGTCTTTTTTCTTTTTTTTCAATATACGCTTCTATTATTTTTTTAATTAATAGTTGAAAATTATAAAAAGGTTTCGTTATACTTACATAAGAAAGATAAAAACTAAGGAAGGGTAAGTATGAAAGAGAAGATGATATTGGGTAAAAATAATTAATAAAAAGGAGATAGTGATTTTGGTTTTTTAATTTATTCATAAGAGATTTATTAGTAAAAAATGAAAAAAAGGAGTATATACTATGAATACAATAAAAAAAATAATGTTTCTTTCGTTTGGATTTTTTTAACAACTTTTTTTTTTGATTGAATCTAAAGCAAAAAGGCGTTGTGTTCCTTCTCAAAAACCCCCGGCTCTAGTAGTTG
>SKJC01000018.1 GCA_007116155.1 Candidatus Babeliaceae bacterium | reverse complement strand
GATCAGGGCGACAGGCATCGGGGGGCGCTCGATCCCGAGAGCGACGGCCTCGGTCTGCGCGTTCCAGATGCCGAGGATCGCGGCGTTGCTCGCGGACTGCTGTTGCAGCGTGAACGAGATCGACGCACTGTCGTTGTTCATGAAGGCGCTGACGGCCTCGCCGTCGAGGCCGATCGTCGTCTCGGTGACGTCAACGTCGTACTCGACCGTAGGGCCGCCGCCCTCGAAGAAGCCGCTGATCGGCACGCCGCCGATGATCAGCTGCACAGCTCGAAAGGAATGGGAACGGCTGGACATCACGCCTCCACGACGGGGTCACGGTCGAGCAGACCAGACACGGTGAACTTGATCGCATGGCTCAGAACCTGAGCCTTGAACTCGCCCCGCAGGCGGAAGGCCGCGCGGTCGGCGCTGGTCGGCGCGAACACCTTGTACGTGACCTCTCCGGGCACGAAGTGCTGAGCCGCGACCCCCTGCTCGGCGACGGTGCCGAGGATGGTCTCGAGCAGCGCGACGCCCCGGGACGAGATCGGCCACTTGGCCGGCGCGAGCTGGAGAGACTGCGCGATGATGAGCGCCTTGAGCGTCCGGCGCGTCCACTCCAGCGTCACCAGCTCGGACACCGGGCGGCCGCTGAGCGCGATGCCCGGGGACAGGTAGTTGGGCGACGTCCCGAAGGGCTGCCCGACGTTCGCGATCGTGGTCAGAAGCAAGCGCTGAGCCTCGGTGATGTCGGTCGAGAGGGCCGCGGTGCCCGCCATCGTGCCAGGGCCGCGAGCGCTCAGGATCGCCGGGTCGGTCGCGAGCAGGCGCGCGAGGAAGGCGACGTCGGGGTAGGCCGTCGCGACGTCGTGGTAGACGGCCGCGCTGCGGTCGTTGCCCTCGATCGACGAGAGGCCGGACGGAACATCGCCCGCCAGCCAGTCGGCAGCCGACGACACGAAGGCGAACAGGCGACGACCAGCCGTCTCGACTGCGGCGCCGACAGCGGCGATGACAGCCGCGTCGCGGCTCTCGATGACGACGCCGAAGAAGTTGTCGCGGAGCGTGGCCTCCATGCGCGCGAGCGCCTCGGGGTACGTCTCGGGCGAGCCCCCAGCGAGGTCGACCGATGCGACGTAGACCAGATCCGGGCGCGGGGTCTGCGACAGGGCCACGATCACGCGGTCGCGGGTCGTCGTCGCGATCTCGGTCGCCGTCGCGTCGGCCTGAGCCTGCTCGATCGTGGCGTAGGCCCGGAAGGCGTCGCCGTCGAGGGAGTTGGTCGCGAGCGGCACCAAGATGAGCAGGCGGTAGCCCGCAGAGGGCGACGGTGCCGGCCCTAGGGTGATGTCGATCGAGATGTCCGAGTCGTGGGTCGCCATCGGGGGCTCCTACTCTGGGGGATCGGGGAGGTCGTAGGCCGCCGACAGCGGGTCGGCAGGGTCGGCGCCGGTCAGCTCGACCGGGTCGATCTGTGCATAGGCTAGCGCGGGCGCGGCAATCCGTCCCGAAGCCTGACGGTAGCGGATACGAAGGTCGAGCGAGAAACGGGGTTGGTTGCTGGTATCGAGCAGGCCCGACAGATCCGAAACGCCACCGAGCTCGGACAGGTCGATCCCAGCGGCAGCGAGCGGGGCCGTGAGCTCGTCGAGGTCAAGCGACACGAGCAGCGCGGAAAGCCAACGCCGCGTCGGCAGGCCGTAGCCCTGGATCGACACGGTGCCGTACTCGTACCTCAGCACGCGGTCGCCGTCGGCGTTGCCGTCGACCACGGCGGTCAGGCCCTCGGTCTGCCCGAGCGCGGACAGCAGCACGGTAAGGAACGGCAGGGCCAGCTTCACGTTCTCCTGGTTCGCCTGCACGATGCGGATCGCGCTGCCCGGGGGCGGCTCCCCACCGTCGGCGACGATGGCCCCGCGCGCCCAGGCGATCAGGGCGGTGTAGACGGCGGCGTAGTCGATCACGGCGGCTCCGGGGGCGTGCCGGGCGACTGGTCGGCCTCGTCGACGCGCAGGCACTCCATGCGCTGGTGCCTGACCCGGAACCCGGGCGCATCGTGCGAGGCGTCAAGGTCGCACTCGTACCACGATCCATAGTAGGACACGTGGACGCGGTCGGCGACGACGCCGGCGAGCTGCTGCGTCGTGCGCAGCGTGCCCAGCGGGACGAAGACCACGATCCGATCCGGCGCCCGCTTGCCGTCCGGGCCGGTCGTCGTGCGAGCCCCAGGGGCCGGCTGGACGTTCGCGCGGATCGGGGCGTCGGCCCAGGTGCCACGCGACCACCGGCCGGCTGCGTCGATGGTCGGCGAAGCGAAGCGCCGGCGGGTGATCGTGCGGGTCCACGGGATGCTCATCGCTCGTCCCCGGCGATCGTCTCGTGCTTGATCGACTGGAGCATGCGGCCCGAGTCGCGCAGGGTGCCGGTCGAGCCCTTGCGCGCGATCGTCATCGGCGCGTTGGGCGGGGGCACGTCGCTGACGATCTTGAGCTGGACATCGCCCACGGCGACGACCCCGAGCAGCTCGAGCTGGGTCATGAACGACGCTCGGTCGGTCTGTCGTAGCGCCCTGGCTGCCATGCGGGCGTACTTCTGCGCCTGCTCGTCGGCGGTCGAGCGCATGAACGACCGCTCGGGGATCCGCTCTTCGACGCTGCCAAACTCGTTTTTGGTCGCGTACCTGACGATCTCGCTGTCGGGATCCTTCGCGCTCGCGATGCCGATCCAGACCTCGGCGCCGTCGACGGCCGCGCGCAGCTCGGCGAGCCCGGCGTCGTCCTTCGTGCGCCGCTGCGTCACCGTGCTGGTCACGGTCGCCACGTCAGACCGCCAAGAAGCGGGTCGTTCCGCGCGAGGCTCGGATCGAAAGGTACTCGGCGCCGTAGGTGGTCGACGCGAACCAGGCGTCAGCGATGACCGGCGCCTGCACCGACATCGAGCGCGACCACTGGCCCACAGCCTCCGAGGTCACGGCGCCAACGCCGCCGCCGCCGCTCGCGGGGGCCGAGGCGATCATGTGCAACGCGAGCAGGCAGCCCGCGCGCGCGTACTGCGACCCCCATGCGATCGGATCGAGACGGCTAAACGCCTGTTCGATCGCGAACTCAAGCACCTCGTCGGAGACCGCTGCGATCACGGGGTCGCCGAACGAGAGGCCGCGCGCGAGGGTCAGCGAGGACACGTCAGGCCGCCCGCGCAGGGTCGGCAGGGAGCCGGATGTCGATCGGGTTGTTCATCCGGTTCTCGACCTGCACCTTGCCGCCGTGGGTCGAGACGATCAGGTCGCGGCTTTCGACCATCGCGGCGATCGCAGGGATCTTAGCCGCCTGCTCCCACTGCGCCTTGTCGAACGTCGCGGGGTTGGCTGGGTAGCGACCGACGATCAGCCGGTCCTCGGCGCACCCGATCCGCAGGTGCCCATCACGGGGGCCGCGCGCGAACGCCTTGGGGTCGGGGTTGTTGGTCGCGTCGATTTCGGACATAAGGCCTCCTGGGTGTGCCATCAGGCTACCACGGCGCGGCAGGACGCGCACGAAGAAGGCCCCGGCGAGCCGCTGGGGCTGACCGGGGCCGCTGTCTCGGCGCGGGGCTACGCCGGCCCGGTGACGTACGCGACCAGCGAGTGGATCGGGGAGCGCATGAGCACGCCGCCGTGAGCCATGTACCCGACGATCTCGCGGTCGAAGCCGCGCTCGAACAGGGGGAGCGGGGTGAACTGCGACGGGATGACGTTGGAGATCCCGAGCCGGTCGAGGCGGGTCACGAAGATGATGTCCGAGCCGCCCGGGCCGGCCGCGCTGAACTCCTCGACGCCCTCAACCCGCGTGATGTACGGGTTCTGAGCGAGGAAAGCCTGAAGCACGGTCTGGCCGCTGCCGTCGGTGAACCGGCGGGTCGCGATGAAGTTGCGCAGGCGGTGGCTCATGAACATCGTATTGGGGCTACCCACGTCGCGGTGCGTGTCCGCCGGGTAGTTGGCGCGCCGGTGCAGCGCCTTCAGGATGTCGTCGGCGGCGGTTGCGTCGATGAAGGCGGTCGCCTCGACGTACTTCGGAACCCACGGGTAGGTGACGGCGCCGTAGATCCCCGCCGACTCG
>SKJC01000012.1 GCA_007116155.1 Candidatus Babeliaceae bacterium | reverse complement strand
CGAGAGACTGATACCGGCGCACCATTGCTAGTCCGTTTTTCAACAGGGAATGAAAGAATGCGAGGAACACCACCCTTACCACTTAATAAAAATGCACTTCGCACCCGACGTCCAGAATAAAGCTCTTGCATGGTGATAAATCCACCATAATTGCCATCTATTGAGCTTTCATTGCGCTCATCAAGATCTTTATTAGGATTTTCATCACCGCTGACATAGGCAGCAGTTGCAGCCAAAATAACATCAGGAGTTCTGAAATAGTAGGAACAATCGGCAACAATCATTGCGCCATTTAGCGTGTTCTTATATGGATCGCGGAATCGATCATCAGCATTTTTATAATAAAAATCAGTAACACCATTAAATGTGTGCCCATTAACTGTACCCGTTGTGCCCTTAATACCTTGACCATTATATTGCTCTAATTCACCATCTGGGGAGAGCATATCAGCAATCTGATTCTCAACTTTGCTCTGATTGTCACCACCAGAAAAGTAAAGCGCGCTAGATCCATAGATAGCAATCCCCGTAGCATTATCGTATGCCGTGGCGACTTTAACCTTAGAATTGACTTCATAAGAAAGCGCATCGCGCAGTTCTTTTTTTACAATGTTGCGATCTATACCCAAAACCCGCTGCGAACCAAAATTACATGCAGCCTCGCCACCAATCTCAAAATCGCCAAATGCTGCCTCAAAAGCAATACCAGCCGTTCCCATATCAGCATGCGCATCACCACGCAACTCAACAAACTGCTCTGCTTCGTGATCCCAAAGAATATATGGCTCAACATAGACTTTTTGACAATCTTCATCGAGTAACTGCGCTTTTAAGCGAGCCGCTGCAACAAAATTAATAGCACCAAAATCACGTGCCTGCTCATACCGATGACCATACATTTGTGTACGAATACGCTGATTAACCGAAGAAAAACTTGATGATCGATTAGACAAAATACCTACATACAGATCATACCCACACGACTGCGCTTCATTAAAAGTTCCAGAGATCTTGAATCCTGGTGCATATTGTTCAACCGCAGACTCAGGATCGTAGCCAAGCGCATCAGGAGAAACCGAATACGCATCACCCAGCGAAATACCGCGACCAAGTTGGAATGAAAAAAGACCAATCGTTACCGATTGCGGCTGATTAAAATACAGACCAAAGATTTCATTAATCAGAAAATCGCCCCACAACTCACGCAAAACAAGAACCTGCACATTGATTGGATGCTGATGCACACCCAAAACAACGTTTTGATCTTTTATTGCGCTAAAGCCAGTTTTAAATGATTCTTCTGGTGCACCAAAAACACCCTTTGCTCGCAATCCAGCCTGAACTTTAACGGTATCCCAGCCACACGCGTCGTTATGTAACACCTGACCAAGACCAAGATCCCAGGTAAATTTCCCCGCCGTTAAGGTTTCGTCCAGGCCCCCATTACAATTATTCAGCTTGCGCGTGTTATGCGTATATAAACCTTCAACCTTTACCTTATTGCCAACAGTAACCTGCAAATTATCACCATACGCATACGCAATCTTCGGCAGCCGAAACGCCTTATCCTGGGAAGAAAATATGATAAATGGCTTACTAAAAAAACCATCAATACCTGATGAAATATAACAGCTCGTCAACAAAACAATAAGCAACCCAGCGGAGCGACAGCGAAACACCATGGTGCACCTCTAAAAACAGAAATTAAAATAAGATTTTTTATCATTAACACCTTTCATACAAGGTTCTCCTTAGTGTACGGATTTCATCAAAAGGGGCAAGAACTCATATACCGATACCCCACAACACCTCTGGGGGGAAGGCGTCAGAAATTGACAAAAAAGAATAAATATGTATAATAATAGTTATATTAGATACAAATAAAGTCTTTAGGGGGC
Organism: Candidatus Babeliaceae bacterium; assembly: GCA_007116155.1. Classification (GTDB taxonomy): domain Bacteria; phylum Babelota; class Babeliae; order Babelales; family Babelaceae; genus UBA12474. The sequence goes on along the minus strand of SKJC01000012.1, from coordinate 2,492 downwards.
TTGCTATGAATAAAGCTGTATGTTTTTGGATACTATCACTCTGCAGTATCAATATTTTCACTTTTGCATCAGGCAATAACGGTCTCCCTAGCCTTGCTCTTAAAGGCTTGCTACGTCTATCGAGCTTTACGTTCACACGATCACCCCGACTGACGAATTTATTCGTTACGAATAATACAAAAAAAGATACACTTAATGATTCAGAGCGCTTTTTCACCAACTACCCAATTAAACCGGCCTCTATTGCAGCCGTATCGACCGGATCAATCTCTTTTTTAAGTCTAAAAACAATAACCAAGCTCTTTCCAGTACCCATACTAAAAGAAACCACAACTATTTTTGGCGCAAGCGCGGCGATTGGTATTTGTTCCGCACTTGGACTTTCGATAATGCTTCTGCAACGGCAATATACCGATAAAAAATTTGCAAAGACTTATGAACTACACTATAAAACGCATACAAAAATTGATGATCTTGCACTTGCACAACAGAGAGCTTTTGAATCAGTGGAGGAAGATTTTTTAGACATAAAACAGGACTTGCGTGAAATTGAAAAACAGATTCATCGCAATCGCAACCTGCTACAGCTTCATACAGATGAATCCAAGCAAAGCTTCTTAGCGCTTAATGAAAAACAACAAAAAACTATAACCATCGTTGCACGAACAGAAGAGAATCTACAAACAATCAAAAATGCTCTAGCAAAAAATAAATCTCTAGCAGAAACAACACTTGAGACAACACAAGCTCTTAAACACGACCTTCAAGATCTTAAAGCATATATCGCCACAGCAAAAAAAGAGGCGGAAACTAGCATTGTTCGTCGAATAAAAGCAGCGCTGAACACCACGCTACCTATTTCTATTCAAATAAAATCAGATCCAGAACGAGCTTCAATCATAAAATACTAACTCCTCATCTATTCAAATCTAAAGCCGTGGGCTTCGTAAAAATGTTACGAAGCCCACGGCTTGTTATAGACCCCATATAATAAGTACCATACAATAAAAATAAGGATACATATTTTATTGACAAAAGAATAATTTTATCTATACTAAAGTCAGACAAAACTCAAAATGAATAAATAAAAAGGCCTGTTTATGAAAAATTTCTATTGTATTCTCCTAGTGTTAATAACCGGATATATAGGATCTAGCAATCTACACGCAGCTAGTGCGACCCTTCAAAATACAATAACAGAAGTATCCGAATGGGAAAAAAAATTAACATACTTTTCAAACCCAACAGCTCTGGTAACCGATAACCCAGGAAAATCAGCATTCATTTTTGGATTAGGAACAACCGCACTCTTTAGTAGCGCTAAAACCTATTATAACCTTGTAACCTCTTTAATCCCCAAGCCTGCAAAAAAAACAACACAAAAAGTTGCTTTATTCGGTCTGCTCACCGCCGGAATCTATCTTCCGCTTAAATTACTAAGCACTGTGGGCAAGACAGCAACAACTGAACAGCTTGATGCAACAGAAAAGAGATTAGGAAAAAAAATAGATACAACAACAGAAGAAATAATGACAAAATTGAACGAATTTGACAATTTAAAAAAACAATTAAAAGCTCTTCAAGAATCAACAGTTAAAGGCTTTGCTGTTCAACTTGCAGCAACAAATGAACTAAAAAAAGATTTTGAAAAAAAGACGCAAGTTTTAGAAACACACCTTAGTGATCAAGATAAAAAAACCGACGAAAACCACGAAGAAACGCTCAAGCAATTTGAAAACCAAAAACAGGAATTCGAAAACGGTTTTAAGCAACAAAAAGAACACCTAGAAAGACTGTTAACAGAAAAACTAACTAGTTTTGAACAGCAAATTAAAAAAATTGAAGAACAACTAAAAAACCTTGACAAGCTGAACAACATAGAAACTGATGTTGCTGTAATTAAAAAACAAGCAGAGACCATAACAAAGGAGCTAGAAACAACAAAAGAAGCCTTTGAAGACTATAAAGACCTTTTCCCATCAAAAGAAAAGGTTACTGAAAACTTCGAAAAGCTCTCCAAATCTCTGAACCGAATTCAAACAACTCTTGATGAGCAGAATAAAAAAACAGAAGACACTGCCAATTGGTTCAAAAAAATATTCGAAGGAAATAAAGCGATTGAAGAATTATTCCGTGAGAATCAAGTGTTACATCAAATGCTTTCTCCTCTCTTAAAGATATTGGCCACCGCTTTCAGAGAAAAAATAGACGAGCTGGCAAAAAAGAATGCGGAACTAAAGGAACAACTAAAAACTCGTTCACAAGGCCAATAATCTTGCGCAAGCGAATAAAAACTGTTTACTTTTTTCATTTGCCGTGGCACCCCTTCTATAGCGCCACGGCAGGCATACTCTGCGGCATCGGCTGGTACGTTAATGTCCCACTGGGCATTGCACTAAGCCTCTGTGCCTTCTGCATACACGTTTTTTTTCGTATTCCCGCCTGGTATGTTGCCGGGTTATGTTTTTTGGGTGGGATGGCACTTGGAATCT
>SKJC01000017.1 GCA_007116155.1 Candidatus Babeliaceae bacterium | reverse complement strand
CTGGATTGCTTCACATTCGTTCGCAAAGACGGTGATGAGCAGAACGTCATCACGAGGAGCTGAAAGCGACGTGGTGATCCAGGACAGAGTTATGCTTCGTAAGATTAATAAAGTATTTCGATGAATGCCTTTATACTGGATTGCTTCACATTCGTTCGCAAAGACGGTGATGAGCAGAACGTCATCACGAGGAGCTGAAAGCGACGTGGTGATCCAGGACGAAGCTGTACCTCGTAGGATTAAGAGACAAAAACTCAGACAAAAATCTCGTTCATCATCTCCGCAACGCTTTGCCAGCTCACCACCCGAGTCTTATTGTGCTGCATATTCTGCGTACCTCCATAAACAACATACTGTGCAACAGCCTGCTGCGTTACCGACTCCCAATCCAGCAACCCTTTAAAAAAGTCACTTTTAATCGTCATGCCCGCTTTTATTTCAACCGGCACTACATAATTAAGCGCAGCTTCAATAACACAATCTACCTCATGCCCTTGCACATCACGCCAGAAAAATAGTCGCGGGGTCCTGCTCCGATTATAAAACCACTTAGTCATTTCACTCATAATAAAGGACTCAAATAATGCACCGCGCAATGGATGCAGCATCAACTCATCAGCAGTGCGAATACCTAATAATGCACACGCAAGCGCAGGATCGTAAAAATAAAGCTTCGGACTTTTAATGACCCGTTTATTAAAATTTTTATAATACGGCTGCACTAATGTAACCAGATAACTTGTTTCCAAAATCGCGAGCCAACGTTTTGCCGTCACCCCACTAATTTCACACGCTTCAGCCAGTTGCGCATAATTTACCAAGCTACCAATACGCGCAGCACACAACTTTAAAAAACGCTGAAAGGTAACAACATCGGCTATCTGCAACAACTGCCGCACATCTTTTTCAACATAGGTACTAATATAATTTGAAAACCAGACCGCACTTTCAATCGGCTGAGCATGAAGCTGCGGATAGCACCCGCGCACAAATAACTCATCAACTCGCTCAGGGAGCAATCCGGCTTGCCGCAACTCCGCAATAGAAAGGGGTAAGAGCGTTAACAATGCAATGCGCCCAGCCAACGTCTGCGTTATTTTTTCATGCAACAAAAAATTCTGCGACCCGGTAATAATAAAAAAACCTGGTCGATAGGCCGCATCTACAATCGTCTGCATATATGAAAAGAGTTCTGGCACCTCTTGAATTTCATCAATAATTACCCCTGGCTTACCATCAAACGAACGCAAAAAACCTCGCGGATCATCAGTCGCGATAATACGCATATCCAAATCTTCCAAGCTAACATAGGCATACTCAGGAAACGCTGCACGCGCAACCGTTGTTTTACCTGATTGCCGCGGCCCCATAATCGCCACTACAGAAAACTGCGTAGCCAATTCTAACAACCGTGGAGTGATATCACGAGGAATAAACATAAGCGCCTCTCTAAACATACTTTGTACAATCTAATATTGCATATTACATTGTACACCATACCCTACCCCACTGTCGATGGTTAATAAAAGAGATTTTTAAAACGTCATCACGAGGAGCTGAAAGCGACGCGGTGATCCAGGAGTAATACAGGAGTGGTTTTTATTAGACTGGATTGCCGCGCTCCGCTCGCAAAGACGAGGGAGTTCGCCGTGAGGCAAAATGGGTCCAGGGTTATTGACCCTGGTGGATTGCTTCACATTCGTCCGCAAAGACCTTGGTGTAACCACCATGAGGCATAACGGATCCAGGGTTGAGCCCCTGGTGGTATATAATGGAGAAAAAATTATTTACCGCGTCGAGCAGCAACCAGATAGGCAAAATAATAGAAATAATTATTCCATGCAGCATCGGAAAAACCATACTGATTGTCGCCTACAATATAATCAGCAAAACACTCCCGGGCGCGCAGAATTTCTTTGCAGCGGCCCCTGTTTTTTGGGTCAAGGCTGGTAAAATCAATCAATTCCAGCACCCGATAAAACGCCTGCTGACTCGCAACAACATCACCCTTGGCCCGCCACTGCAAACAACGTCCAACATCGCAACCAATATTTGCTAACTGTTCTGGGAGTGAAAGGGCAAACCAGCGACCCGAAGCTAACAAATCTTTATGAATAAGATTAGGCGTTACTCGACTCATGCAACCACCAAACGTGAGACTATGGCTATAATTTGTTGCTGTACACGCTCATCTTCAACACCCCGACTTACATTGCCCCAAGAAGGCCGTAGATTTATCATAGAATCAAACTCAATAAAATCTTCCAAACCAAATTTTGCAGGATGTAAATTTATTCCCCAAAGATGCTCCTGCTCAGACCCGTGCTCAAGTAAAAAAGTTTCTTGATCCGCATGCAACTCCGCATCAACAACCATTATCCCTTGATTAATATCAACAACCGCCTTAACCAAATGATTAAACATCTTGCTTGCCATACGCTCTAATTCAGTAATTGAAATGGTATCTGTTATCAACCGCATTATGCACACCTTTAAACAAAACACCTAAAATAATCCTTCAACTAGCATATCAAAAGCGCAATTTTTTGTGAGGAGTAAACACGAAAAGTAAGGTGATGTGGCGATCCAGGACGGAGTAGCGCTTCGCAAAAATTAATAAAGGACTTCGCGATGTTTGCCGTTGCACTGGATTGCCGCGCTTCGCTCGCAAAGACGGACCCAATTAAAACGCAACACCACCCTTAAGAAAGAATGTTATCTTGTGCATCGCCGTATTAGTAAACGCATAATCCCACGCGGCACCAACGGCAAACAGGTATGGATAGCATGCTTCTTGATCTTGATAGCCAACAGTACCATACAATGTATTACTTACCACGCCAGGATGCGAAGCCGATGACCAGTCAACATCCCGTTCCCTAATTTTGAGTGCATCATAATAAGTTTCAAATACTGCAGCATCAAAAAACTCGCTAGCTCTATTCATCGGATCGGCCATCGTACGTACTGGTGCTAAAAACAACTGATTATCAACACCACCAGTTGGCACAAATAAGCGTGAGGCCAATATTGGCCCTTCAGTCCAATTCGGGGTAATTCGCTCTGCCTGCCGTGCATAAAACGCGTACCCCACTTCCGCAATTACATTGGTTCCTGACCATTCCCAACCGGAAACCAGGTTATACTGACCACGCGGATGAATCTCTACGCACCGCGTCATCAGATTAATACCATGGGTAACAAATGCATCAGTTACCGTAGTTCCAGCCCCAGGGGCATCTAACGCATTTTTTGCAGCCGCCTTGGTCGCAAACATAGTTTGATAGCGACTCCATGGGCGACCAACCAAATCAAACGAACGCATCTGATGATTACTAAAGAGATAGCGGCCTTCCATAGAAATGAACCAACCAAGTTGGCCATACGGCGTATGAGAAAGCTTAAAGCCTAACTCTGTGCCAAACGTAATGCCCACATGCCCCCCATTACCTGCAATTGCTTCAAACAGATACCGTGCTTCAGACTTATTTCCTGTTGGCAAAATAACGCCAACAAACGATTCAAGCTGGGCACAGTCAAGCAACATACTATTACACCCAATCTTAAGCTCAACATCGGTAAACCGAGAGCGCTTCATATCATCTTCAGCGGTTCCACACAATGGACCACAAGGAGCAATCTTGCCATACCACCATCCCGGCTGCATAAAGGCTTCAGCAATAGTTCCAACATAGGCATCTTCATCGATACCAATTGCATCCTTAGCGCCACCACCAGAAGTGATAACTTGTTCAGACATACGCATCCGATTACGCACCTGCACAAAGGGCGCAACTAATTCAAACCACCAACGGTGGGTGCCATCATCATTACACCAGAGCGCCTGCTTCCAACTAAAACCGATGCCAGTATACGCATGCTCTGGAAAGAACCAGACCTTGCTCTTAAATGTTTCATTGTTCGTCCATATGTTAAAATGGCGCGCATCCAAGTCACACTCTGCAGCTAATACTTGACCGGCGTCAGCAATAGTCTGCTCACCAAAAACAATAGGACAATCTGCCGTACCTTTGTGATTATACCCAAACCAGGCAGCTAATTGGTGACTACTATGATCGGTAATGCGACCAAAAAAAGGGACTGCTTGTATTGCTCCGCGCCATCCATCAGGACGAAGATCAACCTGCCCGGTACGAAAGAGTGAGGTATGCATATAGGTACCTGACTGGAACCAGCCAATTTTGTCACTGTAATAACTTTTATTCGTGTAATAACCGCCATAGGGGATACTGTCTTCATATGAATTTTCTGCGCATAGAGAACTAAAAAGCAACAAGCTTGCCGAGCAAATAAACAGCAACACATATTTCATATACATACCCTTAGCAACCAATAGATATATCTTTTTTGTCTGCGCAGTCTAGCAAAACTAGGAACAAGAGCTACCGCGAAGGACTACTTTTCCAGGATTGTTGCAAAAAAGCACGTGCTTGATAGAGATTTTGATTATCAAGATAATCTATGAGCGAACCACCGGCAAAATCACGTCGCTCTGCAACAGCGCGACAAGGACAATCTTTTCTAAAAAGCCCCATAAGACGAAATTCTCCTGGCGAAGAGGGTGAAATAATCTGTTCGCGCAAAAGAACGTGATATCCACTCGATTGTGATTCATCAAACCAGCGTGACAAGCAGATTCCTTTATCTGCAAGCCAACACAAATTTTCCTGTATATGTAAAAAACCAAAAACATTACGACACATATTCCAAAAGAGGGGCTCTTTTGGCTGGCCACAAAAACGTGAAAACCCAGCATAACCTATCGTAGGCGCCATTTCTTTAATAAAATGCTTATCAAAGCAATGCGCTAAAAAATTCTGTAATGGCGATGTTCCATCTTGTCGCTGCATTACAAACAGACCAGACTCTTGCGCCGATCGAATTGCTAAATCACAATAGACAAACTTCGGGACTTTAGAGAGTTCAGTTACTACATCAAGCCCAAAATACGGACCGAACATAACCTTTCCATGAGGCGTCTGGGCATAACAAAAGAACAATTCTAACAGCTCGTTATATTCACGCAATGTATGAACCCAATATCGCTTTTTTAAAAGCCATCGATGCTCAGAAAGAGGATATTTATGTAGTATAATCGCCAAATCAAGGCCAGTGCGTAAATACTCTTTAAGATCATGAACCGTATCTACCCCAAGTAACAACCTCATCCAGTGAGTCAAAACCGGCATAGGGGCACCTGAGACTAAATAACGTTCTAAAAGATCAATACCCAATAAAAAAAGATCCGGCACTATGTCAACTACACCAGCATATATAAAAAAGAGTGCCTCTTCTGGTGTTGAAACAAATTGACGTATGGCGTTGAGCGAATCATTAAAGCGCTTCTTTTTTTTATTAGGCCTCGGCGGCAAACGACGCCCAGAACGAGCAGAAAACTCGCGCACAAGAAACGCCTGGTAATATATCCGGTACTGCACCAAAGAATAGAATGTTTTAACCGCCCGTTTATGCAAAAGAGCAAGAGAAAGCGCGCGCGGCTGCTCTATGCAAATTTGCATAATACTAGCGCCAACAAAACACTGAAAAAACAACAAAATACCGAACAAGCAAAAGATCTTTTTTCTATTCATTGTGCTCCCTGCACAAGCGGATTGATTAGTCTACTACACGGTCTATAAAAGATGATATACTCAGACATACAATATGTCTTTCCCGCTGTTTATGTCCAGGATATTTATGAAACCGTTTATTCGAACCACTGGTTGTGGAGCCATCTCCCAAGAGCATGTTGAAAAACGCATCACCTTATGCGGCTGGGTCAATCGTCGCCGCGATCATGGCAATTTGATTTTTATTGATCTACGAGATCGCAGCGGTCTTATGCAGATCGTATTTGATCCTGCCCATGCACCCCAAGCACATACAAGCGCAGAACAGATTCGTAATGAGTACGTCATTTCAGTAACCGGCATGGTACAAGAACGCCTTACCGGAACAAATAATCCCGACCTCTCAACAGGAAACTGGGAACTCCATGTTGATGAAATAACTATCTTAAACACTGCCAAAACACTGCCATTCCAGCTCGATGAAGGCTCACGCGTAGATGAAGAGTTACGCCTGCGCTACCGCTACCTTGATCTACGACGCCCTGAAATTATGCAACACCTGGCCTTACGGCACGCTATTGTGGCAACCATGCGCCAACAGCTCTATCAAGAAAACTTTTACGAAATAGAAACACCGATATTAACTAAAAACACGGCTGAAGGCGCCCGAGAATTTCTCGTTCCTTCACGCAATCTCCGTGGCAGCTGGTATGCACTGCCACAGTCGCCACAAATTTACAAACAACTTCTTATGGCTTCCGGCATGGAGCGCTACTTCCAGATCGCACGCTGCTTCCGCGATGAAGACCTCCGCGCTGATCGCCAACCAGAATTTACTCAGCTTGATATGGAATTATCCTTCGTAACTGAAGCAGATGTTATGGATGTTATTGAACGATTAATTACACGCATATTTAAAGAGCATAAACAACAAGAGATTACGCTTCCACTGCCTCGCATGGACTTTGAAACCGCCATACAAAAATACGGTTCAGATAAACCCGACTTACGCTTTGCCCTTGAAATTACCGACATCAGCAACGTATTTGCCGACACCACGATTTCCTTTTTGAAAAACACGCTTTCCGCAAGCGGTCAGATTGGTGCTCTTTGTGTTAAAAACCATGCATTTTCACGTTCTGAGCTAGAGCAATGGGTTTCAAAGGCACAACAAAACGGCGCAAAGGGGCTATTATGGATCCGCTATCAGGAAGATAAGATCGATGCACCGGTGGCCAAGTTCTTACCTGAAGACTTGGTTCAACGCGTTCAAAAAGAAATCCCAGATTTTACTATCGGCGATACGCTCTTTATTATGGCTGGTGCTTTTGATGAAACGTGGGAACAGCTCGGCAGGCTGCGCGTTCAATTTGGGCATGCACTCAGACTTATAGATCAGACCAAAACGAGTCTTTTCTGGGTTGTAAACTTTCCTATGTTTGAATACAATCACGATGCAAAACGCTGGGCTGCACGGCACCATCCGTTTACTGCTCCACAAGGCGAGTGGGAACAGATGGAAATGAAAGACATCAAAGCACGCGCCTACGACTTGGTACTAAATGGCGTCGAACTCGGCGGAGGATCTATCCGTATTCACGATGCCGCAACACAATCAAAAATCTTTTCGCGCATTGACTTAGATCAAGAAGAGATGCAACGTCACTTCGGGTTTTTACTGGAAGCACAAGAACTTGGATTTCCACCCCATGGTGGCATAGCCCTCGGTCTTGACCGGTTGATCATGCTGTTAACGGGTGCAAATTCAATTCGAGAAGTCATTGCATTCCCAAAAACGCAAAGCGGCGCTGATCCTATGCTGCAAGCACCAACACCGGTCGATGCAAAAAAACTGATTGAATACGGCATTAAAAAAGTATAAAAATAGTGTGGGTGGGGAGTGTTAGCACCAACACTCCCCACCCACAAATAAAAAGGTTATTTAATAAATAGGTTCGGATCATTCCATTGACAAGCTTGTTGAACTACCGGAGAAAAATCGCTTCCATGTAATTGATACTTGTATCTATTAAGAGGATACGCAGAATCGCTCAACATCAAAGTTTTGGCAAACGCTTCTAGTATAGAAAAAAAGAGTGCTCTGTCTTTTTTTTGTATACGTATTTTTCCCTTATTCGTAGCTTTTTCTGGATCCCAAGCACCCAACGGTTTTACCTCCATAGCCTTTTTATACAAATCGGTAAGAGAAAAAAACAGCTCTCCTTTTACCGATGTATTTAATAAAGAAAAATTTTCAACCAATGTATCGATTGATTAAGGAGCTTCCCAAAAACATCCCGCATGCATAAATTCTACTGCGCGCTTTATAAAAGCCTTATTTTTTACACAATGCTGAAATAACGTTGTACTTTGGTATAGGTGCTTATCTTTAGATGCTAATGGAAATCTCGCCTCCAAAAACCCAAGCACTATCTCTTCATTGTTTAGCAAATGCATAGAAACAGGAGTATCTATGTAGCGATCCAATAAAACGCGAAACGGATAAATTGCCTCCCACAGCTGACTAATAGAAACTGAATAGTTAATTTGCGCGTTATAAAATCCTAAAACGGTCAAATCAGAACAGATCTCATCCATAGAAACAACTCCTTGCGCAAGAAACAACTCTTTGCGCAATTTTTTCAACAACTAAGTAACGCAACAACTCCCAACTAACCAGCGCCTTTTGTGCAGGCGAAAAATTAGAAGCAAACCGTACATCCAGGTATGGGGCATGCTCCCAGAATATCACTTTTGGCTGACCAGAAAAAAGCGCGCTAAAAAAAGACAAAAAAATAGCGTAATAGCTCGAATAAACATAACCAACCTAGATAGATTTATATAAATGATTGAATAATAGCTGCTTCGCTAAATGGATGTTTTACTGACCCAATAATTTGATATCCTTCAGGTCCTTTTCCCAAGAGTGCAATAATCGATCCCGGCAAAGCTTTATGTTCAACAGCGTACTCTATGGCTTTTTTTCGATCAAGAATAATAGTTGTTTTTTCACGCTGTTTTTCAGTCAAGCCTGCACAAATGTCTTCAGCTATAACCTCTGGATTTTCAGAACGAGGATTATCTGAAGTAACAATAAGTACATCTGCCCAGTATGCAGCAATAGATCCCATAATGGGCCGCTTGCTGCGATCCCGATCACCACCGCAACCAAATACAACAATAAGATTATCAGTAAGTGGGCGCAATGCCCCCAAAACAGCTTCATATGAAGACGGATTATGCGCATAATCAATAAAGACTTGGCTATTATTTTTTATCATGTATCGATTAAGACGCCCAGGAACGCCTGCAAACGTTTTCAGCGCATGCTCAATTGTTGGCAAAGAAATCGGAACCAGCGCCTGAACACACGTTATGGCGGCAGCAATGTTGTACTGGTTAAACTGCCCAACCAGCGCTGGACAATCTGCAGATCCAGCTGAAAAAGTAAATGGAACACAAAAGGGATACTGGTTTTGTAACGCAGCTACCGCAGCATCATCCACATTACAACAGAGTGGCGCTCCCGGATTCAGATGGTTAATAATCTCTTTTTTTGCTGAAAAATATTGATCCATTGTTGCATAAAATTCACCGTGCTCCTGACTGAAATTAGTAAAAATCCCTGCACAGAAATTAATATCAACGAACCGCCGCATTGAAAAAGCTTGTGCTGCAGCTTCACAAACAACATACTCAACACCAGCTAAAACACATTGAGCAAAAAACGCATGCAAATAATCGGGCAATGGCGTTGTCATACCCGTAACTGGTAATTTTTGATCTAAAATTTTATTATAAACCGTACTAATAAGCGCGGTTTTATATCCTGCCGTACGCAAGATGTGTTCAAGCAAAAAGCTCGTCGTTGATTTTCCTTTGGTTCCGGTAATACCAATAATTTTTAATTTTTTTGCAGGATATCCATATGCACGTGCTGCATATTCCCCAAGTGCAGCTCGAATATCAGCCACACGTTCTATTTTTGCATTTTTTTCCTTGATCTGCTGTACAATTTCTTGCGAAATAATTGCATCGTCCTGCACAACAATAGTTGATGCCCCGCGAGACAGGGCATCAGGAATAAATAAAACACCGTTCTGTTTTGCGCCAGAAATAGCAACAAATGTTCCACCAGGTACTACTTGTTGACTGTGCGAAGCAACAAGCAACCTATCAAGATGGAAATTATGACTGCAATCCATTCCAGGCTCGCTTCAATTGTGGCAATAACATAAGCAAGCCATACAAGTTGCAAAGGATCAGCGCAGCCTGCGTAATATCAACAAGCGCAAAGACTGAGCTGGGGTCACCCATAGCGCCATAGGCTGCCATAAGACCATAGAGAACCATAAAACCCCAATCTCCAAACCGATCTCGAGTTAAAAAGAGCCAACATTCACGGCCTATAAACGCATATCCAACAAGAACACCAAGTCCAAACATAAGAGCAAGAACAACGGCAACAACAGAGCCAAAACCACCAAAAACAGTTGCGTAGGTATCCATCACGAGCGGAGTAGATGTTTTTCCACTATTCCATGTGCCTGACATTACAAACATCAAAAACATACAAAATGATATTAATTGTGCTGTAAAGACTAACGCCATTGACATAATACTGTTTGAACGTGCATTTTCGCCGCCAGTTGCACCAAACATAATTGCAGCCGTACCGCCGCCAGCTTCAGTTGCTGAAAAAAGACGCGAAGCTCCAACACTTACGGCTTTTTGAATTCCAACACCAACTGCACCGCCAAGTACAGCAGAACCAGAAAACGCCGATACGATTATCAATTTAAGCGCAGGAAAAAAATTAGGAGCGAATGAAACTAATACAGCACCCGCTGCCAACATAAATAAACCAACTTTAATAGGAGCTAGCGCCTCAGAAAGCTTAATAATACGTTGCGCGCCACCAAAAAACGCATACGCCAAAAAAAGCAACAGCATAAGCGCCACCGTAAACGAGCTAATACCAGGAACTATTGTGGTAATACCAATCGCCATAGAATTACTCTGCATAGCGCTTGCCGCGGCAAAACAATATCCTAGACATGCAATTGCATAAAAATAAGGTAAAACGGATCCGCCAAAAACCTTGGAAAGATAAATCATTGGACCGCCACGCTTGCCGTACGGCGTCTCAACCGTAAAAACCGAAGCTGCTAAAACTTCTAAAAAGCGCATCGGCATAGCCAAAAGACCAAATAAAAACAACCAAAATCCTGCGCCTGGACCACCCATATGCATAGCAACAGCCATACCGGCCAAACTACCATTTCCCAATCCCGCGCTAATCATACCCAAAAATGCCTGCAGGGGTGAAATCGTTTGTTTCTCCGGGCAGAGCGTATCGCACGAAGCCTTGGGTGGAAAAATGACATATTTTAATGAGGCAAAAAACTGCGTAACCTGGATTCCACGAAAGACGATGGTGATAACTAATCCGATTGAAGAAAGCAAAATAATAAATGGCCAAGCCCAAACATATACTTCATTAAATTCTGAAAAACTCACAAAGAACTCCTTGCAAAAAGATGCTACGCCTTACCGCGTTTTTGTGTTACGGTAAGCATACCAGAGAATTTTTAATATGGAAAAGACCGTATACATGAGCCAAATACTGCCAACAAAATACATGGCGCTTGATCTTGGCGATGCCTGGATTGGCGTTGCTGTTTCTGATCCCATGGGCATGCTTGCACGCCCCCTAGAGACTATCCGCGCAGAAGATCTGCTTACTCGTCTCCCAAAACTCTTAGAACAAGAACGTGTCGGGACTGTTGTTATTGGACGCCCTATCACCTGCAAGGGTAATGACAGCACGCAAACCGTAAAAATAGACACACTCGCCAAGCAGTTAACAGAGCTCCTTCCTGAAGTCACATGGAAAAGCTGGGACGAACGACTTAGTAGCAAACGCGCACAACACGTACAAATATCACAGAAGAAGAAGGCCACAAAAGAAACAAAGCAACAGAGTCATGCAATTGCGGCCGCATTTATCCTAGATTCTTTTTTACAATATCTACAAATACATTCGAATGTATTTTCTGAAAATGAATAACTATTGACAACAATAAATTGACCCCGCTAGTATCTGTACAGTCAATGTCTCTCCGGGATTTTTAGGGAGAAATGGGGGGTTACCATATGAAGTGTCCACGTTGTCAGGGTTTAATGGTCTGCCAATCTTTTTTTGATCATTTTATGAACTTTGAAGCTTGGAAATGCTTAAATTGTGGTAATATTATAGCTCGTCGAGAAAAAACCTTAGAACATGATGTATTCAGCCTCTTTGAACAACAACAGAAAACCAGATCAAAAAGATAACTATTATGCACAATCTTCGCTCACTTACTATGTACCCCGGGTACTCCAATTTTGAATTTGGTCTTTTCCAAAATCAAGACTGTTTGCTACAAGAGACTATCTCAACCAAACAGACCGCCGCTGATTTTTTGCCAATGCTCACAACCGCACTCCAAAAAACTGATCTATCGCTAGATAATCTTGATTATTGCACCGTATTTACCGGCCCAGGATCATTTACTACCCTGCGCATTAGTGTTGCATTCGCCAACGGTTTTGCATTTGCAAAGAACATTCCCCTCGTCGCAGTAACTGGCTTTGAATCACTTGTACAACTATGCACGACCGATATTTCAGTCATAAGCTATCGCGCCCTATCCAATGAAATATATCTCAGCATACGCACTAAAGAACAGACCATTCTGTTAGAAACGTGCGTACAAACAAAAAATATTCCGCTACTCATGCAAACAATTCCAATGCAAGCTACCATAACCTTTATTGGTAATGGAACACCACTCATTATAGAACAACTAGGGAATGAATATATTCGCAACAATCCAAGAATTATCATAAGCCCCATTCAAGAGCCAACGCTGCAGCAAGTTACAGCGTATGGAGAGCAGCAATTCTTGCAACAACCAACTACTTCGTATGTAGTTCAACCCCTGTATAGCCAATCCCCAACACCGCCCCCGCAAAAACAATAACGCAAGAACAGCCTTCAAAGCCGACATCTTCACATATCGACTTTTTTTACAAAAATGCTATAATTATGCAACCTGTGATAGATCATTTCACAGTCCCGACGTTCATTAAAATAGGGGGGATTTATTTTATGAAACGCTACATACAGAAGATTGTACTCTTCTGCTTCTTTTTGACGATCCTACAAGGATCAGTTCAAGTAAGTGCAAATTTTCCAGATACTCAGCTGCAGACAGAAACATCTTGGTATGATTACTGCAAAGATATAGATAAACAGTGTCGAAGTTTCTTCTCTACAATCTCACAAACAACAAACGCCGAAGAAAATATTAACCTTACCTATGAATCATCCGTCCAAAAACAAACAGTCTATTATATGACCTATACCCCAAAAAGAGGGCGGTTTACGGGTCCTAAGATTGAGATTTTTTCACGGCCCATAGCATCTAATAAATTACAAACTTCAATTCTCATCAATTCTATTCCAATCGTAACTGATTCAACAGAAGATGAAGAATCATTATTACAACGAATACAATATTATTTTGTAAATCCAGTAGATGGTTCTCTGAGACTTTCCTGTGTTGCCCTAGATAGGCGTTTCCACCAATTTAAAAACTCGCACTATCATAAACTCTGGATAGGTTTCCTTGGTGGTTTTTTGACTGCAAATGCATGGAATACATTAAAAAAACAATCATAAAGACCTTAAAGCTGTTTGTGGCTTTCTAGCAAATAAAAACGAATAAAAATTAGCCTGGGGAAATGGGGTATATATCGGAACAATAGACACCGGCGCTTACCTTTCACGAAAATTGCGCTGGAGTAAGTAACAAAACACAATCGCAGTACATACAAAACCCGAGGCAAATATTGCCGCGGGCTATTTCTTGCGTAATATTTATTGTCAGTATTATGGCCCAGTGCCGCTCACCTCTAGACTCTATTATTCTCTCAAATCTTCGGTAGCAAGCAAGGCCACACAACACAAACTCTTGCCCCGTCTTTTGATTATTTACTAATATAATAATAACTTAAAATTGTATAGTACATAAAAAAGAGGAATACCATGAAACGGATTATTGGCGTTGTTATAAGCTTACTCACCATTACATCAATGCATGCTGCATCAATTGCAGATCTAAAAGGCTCATATGCCGAGCTACCCGAAGCGCTACGAGAGTTATCGCTGCTTGATGGGGCTATCGCTTTAGAAACTAATATGCTCAAACGTATTTATCAATTTGATACGATCTCACCGGTAAAAAAGGAAAGCATACAGTTAGTTAAGGATCTCTTTTATATAATCCCAGAAACTGGTGAATTTGGCCTTTCAAAAAAAATAAATCCTGATGATCTTATGAATAAACTCATAACCAATATGCTCATTCGATGGCTCATGCAATCTATACACCATGGAAGCGAAAATAAAAAACAACAAAATCCGGCGATACCAGAGCTTGCAAAACAACTTATTCAAATTGGTAACGCTGTACCCGAACGCTTTAAAAGCGCTCAATATGATTTTGCTATGGCAACAATTAAAGGCGCCCTCTGGTACATCAAAAAAAACGTAAACAACTTTTCGTACCCAGAAGAACTAAAAAATGCTTGGAGGGTGTTATATGAAAACCTTCTAAAAAGTCCAAACATCAAGGAAAATAGTCAGATCAAAGAGATGCTAGGAAATATCAACACCGCAATAGAAGGTCTCTCAACCAACCCGACAGAAGAATTAAATAACGAACTAGAAACCACAACCTATACAACAGAAGAACTTGATCCAAACAAGTATGAAACACTCGTCGTTACACTACTTCAAAACCTAACTGGAAAAGAAACTCATCCCGAAAAGTTAGAACAAATCTGGAATGCCCAGGTCACTATCAATGGAACAACTTATGCATTTGCTGACTGTGTTGAAACACTCATGAGAAATCTTATAAATATTTTAGCATATGACCTTAAAAGCCAGGCGCTATCTACAGCAAAACTTACAAAGAAATTTCCCAACGCCAAAGAAGTTATTGTTAACTTTTATACTAAGTATCCTACCATCAAAGATCAAAAGAACCCTGAAGCCTATAATGCCTGGGCTCAATTAGTCAGCGACATTCAAGGAGTTAAATATAATCCCCCCAAGGGAGAATCAAATAAAACATACGATCTGGAACCATCCTATCCTAATCTAATTATGCTCACCAACTACCTCCTCGGACTTGACTGGTTTGAGCAACCAGCCACCTACCCGGAAGACCCCGAAACATTCACCAAAGAGCATATCAATCAGTTTGTTGCCCTATTTGGAACCGCTAAAGATACAGAACTAAAAAACCTCGAAGAATATGGCGATCTTACGATCACCAATCAAGATGAAACAGTTACTTTTACCATTAAGACAACGAGCAGCCATGGGTATATGCAATATACAACCCAACAAACATCGATCCCTTCTATCTCTATAAAAAACTACCAAGCATATCCTCAACTGTACAACATTACTCAAGTAACCAAGTGGCTGAACACTCCGGAACACATCATCCATCTCTTTGCGCAACCGATTGATGAAGCAGACTTTTCCTCAAGACTACCAGAAATATTAGCAACTATTCCATACACGTGGATGCTCTTTGTTGAAAACCTTCTGGGCAAACACCCCGACCAAGATGTAGCAAGAAAAGCAATAATAAACCTATATAAAAAACTCATAAAAAACATAGCCCAATACAACGAAATGGAAAAAAAGAACATCACAAGGAATGCTATCAGAGCCGCGAAAACAGCAACAACAGACCAAAATAAAGATATCCGCAACGCTGCGCTAAACCTATGGAAGAAACTCTTTAACAAAGGCCAAGGATTCAGTGAAGCAATTGAGACTGCGAAATTAGGAACAACAGACCAAAATAAAGATATACGCGACGCTGCGCTACACCTATGGAAGGAGCTCTTTAGCAGGGGCCAAGGATTCACCGAAGCAATTGAGACCGCGACAACAGCTATAGCAAATCCAGATTATAATGTACGCATAACTGCCCTAAGACTAAGGTTGCTGCTCTTTTACCAAGGGCAAGGGTTCGATGGAGCAATTGAGACCGCTAAAACAGGAATAAATAAGACAAATCTCAACAGCCACGACAACGACCTAGACCTATGGAGGAACTTCTTTCGCAGTGGGCAAGGATTCACTGAAGCAATCCAGTTTGCGAAAATAGGAATAAAAGATACAAATTGGATGGTAAGAAATAATGCCCTAAAACTATTTATCGAACTCGTTAAAAAAGACCAAGGGTTCCCTGAAGCAATTGAGGCTGCAAAAACAAGAATAACAGATACAAATTGGAGGGTAAGCAATAATGCCCTAGAACTATTTATCGAACTTATTAAAAAAGACCAAGGGTTCCCTGAAGCAATTGAGTTTGCAAAAACAAGAATAACAGATACAGATTGGAGGGTAAGCAATAATGCCCTAGAACTATTTAAAGAACT
>SKJC01000007.1 GCA_007116155.1 Candidatus Babeliaceae bacterium | reverse complement strand
TGGCCTGTCTGTACATTCCAGATCTTGGCCGTATCATCATCAGAAGCTGTTACTACCATCGTCCCATCTGGACTAAAAACCGCTGATCTAACCCAATATCCATGCCCCTGCAACGTTTGAATCCGTTTAACAACAGGAACATCCAATTTCCAAACTTCTTCATCATGACCCAAGAATCTTGTTATTCCTTCCATATTTGCTTGAAAAGCTGGTGCATTAACTTGATTAATAAAATTCTTGGATAGTTCTTTGCTATATGCCTTTGCCAAATCGGCAGAAAATGCAGCATCCAACTGCAGCCATTCTGCACCATCCAAATAATTTTCAATCTCTGCTTCTGAAACTAATAGATCTCTGTTTCCCTCTTTCCACGTTGCAAAGAGAGCATTCAACTTTTTAAACACTGTGTGCACATCGTACTCGCGCTTCTCCTGCAATTCACGCACAGCTTTTAAAAATAGACCCGTACGTCCCGCTTCTTCATCCTCTTCAAATTCCGACATGTTTGCCATGAGACGAGAAGAACTAATCAATGCGCCATAGTTACTTTCCAATGCTGGCCCCAACAGAGCAATCTTATCTAAGGCAGTATTAATTGGCATATTCTTTTGCGGCAATGCAGACCAAAGACCTGTACTACTCAACAGACTGAGCAGTATAATAATTTTTTTCATTATCAATTCTTTATACAATTATTTCCAATAGATAATAATATTTTACAACATTTAGGCATCATTTTGCAACAAAAAACTTCAACATCAAAAACAGCTGTATCGATAAATAAAAAAAGAGGGAGCGGATTAACCGCCCCCTGCAAATTATACGTAATCAAAATAGATGACTCTACTGCCAACCAGCAAACCAAGAGCCTATGACCGAATTACTGCATTTCTAAATGAAAACGACCGAATAAAGAGAAATCTGCAACCCAAAAAGCCAAAGTAGCTGTTTAAAAAACTTTTTGGTAGTATTCCCCCCAGGCAACAGTCTCGCTTTCCACAAAAAAGGATGTGTATATGAAAAAACTATCGTGCTCATATGCCGTAATAGCACTTTTTATAGGCTTTTTCGGTAATACCACAATGAATGCAAAACTTGTTATGAACCGCATTACCAACGCCGCATATAGCTTCTCTGTTTCAACACCAGGTTGCCCCTGGGATTTGCGCACTTGGCGCACCGACAGTGAAAATGGCGCGCTTTTTAACTTCGTACACGAATCTGATGCTACTGCAACCATAGCCTCTCGCGCAGTACACGGGGGCTCAGTAGAGAGTGAATACCAACTAGCAATGGAAGCATTTCCACCACTTACCGATGTTCATCATGAAGAAAAAGAGACACCATGGGGAATTATTGATTGTTATTACTGGGGATCAATAAAGGAAGAAAATCTCTACAATGCACGTATGTATGCTATTCATTTTAATAACAACACATACTCAACAACATGCGCATGCTTAGAAGAATCACTGGCTCAATACGAGAATACCTTTAACACCTATGTTGAAAGCATCTACCTTCACCCCGCATCATAACCCAGAAGACAATAAAAAAGCCGGAATAGTTGTTTAACTATTCCGGCACATTTTTTGGTGGAGGCGATGGGAATTGAACCCATGTCCGTATTTCACCGCGTGTTAAGCGCTCCATGCTCAGTCTCTACTGTTACCATTACAAACCCGCAGTGACAAAAGTTTTTGCAATGGTCTATTATCGTGATACTACGCCGGCTACCACAACAGAGTAATCTCACCAGCAAGTTCCATCTTGGTTAATACGAGTAATCTAAACTGATAGACACGTTCAAACTACAAGGTCGCAGTTACGCTGCTGCAAATTGCTTTCTGCGTGATGGAACAGCTGCAAAAAGCGCTGAAACACCTGCAAAAAGCAGAGCAACTAAACCGCTGACAGAGTTATTAGACTCTGCACGTATTGTTTTGGTTCTTCTTTAACGAGCACATAACCAAAGCTCGGCATGCTCTCAACAAACGACGCTACACGTCGAAACCAGTACGCCCCCGAAAAATTTCAAATAACATCTACTATCACTATATCGCGAAATATTCTATAGGTCAAGTAAAATTTCACATAGAAATATGAAAAAACTTGACCATTAAAAAAATGCTCTAATAATCGTATTTTCCACGCAATTCACGCCGTGTTTCGCGTTGAATATCACGCTCACGTAGCTCTTCTTTTTTCTTATGTGCTTTTTTATGCCGGCAAACACCAAGATCAATTTTTACATAGCCTCGTTCGTTAAGGTACATTTTTAAGGGAACAAGCGTATATCCTTTTTGCGATATATCACCAAGCAGTTTGTTAATCTCTCGCCGATGCAAAAGCAATTGACGACTTTTTCGCGCTTCTTGTTCGTTCACTTTTTGATACGCATGAGAATATGGCGCAATATACGCATTAAGCAGCCAAATAGCGCGACCTCGAGGAACCGCAAATGAACCAATGAGGTTGCCCCCACCCTTGCGCAACGACTTTACTTCGTCACCGGTCAGCGCAATGCCCACTTCAATACGCTCAAAAACTTCATAATCAAAAAGAGCTTTTTTATTTTGTGCAAGTATCTTCATAACTAGACTACCAAAACCATCATTTGACGAACGAAATAAAGAATATCATACTCAAATGATGGAAATAAAAAGAATCAAAAATATTCCTACCAATCATACGAAAAACATTGTTACATGTATACCAAGCACATTTGCTATAGCATACTTTTTTTCATTTTCTGTAGCGCAAGAACATTCCCTCAAAAACAGCATATGGCGGATCCCATAAAAAAAAATATGGCAAAAGATATTGCGGTATTTTTTCACGGTTACAGCGTAGACCACACCTACTTTAATCCAGAAGATATTCATACATGTACTGGAAATATACCATGGACGCGCATTACCTTTAAAGATGCGCCCTGCCGAAGAAATATGTTTTGGTGGCGCTCATTTAACCTAGGACAAATTGGAGATGCCATTCAAATCATCTCTCTGTTCTGGGATATCCACCAACACGGTTATACATCCATAACTGCAATGGGGCACTCTCTGGGTGGATCAGCTCTCATCTCTGCACTTCATATTGTAATGTTTCCAGAAAAACATAAAAAAACGTGGTGCAAAATAAAAAGCTTATTACACGTCCCTGAATATTCTCTCATAAAAAAACTACAAAAACTTATAATGAACTCAAATTTTGTATTCCTTTATCCTATGCTCTCATTGCATATAGCAGCATACCACAAATGTCGACGCCGCTATCACCTGTCCCATATTTCTAGCAAGCTTTGTGCTCGAACGTTTCGCGCTATGCTGAGTATAGGATCCTCATTTTCCATACAATTTGACGAACCAATTGAACTCTTACGAGAACTTCTCTCTAAAAATATTCACGGACTTATTATCCTTTGTGAAAACGATAAAATTGTAAGCAACGATTTTGATAAGGAACTTTTAAACCAGACCAACAATCATCCAACATGGAAAGCAAAAACAACTGATGGGCCCAATCACTTTAGCCTAAAACATGGCTATTCTGCGGTTCAATCAATTTTGCAATCACAGCCAGAGACAGACAAAAATTTACAAATTTCTAGCCCATACGTATGATAGTATACGCTATTATACATGCGAAAACATACCGCAACGATGCGATATCGAGGAGTTGCTTATTATGAAATTATCTTTTAAAAACAGCGTATACCTACTCTTTACGCTTACTACCTGGACACTGCAGACACAACAGATACGCTACACCATTACTACACAACTTCCCAAAACATGCCTAGGCATAGGTAAGCAAGGGGATATTAGCCTTCCTGGATTAAAAGCATACTATAAAGGCTATAAAATAGACCTTTCCAAAGGTAGCGCAGTCCTGCCTGAAGCCGATCAAAAAAACTTTTTTTCTCTCGTTATTACACCGGACATAGAGCTTGTTTGCTCGAAAAATGATAATTCTATCTCATATCTTAATCGCTCTGCAACAGCTCCCATAAGCTGGTATGACCTTTCATTAGTCCCAATAATAAATGATACGAATAATAAAAAACTCCTTGAACCAGCATATTATTGGAATATTGAAAAACGAGAACTGAAAGATATTCCCAACCGCTTACCCGATGAATCCATTATTATACTAATCAATCCAAAACTTATTCACGCATTACAGTCACTAGAGACTACACAATCAGGCTCTACTATGCTTCCCGCTCTAGTATTCAACCCAGAAGCAACAGCCAAGGAAGTAGAAGATGCGGTAACCTATGCCGTGCTAAGCTCTATAGACCTTGACACGGTGCACACTTCAGCCAACGATAGCTTCACTAAAGCCCGTGCAAAAACGATTGCAAGCACAGCAGCAGCACTTGCTGAATAATTATGCGCTATATTCTTGGCATTGAATCTTCTTGTGATGACACCGCAGCTGCAGTCTTTTCACCCCAGCATGGAGTTATTTCCAATGAACTGTTCTCTCAAATAACTCTCCACAAACTTTTTGGCGGCGTTATGCCCGAAGTTGCATCACGCGCACATATTGAAAAAATCCATCACATAGTCCAATCAGCCCTGAATAGTGCTAACGTTTCACTCAATGAAATTGATCTTATTGCGGTAACCAATGGGCCTGGACTTCCAGGATCACTCCTCGTCGGGCTCTGTTTTGCAAAAAGCTTAGCATTTAGCAAAAAGATTCCACTCGTGGGCGTTAACCATCTACAAGCACACGCCATCTCCCCGTGCATTGAACAGGCCATAACATTTCCCTACCTCTGTTTAACCGCATCCGGTGGACATACATCGCTTTCTATCATCAAGAGTTATACAGAACAAAACGTCATCGCCTCTACACGCGACGACGCAGCAGGCGAAGCTTTCGATAAGGTTGCTAAACTACTCAATCTGGGCTATCCCGGCGGTCCCATTATTGAACAACTGGCCACCCAGAACCACTATCAGGATGTATTCAAATATCCTCGCTTAAAAAGTAATGACCTATTTTTCAGCTTTTCTGGTCTCAAAACAGCAGTACTCTACCATGCAATTGAACGAGGCTGGTATAATCCAGAAACCAAAGTCACG
The DNA here is from genome assembly GCA_007116155.1 of Candidatus Babeliaceae bacterium. Classification (GTDB taxonomy): domain Bacteria; phylum Babelota; class Babeliae; order Babelales; family Babelaceae; genus UBA12474. The sequence goes on along the minus strand of SKJC01000007.1, from coordinate 14,130 downwards.
ACTATCACTCCAATAGAACAGCAGGCTATTTCCAGCTCAGTCCTCTGCGCGATAACCGATATTTTTATTTCACGCATAACAATCGCGCTCAAACAACATCCAGAAATTACTGCACTCGCCTTTGCCGGTGGCGTAGCCTGCAATGCGTACATTAAACAAGCACTAAAAGGCCTTGCAACGCAACACAGCCTTCCCTTCTACGCCCCATCACCAAAATATTGTACCGACAATGCCGCAATGGTAGCTTTCCTGGGATATCACCAAGCAAACGTTGGCATCTTTTCTGACCTTGCACTCGATCTACAGCGCTGGTAAAAAACTACTAAACTTTTATTTACAAATAATAAAAAATAAAATATAATAGACTACATTGTTAATTATTAAAAAATAAAAAAGAGAAGATATTATGAAAAAAATTACAATACTACAAACCTTTTTCTTATCTATGCCTGCGATCCTCTTCGGTGGTTCAGATGTCTATCAAGAACGCAGTACATTATTAAAAGAATACCAAACACAATTAGAAGAAAAACATCAAGCGGTAATGCAAGCATCTGAAATAGCCAACACATTGAAAAATTTAAAACTCCCCTATAACGACGAGGCGAGAAATACTATATATGGAAAATTAACAGGCCGCCAAAAACAATTATTAGATCAAAATCTTGGCCAAGAGCGAAAAAAGAACAATTCCTCAGAGATGTCGCATACCAAGCTCCAAGAACATTTGAACTCACAAGCACCAGAAAACCAAAACGTAAAAGATATTGCAAGACTCTTTGTCGGAGAGAAAGAACCTAAACCATTTACAACACTCGAAGCATTTAACAATTTTTTTCATCAAGAAATCGTCTATCCAAGACTTGATCAGCTAATAGAAAATGCAACGCTAGCTTCCAACGACTATGATTCTACACAGAATAAATCGGGAATGTTCAAAGATATTTTTCAACCATTTTCTATTCCGCTGAATCTCGATTCATATGAAGAAACAATGAACGCAGTTAACGCAGCGCAAAAAGCTTTAGACCGCGCTATTGCAAAAAATGTCGATCTCAAAACTATTGCTGATACCTACAAAACCCTTGTAAACGCATTTTCTTTTACTGGTGCCCCAATTACAGCTATTCAAGCTATTCGCACTGCCGATGATGCCGCGATAACCAATGCCTACAAAAAAACTCGCGATTGGATACTCAACAATAAGATGCAGGCTAAAGAACAACTAAATCAACTTGAACTTTCTGCACTCAATTTTTTTCATGGCGAATCCGGACAATACGAAAGCAGCAAAGAGATAACCAATATAATCACACAGATGCTCAAGCAATTTTCAGATAAACCTAAAATAACCAATGCCTTAAGAGAAATGCAGAATAAGATAACCGCTTTAAAAGATTTTCAATCAATCCCTGGATGGGATACTGCCAAAGAAAAACAACAAACTATAGATAATTTAAATAGTCTATATGCAAGATACTTAGAGGAACTACAAGAACTATTTTCTGATGCATTCATTACAGAACTTCAGCAGGCCTATCTTGTTTTAGATATCCAAGAAACTAAAGAACAAAAACCATTAGATTTCGAAGAAGAAGATTCTGAAGATGATGAATACAACGGCTACTCTGAAGGCTCAAAAAACGAACAATCTGACGAGGAAAATATTTCAGAAGATATAGAGTTGAACAGCGAATTAGCAGAAGAACTACCAGCTGATGATCCAATTAGCAGCAAAGAGCAGGCAGTCAAAGAAACATCGCTTCTCTCTGCCTGGAACATTTTTAAAAGATATCCGATCATTACCAGCGCAAGTATATTTGCTACTGGTACCGCTGCAATTGCCGCGTATTTTGGCTATAAATACCTCACCAAATCAGAAAAAAAATAACGGCCGCGCGCAAACCTTGCTCAAAAAAAAGCTCCTACGGTATAGTAACACCGTAGGAGCTTTTCTCTTTTTAGTTAGAGTTTTACTATGAACTATCTTCGACTCGCATGCGGTTTTTTAGCCGTCTGTATCTGTGCAAATTTTGGGATTCAAAAAACCAGCATTACACCCGAAATGCCCCCTATCGATTTTTTTGGAACACTACTACTCCGTAATGGCGAACAAATACCAGCAAAGTACATTACTATTTCCAGTTTATATGAACATATACCACTCTACGGAGCAACAGCCACACCTGAACAAAATCCATTAGACAATATTACGCGATTTAATCTAAAACAGATAGCTAGTCTGACGATACATCATGAACAAGCGACCATACGCCATAAACACCGAACCTTCATTCCTATTACCATTACCTTGCGCAACAGCGAAAAGGCAACATGGAGTGGGCTGATCGAAACAACACGCAAAATTGTCTGTCATCAAGTTATGCCAGGCAACATAGAACTTTCCAAAGAAATTAGTATCGACGCCCTCGCATCCATGAATATTCAAGGCTACCGCCCATCAAAAAACTCAGAACCCGTAGTTTATGAAGCAGCACCTACCAAAGAAATCGAAACACAGCCGATAGAAACACAGGCACAGGTGCATTATACTAATTAAAAAAATGAAGTACCCTAAACAGATGGTATCTTATCAATAAGAAAGGTCTATTCATGGTCATAACTATAAACAACAACAACTTTGAAACAGAAGTCATGCAGTCGAAAAAACCCGTTGTCCTTGATATTGCAGCGTCATGGTGCGGTCCATGCCAAATGATGAAACCAATTTTTTATCAACTTGCAGAAGAGCTTAAAGAATCCTATCTCTTTGGTGCAGTTGATATTGACGAAGCGCGCGATTTAGCAATTAAATTTGGTGTTACCTCTGTTCCAAGCTTTATTTTCATTAAAGACGGCGTCATTGTCGGCAAAGAACGTGGCTACATGAGTCAATCTGACCTTAAACAAAAAATAGAACAAATTTTTGCTTAAAACTATCTATTCTTACCTATCCCATCAAGAAGAAAAAACGGGGACCGTTACTCATAACGGTCCCCATCTTAATTAGAAACTAAAAACCTATTTTGCGTCTTGCACCTCATAGCCAAGCTCACGCAATTGCTCACGCAATGCATCAGCCTTAGCCCAATCTCTATTTGCTCGTGCAACTACACGCTCATTAATAAGCGCTTTGATCTCATCGGTCATTTCTTGTGCCTTCTCTGGAAGCGGCTGCAAGCGTAAACCCATAACCTCCTGCAATACCCATTTCACACGACCCAATTCATCATGATCACATAATTGCGCAATCGATTCAAACGCTATACCAAGCGCTCCAGGAGTATTCAGATCATCAATCAAAAAAGCACGCATACGCTCAGACGGAGAATCGCCTTGAGACCGAGTTTCTACAGGTTCAATTTCGGCAAATGCACGCACCAGACGCCGATAGCCTTTTTCATGTCCAGCCATATCGGTAAAAGAAAAATCTAACGGAGAACGATAATGCAAACCAAGAATCATAAATCGAACTACCATCGGATCAAATTGTTCAAATACTTGGCGTAAGGTAAAGAAATTACCCAACGACTTAGACATCTTTTCTTTATCAATACGCACAAATGCATTATGTACCCAATACCGCACATAGGGTGATCCAAAAAGCCCCTCAGACTGTGCGCGCTCATTTTCATGATGTGGAAAAATAAGATCCATTCCGCCACCATGAATATCAATATGTTCACCAAGATATTTATGGGCCATAACCGAGCATTCTATATGCCATCCCGGACGCCCATTACCCCAAGGGCTATCCCAAAAGCCACCTTCTGGTTCAAACTTCCAAAGCGCAAAATCCATAGGATTTTTCTTCTCATCATTAATATCGACGCGAGCTCCAGCACGCATATCATCAAGAGAACGCTTTGACAAACAACCATAACAGATGTCTTTATCAACCGAAAAATAAACACTATTGTTCGCAATATACGCTTTTCCAGCGGTAATGAGGCGCTGAATAAATAAAATAATTTCAGGAATAACTTCAGTTACCCGAGGTTGGCAAGAGGGAGACAAACAATTAAGTTGAGCAACATCCTCTCCAAAAGCATCAATAAAACGCTGGGCTATCATTCTATAGGCATATTGATCACCTAGCTCACGTTGAGCACGCGCAAGCAATTTGTCATCAATATCCGTAAAATTACGACAATAATTAACTACATGGCCCTCTGACTTAAGCATACGAACCAGTGTATCAAATACTACATAACATCGCCCATGACCTAAGTGCGCATAATCATACGGAGTAATACCGCAAACATACAGATTAATTGGACGGTCCTTTGCGATTACGAGTACTTCTTTTTCACCAGACATGGTATTAGTAAGTCGTATATCAGCCACAAGCATGCCCTCTAGATAAATGAAAACCTTGTCAATTAGCCTACCGAGGCTAGTGAAATTTCGCAAACTCGAGTATTCTTGAAGCCAAGAAAAAATTCAAAAGAAACTTGAGTTTTACAGGAGCAGTAGATGCAATTCAAAATAAAAAGTATTCAATTATGCCTCACGGCAGTACTCATCTGCAGCACTGCTATGATGGCATACCAGCCACCCCTCACCCAACAACCGAATTCCTCATCCAAGAAACCAGCCTCTTCTCGATCAGTTCACAGCATACGCATAACAGGAACTCAGTATGTTCCCAATGCAACCATCTTGGCTAAAATCCCATTTCTCGTTGGCCGCACGTTTGACGCTCAACAAACAAAACAGACAATTAAGAACATTTTTTCACTCGGTTATTTCAAAAATATTAAAATATTTATAGAGCCAATCAACGACTATGAAGTCGATGTTGAAATACGAGTCGTTGAAAAAGACAAAGTCAGTCTCTTTTCATTTAGCGGCAACAGCAAAATAGCAACCAATACGCTGTATGAAAAACTCAATCTTGCACAAATCAAAACAATCGATGAAATAGAACTCGCAAACATCGAAGAAAAAATTAAAAAACTCTACAAAGAAAAAAATTATCACCATGTCTCTATTGCAAGCTCTCTGGAAAAAAATGACTCCGGCACCCTTACGGTACATTGCATTATTGATGAAGGTAATGCATCACGCATACGACGCGTTTCTTTTGAAGGCAACGACGCTATTTCAGACGAAGCATTACGCAATACCCTTTTTACTAAAGAATCCTGGATTCTTGGTTTTCTCGATCGATCAGGCGTGTATCACCCAGATGCCGTCCTACAAGACAAATACTCCATAGAAAACATCTATCAAAGCAACGGATTTTTAACTGCGCGTGTAATACAAACAAAAATTGATGAATCCGAAGATGGAGTTGTTGATATTACCTTTGTTATTGAAGAAGGTGAACCGTACTTTATTGGAGAAGTTACCGCAACCGAAAATGACCTTTATAGCGGTGATGAAATTCGCGCAATGATTCCAATATTCCCTGGACAGGCATATTCCCGAGAACGCATCCGCAATACAATGGAACAATTGCGGACCATATTCGGTGAATTTGGGTATATTTATGCCGATATACAACCATCAATCATACCAGATGAATCAACACACACCGTTGATATCGAATTCCGCTCCAGCTTAGGAAATCAATTTACGGTTGATAGCATTAATATTGTTGGCAACCGAAAGACCAAAGATCGCGTTATTCGACGAGAAATTCTCTTTGATGAAGGAGAACTTCTTTCAAAGCGCCTTATGGATGAAAGCAAAAACCGTGTACAACGACTCGGATTCTTTGACCAAAAAGATGGTGTCATTTGGCGTATTATTAAAAACGATGAAGAACATGCGCAACTAGATTTAGTTGTGAAAGAAGTAAAAACGGGGCACCTTGGACTCGATGTTGGCTACAATGTAGGACAGGGATCAGACCCTGCAGCACCTCCAGGTGGTTTTACCGTCCGCGGTACTATTAGCGATGGCAACTTTAAGGGAACCGGCATACGATATGGATTAAGCGCTAGTTTAGCATCAAAAGCAAAAACCTTCGATGCAACTATCGGCTCAGACTGGCTTTTCGATCGACCTATTAGCGGCTCGATTGCCGGTTTCTTACGCGAAACAAGTTATGAAAATTTCCGCCAGACAACTCAAGAGCCTCTTGAACAGGTGCAGGGCTTTAATATTAGCAGTGGCAAACGCATTGCAATGCTCAATTATGCTGCACTAACTGCCGGCTTTGGCATTGAATCAATTAGTTATAAACATCCTAATATTGCGCGAACCATTCCATCACAAAATCTCATTACGCAAACATGTTTACAAACACAAGTCGATCGCATGTTCCAAGCCGGAGATTTAATCTGGCTCGATTTTCTTGTTTCACAAGATCGACGCGATCATCCAGTTTTTCCAACTATGGGATATTCTATCAACTTCAATACACGTATCGGACTACCAAATAGCGGCAGCAACTTCTGCTTTATCAAGTGCGGCCTCGATGCACATTGGTTCACACCATTAATTCCTGAATACGGTCTTGTATTACACCTTCACGGATTTGCCGGTTTCATTAGCACGCCAGAAAAAAATAGAATTGCGCCCTATCGCGAACTCTTCCACATTGGTGGACCAGGAACCTTGCGTGGTTTTTCCTACGGACAAGCTGGCCCACAAATGTTTGGCTCCTCTCTTGGCGCGAAAAAGGCACTATTTATAAATGCTGAACTACAATTTTCCATAACACGCAATGAAAATATGCATGGATTTTTATTCTATGATGGTGGTTGTGGCTGGGACACGCCAGGCATCGGATCGATTCCAAAAGGAATTGTCTACAATAATAGTTTTGACTATCGCCATAACGTAGGATTTGGTATCAGTATTCAACAACCTACAGCAATACGTATTGACTGGGGCTTTAAACTGGATACCAAAAAGCGAAGAGGTGAAGCGCCATATGAAGTACATTTTGGAGCAGCTCGAGCATTCTAAAAGCAATAAAACGGCTTCTTATACAAGGGATATTGTATGAAACCGAAACAAAGCTTAATTATCTGGTGTTTACTTACCACAGGTATGATCTTTTTCTATATTTACCAACAAAATAAACACATACAACACACCTATAAACGCCAACGAATTGAACGCGCAATCAACGAAGCTGAAAAGGAAATCCTTCTGCTAGAACAAGAGCTCGCTCGACAAACAACACCCGAGTATATAACCCAAGCAGCAACCGCGCTTGGTCTTCGAAAAACCAATGTACAGCAGTTGCGCGCACAAATAAGAGACCATTGATGAACAACCAACGAATTCATCAATCCCGCGTTTCATGTATCACTGGCATATTTTTCTTCTTATTTATCACAATACTTGGTTATCTTTTTCATATTCAAATTCAACAACATCAATTTTTTATTGAAAAAGGTAAACGCCAATACTACCTTACGGTGACACAATATCCACCCCGAGGCACCTTTTTTGATCGAAAAAATAGGCCTCTGACGATCAATCAAGAAACCGTTTCTTTATTTATAAACCCAAAACTCCTTGCATACCGAGAGCAATTAACACCATTCTTGCAAAAACAGTTTCCAGACGCATATAAACGTCTAACTGAAAAACCTACTACTCCATTCTTATTCATCAAACGACACATCTCCAAAGAAGAACTCGCCATAGCACAAGAACAAGATCTAAAAGATCTTCATATGCTACCCGAACACAAACGCTGGTATCTTGAACCATCACTAGGAAACACACTTGGTATTACGAACATCGACAATACTGGCATAACTGGTCTTGAATTTGTCTATAACCAAGACCTCGCAGGTACCCCATCCATCTACGCGTTGCAAAAAGATGCGCGATCAAAAGCATACTACTTCACCAAAGAACCCCTAGAAGAAGGATCTTGCGGAAAAGACATTCCTCTAACCATCGATAAAGACTTACAAGCCTGTGCATATCAATGCCTAAAAGATCATGTACAGAAATGGAAAGCCATTGAAGGCATGGTCCTTATTATGAACCCTGCCGATGGGGGAATTTATGCAAGCGCAATGTATCCTGATAGTAACCCAAACAACCCTCAATCAGAACACGATATTACCCACCTAAAAAATCGCTGCTTTACCGAATGTTATGAACTTGGGTCTGTCATGAAAACATTTACCGCGCTCGCAGCACTTGAATCAAAGACGATACAACCAGAGGATCAAATTAACTGTTTTAATACCAAAGAAACTACCATTAACGGCATTCGAGTAACAACATGGAAAGCTGGTGGAACGCTTTCATTTACCGATGTAATAAGACAATCAAACAATATCGGCACATCCCAAGTAGCCCTCAAAATGGGGAAAAAACTACATACCTATCTTCGATCCTACGGGTTTGGCCAAAAAACAGGCATAGCCTACCCTGGCGAAGCTACGGGAAGCATAACCCCTCCAAAAAATTGGTCTAATGCAACACCGCTTTCGCTTTCATTTGGCTATGAAATAAGCGTTTCAGCCCTCCAATTAGCATCGGCATTTTGTATGATAGCCAATAATGGGATCTCCACAACTCCCCGACTCATCCAAGAAGAACCAATCCACACCAAACATATTGCCGATGAAACAGCAGTTAAAACGCTGCGCGAGATTATTACTATTAATAAATCAACATCACCATATCATGCTGCACGCATTGATGGATATACCATTCAAGGCAAAACTGGAAGCGCACATCTATTAACCAACGGCCACTACGATGAGATGCGCAATATTTACACCTTTGCAGGAATCGTTGAACAAGGAACTTACCAGCGAGTCCTCGTCATAATCATCAAAGAACCAAAAAAAGAAGCGGGCAAAAATTTATACGCAGCAACAGTTGCTGCACCACTATTTAAAAAAATTGCCGAAGAAATGTTAGTAATAGAAAAAATTCCACCCAATTATACTGCTGTACAATCCTAACCTTGGAGAACCTGCATGATATCGTTGCCCTTGACTGTTCCTAGCAACTATCATCAAGATTTTATTACCCGATATAATCGCCTAACGGAATATAACAATAAAACATTGCTCTTTGCCGCAGATCACCTCATCGAAAAAGACATACAACAACAACCCCAACACCTCTTTACCATTGCACGAGAAGCACAACTTAGCATGGCGACGCAAACTGGTTTAATTTCACGATACAGCCTTCCTTCTACAGGAGAAAAAGCAACTTCCTATATAATAAAACTTACTGCTAAGACGCCTGGACAAATAATACGAGGAACAGATCCTTTCAGCACGCCCCTGCAAACAATTAATGAATTAGAAACATTCCTAAATCATAACGGATCTATAATCTCAGGTATTGGCTTAACTCTCTTCATCGGCAGCGAATACGAAGAAAAAATGCTCTCATTTGCTGCAAAAACTATTATACAAGCCCATGAACGAGGGCTTCCGGTTATTCTTTGGACATACATTCGTGGAAACAAGATCAAACCAGCCGATCAAATTACCCTTCTTCCCTTTGCCGCAAACCTTGCCACAAGCCTGGGAGCAGATTTTGCCAAACTTCAAATACCAGAAGAAAATCTGGAACAATATGAAATGCTTCTCCTCAAAACAAAGTCCTGCGCCGGCAACACCCGACTGCTCTTTGCCGGGGGAACAAAAACAGAGCCCAAGGAACTTTTTAAAAAAACTAATTATATTGTTCACCACCTCAACTGGGATGGTGGAGCTATTGGACGCGCCCTATTTATGCATTCAACAGATTCCGCTTGCCTGATCGCACAAACCATGACTAAACTAATGGCCGGCCAAATCACGTACAACGAAGCAATCGCCCAAACAAAACAGATCTCTCAATGATTGGAAGGTAGACATGAACCGCATTCTTTTGCTGACTATTCTTCTTGTTCCGCTGAGTGCTCATGGTGTACTTCCAAATTTTAATGCGGACTATTTTCAAAACTATACCAGTCAAACCTTCATGATGCCCCTTCCCGTCTATCACAATACACCAGCAACATTAGGACGATGGGGAACCATTCTCGCGCAGCTTAACGGCAACAACCAAACGGCATGTAGCGTCACACCGATATACCAATGGTCCCGCACATGGGACCGAAGTGCACCGTACTTTCTTATGAACTGCAAAGAAACGCTTTTTTGTGCTGGCGACGCAATGGGATACAACCAATATACGCGAGATTTACGCGCTGAATGGTTCGGTCTACCTGATACTTTTTCAGGAACGCTCACCTGCAAGCCCTGGCAACGCGTAGGTGGCGCCGTTATTTCCTTTTCGCAAGGATTTGGCAAATGGACAGACTGGAAAATTTTCAAAGACTGGTGGCTTGAAATAGCCGTTCCTATAATTTCGGTTAAACAAAATCTACGACCACAAGCCTCAGACAATCAACTAACTAACGCACTGGCCAGTCTACGCTATAACGCTGGAAGAATGGTTGGTTATGACCAACAAAAAACAGGCGTTCCAAGCGTGCGCGCCATCTTAGGTGCAACCATCGTAGATGATACCAACTTTGTTTTAGTTTATCACGGAGGCCTAGAGATCCCGACCGAAAGTCGAGTATTACCAACTACATTATTCGCACCATTCTTAGGGTCTAATGGACATATTTCATTCTTGAACGGAGTCTTTGCGCGCCTAAACATACATACATTTGCATCAACCTGCTGCTCTGCTCAAATATTTGCCTCACTCGAACATCACTACTACTTAGAGCGAGACCAAACTCGCGTATTTGACCTGTTTAATAAACAGTGGAGCCGGTACCTTCCGGTACGCAGAGAAGGCGAACTTACAACCATTCCCGCAACAAATATTCTCACTCGGCGCGTAACCGTACGCCCAGGAGGTTTCTCAGATCTTTCATTCGGATTTGCACTAGCTCACCAAAACGCAGAATTTGAATTCGGCTATGCACTCTGGGCCCACCACCACGAACGCATTAATTGGCCCGAAAAGCCCTACTGCGATAAAGGGATTGACCCCCTTGATGTATATGGAATTGCTGGAACGACTGCACAAACATCTGCGAATGCAAGCACCATAGCGCACCAAGCAGCTAACGACACCGCATTTACCCCTATCGGCTCAAGCCAAATAGATTTATTTTCAGGCATTTCGCGCGGCGTCTTGGTTAACCGAATCTTTATACATGGAAGCTATAAAGGCGAATATAAAAATGGAAACATGTACCTCGGCCTGGGCGGCACAATTGATTTTCCACGAGAAAATTCTGCTCTGCGTACTGCGCAAATTTGGGCAAAAATTGGCAGCCAATTTTAAAATAGAATCTTCTCCTTGAAACCCAAATAAATCTCTCTTAAAAGATTCATCTATTTTTCAATTGACAAAATAAATTCCTATTGTAAAATAATACAAAGATGAATAATTTAAAAAAACGAGAAAAAAATGAAAAAAATAGTAATTATAAGCGCTACGGCTTTACTTCTGAATACCAGCACACCAAATCAAGCAAAATACCGCACCGCGGTCAGTCTAGGTCTTTTTGGCGTAGGATGCGTTGGCTGGTACCTGCACGAACGCAATACATTAATTGCACTACAAAAGAGTACGGGAGATGGTAAACCTCTGCAAAAAAACACGGTTCCTGATATTCGCAACATAGAATCAGCCCCTAAAACAACAACTCTTACAATGCCAACAGAAAATGCAAAATCAATCCTCCAACCAAATAGTTCAGAACCAAAACTAGTAGAACAGAGCAAACCAAGTACACTGGAACGCTTTTCACCCTACCTCTGGTATGGCCTAGGTGCAACTGCGGTCGTTGGCGGAATTTGGTGGCTCTATACCACGCTCAGCAAAAAATCTGCTGAACAAACAAGAAACAAACAGCAAGAATCAAAAGATCTCACAACTTCACAGTTATTTACTCAGGAATACAACAAACAATTATACACGAATAAACAGAAATCCACCCAAGCAATATTACCACTAGAGCTTCGACCATTTGAACAAAAAAAGAGAGCTCCTATAATTGAAAAAACACAAAATAATTTTCCAGTAAACAATCCAGACAATTCCCTAGTATTGCCATCATCACAAGGAGCAAGCGCTCCAATGGTGACAAATTCCTCTCCTAACACAATAAAGGTAGCTCAAGCCCTAAAAATATTAGGATTCACCCCCGGCGCAAACCCTACAGAAAGAGACATTGATTCCGCCTTTAGAAAGTTAGCAAAAGGCGCACATCCTGATGCCAACCCAGAGAATAAACCAATTTTCTTAGATCTTTCAAAAGCTCGCAATGTTCTTCTCGGACAGAAAAACAACCAAAATAAACGACACACCATAGAACCAAAAAAACCAATACTCGCTATTGAGTGGAACCCGCAGACTGCAAAAATGCCCCAAGAACTCCCAATATTTGAGCAACCTGAAACACCCGCAACCGAAGAAAAAACCGCTCCTAAACCAGCAGCCGAGGAATTAGATGTGAAACATTTTGTTGAAGAAACTATCGATTTCCAAATAGAAAAAAAATTAAACAATCCCACCCTTAACTCATCCTTAAAGGCATTGGAGCTGGCGAAAACACCACAAGAAAAACAACACAAAAAGACTACTCCTAAAACAAAAAGCCAAAAACTAAGTCCTAAAAGAAATCCATTAACCTCCTCGATTATTGCTTGTGATGTCCCACAAGATCCAAAATTTTTACAGAGTCTTAATGCTATAAACAATTTAGCTGAAAAATTAAAAACGAAGGACATCGAGAGAGATACATTTAAAAAAGATATTATCGCCCTCAAAACCTCTTCTGTATTAAATGCAGAATTGCGAACGGCGCTTTATAAAATTGTTTGGGCAAATAAAAATTGGTCAGACATCATCAAAAAAAAAATAAATCCAAAAATAAAAGACTGCTTAGCATCTTTAGTAGAGACAATATCCACCAAAATTTTGAACAATAAGGACAATAACCAAGCACTACAAGATATGCTTGGTCAACAACAAACAACTAACAATCATCTTGTTAATGCAAACCAAGCAAAAAATAAGAAAAATCTTCAAAAAACAACATTCAAAAAATCAACCGGAGAAGGAGAAAATGTCTCATTCTCTGACGTGCAAAAAGCAATTGCTGAGCTTCCGGCAAAACTACAAGCAATATAATAAATCAACAAACAACTTGGCAATAAACACGTACGGGCTTCTATTCGAAGCCCGTACGTAAAACTTACTCTTCAACAGATTGCAACACAGCTAACAATTCAACCTCTTTGGCCTGCATAACATCCCAATCAGCATCCGTCTCATGATCAAATCCGAGCAGATGAGTTATCCCATGCACCAATAACACGCGCATGCGCTCATCCAGAATAGACTGTAACTCAGGAAGCTGCCGCTGAACAAAGGGCGCTGAGATTATCAGATCACCCAATATCGGCGCATCCTCTCCATCGGTCTCAGCCTGATCAAGCCCACCAAAAGATAAAATATCAGTCGCCTTATTTTTAGCCCGAAAATCTCGATTAAAACGGCAAATCGTCCGATCATTGGTTATCCAAATGGAAAGGTCATACGACTGTAACTCTAAATAATTGAGCAATCGCTCAGCATCCGATCGCAAAGCATCCACAGCAACAGGAACGATCCGTTGCGTATTTTTTATAAAAATCATGCAAGAACAATCGTTGCATACCAGGCTTCATTAGACTTCGTTAGTTCAGAAGTTCCCGCACTCGCACGCACATATTCTACGGTAACCGCCCCAATTAATGGCGCAATAATCGGCATCACCGATTCCAAAAGAACCTCTTGTTCTTTTGAACAGACAATAACACAAGAAGTAAGCGCTGTTTTAAGCGATACATTATGCTCACTCTTGAGTTTGCGTACCACATCAACTACCTGGCCAAACAGAGCCATTACGGGAAGCGCTTCTTCAAAAACAAAACGCTTCTGAACCGCTACAAATGTTGTTCGGTGCAATGAAGTTGCTATGCCAAAGGATGCAAACATTTCTTGATAAATATGCTCAGTAATAAACGGCATACAAGGCGCAAAAAGCTGCAGCATGCGGAATGTTACATGTGCAAGAGTTGCGCGCGTTGCTGCAACCAATTCTGTTGAATACTGCTCAGGCTTAAAGAGTATTGGCTTAACAAATTCAAGATAATTATCACAATAATCACTCCAAAAGTGCTGCTC
>SKJC01000008.1 GCA_007116155.1 Candidatus Babeliaceae bacterium | reverse complement strand
GTGAAAAGCCCGAAGCGCCAGGAGTGATAGTGACTATGCCATTTGAAGCAGGGGCTTTTAATTGCCACGCTGTGCGGTCGGCGCTTGTTCTGCAATATCCAGTTGTGGAGCTGTCTTCTTCGATATCAAGGCCGGCATTGGTTGCGCTTGATGCAGCACCCCCTTTATTGAGCGTTATATTTTTATCAGCAATTTGCAGGTCGGTTACCTGATTATAATAGGTGGTCCCGTAAAGATTTATGGTGTCGCCTGAACCGCCGATATTAATGGTATTTGTTGTTACCCCGGTGCCGATATTGATTGTGGCGCTGCTTGCGGATGTTCCTATGTTAAGAATGTTGCTTGTGTTCCCTTCAACGGAACTTGTTATGTTCAGGGTGCCTGAAACAGTTGTTGTGCCCGCATTGGAGATTGCCAATCGTTCGGTATTATTCGTTTTAAAGCTAAGTCCATAATCATCGTTTGAACCGATTGAAACAGTAGTACCTAACGTATTACCTCCTTGCAGTATGGTGCTGCCGGCGGTAGGAACCGAGATCCAGCTGAGTGTTCCACTGCCGTTTGTGGAGAGGACATATCCGTTGGTTCCGGCAGTGGTGGGGAGTGTCAGAGTAAATGATTCGGCTATGCTTGCTGGAGCTTGTAGGGTAATAAGATTTGTGGCGCCGCTCTTGATGGCCGCATAGACGGCGGTGAGTTTGGAAACTTGCGTATCGCCATTACTATTACGCTTTACCAGTGTGCTAGCGGTGGGCAGATCGGTTGCTTCTTGTGTAGCATCATAGCTGTTAATAAGGCCAACGGCTGAAATGCTCCGTGGTAACGGGTCGCCGCGGAATTTTTTTTTCTCTAGTCTGTTTTTTGTTTTCGCTAAGTAGAGAAGTCCGAGTTGCAGGCTTTTAGGGGCGTATTGGAGAATATGAAGGTGGAGCCTTGTAGCCATTTTTGCTTGAGTAGTACATGAGCAAGCAGAGAGAAGGGTGAGCAACATATAGATTAAAGAACCTCTGTGGAGGTTAGACGTACGATTCATACATACTCCCTAAAAAGCATCTTTTGAGAGAGCACCCTAGCAAAAAAGAAGTATGAAGTAAAAGCTTACTTTTTGGTAAAAAAGAGTGATGCGATGTCTGCCAAACCGTGAAGGTTTTGAAGTTGTAGCTCTCTGTTAGTTACAATTAGGGGCACCGGGTTTGTGGTGTGTGCGGTATGTGGCGTATTGGTTGTTTCGTTCCACATTAGCTCTGCGTTTCCATGATCTGCAGTAACAATAAGCGTTCCTTGTTGTTCGCGCACCGCTTGGTAAATTTTTCCAATTTGCATATCAACGGTTTTGACCGCTTCTATGGTTGCTTCAAAGTTCCCGGTGTGCCCCACCATATCGGCATTTGCTAGATTGACAATATAAACATCAGCCTGGTTGTTTTTGAGCCCATGCAAAAGGGCGGTCGTGATTGCTTGGGCTGACATTGCTGGGCATTGGTCGAATCGCTCGGTAATAATTGACGGAATTAGTATTCGCTGTTCAAGAGGGCTGCTATAGTCTCGCCCGCCGTTAAAAAAATAGGTTACGTGTGCGTATTTTTCGGTTTCAGCAATTGCGCAGGTGCGTAATCCTTGGGTATGTAATCGTTCTAAGAGCGTATTTTCGACTATGATCCGTTCAAAGAGTGCAGGAAAGGGGAGAGCATCATGATATTGTGTCATGGTAATAATGTTGTAGGGCCCGGTGCTTGGATGCTCTGGCATGGCCTGTTTTTTACTAGGCAGGGCAATATTGCTCAGCCATGAGACCAGTTGTCGCATCCGATCAGCCCGATAATTCCAGAAGACTACCAGATCTCCGGGTTTTATTTGAATTCTGATTGTCTTTGTGGGAGGGATGTATTCGTCCGTACTATTTTTTTGGTACTGAGCTTCTAGGTATTTATGGTAATCCGTTATGTACGGACTGTTGTTATCGCTTAGCATCTCTGTGTATTGTGCGGTTCGTTCCCAGTTTTCATCACGATCCATGGCATACCATCGACCGCTTATTGATGCAAGATGGGTGTCATTGTAATTATGGCACCAGGAGGTAACTGTTTCCAGATAGGTTAGCGCGGAAGTTGGTGGAGTATCGCGACCATCAAGAATGGCGTGTATATAGATGGGTGTATCTGTTTTGCTGCGAATGTAGCTAATAAGCTTTTCTAGGTGTCTATAGTGACTGTGAACGCCGCCGTCTGAAACAAGCCCAATAAGGTGTATAGCTCTTTGTTCAGCTAAGAATGCAGGCGAAAGCATTTCCGGGTTGGGTAGGGTGTTGTGCTCTAAGTATTTGGATATTTGGACTAACATATGTGGAATAATTCTTCCAGCTCCTATAGTGAGGTGTCCGACTTCGGAATTTCCCATAAAACTATCTGGTAGCCCAACAGCAGCCCCAGATGATTGTAGCTTGGTGTGGGGATAATGTTCCCAGAGATAGGTAAAGTTTTGGGGGTTTGCTGCAGCAATAGCATTGTATTTGTTTTCTGTACGCAATCCCCAGCCATCAAGAATAAGGAGCACGATTGGTTTTTTTAGCATTTTTTTGTCTCCACAATGCGAGCTAAGGCATATAAGTCTACGGGGTATACGTTTTTAGCAAGCCATTGTTCCCAAATAAGTTCCCAGTAGCGACTTAAAAGCTCCGCCATTTTTTGAATTTTTTCAAGTGGCACATGTTTTTGTTGTTCACATATTTTTAGTGTCATGCCGGCAAATCTGATAATCCTAATAATTCGGCGCATGGGAATGCGTTTGTTGGCGCGGGGAACAGAAATAAGCGTTTTTAAGTTATAGGCAGATTTTGACGCGTCTAATTCTATAATTTTTTGGCATAGAAGTAATAGAGCTTCTGTTGCTTCATCGCGTTCGACTTCAGATTCGTTGGGATTTGGAGAAGATATAGATGATGGTCTTATAGCTGTTTTGAGCGTGTGAGGAATAGTAAAAAAATAGAAAAAAACGAAAAGAGTTGCTAATAAAGATTTCATACCTTAATCCTTTTTGCGGTATAGTATGGCGTTGTTTTTCTTAAGGAGTGTTTTCATGGGTATACCTAAAAAATATTGTTTTCTTTTTTGTTGTAGCATGGTGGGGTTCTTGATGGGAATAGACCCAGAACAAAAGTCGTCAGAATCTGAAGATATACTATCTGATGGCGAATTTGAGATTATTAGTGATGTTAAATCTTCTCAAGCTGATGTTCCCTTAGAATCACTCTTTGAATCTGATGAGATGACGCGCGATTTTTTTGGTGAGGCCGATGAAGAGACTATAGTTCGGTCTGCGCCAGAGTCTAAGGGCGCATTGCGGTCAGCGGTAGAACCATATGCACTTTATTTAGTAGTCTGGTATGAAAAATGTAACAAGGCTTTTTTTGCAGCGTTAGCTTCGATTAAGAGAGCTTTGCATATAGCCCATGATTAGGTGTAAGAGCGTTATTCTGGATTTTTAGATTATTAAAGCTTAGAGTGCTGAGAACAAGTAGCCAGCTGAGTTGTGCACTTATACGCCAGAGTGTTATTTTCATAAAAATCCTTCATATAGTTTTTGAACATCAATATTTCAATTATAAATTGTTTTTTTAAATATGCAAGTGTATTGTTACGAGTGAGAGTGTTTTTTGATTTGCGCGGGTATAGTAATAGTGGGAATGTTTACATCTATACTTTAAGGGGTTTTGCGTGAGCGCTTCAGCTGGTCATCTATTTGCATTGTATAGTAATCCGCTGCCGATTTTGAGTGATAATACTTCTGTTTGGATTACAGATGCGGACATGTATCACCGCATGACGCATATTTTGCGTCTTGCGGTTGGTGAGCGTGTTATCCTGTTTGATCAGAGCCATTCTTTAGTTTGTGAAGTTATTGCAACTGCCAAGAAGGCTGTTCAGATTCATAGTATTTGTCTGCGGCCTCATGTACCACTTACGCCTGAGATTCATTGGTTTTTGCCGATATTAGAAAGAGATGCATTTGAAGATGCACTCTCTCATGCAACTGTAATGGGCGTTACTTCAATAACACCAGTTATTACTAGTCGATCCCAGCAAGTTTTTCGCTTGCGTCCTGAGCGTATGGAAAAGATTATGGCTGCGGCTGCTGAGCAGTCTAAACAGTTTATATTTCCTAAAATCCGTCCTGAAATTCGGCTTGTTGCTATCCCTGCGCAGATAGGATCTGAACATCCATTTATTTTGTTCGATGATCAGGGGGGTTCGATACACCAAGTCCTTGGCGCATATTCTAAACAGGCTCCTAAACAAATATATGTCTGCAGTGGTCCTGAAGGTGGTTTTGAACAAGAAGAGATTCTTCTATTGGAGTCTTTTGGTGCACAACGATGTGTCTTAACACCGACGATTTTACGTGCATGGGTTGCCGTTAGCTTGGGAGCAGGGTTGTTGCGATCGTGGTTTAAAAAAGATCTGTAAGGCGTTAAGAACATGCTTGTGGGTGTGTCGCGGGGTTGTTTGCGCAAAAAGCTCCCCGCGGCGCCATTTTTGTTGGTCAGTTTATCGGTTTTGAAATGGTGTCAGCTCTTTTAGTGAGCCAACTATAGAGCTTGTATCCGCTATAGCCTAGGGCTGCCTCAAGAAAGAGTTGTCGTTGTGTGTGCTTTTTTAGAGAGTAACTTCGTTGTTTGTGTAGCGATTTTGATGCTCTTTTTTTCCGAGCAAGTCTTGAAGTTTGTTGGCGGTTATGCGTATATTCGAATCTGCATCTGTTATTCCTTTTGTTGCAAACTCAATTGCTTCAGGGAACCCTTGGTCTTTTTTAATAAGTTCTTTAAATAGTTCTAGGGCATTATTGCTTACCCTCCAATCTGTATCTGTTATTCTTGTTTTTGCAAACTCAATTGCTTCAGGGAACCCTTGGCCTTTTTTAAAGAGTTCTTTAAATAGGTTTAGGGCGCTTGCTTTTGCCATCCAATCTGTATCAGCTATTCCTTTTTTTGCAGCATCAATTGCTTCTGGGAACCCTTGGTCTTTTTTAACGAGTTCGATAAATAGTTTTAGGGCCTTGTTGCGGATGGTTTCATCTTGATCTGTTATTGCTATTTTTGCAGCTTCAATTGTTTCAGTGAACCCTTGGCCTTTTTTAATGAGTTCTTTAAGTAGTTCTAGTGCTTTGATGCGGATATTGAGATCTGTCTCATTTATTCCTTTTTTTGCAAACTCAATTGCTGCATTGAGCCCTTGGCTATTGTTAAAGAGTACCCCCCACATTTTTAGGGCATTGTTGCTTACCATCCAATCTTGATCTGTTATTCCTTTTTTTGCAAACTCAATTGCTTCAGTGAATCCTTGGCCTTTCTTAAAGAGTTCGATAAATAGTTCTAGGGCATTATTGCTTACCCTCCAATCTGTATCTGTTATTCCTTTTTTTGCAAACTCAATTGCTGCATTGAGCCCTTGGCTATTGTTAAAGAGTACCCCCCACATTTTTAGGGTATTGTTGCTTACCATCCAATCTTGATCTGTTATTCCTTTTTTTGCAAACTCAATTGCTTCTTTGATTGCTTGGTCTTTTTTAATAAGTTCTTTAAATAGTTCTAGGGCATTATTTCTTATCGTCCGATCTGTATCTGTTATTCTTGTTTTTGCAGCATCAATTGCTTCAGGGAACCCTTGGTCTTTTTTAACGAGTTCGATAAATAGTTTTAGGGCATTATTTCTTACCATCCAATTTGTATCTGTTATTCTTGTTTTTGCAGCATCAATTGCTTCAGGGAACCCTTGGTCTTTTTTAACGAGTTCTTTAAATAGTTCTAGGGCTTGTTTGTGTATACTCAAATCTTTATTTGTTATTCCTTTTTTTGCAAACTCAATTGCTTCTTTGATTGCTTGGTCTTTTTTAATAAGTTCTTTAAATAGTTCTAGGGCATTATTGCTTACCGTCCGATCTGTATCTGTTATTCTTGTTTTTGCAGCATCAATTGCTTCAGGGAACCCTTGGTCTTTTTTAACGAGTTCGATAAATAGTTTTAGGGCATTATTTCTTACCAT
>SKJC01000013.1 GCA_007116155.1 Candidatus Babeliaceae bacterium | reverse complement strand
TGCAGATAGAAAACCTGGATTGTTGTCTCGAGCTTGGTCTTGGGCTGGTAGCTGGTTTGTCGACCCATTTGCTGATTCTTCGTGGTTGACAAAAAAGAACATAGGTTTTGGTCTTGGTGGCGCAGCGGTTGTTGGTGGTGCTGGATATTTAGCTCATAAAAAGGGCTTAGATGGAAAAGCTGTGGATATGGCTAAAGCTCAATATGCTAAGCTTCCAAGTTTTCGTAAACCACCAGTAAAGCCAGAATCAGTAGTTAAACAAGGTTTTGTGGCTCGAATGAAGGCGTGGTGGAATTCACCAAAAAATAAATAAGCGCATTCATTTACACTAAACCAATTAGGTAATTAGAAACGTGGGTGCGGGAATATATTCCCGCACCCACTTCTGTTTTGTAAAGACGATAGGAGTGTTTTAATAGTTCTGGGTTGCTTCACCTACGTTCGCAAAGACGGTGGCTGGCAAATCGTTCTCACGAGGAGCATGGCGACGTGGCGGTCCAGGAAAAAACGTGTATGTGCGGCTAGTTCTACTTGATTTTTTTTTGTGTATTAGTATCTTGAGAACTCTAATGGGAATAATTGTTTGTTGAGATGAGAACATAGTAATAACAATACATATAGGTTTTTTATGAAACAGATGTTTTTAGGGTTGTGTGGTTTTTTGAGTCTACTTAGCGTCTCTGCTGGTGCAGCAAATTCTCCAGAAAAAAGTTTTCTTGCAAGAAAATGGGAAGCTGTAAAGAATGTAGTCCTTACCAAGCGTGTAGCGATAGTAGCGGCAACTGGAACAGTTGCTATTGCGGCTGCTTATGTAGCACATAAAAAGGGGTATGATGCAAAAGCGCTTAACCTTGTAAACACGAATGCTTCAAGGCTTACAAGCGCTGTTCATGATGCTTATAATAATACTGTTGCAACGGCACAGGATATATATACTGTAGGTATGAAAAAGGCTCGGAACTTTAATTTTCGCAAACAACCAGTAGTCAAGCCAGAACCAGTAGTTACGCAAGGTCTTGTGGCTCGAATGAAGGCGTTCTTTTTTGGAAATAAATAAGCGCTTTTATCGATACTAAACCAATTAGGTAATTAGAAACGTGGGTGCGGGAATATATTCCCGCACCCACTTCTGTTTTGTAAAGACGATAGGAGTGTTTTAATAGTTCTGGATTGCTTCACCTACGTTCGCAAAGACGGTGTTGGCAAATCGTCATCACGAGGAATGAAATGACGTGGTGATCCAGGAGGTTGGAGAATGCGCTGTTTATTTTGCTAGAGTTGCCGCGCTCCGCTCGCAAAGACGGTAGGAGTTTTTTAATAGCGCTGGATTGCTTCACCTACGTTCGCAAAGACGGTGTTGGTAAAACGTCATCACGAGGAATGAAATGACGTGGTGATCCAGGAGGTTGGAGAATGCGCTGTTTATTTTGCTAGAGTTGCCGCGCTCCGCTCGCAATGACATCGACTTGCAATAGCCGGCAGATATAACGAGTCCAGGGATAAGTCTCTCTGGTTTTGACCTTTTCGTTCCTATTTGATAGCGTCCTTGAAAGCATTTCTCTCTTTTTACAAGTTCAAGGAGCAGTTGGCTATGAACGTATTTGGTTACCGCGTTTTTTGTGGTAAATCGTTAGCCATCATTTTGATGCTCGATGTTTTACTAGCAGGGCAACCGATCTGGTCAGTTCCGAGGTCGGCCGATATCAATTCATTTGCAGTGCTCGGTTTCATTAAAAAAAACCTTGAGAAGACTGTAGCGGCTACACCACTTTTGGTTGCGGATCGCCCTCTTTATGCTGTACCTGTTTGGGCTAGATTTTCAGAGCAGATCTACTCGCATTTACAGCGGCGTGAAGATGGATTGAGTGAGATGGTTTCACAAGCGTCGCCTGCACCTTTCTTAGAACCTGTATCAGGTCTGTCTACACTGGAGGAGCCGTTGTGTAAACAGTCGGAATCGTCTACGCAACACTCTTTTTTTGCAGAGGAGAAGAATAGCGTTGTTCCATCTGGGCGTGTGAGTTGCGTACGGAAGGCTGTCTCTGAAAAAAATGCTACTCCACGTTTGTCCCGTGTTTCGGTTACCCCAAAATATTCTGAGCGTGTTGTCACGCTTTTTCTGGGCGCAGATAGGGGTAAAACGTTACCTGTCTTATACTTGTTTAAACGATTAAAAATGCTTCCCATATCTGCTTTTTCTGTTTCCTCTAAAAGGTTGTATGAAGTTTTACAGAAAAGGGAGCGGTCTCTTGCTTCTTTTCAAAGGGTGCGCGGAAATAGGGATTTTGTTGGACGTGGCAGTTTTTCGCCACCTACAGAAACTAGTGTTAACGCATTTACTTTACCAAAAGATCTTTTTATTGCGCAATCGGTTACGTCCCCCCAATTTGTAGGAACTCTTCTCGGTTCAGCAGAAGGCAACGTATTAAAAGCCGGCGATATGATGACGGGTAATCTGGTTATGAGTGGGCAGTCGGGTATTATTTTTGCAGATGCACTATCTGAAGCATCCGTGAAGCTGCAGGCTCCTGAGGTTGTTGGGCAATCATATGCGCTTACTTTTCCCGCTGACGTTGGTCCAGCAGAAGCAGCGTTTGTTAATACGGGCGATGGGATACTCGGTTGGCAAGATATTTCAACTGGATCAAAATACATACAGAATGGGGGAAATCAGCTGGGTGCTGCGCTAACCATTGGCACGCGCGATGCATTTGGTCTTCATTTTCAGACGAATCAAACTGATCGGCTTATCATTGCTGCCGATGGTTCAACACAACTTCTGGGAGCCGCATCTATTACCGGGCCTCTTGCGGTCTCTGACCGGGTGACGATTAGCGCTGGTGGCATTGATGTGACGGGTGAAGTTGATATTCATGGAGACATTGATTTTATTGGCAATCTTGAGGTAACTGGCAAGCTTTCAAGCTCGGATACATTAACAGTCTCCGGCGGAGGTGCTGCCATAACAGGTACGGGTTTGTTTACCGATACAGTAACCGCACCAACCTTTGTTGGTAATCTGACCGGCCTTGCTTCGGCAAACGTGGCCAAGAGTGGAGATGTTATGACGGGCAATTTAACCTTGCAGCAGGCCTCTGCGATTGTTTTTGCTGACGCTGATTCTGATAGACATGTAACCTTTGCGGCTCCGGAAGAGGTTGTAACTTCATATACGCTCCGGTTGCCTGATCGGATGGGTACTCTTGGGTATGTTTTAGGGTTAAAAGATGTTACTACTGGTGAGTTGGATTGGCTTGATATTTCAAGCGATTCTCAGATTGTTCATACTGGGGGTAATATTGTTCCTGAGGGCGAAAGCTTTATTATTGATGCTAATAGTACGAACTCATTAGGATTAGTTTCTGGTGGCGTTACACAGCTCTCTATACAACCGACGGGGGATGCGAGTATTACGGGGGATCTGTTTGTTGGTGGGGGTGATGTGCATTTACAAGTTTCTGGTGCGCTTGGGTCTGCCGTTACGCTTTCTTGTCCAACAGGGCTGACAGCTTCGTATGGATTGAGCCTGCCCCTTGCTGATGGAACATCCGGTCAATTTTTGTCGACTAATGGTGCGGGCCAGTTGCAGTGGATAACGCAAACATTGCCGGAAAATCTTGTATACACCAATGGCAACACGGTTTCTGCTCCAATGAATATAGGAACAGCAAATGGCTATGGATTATCCTTGCAGACTAATTCAAGCGCGCGTATGAGTATTAGTTCCGATGGTATTATCACTACACATCGTCCCGTTTGGGCAGAAGATACGGTTTTGATCAAAAATCAGCATGAGCTCCGATTAGAGGATAGTGCTGCGCGGTGGATTGCGCTTAAGTCACCAGCAACGCTTGCTGCAGCATATACATTAACATTGCCACCTGATGATGGTGATGCAGGTGAGGTCTTAATCACCGATGGTGCAGGACATTTATCATGGACTGGTGCACCGATGCCTGCAGGAGCTGTGGCATTGGGAGGGAATGCGGTTGCAGCGACCATGAAGGTTGGTACGCTTACCGCCCAAGATTTCTCGTTGATCACTAATGATGTTGGTCGGGTAACTATTGGTTCTGAGGGGGTGTATGCGGCAACAGTGGATCCGGCATCAGCTCTTTCAGTGGTAATGGATAATACAGGAAAAATTGGTACACATGTTTCATCTGCTCGTTTTAAATCAGGAATCATGGATATTTCTGATGAACATGATCGGTTCATGAAGTTGCGTCCTGTGCGATACCATTTAAAGCGTGATGCGCGCAAAACGCCATTATATGGTTTTCTTGCAGAAGAGCTTGCCCAGGTGTATCCCGAACTCGTTGTATACGATAACGACGGTCAGCCCTTAGGCATTAAAGAGTATCAGCTGTTTGGGATTCTTGTGCACGAGCTGCAGCGGTTAAATGATGAAGTCAAAACATTGCGGCAACAAATGGCTTTTTTGTTGGGATAGATCTGTTGCTGTTTCGGGTAGATGCGGAGTGTCGATATGATCAGAGCAAAGTCTGTTTGCTTGGTTACTAGGATTGTCTGCTTGTTCAGCTTCTTCCTTCTCTTTTTTTAAAGCGTTTTTTATTGCTACTCGAGCTGCTTTTTGTAGGATTTTTGCTTGCAAATTAATCTGCTCGCTTGGAAGATTTAATAGGTCTGTTTCCTCGCCCGTGATCGTGTTAAAGTAGATCGGTGTAAGGGCTGCTATGCTATCCTTGCTAATTCGCAGCAGGCCCCAGGTATCTACTCTATTTTCCCAAGATCCATGACGTAATTGTGGAAGAATACAGCGTGGAGCAATGTTAAATTTAACGCTTTTTTGGTTAAATTGTGGTCCAATTCCGTAAGCTCCAGGTTGGTTGAAGAGTGCACGCTCATGTTGCTGATGTCCGCTGTAGATAGCCGTAATTGTATGGTTTTTTGAGCTTGCTAACTGCATCCATGTAGTAAGGTCGTCTTCAGATAATAACGGTCGTCCATTTGTTTTGGGTAGGGGTACTTGTTTTGTTTGTTTGGTAAGTTGCTCTAGATAGTTCCAGAGATAGGAGGCGGGTCGGGGAAAATTTGAAGACATTTGGCAGCATTCAATCAGGTTGAGTGGAATTTGAGTTAGCGTTTTTTTTGATTGATCTAAAAAAGAACTGATTGCTGAGCAGTGTTGTTGAAAAATTCTTAATTCTTCTGGTTTTAGTTTAGCCCAGGTATTGCTTGGGGGAGCAGCATGCATACACGCGATAACCTTCTGAGGGGCATCTGTTTTTTTTGGGGATTGTATGCATAACAAGATAACGTGAGGAAAATAGCTGCTGGTAAGGAGCCAGCTCATATGAGCAAAATCAGCGCTCAGGGACGGATCAAAATTAATAGATGCTGGTTGTCGAGAGAATCGCTCTTCAAGCGTCTCTTTAAAGTCGAAATTTCGTGTTTCATGATTTCCCCGTAGCAAAAAAACATTGTTAGGATTTACGCTAAGGAGCTTTTCAAGAAGTATAATTACTTCGATGTCGTAAAGTCCGCGGTCTGTGTAATCCCCTAATAGTAGTATTTTTTGATTAGATTTTAATTTTAGCCGTGCGTTCATTAGATTTTTCTTTTGGAGATAGACCAGGAGTGAGATGAGTGAGAGTACATCTCCATGTATATCGCCATGAATATATATTTGGTCGTTAGGGTAGAGTATTACTTTTTCAAAGACTGGGTTTAGGTCTTCTAGTAGAGAACATTGGCCTGTTATGTGGTCAATCTCTGTCTCTGCGCCATTGATGAGCTTGTTTTTTTCCCATCGTTTTTCATGCACATTTTTTATTTGATCAAGAGCTTTGAGAAACGCGTTACATGTAATTTTGCTTTCCGATTGATTTGACTTGCAAAGTTTATAGTCGTACTCAAACATTTTTTTAAAGAAGGTGTAGGGGGTATTTTCTTGTTGGCAGTGAGAAGATTTTCCTGAAGAAAATACACCAAAACAGTCAGCGGCTTTAGCTTTGAGCACTAAACCACACAGGCTTAGTGCTACGTAGAAAGTTGTGATACCTATGTTCGGTGCACTTTGTTTTTCTTTATTGTTTGTATTCATAGACAATGGGTAGGTTAGAGATACATGGCAAGGAATTTTGTTGGTCCCAGGTTACTCTAATCCAAGCATCTTGGGCACCTTTTTTTTTGTCGGGTTCATCTGGGGCGCTGGCTAACGTATAACATAGAGGGCCGGTTGCTTCTTGCAGAAATTGTTCGCCGACGTCTTCATTGTTTATATGATGTGCTCGGAATATCTTTGTTATAGAGCTATTTTTGCTGCTGGTTTTTTTAACCCATTTTTTTAGATCCGTACCTCCAATGTGTTGTTGATAGTAGTAATCCTCATAGCTTTTTTCTTGGTTTTTCTTTTGCAGAGAAATGAGGAAATTGCATAAAAATGGAAAACCAGAAGCGCAGGAGATAAAAGATTTTCGGATATCAGGTTTTTTTTTAAATGCTTCGGTGCTCGGTAGTCGTGTAAGATTGCCGTAGTAATTGTCGTCTAAAAATTGTTTTACACAAAGACAGTGCAGGTTGAATGTGCTTTTTTGTGTTTCATCATGTAGGCATAGGGATTTTGATGGCGGGGCTCCGTGCATAGCAACAAGGATTTCGCAGTTTGGCAGTTCTATAAACAATAATTGTGGAAAATAGCTAGCGGTTTTATACCAATCCTGGGTCAATTTGAGGGCTTGTTTTTTTTCTGTAGGTAGAAGTTTTTTTTCTAAGCAGTTTTGTAAGTTTTTTGCTTCAAAGCTGGGATCACGTAGAATTTCACGATCTCCCCGTAGAAGAAATATATTGTCTGGATATTTTTCAACAAGGTGTGCAATCAATGAAATGGTATCAAGATCATGCGTATTCCCATTGGTATAATCACCAAGAAGGATTAGTTTTTGGTCTTTTTCTAGGAGAGGCTCAATAGGTCCTTTTGATGGTTGTTTTTTTTCCTGTAATTTTGCAAGAACTCTGAGGAGTGAAAAGACGTCGCCATTAACATCCCCATGGATCCAAAATTCTTCATTAGGGCTCATTTTATATTTTTGGGCGATTGGCTTAAAGAGTGGAATAGATGATGAAGGCGATGGTGGTGGTGCTCCAATATGGCTATGTTCATAGTTGGTAAGTAGATTTTTTTTCCAAAGTTTTTGATATGTTCTTATAATCGGTGCCAAAAGATCAGAAAATTCTTTTGGTGTTATTTTTTGCTTGACCCGTTCTTTTGCGCTTTTTCCGAAAAAAAAGGCGTACAGCTCTTCTGGGTTTTTTCCGTCAATCTGTTTTGTTGGGGGCTTTGCAGTGGTATTTTGAAAACAGAAAAAACTGCTTTGGATTTTATTGGTAAACATAAAGAGAGTAGAAAAAAAAAGAACAGAGCAGTAAAAAAATGATGTTTTTAGTTGGTTCATATTGGGTAGCTCCTTGAAGCTTTTTAAATACAACTTTTTTCTTTTGATCGAGCTTATTCGATTGGAAAAGCTTTTTTTAGTATATTGCTTTTTCCATTCATCCTGCACTATTTATTTTATATGAGGTGTATATGGCCCAGGAAGTTCATTGTTAACTGAATACGTCTTGATAATTTCATATATAGGTTGTTTGTAAGGATTTATGTGATTAATGCATATATGCATTAGTGTATCAGGAAGTAGTTGCGGAAGTGATCCTGCCTAAGAATACTCACTTCATGATTTTTGACTATCTAAAAAAGCTTTTACCTGCGGGACCAATCGAGGTGTGGAAACCTGTCTTTGGAAGTGTTTACAGACATCTTTTTGTTCGGACAGATTAAATAATGGACGCATGGTTTGTTAATGGCCTCGGATAATTTGTAAGAGCTTTTTGAGGAAAGTTATGGGGATAGATTTTGAGAGTCCCCTGACTGAAATCAGGGGGCTCTTTTTATTAGCTGTTGTTTATAATTTTTCAGGAATGTGGTTGTTTTTGGTTTTATAGTTTTTCATGATGTCTTTAAGGTTTACAGCTATCTTCGCGCCATCATTAACATTTTTTGGAACAAGATTTGTAAGCAAATCTGAAGCAACGTTACATTCGAAACTGGAACAAGATCCATGTTGTTTAAGGGCTTTGGCGAGAGCATCTTTTACAGAAAGTTTTTGACGCAGAGCCAGGTTTGCTGTTGTAATACCAAATGCAGCCATTGCGTCAAATATAGGCCCGGCTGCAGCCATGGCAATTTTTTGTAATGGAGAGGCTTTGGCGTAAAAAGAGTCGGGTAGGTTTACGTAGCCCCCAGCCGCAGGCCTAATACTGAAGAGTCCATAATCAAATTGTAGTGAGCCGAGCGCCGGGAGAGGTATGGTAAGGAATATTTGTTTTCCAGACCAATGGTTATCTCCGACGTGCAAGGGGCATGGTTCTTTGGTTATGCAGTAGGAAACTATAGCATGACCAAATTCATGAGCGACTGTGCCGGCTGTGATGTAAGCCTTTCCTGCGGCTATTTGTTTGATTGTTTTGGTTAATTTTTGTTTTTTTATTTAATCTAGGAGCGTGGAATGATTCATCTACGCTTCGATCTATGTAGCATGCATTTTCTTCATGCCCACTATAATTGGTGTTTGCTCTAGAGGGCGGTGTTAGCAGATGCGCTCCTGTATTACTTAAAAAGAGAAGCTTGTCTGCTGCTGCTAAGCCCTGTTTTATATAGTTTCGGGTTTTAGTATTGCTTGCAATTAATTGAGTTGACATAATGCCGCTGCTATATATGCAAAGGCTTAAAAAAAAATTTTTTCATGCTGTGCCTTTTTGTTTGTTAAAAAATTACTTTTTAGTATTTATTTTATAAAAGATCTTAAAAAAGTCAAGGTGGCATGTTTACTGGAGGGGAGAGGCGCCCAAATTTTTTGTAATATATGATACAGTAAACAGAACAATAAGATTTCTTGTTTTTTGGGGTATATGAGCGGATGAACATTTCTGTTATTAAGTGGGTTTTGTCCAATGGGTTGGTTGTTTTAGTTGCACCACACAGTTCAATACCCAAGGTTTCTATGCAGCTCTGGTACAACGTGGGGTCTCGCGATGAGCGTACGGGCGAGTATGGTATTGCACACTTAATAGAACATATGATTTTTAAAGGCACAGAAAAGCTTTCTGAATCAGATATTAATGTGGTTACGCATAAGCTTTCGGCCTCCTGTAATGCTTTTACATCATATGATTATACGGGCTATCTTTTTGATACGCCTGCTCAGCATTGGCAAGAGTTCTTTCCGATATTAGCCGATTGCATGCAGCACTGTTCATTTAAGCCTGAGCACTTGCGGTCTGAGTTAAAGGCGGTTGTTCAAGAGTTAAAGATGTACAACGATGATTTCTTTTCGACGTTGGTTGAACGCATGATGTCTTCTATATTCCCTGATCATGCGTATGGGCGACCGATTATTGGGTATAAGCAGGATTTGTGGAATCTTTCTGCAGATAAGCTTCGGGATTTTTATCAGCGGTATTATGCACCGAATAATGCGACATTGGTTGTTGTTGGCGATGTTAACCCTGAAGAAGTTTTTGCTGAGGCTGAAAAAGCGTTTGGTTCAATTCCAGAACGGGAAGTGGCTCGTCCGGAGCTGTATCATTCATTTGATGTAGTTGGAACAAAAACAGTCATTCATCGTGAGGTTCAGCAACCCCTTCAATTATTTGCGTGGGTTGTTCCGGGTGTGAGTACCAAAAAAGAGTATCAACTTGATCTGCTTTCCTGGATACTCGGCGCCGGACGCGGTTGCCGGTTATATCAAAAATTAGTGGTTGAATTAGGACTTGCAACGGAAGTGCAGTCATTTGTCCATGAACTGTTTCAGCATGGAATCTTCTTTTTGTATGTTCAGCCGGTGTCGCTTGATGCGGCAGACGAGATTCGTCGGGTAGTTAAAGAAGAGTTGATTCGCTTTGTTGCCGAAGGCTTTTCCGATGCTGAATTGGAGCGTGCGATGCGCAAGACCGAGGTTGACCTGGTCTCTTTGGGTGAAAATGACCATAAAGTTGCTTCGCTCCTTGGTAAATTATATAGCGCAACACGGGATGAAAACTATCTTGCGACCTACTTGAAACATGACCGGAACGCTTTGAAAAATGAGATACAACAAATTGCAGCGCGTTCATTTGTGCCGAGCATGATGCATGAAGGCATGGTTGTTCCTATGGAAAAAACTGATGCAGCAGCATGGTTAGAGCAACAACAGGCCAGTGATGCAGAAGATGCCCGTATTTTAGGTGGTATTGAGCGTCAAGCGCCCGTTGAAGAACCTTGCTATGCTTTATCTGTTGAACCAAAAGATATCAAGTCATTTGATTTTCCTATCGCTCAAACGTTCAGTTTGTCCAATGGTATCAAGGTCTTTGCATATCAGCGTTCTGATATCGGCAAATTGGACGTCATCCTTGATCTTAAGTCTAAGCATTATGCTGACGGGGAAGAATATCAGGGTCTCTCCATGATGGTTGCAGATCTTTTGGAGGAAGGTACAAAGCGTCATACGGGATCTGAAATTGCGCAGATACTTGAATCGATGGGTATGGAGTTTAATGCGTTCCCTGGTCAGTTTGCCTTCTCAATGCTTTCACGTGATATTACTCGTGGGTGCGAAATCTTTTCTGAATTGCTCTTTGAGCCGGCGTTTAATGAAGAATCGATTGAACGAGTGCGTGAACAGATGCTCTCACAATTGCATCTCTTTTGGGATACGCCATCAGAGTTTGTTGGGCAGGTTGCACGGGAACAGATATATAAAAATCATCCCTATGGTCGTAACAGCATGGGGACAGTTGAATCGGTTTCTCAATTTAATCGTGATCAAATAGTGGAGTCTTATACGCGTATTATGTCGCCCGATGGTGCTCGTATTGCTGTTGTTGGAGATTTTTCATCGGTTGATTTGCCAGGATTGCTAGAAAAAACATTTGGTACTTGGTCTGGCCCGAGCGTTACGGATATGGTCTTCCCTGAGATAGCCCCATCGCAAGAGCATGTTTGTCGCATTACCATGGCTCGTGATCAATATGTACTTGCATATGCTGGAACTTCTGTTGCCCGTAAAGACCCACGGTTTGATGCGTTATTGCTTTTTGACCAAATTTTATCAGGTGGTGTTCTTGGATCAATGAGTTCTCGTCTTTTTGACTTACGTGAAGCCAGCGGCCTGTTTTATTCGATTGGCGGATCGCTTTTAGCTGGTGCAGCAAAGGAGCCGGGCATGATTTTTATTAAATCATTTATATCAGGGGATCGTTTGTCGGAAGCGGAAGAGCGTATTGAGGCTCTTCTTGCAGAAGGTGCGACTGATTGTACTGAACAAGAGTTAGAAGAGGCACGTCGTGCGATTGTGAATTCATATGTTGATAACTTTGCATCGCAAAAGCAGACGGCAGTGACATTTTTATTGTTGGATTACTATGATTTTCCGCAAGATTACTACAAACAGCGGGCTGCGCAGTTGCAGCAAGTAACGGTGGATGATGTTCGTTCGGCGGTTTCATCTGTGCTTTCACCAGATCGGTTGATGCGCATAGAAATTGGACGGTTTTAAGGCACCTATGATTCCGCAATATCCATCTGCCTTAGCAGGGCCAAATGTCCAGCAGCGAGAACAGTTTGCTGCCTGGCTCTGGTCTTGGTTTGTAACGCATCGACGTTCGTTTGTTTGGCGAGAACAGATTTCTCCGTATGGGGTTTTTGTTTCAGAAGTTATGTTGCAGCAGACTCAGACTGCACGCATAGCCCAACGGTTTGAGCCGTTTATTAAACAGTTTAATTCGTTTGCATCATTAGCTGCTGCGGATAATACAACGATATTGCACGCATGGCAGGGTTTAGGGTATAACCGTCGAGCAATCTATTTGCGTGATGCGGCGCGGATAGTGCAGGACGAATATGGCGGTCTACTCCCCCAAGAGCCAGCTATTTTAGGTCAATTACCGGGAATAGGGCCTGCTACAGCAGCTTCAATAGCAGCCTTTGCGTTTGAGTATCCGTCGGTGTTTGTCGAAACGAACATTCGCTCGTTGTTACTCTATGTCTTTTTTCCTGAACAATCAGATGTTTCTGATGCATTATTGTGTAATGTTTTGACGACATTGCTACCGAAAAAGAAGATTCGGGAATGGTATTATGCCTTGACCGATGCAGGTGTGTTAGTGAAGGAATTGTTTGGTAATCAAAATACGCGTAGTTCTGGATATGCAAAACAATCGACGTTTGTTGGTTCTCGTCGTCAAGTGCGGGGCATGATTTTAAAACAGTTATTACAGTTACCTTTTCAGTCAGGTGATGAGCTTGCTAGTGCTATGCAGAAGGAAGTACATATAGTCAAATCCGTTCTTGAAGATCTCGAGCGAGAGGGCTTGGTACGTTGCTGTGAATCACTTTGGTCAGTATAGGGAGCGTTATCCATGTTGATAGCGGGGTTCGGTCTATTAACATTTCTTCATCTTTTTAAAACATCACCGATAATAGATCTATTATAACCTCTTAATTTTTTCTTACGTCTTTGGAAACGAACCTGAAGCAATACGATACAGTTTATAAAAACGATTGTTGTTTTTGTGAGCACAGCGCGGCAATCCACTAGGGGGTAAAACCCTGGAGCTGCTTTTTAATCCTGGCCTTTTTTCTGTTGCGAGTTTTTATTCTAGTAGCTTAAATTTTCGGATAAATTCTTATTCTATTGTATAGTGCTCTTGAGCTTAATATTGTTATTATTTTAAAAGGGAATTTTATGAAACGTTCTATCTTTTTTAGTTTCTTAGCAATGTTTAGCATGTTTTTTGTTGAAAAAATTCAGACAAAAGTTATTGAAAAAAAAGATATTGAGACAAAAATTGTCGAAGAAGATGCTGTAAATGTAAACATTAAGGTAGAAAATGTTGAAACAGCTACGGGTTCGAGAGCTGGAGCTGCCGTAATAGGTGCGGCTGTAGGGATCGGTACGACAGTAGGTATTTGGTATTTCTTGGATAATCGGTATAGCAGTGGCATTGGTTGTTATACTATTAGAAAAGGTTTTATGCGTGAAATACAGTATTTCTTTTCTGATGCTGAGACTCGTAAAGAAATTAAAAGAGAGCAACGAGCACAAAAGTTTTTTGCTAGTATTTGGGAAGCTCTTTCTTGCTTAGACTAATAGTTTATTTTATGAATGAAATACTAAAGATTTTTGAATTAGGTACCATAGGTATTTGCAGGACGCTTTATCCTGCAAATACCTATGGTACCTAAAGAATTAAAACAATATTATTCTTTTATAATTTTGCTTCTTGTTGGAATTGCTTCAAGCATTTGTAGTTCTTGAAAAAGCGCTAGTTCAGTTTGCGCGTTTTGTAGTTTTTTTATTGGATTCCAGGCAGGATTTTTAAAGTCACCCGTGTTAAAATCATTCTTGTTAAGATCTTCTTGTAGTATTGAGATGTATTCTTTAAGCGATTCTATTTTTTGGGTAAGCTCGGGTGATTTTTTATTTTTTGATGTATCAGAAAGGATGACTAGTTCTTTTTTGCAGTCACGTATGTCGTCTTTAGTATACTTTATCCTAGATTCTTTTTCAGCAATAAGCTCTGTATCTGAAGATTCAGGGTGGTACTTTTTTATTATATTGCAGAATTTTCCTGATTCATAATACTGTAATGTTTCGTATTTGCTTGAAAGTTCTTTTCTTGTGATTTCTATGAGTTTTGCTTCACAAGCTCTTTTTTTTGCGAAAGTTATTGCGTCAATAAGCATATTGAATTTTTGCAGACAGAACTGTTTGTTGCTCTCAAGGGTTTCATTTATTTGTAATGCGGCATCGAGTTGGTTAATACTATTGCTTATATACTGTCTTGCGGGGGTAAAAAAGTTTAGTCGCGCAAGCCCAATATGGCCGAAAGTAGAGATTTGTGAAAACCACGCGTGTGCGAAAGTGCTTAAGAATAGCATACTTAGTGTGATTAATTTTTTCATGAGTATCATCCTTAGTTTAGTTATTTTTTAGTGAGTAATAATAGATTACACTATTTATTCAATTTGTAAATAACTTTTAAGGGGCGATATAGATTTTGAAAACAGGAACGAACTTTTTGCGTCGAATGTTCGAATGTTCGTTTTACTTTTTAGCGACGCAACTGATAAAACTTATGCTTTCCTACGCGTAAGGTGCATGGCTTTTTAGTGTCGATAGTGGCGCTTATATCGGTTATTTTATTTTGATCTATGCTAACGGCACCGGCACTAATTAATCGTCGTGCTTCTGAGTTAGTACTGCACGCTTGCACATGTCGTAAAAGTTCAATAAGCGAGGTCTGCATTGGAACTGTTTCATCAAGTAATAGCTCTTTAGCCGCGCTCATATCCTTTTTTTGGAATAAAGCTTCAAATGCACTTTGGCCTTCAACAGCTGCAGTTTTACCCCAAAAGCGTTCGACAATATTGAATGCCATTTCTTTCTTGAGCGCCATTGGATGCAGTCTTTCTTCTGTTATGGCGTTTTGATACGTCGTAATTTCAGCGTCGGTTTTGTTTAATAATAGCCTGAAATACCGCCACATGAGGGTATCGGATATCGACATGAGCTTTCCAAATGCCTGATCAGGTGTTTCGGTAAGACCGATTGTGTTCCCGTAGGATTTTGACATTTTTGCTGAGCCATCAAGCCCTTCAAGCAGTGGCATAGTCAAAATGCACTGGGGTTCCATGGCGTATTGTTCTTGTAGAGTGCGGCCCATGAGAAGATTGAACGTTTGATCCGACCCGCCAAGTTCGATGTCTGCTTTTAGTTCGACTGAATCGTATCCTTGCATGAGTGGGTAGAGTATTTCGTGCAAGTGGATCGCTACCCCGTCAGAGAGTCGTTTTTTGAAGTCCTCACGTTCGATTATCTGTGCTACGGTAACGCGCGCGCAGAGTTGAATCCAATCGCGAGAGGTCATTTTGTCGAGCCATGTTGAGTTATAAACCACGGTTAATTTGTTGGGATCCAAGATTTTGCTTATTTGATCAAGGTAGGTTTGTGCATTGTGCGTAATTTCTTGCTCAGTTAGGGGTGGTCTTGTCTTTGAACGACCTGTAGGGTCACCAATACGAGCGGTAAAATCACCAATAATAAGGGTTATTATGTGCCCTGCATCTTGAAGTAACTTTAGTTTACTTAAAACTACTGCGTGGCCCAAATGAAGGTCGGGCGCTGTGGGGTCCATACCAAATTTAACGATTAATGGCTTATTTTGAGCTAATTTTTTTTCAAGTGCGCCTGCAGGTAAGAGCTGTTCCGCGCCGGCACGCAACATAGCGATAAGTTGTTGGTGGTTCATACCCGATCCTTAAAATATAAAAAGACGCATCATTTTCTGCGCTAACAAGATAATTAGTTGGTTTGTTGCATTTAAAATGAGTCCACCAAAGAGAATTAAGATAAGGAGAACTCCAAAAATGAGTATGGGATTTGCGTATTCAATGAATCTCGTATTTTTTGCATAGTGATATGCAACAAAGCCATAGACGCTTTCGCGAATAATGCAAAAACCTGCAAGGAGCGCGTTAATTTGTGCTAATACATCAGCAAAATTTTGCAGTAGAAGCATAAATGAATTATTCTGTTGACTGTTAATCATAAACGAAATAATGAAGGCTCGTCCAAAGATTGCGATAAGGCTAAGCACGATATGAAATGCTGCCCGGCTTCCGAATATAATAAAAAAACGACCGAGACGATTTTTCTGTGGAAGATTGCTTCCGTTAACGGGAATTGGTCGTCCTAACATAATTTCGAAAATAATAAAAAAGATACTATCTAAAAATTGAACATGAACAAGTGGGTTGAAGTCTCCGAAACCGAGTTCATCTGCTGTATCATCGCCCATCCAGCGACTTATTTTTGCTTGTAGTGTGCCTGCAAATGTAATTGAAAAAACAAAAGCAAATAGCTTTAAGACGAATGCAATAATGAGGTTTGAATCGTTTAGCGAGATCATCGAAACTCCTTAGGCCAGCAATATAGTTATTTTAACGTACTTAATTGTACCTTTGCGGTCAAATAGCTGGCTGCGTTGTTACTACTATACCATAGAAGACTGAGTATTAGCGTTGCTAGCAATTGATTCCATGCAAAGGGAAGAGCCGCGATGAAGCAGGTTAAAAGGCCGTCAAGGGTGTACGTATACATTGTGGTACTGATCCATACGCCTACATTGGTGCAAATAAAAAATAATCCGGAGGCGAGTATGCTGCTATATAAAGTTGAAAAGAATGTATTTGTGTAGTTTCCAAGTAAGCTTGCGCCAATCAGGCTTAGATATACCCAACCTTGTGTGCTATGAGCACCACAGATGAGATCATGTATTAGTGCTGGAAGTAGTGCGAGTAGAAAGGCGGCGTATCGATTTGATGAGTATTTGCTGCTCCATAAGGCAAGAACGATGAGGGGGCTAGTTCCTGTGGTATGTGGTAACATGCTCCAAATCGTGCTTGCGATAATAGTGCTGTAAAAAGTGATTGAGCCCGTGCTTTTATTTTGCATGTATAAATCCTTGGTATAGTTAAAAATCAAAGCCTTCCCGGGCGGGAATTCCTTGGTTATAGATGTGGTGTAGTTCTTGCATTTCTGTTGCAATGTCGGCCAAGTCGATAAGTTCTTGGGGGGCGTTGCGGCCTGTGCAGATGATTTCGACGCTCTTTGGTCGTTTTTTTAGCGTTGTAATAACGTCTTTTAGATCCAGGTATCCAAAACTGAGTGCTACGTTAATTTCGTCGAGCACAATGAGGCGGTATGTATTGTTAGTAATTCGGTTTTTTGCTTCATACCAACCTTGAACAATTTCCTCGGGTGTCGGTTGATCGTCGGCTCGCGGGGCGTACCACCCGTCAGTTTCATGATTTTTCCCAAAACATATATAGTCTACATTAGGTATACACGATACCGATTGTTGGTCGTGTCCGCTTTTTAAAAATTGAATAAAACAGACAGGGTAGCCATGGCATGCTGCACGCAGTGCCGCTCCAAAGGCTGCACTTGTTTTGCCTTTACCGTTTCCCGTGTACAGCTGTATGTATCCATGTTCAATATACGTCATGATTAGCCCTGTTTTTAGTTAGCACACTTGCTATATCCGCATGATAGACACTTAAAACATCCTTCACACTGGTCTATGGTTGCTCCACACTCAGGGCATTTTTCATTACCTTCTGGGGTAATGTTCGCGTTGGGATTGCGTAGATCAATATGAAGTTTTTGCGGCTTTTTTGTTGGTTCTGCGCGAGATATGACCTGTTCTGAGCGGCTTCCATCGCGATAAATTGTTGTTCCCTTGCACCCTAATCTGTAGGCAAGCATGTATGCATTATAGACATCTTCTTTTGTTGCTTCGTTTGGAAAGTTAATGGTTTTTGAGACTGCATTATTTACATGTCGTTGGAATGCGGCTTGAATTTTGATATGCCATTCTGGAGTAATGTCATGTGCCGTAACAAAGATTTTTTTTAGATCTTCTGGAATTTCTGTTATTTGCTGTATGCTGCCGTGCTCAATAATTTTTTCCATGAGATCTTCAGAGTATAGCCCACGTTCTTTGAGTGCATCTTCAAACGGCTTATTAATAGTAACCATTTCCACTTGGGCGCCTTGTTTATTCCAGAGTGTTTTGCGTTTATATGCAATGTAAAAAAGCGGTTCGATACCGGGAGAACAGTTTGCAATAATACCGATAGTGCCTGTCGGTGCGATAGTTGTTCTGGTTCCATTTCGCACAGGTTTTTCACCCTGTTTGTACGCGGTGCTTTTTTCAAAGAGTGGATAAGCTCCTCGTATTGTTGCAAGTTCTTCCGATGCTTTTTTTGCAGTATCATTGATAAATTGCATAATGCGCTCAGCCCACGCAACTCCCTCTTCGGAGTTGTAGGCTACGTTGTGTGCAAGTAATACATCAGCAAAGCCCATTACACCAAGGCCAATGCGTCTTGTTGCACGAGTCATTTCTGCAATTTCGGGAATTATAAAATCATTGCAATCGATAACGTTATCAAGAAAATGTACCGCAGTGGCAATGGTAGTAGCGAGTGCGCTCCAATTAAGATCATCTTGGGTAATGAATTTGGTTAAATTAATGGAACCAAGAACGCACGATTCATATGGATAGAGTGGTTGTTCACCGCAGGGATTGGTTGATTCAATGCGATAGTCTTCAGGGAGAAAATTGCTGTCGCTATTGTTGATAGAGTCAAGAAATACAACTCCGGGATCGCCGTTCTTCCAGGCGTTTCCAACGATTTTGTCAAAGATGTTTCGAGCATTGCGTGAAGCAACAATCTCTTTATTGACCGGGTTGACCAAGTTGTAGTCGCTATCACGCTCAAGTGCCTCCATGAAGTCATCGGTAATAGCAACAGATAAGTTAAAATGTGATAGCGATTCACCGTCTTCTTTAGCATCAATAAATGATTCAATATCCGGGTGATCAATTTGCAAGATGCCCATATTTGCCCCTAGGCGGACTGAGCCGCTGGTCACTTCTCCGGCCGCCACGTTGAAAACTTTCATAAAGGATATCGGCCCACTGCTTCGGCAACCAGTGCTAGCAATATATGATCCTTTAGGGCGTAGGCGCGAAAAGCTATAACCAACACCTCCGCCGCTATGATGGATGAGGGCAGCATGCTTGAGTGTGTCAAAAATGCTTTCTAACGAATCTTTTATCGGTAAGACAAAGCAGGCAGAGAGCTGTTGTAGTTTTCTTCCAGCGCCGTGAAAACAGGGCGAATTTGGAAGGAAGTTGAGCGAGCTCATGGCGTTGTAAAATTTTCGTGCTGTGGTGTCTATATCAGCGCTTTTGTCGTAATCTTGGTCTGCTTGCGCAATACTCCAGGCAACGCGCCAAAAGAGTTCTTGGGGTGTTTCAGTAATTACACCCTTAGCATCTGTTTTTAGGTATCTTCGTTGTAGTATTGTTTCTGCGTGTTGACTCAGCTCTGGTTGTGGTAA
The DNA here is from genome assembly GCA_007116155.1 of Candidatus Babeliaceae bacterium. Taxonomy (GTDB): domain Bacteria; phylum Babelota; class Babeliae; order Babelales; family Babelaceae; genus UBA12474. The sequence continues at coordinate 2,095 of SKJC01000013.1, read as the reverse complement.
ATCGACGGGAACGGGCGGAATAGGACTGTTGTGTGACATAACACTCTCAAACAAATAGATATACGAAAATTTTTAACAAAACATACAACGATGAAGACACGGTCTCTTTTTAGCTTAAAAACTTTTTTGTGAAATAGAAGACTAGGTTTTTTATTTTTTTTGCGGTAAGGCCCCTCTGCAAATGCCCAATAGAAAAATGTTTATCGAGAGATTTTCTCATTTGTAATCCTCGGGTATAGTAACATAGAAGATTGCAAATATGCATGTGGTAAAAATTATACTTTGGTGGTTGTGCGCGTATGGAAAAATTCTTTGATCGAGTATTGATAGAACCTCAATTAACCTCGTGGTGGGCCGAGCAGGGTGTGTATACGACTGATATGGTCGCACAGAATCTGTACAGTGTTGATACGCCGCCGCCAACGGTTTCTGGAAAGTTACATATAGGTCATGTTTTTTCATATACCCAAACCGATGTTTTGGTTCGCTTTCAACGATTTTCAGGTCGGCCGGTCTTTTATCCGATGGGATTTGATGATAATGGTCTCCCGACTGAACGATTTGTTGAGTTAAACCGAGGCGTTACTCCACAGAGCGTAGGGCCAAAAGAGTTTCGGCGTGTTTGTGTTGAGGCTGTTGCACCCGTTGAGGATGAATTTCGTTTGCTCTGGAGTCGATTAGGTTTGTCGGTAGATTGGTCAAAGACGTATTCCACGATCGATGCACGAGTGCAAAAAATTTCTCAAGAATCATTTGTGCGTCTGTATGCTGCTGGCAACATTTATCGCAAAGAAGATCCGGCATTGTATTGTACTGCCTATCAGACGTCAGTTTCGCAGGCTGATTTGGAAGATGTTGAAAAAGAGACATTCTTTACCGATATCGCATTCCAGACTGAAGCTGGCCAAGAAGTTATCATTGGTACAACGCGCCCTGAGTTACTCTATTCGTGCGTAGCGCTTTTATTCCATCCTGATGATGCACGGTATTCGCATTTATTAGGGCAAAAGGTTCAGGTTCCGTTAGCAGGTAATTGGGCACCCGTTGTTGCTGATGAAAAGGTGCAAATTGATAAAGGTACCGGTTTGGTTATGTGCTGCACCTTTGGTGATAAGACTGATATTGAGTGGTACAAAAAACACAAGTTTCCGTATCGCCAGACGATTGGTTTTGATGGCCGTATGCTTCCAGAGGCATCGCTCATAGCAGGTCTTAAGGTCCCTGAAGCGCGTAAAAAAGTTTTGGAAATTTTAGCTGAAATTGGTCTAATTCGTGCCCAAAAGACGGTAGCTCACACGGTCAGTATCTACGAGCGATCGAAAAAAGAAGTTGAGTATTTGATGCTTTCGCAGTGGTTTGTAAAAATTCTGCCGTTTAAAGATGAATTGTTGCGTCTTGCAGATGAACTTTCGTGGAATCCCTCATTTATGAAATCACGGTTTGTTGACTGGGTGCAAAATTTGCAGTGGGACTGGTGCATTTCGCGGCAACGGTATTCAGGAATCCCGTTTCCAGTCTGGTATGATAAGCATACAGGCCAGGCATATGTTGCGCCGGTAGAATCATTGCCAATTGATCCCCGTGAAGATGCGTATCCGGGAGTCGTTCCTACCGGTGTTGAGCTGGTGCCGGATACAGAAGTTATGGATACATGGAATACTTCATCCTTGACGCCGTATATCTGTAAGTCGCTTTTTATGGGCACAACTGATGGATTATTTGATGCACAACCTGGTGCGTTAGCATTTTTGCCGATGGCGGTTCGTCCACAGGCGCATGATATTATTCGTACTTGGGCATTTTATACCATGGTCAAGGCATATTTGCATAACGGCTGTTTGCCTTGGAAAGAGATTGTTATTTCTGGGCATGTATTAAGCCGTGATGGTGGGAAGATTTCAAAATCAAAGGGAAATAATCCCCTTGAACCCGAAAACCTATTAGCAACCTATCCTGCAGATGTGATTCGCTATTGGACTACGGCTGGTACCTTGGGCCAAGATGTAGCATTTTCAGAAAACACGTTAAAGATCGGTGGTAAGCTGCTGAATAAGCTCTGGAACGCTGCTCGTTTTGTTCGTGAGCACACACAAGG
>SKJC01000006.1 GCA_007116155.1 Candidatus Babeliaceae bacterium | reverse complement strand
GCCGATGATGTTATTGCATCCTATGCGCATGCACTCCATGATGCCGGCCATGAGACGATTATTATTACATCAGATAAAGATTTAGGGCAGCTTGTTACTGATTCTATTTTTATTTTTGATCCGTTTAAGCAGGCACTCCTTGATCAGGCGGCTATTGAAGCGCGTTATGGCTTTCCTTTAAAGAAACTCTGTTTTTATTACTCTTTAGTGGGTGATACGTCTGATGCGATACCTGGTGTTCGTGGCATTGGGCCGAAAACCGCAATAAGTATCGTACAGCAGTTTGATTCGCTTGACGCGCTGTATAAGTGTCTTGAATCCTCAGATGAGCCGGTCATGGGAATAACGCCGCGTATTCGGCAATTACTTATTATGCATAAAGAGATGGCGTATTTGAGCCAGGAGCTGTTTACCTTGCGATCAGTTCCGGTTGTAGTTGAAGATTTGCTGTCTGAGCCTTTTATTGTTGAACGATATGCTGAGGCGCGCTTACTTTTTGAGCAGCTTGGTTTTATTTCACTGCTCAAGTCGCTACCTTCCCCTCGGGCGGCAGCTGCACAGACAACGCTTTTTGGCGCAGGGCCGCAAGCAACAACAATCGTGTCGGATCAGTCATTTGCGGCGACCCATGGATTTATCTTTAAGTTGATTACTACAGAATCAGGCTTGAGTGATCTCTGCCAACAGGTTAAAGCTGCCGGAATTTGCGCTATTGATACTGAAACTGATGGCGCAGCAGTGCGGGATAGTGCGCTTATTGGGATATCTATTTGTTGTCGGCGGGGAGTTTCTTGCTACATTCCCGTTGCGCACGTCACCGGAGAAGGGCATCTTTCTTTTAATGCTGTAAAGTCTCTATTGGGGCCATTATTAGCTGATGAATCAATTCGAAAAATTTACCATAACGCTAAATTTGATCTGCTGGTGTTGCAGGCGGCAGGGCTTGTGGCGCGTGGCTTATATTTTGATACGATGTTAGCGGCGGGGCTATTGCGTGGCGAGGGGCAAAAGGTCGGTCTCAAGGCGTTGTCGCAAGAATTATTGGGACAACCGATGCATCATTTTGATGAAATGGTTGAGCGGCAAGGGTTTACTTCATTTGCGCAAGTTCCCTTACAACAGGCGTTGGATTATGCTGCAGCTGATGCGCATCAAACATGGCAGTTGTATGAATATTTTGTGGGTCGCATAGAGCAGGATTCGCTTGCGCGTCTTTTTTATGATGTCGAAATGCCTCTAGTTCCAGTATTATGTGAGATGGAGACAGCCGGAATGCCGGTTGATCTTGCTCAGCTTGAGCGTATTGATGCGTTGGTTGTTGCTCGTTTAAAAGAGTTGGACGTTGAAATTTCTCAGTACGCACAGGTGCTTCCAGGTGTATTTAATCCTCGTTCTCCGCAGCAGGTTGCGAATCTTTTGTTTTCCAAGTTGGGCCTGGCTCCATCAAAAAAAACTAGTAAGTCGCGTGCATATTCAACTGATAACGAGTCGTTAGAGCAACTGGTTGGTGCGCACCCCGTTGTCCCCTTAATTATGCGGCATCGTGAATTGTCTAAAATAAAAGGGACGTACGTTGATGGTTTGCGCGAGGCGCGGGATCCAAAAACTGGGCGTGTGTATACAAGTTTTCGCCAGGCAACCGTGGCCACGGGTCGTCTTTCCAGTGCTGATCCTAATTTGCAAAATATACCATCGCAAGCTGTCGATGGTATATCAATACGCTCACTTTTTACTGCGCGCCCGGGGTATACGTTTATTAGCGCCGATTATTCGCAAATTGAGCTGCGTGTTTTGGCTCACTTTTCACAAGATCCAGTTTTATTAGCAGCGTTCGCGCGCGACGAAGATGTGCATGCTACGACTGCTGCGGGTATTTTTGGAATATCGGTTGCGCAGGTGAGCCCAGAACAGCGTCAGATTGCTAAGCGCATCAATTTTAGCATTTTGTATGGATTGACCGCCTTTGGTTTATCAAAAGATTTAGGGGTTTCACTTTCTGAAGCGCGGTTGTATCTAGAGCGGTATCAGGCAACCTATCCACGTGTTTTTGCCTGGATGGATGAAGTTATAGCAAAGGCTCGCGTTGCAGGATATGTCAAAACATATTTAGGTCGCAAACGACAGATTCCGGAGCTTTTTGAAGCGAATAAGAATCTTTTTCAACAGGGTTGTCGCATTGCGGTTAATACCGTGGCGCAAGGAACCGCAGCTGAATTAGTAAAACTCGGTATGATAGCGGTATACCGCGCCTTGCATAAAGAGGCATATGATGCAACCATGGTATTGCAAGTGCATGATGAAATTATTCTTGAAGTAGCCATTAATCAGCAAGCTTTAGTTTGCCATCGTCTTACTCAGGTGCTTGAATCGGTGGTTGAGTGGGAGGTTCCATTGCGGGTTGTGGTGTATCAGGATACTTCGTGGGAAGGGCTCTAGAAAGGCGGGTGTTTGACTTTTTTTCAAATTATTTTCATACTTGAGGGTGAATGAAATTCTGTGGATAGCGCATGAGTTTTTTCACTTCTTTTGATTTCGTACACATCTTTTTTTATGTAATGTTAGGGTTTATAGCATGGCAACGAGTAAAACTGGTGGTTCCACGCAAAATGGTCGCGATAGTATAAGTAAGCGTCTAGGTGTTAAGTTGTATGATGGACAACGAGTAAGTGGCGGTGAAATTATTGTCCGTCAACGCGGTACTCGTATTCACCCTGGAAAAAATGTTGGCATAGGTAGTGACGACACCCTTTTTGCAACAGGATCAGGTGAAATTCGTTTTCATTTTGGTATAAAGGGACGTAAATACGTTTCTGTCGTTTAAATAGCGTAAGTTTCGTGCTCAACGGAGAGAGTTATGTTGAAAGCAGGACGCATTGATTTTTTTAAGTACCGGTCTCTTTTTTATGGGGTGTCATTTGTTTTAATGGCAACATTTATTACCATGGCTACGTATCGGTATAATACGCGTGGTTCAGTTTTTACCTATAGTGTTGATTTCACGGGTGGTACTGAAGTTCGCTTCGGGTTTACCGGTGGTGAAAAGGTTTCTGGTGAGCAGATCGAGCAGATTTTAGCAGCGAATGATATACCAGGTGCCATTACCCGTGATTTTAGTAATGGTGAAGTATTGGTTCGTGTGCGCGGATTTGAAAACGATGCAGATGGATTAAGCGAGCGAATGAAGCGGTTTATTGAGGATCGCTTTCCGGGAACAACTGCTTCTATTTTACAAACAGATAGTGTTGGCGCCTCCATCGGCGATGAATTACGTAAAAACTCAATCATCGTGGTCGCGCTTGGTCTGTTAATTATGCTGTTATATATAGCAATACGTTTCTGGTCATTTTCTTTTGCAATGGGTGCGATTGTTGCGTTATTCCACGATGTTATGGCTATATTAACGTTAGTTGTTGTGCTCGACATGGAGATTTCGCTTAATATTATTGCTGCAGTACTCTTTATTTTGGGCTATTCAATTAACGACACCATTGTTGTTTTTTCTCGAATACGGGAACATTTTGCTGCTCATGCTAAGGGAACTTCGCTAGAAATTGCTAATATGAGCATCAATGAAACATTGCGTCGTACGATTTTAACGAGTGTAGCTACTGCATTGACCGTGGTTGCATTATTATTTGGCACCGGTGTTTTACAGTTGCTTGCTATGTCACTCTTGGTAGGCATTGTCTTTGGAACGTATTCATCAATTTATATCGCAACACCAGTAATGTTGTTGTTAAATCATGGCAAAAAAAGCCATAGTTAGGTAATTATATTTAGAAGGTGGTAACCGCAAAAGTTTCAAACGGCGCCACCTTCTCATATCTTCTTTATTCGCTCTTTTTAAAGGATTTGATGCATGAGGGAACAAGCATTACAAAAAATGAGCATCGCAGACCTTTTGGTTGTCGCTCGCAAACTTGGCGTTCTTGGTGCCAATTATATGAAAAAGGATGTTTTAATTTCGACCATTATTGATCTTGAAACAAATCCCGAAAAAGAGATTTTGGTCTTAGGTGTTTTAGAAAAATTACCTGACGGTTTTGGTTTTTTGCGCGCGCGACAAGCTGATTATGTTTCAGGGCCTGATGATGTGTATGTTTCCCCTTCGCAGATTCGTCGACTTGGTTTGCGGACAGGAGATGAAATTTCAGGTGTTATTCGACGGCCTAAAGATAACGAAAAATATTTTGCGCTTTTGCGGGTGGATAAGGTTAATGGAGGAGACCCTGCGCTTCTAGGCGATCGTCCCTTTTTTGATCGGCTTTCTCCGCTGTATCCTGATAAAAAGTTTAATTTAGAATATAACCCCTCATATGTATCTACACGCTTGATGGATCTTTTTACTCCTATTGGTAAAGGTCAGCGAGGATTAATAGTTGCGCCGCCAAAAGCAGGTAAAACTATGCTACTTAAGGAGCTAGCGCGTACTATTGAGCATAATCACCCTGAAGTACATCTGATTATTCTCTTGATTGATGAGCGTCCTGAAGAAGTTGCAGATATGCGTCGTTCGATTAAGGGTACCAATACAGAAGTAATTAGTTCAACGTTCGATGAAGCGGCAGAGCGGCATGAACAGGTTGCTGAAATTGTCTTAGCTCGTGCAAAGCGTCTGGTTGAAATGAAAAAGGACGTGGTGATCCTTCTGGATTCTATAACGCGTCTTGCTCGTGCATTTAACACAACCTCGCCAGCATCGGGTAAGGTTTTGACTGGTGGCATTGATGCACATGCATTGCAAAAGCCTAAGCGCTTTTTCGGCGCCGCGCGTAACTTAGAAGAAGGTGGTTCGTTGACGATTATTGCGACTGCACTGATTGAAACGGGTTCTCGTATGGATGAAGTGATTTTTGAGGAGTTCAAAGGCACGGGTAATATGGAAATAAATATGTCGCGCAAGTTGGCAAATTTACGTATTTTCCCTGCGTTTGACCTGCTTATATCTGGCACTCGTCGCGAGGAGCTGTTGCTTTCAGAGGACGTACTTAAGAAGATTCATGTATTGCGTAAGGTTCTTGCTTCAATGAATATGACCGAGGCGATGGAATTGCTGATTGATCGCATGAAAAAAAGCAAAACAAATGAAGAGTTTTTAGAGACGTTAAAGCGTAGTGGCGCAGGAAGTGGTAGTAATTCTGGTCAATCTGGGCTTTAATATTTAGAGCCTATCTGAAAATTAAGAAATAGATGAAAGGCTTTTCTAGAGGGGCTATAGTAATAGCTCAATCACAAAAAGAAAAGCCCTTCATGAATAATCAATTACCAGAAGAATTATGGTTTGTCATGCAAGCCGTATTCCTGCCAGGTGTTTGCGTGTTCATTATTTTTTATTGAGATACACTTGGTAATTGCCTTGGGAGTGATGAGCTGTTTTTTTCAGAGGTTATTATTACAACATCAGTAAAGGGGGTTTTGTTTTTTGTAATATTTTGTTTTTGTTTATAAACGTTGTGCCAAAGTTGCGTTTGGAAATCTTCTTTTGCAACGAGTTCTTTTGCAGCTGTAAAGTTTTCTACAATGTCACTTTTTTGTTTTTGATTTAGTATCGAATATTCTTCCATAAAGTCTTTAGCAAGGGAAAAAAGGTATGCTAAATCAAACGGTGAGAAAAAGGGAAGAAGTTGTAATAAATAACCTCGCATTTCTGATTTAGCAAGACTGTTTCTTTTTGTTTTTTGGTCAGTCACATTATTTTTAATAGATTCAGCAATGGCGGTGTAGATTTTTTGAGTGTACCACGACATTTCGGCAGCGGTTATTTTTGTTGGAAATATGATTAGTTGCTGTTTTTTTCTCATTTTTGGGGAAAGAAGTATGTTGCTTGTTGTTTCTAATGTGTTTTTTAGCAATCCGTCTGGGGCCTGTTCAAGGTGTTTATCAAGAAACGCCAGAAAAACTTTTTTTTCGGTTGTTGATAACCTTGTTAAAAAGATATTTTTCAACCGAATTGAACAGAGAAACCCGTGTATTTTGCAGAGCGTTTTGACCCGGTTCAGGCCTTTACCTGAGTAATTAAGACTAGACCAGAGTTCGAGTAAATCTTTTTGTGTTAGAAAATTGGTTGTGCGCTGTAGGTAATTTGCAATTTCTTGTTCAGATACGCAGGTGCTAAGAGCATGAGATTTATTTTTTTGAAAATATTGGCTTGCTTTCGAGTGGGAAGAGAAAAAAAGAGTAAGAATTAAACATGCAATAGTGCTTATTTTCATTTTTTATACCATCTAAATAAATTTACAAATATTTTTTATTTTAATCGATTGACTGTTTTTGTCAAGTGTTTATTGGGGTTGTGGCACAAACAGGTGGGATTTTTTGTAAAGTTTTACAGCCGCAGGAGTTTTGATCCCGCGGCTCTTTTTTATGTTATTTTTTTTGTACTGCTTGAGCTGTGATAAAGGCATTTCGCATCTGTTCGCCCAGATCATGCATGTGTGATGGAGAGTGAGGGACCAAGATTGTATTTGTTGCTGAATGTGCACTTAATTCTTTAAGCATGTCAAAATATTGTGTCATAAGTACGATTTGCATAACGTCATTTGGTGAAGATCCTGGAACATGCGCTTGAAATTCTGTTACTGATTCACTAAGTCCTTCAACAATAGCGCGTCGTTGGTCAGCGATACCTTTTCCATGAAGCGCGTTACTTTCAGCTTCTGCTTCAGCTGCTTTAACACGCAGAATCTTTTCAGCTTCACCTTTTTCAACAGCGGCCAGACGCATGCGTTGTGCTGCGTTAATTTCGTTCATTGCAGATTTGACGTGTTTATCAGGTTCAATATCAGTGATTAATGCTTTGAGAATGTCGTAGCCAAAATCGTGCATTACGTGGCTAAGTTCTTCTTTGACGGCAATTGCGATATTATCCTTTTTCTCGAATAAGTGATCGAGTGTTAAGAGCGGAACGCGTGCGCGCACAACATCAAAAACAAATGCAGTAATTTGTGCTTCAGATGAAACGAGCTTATAGAACGCTTCGTAAACGCGCTCTGGATCAACAAAATATTGGACTGAAACGATGACTAATACAAAGACGTTATCTTCGGTTTTTGTTTCAACCCTAACATCAAGCTGCTTGATGCGAAGATTAACTCTGCCCGCAATAGTTTCAATCAATGGCCATTTGAATGCAAGTCCGGGACCTGCAATACGACTAAATTTTCCAAACCGTTGAATGACAGTACGAGTCTGTTGTTGTGTGGTAAAAAAACCGTTTAACAATACTATGAAAAAAAAACAACAAATAGTTATAACGACTAGGAGCGTTGGTGTTACCATGAGAGCTCCTCCTTAAAAAAAAGATAATGAAATAAACCCAACCCACTCCATTATTTACTATACTTACAATATTTTTTTTCACCACCGTGTAAAAAATATCTTTTTAGTTTTTTTCATGGGGTGGATGTGCTACAAGTAGGGAGGCGAAAGAAGCGTTCCTTGTAAGGAGAGTGGTATGAAATATATCATATTGGTTGTTCTTTTTTGTGCGGGGGTGCCCAGCATTCCGCTTTATGCAGGAAAGAAAAAGTTGCAGCAAGCAAATCATAAGCTTATCGTAGCGCAGGAATTATTACGCTCAGCATCTTCTAAAGAAAATACTTTAAGTAAAAAATTGGAGCAGATGTCTGAGGTTACGGCAGTAGAGCGGGCAGAAAAAGAACGAGTGCATCAAGAACTTTTGCTTGCGATAGAAGATAGGAAAAAAGTAGAAAAGGAGGCCTCTATTCTGCAAGGAGAGGTGAAAGAATTATTAGAGCTAATTTCTGAAAAAGATAAAAAATTAGATCAGATGCGAGAGAAGCAGGCAGAGATAGCTAAAAAAAATAAGATGATAGCAACAAAGTTGCAGGAAAAATCAGAAGAGCACCAGCGAGTTCTTTCTGAAAAAGAAAGGCAACAGCGTGATATGAAGCGATTACAAGAAAAGCTTGCCAAGTTGGAAGAGGAGCGGATACTGCAAGAAGGTATTAGTAAGAATAAACAAAAAGTATTTAAAGAGACGTTAACCCAATTGCAACGAAGGAGTAGAGATGCTGCTTCGAAAAATGAACAAAATGAACATTTAAAACAAGAGATTGCAAGAGTTAAGCAGGCTATGGCACTTGATGTAGCACAATTACAGTCTCAAAAAAAAGCAGCGGATTGTTTAGCAAAAGATTTAGCAGCGCAGGTCACTCTTTTAGAGAAGGTTCGTAAGAGTGAGGCCAAACAGCTTGCGCAAATTGCAGCGGTTGTTGATAAGAAGGAGCAAGAGCTTGCTATGTATAAGAAGTCACAAGAGGCTTTGGTGCAAGCGGAAAAAGAATGGCGTGAGTTTGAAATTAATGAGTATGAGAAAAATTTTGCTATGGCTCTTGCCGGAGAAAAATTTGCTCTGGAGACTGTTGCGCATCGTTTGGCAATTTTAAAAGCGAGGCTTGAAGATTATTCTGCGGATCGGTTTGCATTACTTGCTCGTATTATTGCAGTTAGTAAGGGCAAGATTGAAGAGGTCACAAAAACAGGTTCTTCGTGGTTAGGTGGGTGGGCAAATTTGCCTCAGTTATTACGAGACGTAGATGGAGTTGTTGCATTAATTGATAAAGAGTTAGAGCATGTAAAGGCGCAGATAGAAGTTTATTCAGGCAAAGAAGAAGAAACAGCCTATATACATACGGCCTTACAGACAGTAGCTATGCTTTTTAGTGATATTGAAACAAAGAGCAAGCATCAAAAGAGTGATTATGCTGCAGTTAAGTTTTTCCAAGATATGCGCAGTCGGTTGTGTGGTTCTGGAAAACTTAAAAATCCGCTCCGTGCAAATGCGGTTCTAACATCGAGTGTTATTACAGGTTTTTTAAGTAATGATTTTGGTTTGAATTCTGTTTTTCTACCAACAAATGCTGAAGATACGAGTGCGTTGGCTTGTATGAGCGCGCTGCCTAAATAGCATGTTCAATATGGAGGAGAAATAGCGCCTCCTCCATATTTATATGTTTATGATTATGTATTGTGTGATGTTTTTCGTTTGAGCATGCGCACTTCTTCATCAGTCAGTTTTCTCCATGCGCCTTTTGGAAGGCCGCGCGTTGAGATTCCAGCGTATGAGATGCGATTAAGCTTGTGTACCGCGTATCCTAAGCTATGGAAAAGTTTTCTAACAACGCGGTTTTGTCCACTGTGGATGCAGACGATACATTCACGGGGCCTGCGTTCAAAGGTGATAATCTTGTCAGGTTTTACCATGCCTTCAGGAAGTCCGGCGCCTGTTGTAAGCATGCGTTTGTGAAAGTCGCGAAGGGGTATTGAAAGTGTAATGTGATATCTTTTTTCTACACCAAACCGAGGGTGCGCTAATGCTTGTGCAAGTTCGCCATCGTTGGTAAGAAGCAGGAGCCCAGTTGTCATGCAATCAAGTCTGCCAACAGAAAATAGGCGAGCACCGCCACGCACTTTTACTAAATCGTGTACTGTTTTTCTGCCTTCATCATCAGCGGCTGATGTAATTACTTCAGTTGGTTTATTCAATGCGATATATATATATTCTTTTTGTGGATTAAGTGCTTTGCCGTGGCAGGTGATGGTGTCATTATCTTGTACGCGATATGCCCATTGTGTGATAACCGTTCCGTTGACAGCAACGGCGCCTTTTTTAATAAGTTCTTCCGCTTTTCTGCGCGCGCAAAGACCACTATTAGAAAGATATTTACTTAAAACAATGCCGGTTGTGGGTACCGGCGAGTGTACTTGTTCCATGGGACTGCTCCCCCCTTTGCCTATCTAGTTTGGTATGAGTAGACTATATAGTATAGTTTTTATATTGTTCGCTAATTTAGCGGTTTTTTTACTATATCAAACTATTTTACTATTGAAAATACACATGCATAATAGTCGCCTAACACGCTTTTCTTCTGTTGTTAGTTGGAAAGAGTTTATTATACGCAAGATTTGGGGAAGATATGGAACTAGGGTTTCACTGGTACGGCTTTTGGATATTGGTCGGAGTTGTTGTTTGGGTGGCCTTGTTGTTGCGCGATGTTCGGATGAGGTCGATTATTTCAAGGGATCATTTGTTTTCATGTGTTAATTTTTCTATCATCGCTGGTATCCTTGGTGGTCGACTGATGCATGTGGCTGTAAACTTTCATCTGTATGACTCATGGGTTGAACGTCTTGCTTTTTGGGATGGTGGAATGGCGATATTGGGCGCAGTATTTGGCATACTTGGGGCCCTGTTTTTGTGTGTTCGATATTATGCGCTTGCAGTTCTTCCTTTTTTGGACATAGTTCTTTTTTATGCACCGCTTGCTCAAGCATTCGGTAGATTAGGCTGCATTGCTGCTGGTTGTTGCTATGGATGCGAGAGTGCGAGTTGTTTTGCTGTGTATGTATGTACGCCGGATGGATGTTTCTGGGCGCATCCTATCCCTGCATATACGATAGTTCTTTCACTTCTCTTGTTTGCTGCATTAATAGGGATTCGTTTTTATGGGTTGCGTTCCGGTGTTCTTGCATGGGTATCGTTGACCGGATTATTTTCTATTCGTTTTATTACTGACTTTTGGCGAGGAGATCGCGAGCTTAGTTCGCTTGGTGCATGGCTCTCGATCCATCAGTGGGTGAGTATATTTTTATTGTCCGTAATCTCCTGTTTCTTCGCTCTGCATGTATTGAAGAGGAACTCCTTTTTGAGGCATAATTAATGAGCTTATCTCTTTTCGATTTTATAAAACAGCAGGTTAGTATTCTTGATGTTGTGCAGGAGTATGTTGCGCTAAAACCTGCGGGTAATTATTGGAAGGGGCCTTCGCCTTTTAAGCAGGAGCGGGTGCCTTCATTTACGGTAACGCCATCGCGTGGTATCTATTATTGTTTTTCTACGGCGACGGGTGGTGATGTTATTGATTTTATTGCGCGCGTTGAAAACTGTTCTCCTTTGGAGGCGGCGTGGTACCTTGTTAAGCAATATAACTTGGTGGTTCCTGAGTCAATTTCTAAGACAATACATTCGCCGGTTTCTTCGTATGCAGATTTGCAACGGTATGAGTTGGTTTGTGACTTTTTTTCACGTTGGTGTATGTTGCAGCTTGCTCGTAACTCAAGAGCTCGCACCTATGTTGCTGAACGGGGTTTTGATGGGTTAATTAACGCTTTTCGCATAGGCTATTGCCCTGGGGGCGCTCGTGGTGTGCAGGAGTTATTAGTGGCAGGACGCGATGAGGGTATTTTATTGCAGGATTTTGAGTCGGCTCAGTTGATACGTTCAGGAACTCGCGGCAAGCAGCTCCTTTTTGAAGAGCGGGTGGTTTTTACTATTTTTTCTGCGCAGGGGGGACCGTGCGGTTTTGGAGGGCGGGTATTCTTGCCGGGTGATGATCGGCCCAAATATGTAAATTCACAAGACCATGTTTTCTTTAACAAGCGTGCATTGCTATATGGCTTTTCTCACGCAAAAAAGTCTATTCAGGAACGTTCTGCCGTGTATTTGGTTGAGGGGTATGCTGATTGTCTAGCTATGGTGCAACATGGGTATTCTCATACGGTTGCAACGCTTGGTACGGCCTGTTCGCTTGAGCATTTGCAGCTTCTTGCGCGGCATGCACAAAAGATCTATTTGGTTTATGATGGTGATGAGGCGGGTCAACGTGCAATGATGCGATTAGTATCTCTTTGCTGGCAGGCTCATATGGACCCCTATGTTATTTCATTTCCTCCAGAAGATGATCCAGCATCGTTTTTGGCGCGCGAAGGGTCTCTTGAAAACGATATATTAACAGTTCGTCCGTTGTTTAACTTTTTTGTTGAACGCTTAGGGCGATCTTTTTTGCGTCAGTCGATGTCCCAAAAGTTGCAAGCAACACGGCAGGTAGTTGAGGCTGTGCTCTTAGTTTCAGATTCTTTGCAACGGAATATGCTTTTACAGGAGGCTTCTGAGGCGTTCGGAATTCCTTTTGAGTCTTTATATCAACAGTATCGTTCTTGTACACGTACCGCGTTGTCTGCGCCTACTAAGTTAGGTGAAAATGTAGTCGAAGGATTACAATTGAGTGAGCTTTCAGTTCTGGAGAAACGTATACTATATGCTATAATAAAACATGGGCACTCTGTTTTTTCTGCGGAGACATCTATTTTGCCGTTGATACTTTCTTCTAAGGCTGCGAGATTGTATCAAATGCTTCAAGGATTGTATGAACCAGGGGCATTTTTGAATGGATGCGACGAAGAGAGCCGCCCTATTTTTGTTGGCCTTGTGGCTGAGGGTGAGGCAATTGGCGATGTGTCATTGTCTGCCGTGCGCGATGAAATCCATAGAAGGGCTTGGCTTGTGCAAATTAGCGAGATAAAGCGTGAGTTGGCGCAGGCGCAGTCGGTTGGTGATAAGGAACGTAGCATGCAAGCATTGCAGGCGCTGCAGGATGCAAAGAAAAAAATGTTATCTCGGGGGAATGGATGATTAAAAAAAATAAAAAAGAACGCGCATCTCATATTGATGAGTTAGTTGAGCGCGGTCGTCGTGATGGGTCTGTTGCTTATGAAGAAGTGGTTGCTTTTAGTAATGAACATGGTTTTTCTGAAGAGGAAACGGATCAGTTGCTTAAACTCTTTGAAAAAGAGCATATAGAGGTTTCTCTGGAGTCTGAAGATCTCTCGCGCGACTCTGCTATGGATGAGCGCGTTGGTGATGCTGCATTAGAAGCTATTTCATCTATTGTTTCAGTTGATGAGGATATTGATGATGATGCCAGTGTTGAAGAAGGTGATGAGGAAGATGCTCGAATATCGGATTCCGCTCAAATAGCTGATGGTGTTAAGTGTTATTTGCGTGATATTGGAAAAATTCCTCTGCTTAATAAAAAAACTGAAAAAGTTATTGCGGATAAAATTGCTCGCAGTAAGCAGGATTCTATTTTAATGCTTTCTTTTTTTCCCGTAGTTCACCAGGAGTTAATTACTGTTGGGGAGCGTTTGCAGAAAGATGCTATAGCATTGAAAGATGTTATTCAGTTTTCTGATTTTAATCCGGAGAATCTACCTCGGTATGATGAGGAGCGAGCCGCATTTTTACAAACAATTGATAAAATTAAGCAGCTTTCGGGAAATGAATTAGAAATTTATCGTTCTTATCGCGATAAGTTGCAGGATCCTAAAAAGCGTGATGAAATGCTTGAAAAAGTTCGTGAAAATAAGGACTCTATAAGTTCTGCCGTCCAAGAGATTAAACTTTCGAATAAGTTAATTCGGCGTCTTGGTAAACGAGTTGAGCGCTTATTAAATAAAATTCGAGAAAAACAACAGTTGTTTGATGATATTGGCAAACAATTAGAGTCATATCCAGATATTGAAAAGCTTGATGAGGATGTTCAAGCGTACGTTGAAGATTTGCGTCGAGAAAGCAAGGTTGCGCTTAAAATTATTAAGAAAACAGAGCTTGAAATGGGTGTTCCGTATAGTCGGGCTCAAGAATTATTTGATCGATTTAGAGAAGCACAGATTGCTGATAAACAGGCGAAAGATGACTTGGCTTGCGCCAACTTGCGTCTTGTCGTTAATATTGCAAAAAAGCATGTTAATCGCGGATTGCACTTTCTGGACCTTATCGATGAAGGCAATATTGGCCTACTAAAAGCTGTAGAAAAGTTTGAGTTTGAGCGGGGATATAAATTTTCTACGTATGCGACATGGTGGATTCGACAGGCAATTAATCGAGCTATTGCTGATCAATCAAGAACGATACGTGTTCCTGTTCATATGGTTGAAACACTTGATAAGATTAATAAAATTAAGCGATCTTTTTTGCAGACGCATGGGCGTGAGCCAACGCATGAAGAACTTGCAAAACAATTGAATCTTGATGAAAAGAAGATAAAAAATATTATTAAGATTTCAAAAGAACCTATTTCCTTGGAAACTCCAGTGGGTGATGGAGAGGATGCATTTATTAAAGATTTTATTGAAAATGAGGATGAAATCTTACCTGCGGATTCCGTGGTATATAATGACTTAAAGGAGCATGTACGAGAAATTTTGAAGACATTAACACCGCGAGAAGAAAAAGTTATCAAGATGCGATATGGTATTGATGTGGCATCAGGCTATACTTTAGAAGAGATTGGAAAAGATTTTGGGGTAACTCGTGAGCGTGTACGGCAGATTGAAGTTAAGGCTCTTCGTAAGCTTCGGCATCCCTCACGCAGTGCTAAATTGAAATCATTTTTTGATAAAGATATTGATGATATTGTTGAGGTGCTTGAAGGATCGGCCGGAATAAAACCTGCTGATGAATCCATTGACAATGGATTTGACTCAAGCGAAGAATAAGAGCGATTTAGTTGTATGTATATGAGGGATAAGAAATGGGTTTAGCTGATGGTGGCGGTATTGCAATAAATACCTTGATTTTTGGAATATCTTTAGGGTTTTGCGCATTGTTTTCTTTTTTAGAGACAGCCATGGTTGCGATGCGTTTGTTTCAGTTAAAAGAATTAGCGCAAAAAAAGAGTGGTTATAAAACACTATTTGCAACCCTAGAGAAAGATCCAAATCGTCTATTAAACGCTATTCTTATCTCTTATAATTTAGCAAATACGATTGCGGCAACTGCTGGAACGTTTGTTATTGAAGAATTATTAAAGGGGATACCTTCTTCGCTGGGGTATACCATAGGTGTTTTTGTGGTTACAGCACTAATTTTGATTATCGGTGATGTGCTACCTAAAAATATTGTTCGTATGCGAGGTGAGCGTTATTTTGAGTCAACGCTCTGGTTAACTAATCTTGTTTTGGTCG
Source organism: Candidatus Babeliaceae bacterium (assembly GCA_007116155.1). Classification (GTDB taxonomy): domain Bacteria; phylum Babelota; class Babeliae; order Babelales; family Babelaceae; genus UBA12474. The sequence goes on along the minus strand of SKJC01000006.1, from coordinate 81,184 downwards.
TTTTAAATCCCTTTGTAAAGTTGTTTAATCGTTTTACCAATTGGATTCTTTCTTTTATTGTTGGTCAGCCCGCAGATGAGGTCGAAGAGTTGCCAACTGAAAAAGAGATTCAATTTTTGATTTCTTATATTGATGAGCGTGGTTTAATGGACCCGGATAAAACGAGTATGCTGAAAAGCATTTTTGAACTGAGTTCGACCGGGGTACATGATATTATGGTTCCTGAGCTTGACGTGATCATGATAGAAGCTGAACAGGATTTTCAAGTCGCGCATGCATTGTTTTTACAGCATCAATTTTCTCGTTTTCCTGTTTATCGAGGCAATGACAATAATGTCATTGGAATGCTTCATTTTAAAGATCTTGTACCTGTATTAGCACAGAATACGGTGGGAAAAGTTCAAGATATTATGCGTCCAATTATGTTTGTTCCAGAAAGCATGAAAATTAATCAGCTTTTGCAGGAGTTGAAAAAAAAGCAGATGCATATAGCTATGGTGATTAATGAGCATGGTGCAGTCGCAGGTATGGTAACATTGGAAGATGTGCTTGAGGAAATTGTTGGTGAAATTCACGATGAATACGAGAATGTTTCAGAAAAAATGCATGAAATTAAGCCTAGTTCGTGGTTGGCTGAAGCAAATATTGAATTGCGTGAGTTAGCAAAACGGCTTTCAATATCAATGCAGACCGATGCACAAGTAAAAACTTTAGGTGGTTTTTTAGTTCATGAATTTCAGCGAATACCAGTTGTCGGAGAATATTTAGATTTCCAGGGATACCGGTTTAAGATTCAACAGGCAACGCCTAAAAAGATTGTTCAGGTTGTGGTTTCCAAAGTTGATGAATAATTATTAATACGTTTAATCGTATAAAAGAGGGCTTGAAGTAATTCAAGCCCTCTTTTTATGTAAAAAACATAGAGCTTTTAGTTGTTACTTTCTTCTCGTCCTTGGACAAGACGGTAAGCAACATAGGTAATAATACCTAGTGTTCCAGCAGCTATAGCTGAGGCATAGATATATTTAGGATTTAGGCGTAAAAAGCGTCGGTCCTTTTTTGGTGGGATAACTTCAACTGGTGGGATGGCTGATGACGTCGATAATTGGTCTTTGGTTTTTTGTAGTTGCTTATGCAGGAGAATGCTCCAGACAGCGGCAGTGCTTATTGCTGCGGGAATTGATATACCTAGACCAAATAGTGTTTCCGCATTAAATGCTTTAATATGATTGATTTGTATCGCAACAACCGCGAATACTACCACTATTTTTTTATAAACATTCATGATTGTAATCCTATAGTCTATTTTTTATACAATTAATTTTCTTTGGTGGTTTCTTAGATTTTTATTGTTGCATGCATGAACCACGATCCGATTTTTATTCCAAAAACGCCAGCTTTTAGTGCTGCAGCGCCTGCAATGGTTTGCAAAAGGCGTAGTTTTAAAGATTCCCTTTGTAGGGTATCAAAATCAGAATCAGCTTTTTTTAGCTTTTGATTGGTCGGTATCTGTTTTTTTGTTTCAAAAAATGATGAAATTGCAGGTATACCAAAGAGTAGGGCGCTCGGGAGAATAATGTTCCCCTTTTTGTATGCTGCGGCACTAATCATTCCGAGCATATGAAAATAATTTGGCTGCTCAAGTTTATTGTTTTCTGTAATAAAAGAAGCGGTCTGTTTTGCTTTCTCTTTTATTTTTTGCATCGTTTCTTTAGTTTTGGCAGCGCAGTGTTTGGAATTTTCTTTAGTGCTATTCCAGTAGATTGGTGTTTGTTTTTTGATCCATGCACAGGTGTTGGTAGTTTTGCTTAAGCAGTTTACAGAATTTGTTTTCAGATAGTCCCAATATAGAGGAACATTTTCTTTGGTTTTACAGGAGATCCAGCTAAACAGTTCTTTGCCTGCATTGAATAAAATACCATCAGCGCCGTATTTTTCTGATGGATCAAATGCTTGTGTAAGGCTAGTTGTCATTATGCTGAGTAGTACAGTTAGGAGTACGGTTATCTTTTTCATAGAGACAATTCTCTTTATTTTTTATAATTAGACGTGTTCGTTTTTCTATTTTATTTTTACTTTTCGCTCTGCATTTGCTGTGCTTCGTCTCGCGCATGAATAAATTGATTGACCATAGATAGTAGATGACGTGCATTGTTATAGGTAAGTTGTTTAAGCGCACTGTTTACATCGAGCCATGCAAAATTTAAATGCTCAGGAGATAGTTGTATGGTCTCCTGATTGGTTTCGCCAACAAAGAACGTCACACTTTTATCTACGAGTTCGCGTTCTTGATTGCGAAAATAGTAAGAAATATTTTCAGAAAAGTTTTGAATCGGGGCTACTTCTAGGCCTGTTTCTTCACGAACTTCTCGCATAGCTGCTTCAATAAGCGATTCGTTTGCTTCGACTTTGCCTTTAGGAAGGTCCCAATGGCCACCAATATAATAGAGCAGGAGATAGAGCAATTTGCCGCTCTGTTGGTCGCGACGATAGACTACTATGCCTGCCGATTGTTCTTTTTTCATCTGCCTGTCCCTAGACTAAGAAAACCTACAATTTTTATTATATCGTAAACAGAAAAAATAAGCGAAATGCATTTACCTTTCTTTCGTGTTGAACCTATAGATATGAATGGTTTGAAAGAGTCTTAATTGGGTGTTGATGGTCGTGGTATAGAGGTTTATTTTTGTTCACGTAATTTAAAGATGAGCAAGGAAATTGTAGCTGGTGTAATGCCTGGAACTTGCTGCGCATCGGCAACCGTTTTTGGTCGATGTTCCTGCAGCTTTTCTTGTAGCTCACGAGATAATCCTGGGAGATTTTTGTAAGAAAAGTTTTCGGGGATGGTTAGTGTGCTGTAGGTACGGCTTTTTTCGATTTCACGGAGTTCGCGCTCTTGGTATGGCGCATAGAGTAATTCAGCAAATAGATTATCATATCCACGAGCCGATAGAGTTGTCCCTTTGCTCTTAACAAACAAGCGAATCATATCTTGTACTAATTTGTGTTCACCCCGGGTTATTGCTTGTGCGTATTGGATGTGCAATTGTTGTTGTATGATTTGTTGCAATAAATCGGTTATCTTTGCTTGTTCATCCATGATTTCATTGTATATTGCTTCAGAGATGAGTCCCAACCGGTAGGCGGTTGGTGATAATCTGAAAAACACGTTGTCTTGACGTAGTATAAGTCGGCGTTCAGCGCGAGACGTGAACATGCGATATGGCTCATCAACTCCAAATCGTGTTAAATCATCAACCATAATTCCAATATAGCCTTCATACCGATGCATGATGTATGGTTGTCTTCCTAGCGCTTTATGCGCTGCATTGATACCTGCAATAAGTCCTTGCCCTGCAGCCTCTTCATAGCCCGTAGTTCCATTAATTTGTCCAGCAAAAAATAGGCCAGGATACTCTTTTGCTTGTAGTGTTTGATCTAGCTGGTTTGGTTGAATAAAATCATATTCAATGCCATATGCATATTTAGTAATGACTGCGTTTTCTAGTCCTGGGATTGAGTGTATCATGGCTTCCTGAACGTCTTTAGGAAGTGAGTTTGATATTCCATTTGGATACCATTCATCGGCTGAAAGCCCTTCTGGTTCTAAAAAGACGTGATGCGATGACTTATCCTGAAAACGAGTAATTTTATCTTCAATAGAGGGGCAGTAGCGCGTTGGCGTTCCTGTAATACGCTTTGAAAATATAGGAGACCGGTGTGCGCTCGACCGTATGATTTCATGTGTTGTTTCATTGGTGTGAGTTATATAGCAGACAGCTTTAGTGATAGTTTTGTGTGGTTGATAGGCAAAGAGATATTCAAGTGGTTCTGTTTCGTCGATGTCCATGGAATCAAGACAGACGCTATCTTTTTTGAGCCGAGCGGGTGTGCCTGTTTTCATGCGGCCGATAGTTAACCCTAATGTTTTTAAATGATCTGCTAGTGTTACGGTTGCTGCTTCATCAGATCTTCCACCAGGCCACTGCTCTTCGCCAATATGAATAACACCATGGAGGAAGGTTCCTCCGGTGATAACCACGGCGTTGGCATTGATACGTTGTCCGGTTTCCGTGGTGATGCCTGTTATGTTTTTTTGTTCATCAAAGCAGCAGGTTGCAACACGATTTTCTAATATGGAAAGATTTGGCATAGATTCAAGCGTTCGTTGCGCTGAAGCTTGGTACAAGGCTTTATCAATTTGTAGGCGAAGTCCGTGAACGGCTGGACCTTTTCGTGTATTAAGCATTTTTGCTTGTAGATACGATTCAGTACAAAGGTGAGGCATTAATCCGCCGAGTGCACTGATTTCAAATACAATATGTCCTTTGCCAATGCCACCAATAGATGGGTTGCACGGCATAAGGCCGATTTTAGTCTTGTCCGAAGTGATAAGAATAGTTTTTGCGCCTAGTTTGGCTGCGATGTGTGCTGCCTCTACGCCGGCATGTCCACCACCGACAATAATAACGTCATATTGTTTTGTAAGGTTGTTTGTACTAATCATAGGATGTGTAGAAATTCATATATATATATATATATAAAGGCTATCAGATTAATTCGATAGCCTTTAGTAAGTTGGTTGCGGATATTATCAATTTTTATTATACAACAATCAGGCCCGCCAGGCGAAGAATATTTACCCATCCGGTGCATTGTTTTTGTAAACTTACGGGAAGCAGGGTCAGGTGTTGATTGAGCGAATTTCCTATTGTTTTTTTATTTTTGCAGGCACGTAATGTTGCAAGAGATGATTGAAGCCCCTCATATTTATCGCCATTTCTTGTTGGTATCTCTTTTAATTGATTGAGCGATTCGGTAAGTTGATCGCATACCATGCTCCAGGGCAATTTTTCTTTTCCCTCTAAAAACAACTTAAATGATTCGAATATTTTTGCTTCCAATAGTCGCGCAGCAATAAGCTCTTTATCCATAGTATAGCCGTGTTTTACAAATACGGCTTGAACACGCGTCGCTAATTGGTCGTTAATAGCGTAATTTTTGAGATTACTTAATTGTTTAATTTGGTTGATATCTCTATTGAAAGAATTGTCTTCTTGCACGATGGTTGCAAAGATGGTGGAGAGAAAAATTTCTTCCTGTTGCAAGATGTTTTGTGCGAAGGCATTAGCTAATTGGTCAATTGTTTTTGTCTGACCTTGTGCGGCTGTGCAGGTTGTTGAAAACACAGCTACTATCGCAGGTGTTGCGCATAATAAAAATGTAAAACTTGCAAGTGATCGTAGAATTTTATTCATATCTAACCTTTATTTTCATTGAATGAGAATTATCAAGAATCAATTAGGTTGCTGAAAATGTGTTATACTTTGCATGGTAATTTTTAAGCAGCATTTTAATAATATCAATATTAGTGAAAATGTCAATTCATGGGTGTTTTGGCGCATGGAAAGTAGTTGTTTTTATTGATCGGCAAGGGTTTTTAGTTTATGGCATTATGTTGTTCTTTAACGGTCGGATATGTAGTTTTTTTTACACTCGTTTCGTTTTTTTTGGTGCTGCTTGGAGTTAAATTTTTGTTGCGATATGCCATAGGTGTTTTGCGCGCAGGTGCTCGTGAGCATATTGAAGCGTTACATATTGCTAAAAAAGATACACCAACAATGGGTGGCGCTGTTATTGGATTTACGGTGGCTATAGCTATGGTGGGCGCCTTATATATGTTTCAAGATATGCGCGTTTTTTCTTTGCTTATACTATGGATAACATTCCTTGTCACGGGTTTATGGGATGATGCGTGTAAAATTCGATATGCGCGCGGTATATCTATCGTGAAAAAATGGGTGGCGCTCTGTTTGGGAACAGCGGTATCATTGGCGGCTTGGTATTGGGTGGCCCCTGATGCATATCCTGTTGGCGTTTGGTATGGGATGGGGGGTCTTTTTGTCGGAGCAATTGGATATAGTGTATGGGCAGCTATTGTTATTCTTTCAACAGCTAATTGTGTTAATTTTGCTGATGGGTTGGATGGGTTAGCTGCAAGCCTAGTTAGCTTGTATATGCTCTTTTTTGGACTATGTGCGTTTATTAGTGGTGATAGTGTATTAGGTTTTCTCTGCTTGATTCTGTTTGGCGCAACGTTAGGTTTTCTTTGGCACAATATCTATCCGGCTGCAATTTTTATGGGTGATGTTGGATCACTCAGTCTGGGCGGAGTATTGGCGTTATTGGTGTTAATGATGCGTCTTGAGCTGTTAATCCTTGTAGCCTGCTGTATTTTGGTTTTGGAAGGGTTGTCTGTTATTATACAGATTGTTGGTTGGCGTTTTTTCAAGCGTCGTATTTTTTATTTAGCTCCATTACATCATCATTTTGAAAAAATGGGTATACCAGAAACTCAGGTTGTTGGTCGGTTTATTCTTATTTCTATTATTGCATCAACATTAGCAGGGTTGTCTTTTTGGTATATGTTTTGCATACCTGTATAAGATATATCCCAGCCCGAGTAGTCCTATATAGAATCCATATGGAGCAAATCCTGAAAGAAGCCCCTCTTGTACGGCCGTATATATAAATATTGCGCAAGTGCCTAATGCACAAAGACCCAATAGTCGATGGTTTTTCGTGGTGGTGGTATGTAGAAATGCAAGTGTTCCTGAGGTGCATGCTAAAATGTTTGCGCTAACAGATATTCTTTGCAGCGTGTAAATGTTGCTATTTGTTCCAATTAAATAGAGTATTTCTGCGAATATCGCAAGAATTGTAATTAATACAGGGGTATTAAATGAATTGATCCTGATTAATTGCGATGACCCCGGTAATGTGTTGTGTTTAGCTAGGGTGTGTAAATTCCAGATGTTGCTTGAAAGAATACTATAGCTTGAGCCTAAGGCGGATGAAGCGATGCCGGCCAAGGCTGTATTAGTTATAATCGTTAAAAACAATGGGTAGCGTGTAAAGGCTTTTGAAAAAAGCGTAATAAAGGGTTGTCTGAAATCAGTCATTTGAGGCAATGTATTGTGTAATGCGCATACAAAAACGATTTGTAAAAGTGAGACAAGAATAAGTGTGGTAAAAAACGAAAAGAGAATAATGCGCGGCGCATTTTTTTTCGCATTTGCTATTTGATTGCCGAGAGAACAAGTAGCTTCAAATCCTGCAAATGCAAACAAAACAAGGGGGAATGTTGCAGGAAGATTTTGCCAGCATGTTGGACAACTTGTTAAATCAGGCATTTGCATAAAAGCAAAGCCTGAGAGAATACCGCAAATAAGTGGAATTGCTTTTAATATAAGAAAAAAAAGCTGCATAGGGAGACCTGTTTTAAGACTGAAAAAAATTAAACACCCAAAGCACGCGAGGACGCTGATTTCCATAAGAAAAACATAGGGAGTGCAGACGGGGAAAATAAGGCTTACTGAGGAGGTAAAGACATGAAGACCTAGTGCGGCGGAGGCTAGTTTACCAATAAAATATCCCCAGGTAGTTATAAATCCAATGGCTGGATGGAGTAGAGAGCCGATCTCATAAAATGTTGCACCGGGAATAATCGAAAGCAATTTGGTAAATGTTAGAATAAGCGGGAGCAGAAGTAATCCAACGATTGGGTAGGAAAAGATGCTGATTGGTCCAGCAATGTGTGCAAGTTGGGTTATATTAATAAAGATACCAGCACCAAGCATGATGTTGATGGTAATAAGTGAGGCTACGAATCCGGATATTTTTTTAGGTTCTATTGTTGTGGACATGCCCTTCCTTTTTTATTATCTAATAAGTTCGTAGAGTGCAATTGCTCCGGCTGTTGCTGCATTTAAGCTCTCTATGCTGTTTTTCATGGGAATGTGTGCTTGTATAGCGCATTCATCTAGCCATTCTTTTGGTAGTCCGCGTGCTTCGTTGCCAACAATAAGTGCAAAATGTTGATCGGTGTGTGCTTGGCTGATGGGAATTCCTTGGTCTGGAGCAAGTGCGATGGTTGTAATTTTTTCTTGGGTTGTATGTTGTATGAACTCTTTCCAACTCATCTGTCGTATTGATGCATGGGCAAGTACGCCGGCCGTGCTCTGTATAACTTTTGGATGGTAGGGAGATGTTCCTCCAATAATAATACATTCTACGCCAAGGGCTGTGGCTGTTCGAATTAAGGTACCCATATTTCCAGGATCTTGAATTTCAGCAAGTACAAGGCTTGAGCCGAGTTTTGTGCAAGGTTCTTGCGTTGGCTGAAAAATCCCAACAATGCCACTCGGTGTTGTTGCTGAGCTAAGATCTTGAATTATTTCTTTAGTTGTTTGCACAATTATTTCATCAGGAATTTTTTGTTCATCAACCCAGGCAACTAATTCTGGTGTGCAGAGTATGTGTACTAGAGAAAGTTTTGATGATGTGATGCAGGTCGCAACGGCTCTCTTTCCTTCAACAATAAACGTGGGTGTTGTTTTTTTTCGAGCGTGTGTTGATTGAAGTTTTTTGAGTTCCTTGATGAGCGGGTTTTGTGTAGAGGTTATTATTTTCATAGCAAATGTTTCGTTTTGGTATGGTTATATTTCATTGTTCAAAATTTTTTCTCGGATTGTTTTCATAGTTTGTACCATGAATGCAATATTATGGATACTCGCAAGTGTATGTGCTATGGGTTCATGTGCCTTAAAGAGGTGGTGCAGGTAGGCAGCTGAATAAGATGCCGTTGGCTGGACTGTTGAAACAGGCTCATGAACATTCTTCCAGGTGCTCCGGGTTATATTTATCGGTCCATTGTGGCTCAATAAAATGCCGTGACGCGCGCATTTTGTTGGATAGGAGCTGTCAAATGTATCAATACCTGCGGGTATGCATCGTTCTATGGATTCTAGATCACCCACGCCTAAAAGGTGAATAGGAAATGCAGGATCAATAAACCTTGCGGTAGTTGTGCTTATATTGGCAAGTTCTTCGCGATCTTTGCCTAGGCTGCCGCCAATAGCTAAACCGTCAAAACCGAGAGCGCTAAGCCGGTCGCAGCTTTTTTTTCGTAATATAGGATCAACACCGCCATGTACAACACCATACATGTATTGGTGCATTGGGTCTTGTTTGTGCGTTTTAAGAGAGCGTTCTTCCCAGCGGTGCGTCCGCTCAAAAGAGCGAAGTATATGCTTTTTTTCTTGGTGATACGGGGGTAATTCATCGAGTGGAATAATAATATCCGCGCCAAGCTCTTTTTGTGCTTGAACGGATGATTCAGGTGTTAAAAGAATTCGGGATCCATCGCGATACGACCGGAATGTTGCGCCCTCTTCGGTGATTGAAAGGATTGCGCCTTCTTGTTTTTTCATCCCCCGGCTTTTAATTTCATTTGCAACGCCGCCATAGGCAAGGCTAAAGACCTGAAAACCACCAGAATCGGTGATAATCGGTTGTTGCCGGTTCATAAATTGGTGTAAACCCCCAGCCTTTGCAACCGTTGAACTTCCTGGGTGCAATATAAGGTGGTAGGTGTTACAAAACATGAGTTGTACATCAAGCGGCTTTATAATTGTTGAGTCAACACCTTTGATGGCTGCATTGGTAGCAACAGGAACAAAGTTGGGTGTTTCAATAATGCCATGTGCCGTGTGAATTCTTCCAACCCGAGCTCGAGATTTTTTTGATTGATGTACAATTTCAAAAAACATCTTTTGCCACTTTAATTTTTTCAGGATGGGTGCATGAGGGGCGTAGCTTTTTCGCATTCATTTTTTGGAATAATATTGTTATTTCTGGGCTTTGTGGCGTTATGGTAAGAGGCCGGCCTTTTGTTTTTTTTACGCAAGGAACGTGTATGGATCCTGTTTTTAGTTTAACTATTTTTTCTTTTTCACTAGGTGTCCATGTTTTTGTTTGCGTACCCTTTTTTGCGGAACATAATGTAATAATTTTTTTAAGGAGACTGTTGTTTTTTTTCTCAATAGAAAACATTGTTTCAAAGATTGGTTCTAATTTTTTTTCATGTGCTTTTTGTTCGTAAAATTTCCAAAATGCTCTATTTTCTATTACTTTATATCGTATTTCGCTTGACCTTTCAGTTTTTTCTAGTGGGGTGTAGATCCATTTGAAAGTATCAATATCTGTAGAATCTCTTTTAAGTGTAATTTGTAGTGTTTTTTTAAAGATCTCAGCAGGGTCTTTGCATGAGATAAGGCATTTTTTTATAGTAGTAATTGCGTGGGGAAATTGGAAGCAAAATGTCTCTGATGCATTGTCTTTATACTGATAAATGAAGCCTTTTTTTAGTGCATCATCAGGTGATGTTGTCGCGGGGGCAAAGTTTTCTTTTATGGGAAAAGTAAAAGATGTATTATTTTTTGTGCTCCAGGCGATTTTTTTTGGTTTTAGTTGTGCGGGAAAGGAAAAAATATTGTCTTTAAATGACCAGGAATGTTTTTCGTCTTGGCCATTTAGCAGATTGTTTTGAGGCTTAGAAGGTGAAAAGTTACAGGTTTTTTTCCAATCATTTAAGGCGTAGTCATTTTTAAATAGGTATTTCGTTGCAATGTCGGTGATAGGAGAGCTTTTTTTTACAGATTTTTTTGTTTTTGGTTGCTCTTCAAAAGAGATCTCTTCAAAAGAAAAATCTCCTCCTTTTATTGATAGTAGCGAAAAGAAAAGCATAGAAGAAAAAAACAAAGATTTGCGAAAGATATTCATAAAAATCCTACAGAAATTAGTTGATTTAATAAGGGTTGAGATAGATTTTATAGTATAGCAAAAATTGCTAAAAGTGCTGGTGCTACAAATAAGATACTGTCAAAGCGGTCTAAAAAGCCTCCATGTCCAGGAATGCTTGTTCCACAGTCTTTAATGCCGGATTTACGTTTAAGTAGCGAGATAAATAGGTCGCCGAAGAGCGCGGCAGCATCCCCGATAAGCACAATAGAAAGTGCTTGTAATTGCGAAGTGAGTTGCATTGTAGCCAGGGGAGGCAGGGTAAGGGAACAGAGAGAGAAAAGACACCCGCCGATAACACCCTCCCAAGTCTTTTTTGGGCTAATAGAGGGGGCTAGTTTGTGGCGGCCAAAAAGAGAACCAATAATATAGGCTCCGGTATCAAAGCTCATGGCAAGGACAAAAATTACCAGGACCAGCGAGCGTTGGGTATTTGTTTGATTCGCTAGGATTAAAAGCAAAAATGGAAAAATTGGGTACCAAGGTGTTAGTCTTGTGCTCCCAACGCGCGGCCATTCAACGACCAAGATGGTTCCGAGTATTAAAAGTAGCAGAAGGGAAAAGAGCGCTGGAGGGAGGAAGAAAAACGAATAACCAAGGGCACCAACCAGCATGCTTCCTGAAATAATCCGTGCAAGGATTGTTTTCATATACAAGACTCCATTGGTATAGAAAATGCATTTGGAATATAGTGTAGTATAAGTTCATCTTTTTGTGTTTCAAGGAGCGCTACATCAAAGCGTGAATTTTTTTCGCGCGGCCATCCAAATCTGCTATTAAAGATTAATGCTGCACGCGCGATAAGCCGTTGTTTTTTCTGTGTAATAACTTCAGATGTATTAAAGTATTTTTTTTGTCGTGTTTTCACTTCTACAAAGATGCGAGTTTGCTTGTCTTCGGCGATAATATCAATTTCGCCCCCTGGGATGCGAAAGTTTTTAGCGAGAACAGTAAAACCATTTTGGAGTAGGTGCTCTATCGTTGTTTTCTCCCCAGCTAAGCCAAGGTGTCCTGCTTGTTTTGTCTTTGCCATAGGAGTTATGCGTTTACCATTTTCTGGAGGGCGAGCGTGATGCTTCGTAGCTGTTCTGCGCGTTCAGAAGCTATTTTCTCCTTTTGTTCTACTAGTTGCTCTTGTAGGCGAAGAATATCTGTTTTTTGGTCTGGGTTGAGCAGGGCTGGATCTGGTTGTTCTGCGAGCAAGGTTAAGAGCGCCTGCATATTTTTATGAGCAGTTTCAAGCGCTTGTGTGCGTTCAGTGTAGGCAAAACGATTAAGGTAAAATAATACTTTTTCGATTGCTTTTTGGGACACCATTTTTTGAGCGAGGTGAATAAATGCGACAAGAGTTTCTAGCTCATGTTCTGTTAAAATAGCCTGCTCTTTATGTTTGTTATAGATAGCATATCCTTCTTCTAGAGCTTTTTCAGCTTTTGATATGTCTCGTTCGGAAGAGGAGAACTGTTGTATTTGTACGGAAATTTTTTGAACGCGTTTATACGGTGTTTGTGGGTTTCCCGGATAGAGTAAGCAGTATTCTTCAAGAAGTGCTTCAGCTTCTTCTAAAAGCCCAAGTTCAATTTTTATATTGATTAATTCATGTAGGAGCGGTTCGAGTTGCTCTTGATTGGGTGTTAATAAAATTAGACGTTCTAATACGGCGGCAATATGTGGCGTCCGATTATTTTTTTTGTAATACCGGTAGGCAGATTGGGCTTCATCTAGAGAGAGCTCGCCTATTTTTTTTGAGGACCAGGGTGAGGGTGCAATTGGCTCAGTCTGTTGCGTGAGCTCTTTGGTTTTTATGCGGGTTTTTTGTGTCTGTTTGTGTCCGATACATCCACTACATAGCAAAATAAGTGATCCTGCGGAGGCTAAAGAAAGGCACGCATATAGACATGTACAAAATTTTTTCATGGTAGAATACTAACTTTACGATACTGTTCATAGGGCAACAAAATAACCGTATCACGATTTATAGGTTTGAACAAGGCGCGAGGGTTGCCTGTAATTGCAGGAAAACACTATGGAGAGCGAAAATGAAACAGCAAACAATAGCACATATTTTGATTGATATGAAGGCTGCCACGTCAGAGCAGATAGATGCGTGGCAAATAGAAGCGGATCAGTTATCGCTTCCTTTTGAAGAGTATATACAAAATAATGGGCTGCTTTCGGAAGAAGTATTTGCTCGAGTTTTGGCTGAAAAGTTTTCACTGCCTGTATATACAAGTATTTCGGAGAAATATGCAGATCCAGATCTTTTGGCCAAAGTGTCGTTACCTTTTTTGCGTAAAAATATTGTTATGCCCATTCTTGTCTCAGGAAAAGTAGTCTTGCTTACTGCAGACCCATATCATGTGCAGGCGCTAGATGAGCTTGCGTTAGTCGTTGGTCAAGGTTCGATAGCCGTTGCTCCTCGGGGAATAATTAGTGAAGCGATTAATCGCTATTATCCTCTTGAGGGCGCTAAGGAGATGATTGAAGAATTACAAGATGAGCAAGAATCAATTAATAGTGCCGAAGGTCTTGGGGCTATTAGTGAAGAAGATATCTTGGGGATGGTCAGTGATGCGCCAATTATAAAATTAGTAAATCATGTTCTTTTTCAGGCGGTAAAGCGGGGCGCATCGGATGTGCATGTAGAGCCATTTGAAAAAGAAGTGCGTGTTCGTTATCGCGTTGATGGTGTTTTGTACGAGATTATGACTCCGCCAAAGCGGCTTCAGGGGGCTATTGCTTCTCGCATTAAAGTTATGTCGAATTTGAATATCGCTGAGAAACGGCAGCCACAAGATGGTCGTATTCAGATTAAAATAGCTGATCGGGCAATTGATATTCGTGTTTCGATTTTACCTGTTTCTTATGGTGAGCGCGTTGTTATGCGCTTACTTGATAAGAGTAAGACCTTTGGCAACCTTGATCAGATTGGCTTTTCAGAGCGTGACTATAAAGTGGTTGAGCAGGGTATGCATCAGCCGAATGGTATTTTATTGTTAACTGGTCCTACGGGGTCTGGTAAGACATCGACGCTGTATTCAATTTTGGGTGAATTAAACAGCAGCGATGTGAATATAATTACGGTGGAAGATCCGGTTGAATATCAGATGAAGGGTATTGGACAAGTGCAGGTAAAAGAGCAGGTCGGTTTGACGTTTGCTGCGGCACTTCGTTCTATTTTACGACAAGATCCGGATATTATTATGATTGGTGAAACACGCGATCAGGAGACAGCGCAAATTGCTATTCAGTCAGCGCTCACGGGTCACTTGGTTTTGAGTACATTGCATACTAATAGTGCTGCAGCAACCATTACTCGTTTAATTGATATGGGCGTAGAGCCATTTTTAATTGCTTCTTCAGTTACGGTGGTTATTGCCCAGCGGCTAGTGCGGCGCCTGTGTGATCAATGTAAAAAGGAGTATCAACCGCCAGCGGATATTCTTGAGCAGGTAGGATTAACTATCGAGGCTGCAAAAAAGACAAAATTTTATATGGCGGTTGGCTGTGAGCAGTGTGCGAATTTAGGATATAAGGGGCGGCTTGCTGTTTTTGAAGTAATGCAGATGAGTAATAATGTTATGCATTTAACGCTTGCGCGTGCTGAAACGGCTCAGATTCAAGAACAAGCGCGCAAAGATGGCATGAATTTGTTATTAGAAGATGGATTGCGTAAGGCGGCTATGGGATTGACGACTATTGATGAAGTGCTTTCGGTTTCGACATTGGGACAACAGGTATAATATAAAAAAGACCGGAGAGTAATGCCGGTCTTTTTTTATGTAGTCGTGATCTTTTTAGTTATTTTTTAAAGAACCAGGTTAGTACTGTTCCAATTCCAATGCCGAGAAGTGCAGCACGAATACGACCGTTTGATCTTGTTGGTTGTATTGAGTGGGAGGCATTAGTTTCAACTATATTACTAAGCTGTTTATTCTCGTTAATTAATGTGTCCATAGTCTTTTTTGTTTCTTCAAGCGTGCTTACAAATTTTTGCATTTGGTCTGCTTTACGAGTCACGAGATTCATGAGTTGTGGTCTTGAGTATAGCGATGAAGCTACTGGAAGAAGATTCATGAGTGTATTGTTTATAGCGTGAGTGCTAGCTATGGAAGAGACAATTATCGCTGCTGCATACATAATTTTTTTCATATGGAAGCCCTTTTTTATATCTATAGGATTATTTGTTGTCGGGGGAGGATGATGCTATACAGTATATGTAAAATTTTTTATTTGTCAAAAAGTTAAAAAAAAGAATAGCGGGAAAGGTTGGGCTAGATTTTTTTATTTTTTTGCATATACGGGTAGCTTTTTGGGTTAGCAAGATAGATTGAACCGCATCTGTTGTTTGAGGCCGCAATAATTTTCGGATAGTTTTTTAAATTAAAAACTTATAGCTGCGCCGTCGAAAAATTTTTCAGGTTGACTCGAAAAAGCCTTGTGGCTGTACTGTATTAAACTCCAAACTATTGGAAAACTTGTAAGCCAAGAACATTGTTCTTCATCAGAATCTTTAGGTTTTCTGAAAAGACTTTTTATTTGCCAGATTTTGTCACCAATCAGTATTCCAAGTAGTGTTATTTGGCTGGCCTTTAACAGGCAGTTTCCTGGTTCCTCTTCGGCATTTTCATTTTTTTTAAAAAGTTCTTGATAGCCTCGGATTGCAAGCACGGCCCTTCCAGCGAATAATGAGAGAGTGCCCGGGCGAAGTCGGATTGCGCCTGGTAGCTCTTCTTCGCTTCCTTGGTTTTCTTCTTCGCGAATGTTTTCTCCATTAGAAGCATCTAGAAGTGTGCTGAGGCTCATAATGGTTAGTAAAAAAAGGACTATTTTTTCATATATTTCTCTTGTTTTTTCATTTGTCGCTGTGATTTTCATGATTTATTTTATCAAAAAAGTGGCGCTGGTCTTCTGGTTTTTGGAGTTATACTTTTTGTCTAACGTTTTGTTTATACATCAATAGTAATTGGTTTGTTTTGAAATATGGAGATTATCCATTTGCTATACTGTCTGAAGAGAAGTGTGTAAGCACAGGTTCTAAAGAGCCCCGGTATGGTCTGTTTTCTGTTTAATGTTTTTAGGTTGAACTTAGCTATATCTGTTTTTAGTTGCCAGAGTCCATCGAGGGCAATAAAACTTACTAAGCTTGTTTGTAAGCCGCGGGCAACCTGTTGCCTTTTAGTAAGTGGCAGTTTTTTAACCGTGGTACCGTTATACTTCTCGCAACCAATCATTCCGAGTAATATTCCACCTGCAAGCAAGCTGGTAACTTCCGGCTGTAAGTGGCCTTTTGCCAACGATATATTTCCGCCGCACAAAAAGGAAACTAGAAATACAAGACGGTAACAAGTTGTTGTATACTTCATAAAAAGATCCTTTTTTATTTTTTATTTCAGCATATGTAAAATTTCTTATTTGTCAATTTTTCGACCAATGCGTGATTATTGGGCAAAGAGAGTTATAGGCACGTTATGGGATATATGTTAGGGTGGCTGTTATTTTTCTAGCAGTGGCCATTCGGGAAATCCTATAAGTTGGCATTCCGGTTCCGGTATGAGATTAAACGTTTTTTGCATCATTTCTTGCATGGTTCGGGCGAGGGAAATAATATCTGTCGAAGTTGCAGAGCCTTTGTTAACGATCATGTTTGCGTGTTGATGGGAGACGCAGGCATCGCCGACGCAGAGTTCGCCTTTTATGCCTAATTTGTCTAGATAATATGCTACCCAAATAGCTTTTTTGCCGTTATGAGTGACTGTTATTTGATCAGGTGAAAAATTTTTAAAAAAACTTCCGCAGGTGCCCGTGTACGGATAGCGCTGTTTGCGGTGTCTTGTTATTTCAACGGATCGGCCAAGTGCATAGGCCGCCTCTTTTTCGCTGACGCGTTGGACGCGGAATGTTGCATCTAGGACCATGTAGGGCTCTTGGTGTAGCGTGGAGTAATCGTAACCGAAATTGAACCATGAGGTATCTACTTTTAGGATCTCACCTGTTTTGGTATGCATAAGCGTGGCGCTTTGTAAAAAATCGCTTAATGCTGCAGTAAAATAGTGGATATTAATAAAGACAGAACCCCCAACAGTCCCTGGAATTGCGCTAAACTCTTCCAGTCCGATCATATTGTGCGCTAAACAATAGTGAATAAGTTCATCAATGCTAACGCCTGCTTGAGCTGTTACGAGAGCTACTTCAGTTGATACTTCTTCATGTGTTATTTGTATTAGTTTTGGGTGGATTACTAATCCAGCAAAACCGGTATCGCTAATTAGTATATTGGCGCCTTTGCCGAGGATGAAGATCTGTAGATTTTCATGGTTCGCCCACGTTATGGCCTCTTGGACTGATTGGACAGTTGTTGGTTCGCTATACCATGAGGCTGCCCCCCCCGTCTGAAACCATGTTTTTTCGGCAAGTGAAACGTTTTGCTTTATGTGCGCAGGATTGGGTTTCATGACGTCCTTTTTCTGGAAATTTACGCTGGCTGTTTATTTGCCCAGGTATCTCTTTTTGAGTACGATAATGAGTATTAATAGCAGTGTATTGTTTTTTTCTTGGAAGAACAGATGAAACTTTCTTTGTCGTGGGTCTTTGACCATATCAATGCGGAGCTAGCTGCGCAGGACGTTGATGCATTACTTATCGCTTTGGGCAAAACAACGGCGGAAATTGATGGGGTTGTACAGTTTTCTTGCGACTGGAAACGATTTTTTGTGGCAACTGTTCATTCTATTGAAAAAGATTCAATAGTTGTTTTTATACCAGAGTTAAAAAAAAATCTCTCGTTGCCGTTGCGTGATGATGTTCAGGTGGGGGAGCAGGTCCTGTTGTTAAAAGATGACGGGTATGCCTGGGCGACGTATCAACATATTGGTGGGGATCGTTCAGCCGATATTCCTACAATTTATGTTCCAGAGGAACAAGTAGCGGGTGCTTGGCGCGAGGTTCTTGAGTCAGTTGACTGGATTATAGATATTGATAATAAATCGCTTACAAATCGTCCTGATTTGTGGGGGCATCGTGGTTTTGCGCGCGAAATTGCTGCGATCCTTCATCAATCTTTGGTTGATGAAGAGCGCATCTCTCCAGACTATCCGGTTTCTCATTTTGAAATATGTTCACCGCACGTCGTGCTTGAAGATGTGGAGTCGTGTAACCGATTTGCTACTATCTCGGTTTGTTCTATTGAAAATCGATCATCTTCCTTAGCCATAGTCTCTCGCCTAGCGCGCATTGGGGGGAAGGCTATTTCAGGGATTGTAGATTTAACGAACTATGTCATGTTTGATATTGGGCATCCTATGCATGCATTTGATGGTGCAGTGATACAAGGTTCATTGGTTGTACGACGTGCAAGATCTGGCGAGCGCCTTTTATTATTGGACGGATCCGAGTTGCTTCTTGCAGAGCAGGATTGCGTCGTTGCTGATGATCACCAAGTGCTTTCACTTGCGGGTATTATGGGGGGTGCTGCAAGTGGTATAACGGCTAAAACAGAGCGTATTATTTTAGAAGCCGCGCATTTTAATGCATCGGCTATTCGCATTTCTTCGCAGCGCGCAAAAGTTCGTACTGATAGCTCTATGCGGTTTGAAAAGGGGCTTGATCCACATGCAAATATTATTGCGCTTGAGCGATATATTGCGCTTTTACGGCGAGAAGGGTTTTCAAGTGTTGCCGATCCAGTTATTGCGTCAGTTGGTCGTGTTTTTAGTTCAGATCAGATTGCGCTTGCTCATAGGTTGTTAACTGATCGGCTCGGTTGTGCGGTGGTAGAAAGTGACGTAATTGCTATTTTGCAGCGCCTCGGTTTTGGGGTAAATACGGAACAAGGTAGGGATGGTGGCTTAGTATATGTTGTGAGTGTGCCTCTGTTTCGGGGGTATAAGGATGTAAAAATAGCGGAAGATATTATTGAAGAAGTGGCGCGGTTTATTGGGTATGATTCAATTCCTCAGATTATGCCGAAGCGAAGCATGCGTCCGTTTTCTATCCAATCGGCTATGTCTAAGCGCGCGATTCGGCAAATTTGCGCGTTCGGTTGTGGTATGCGTGAAGTTGCTCGATATTCTCTCTTTGACGAAGCTTTTTTAACTGAAGCAGGCATTGTTGTTGATCGTGCTCAGGAATTAAAAAATCCATTATCGCAAAATATGTTTCGATTAGTAACGTCGTTAATTCCACACGCATTACAGGCGGTTCAGGCAAATGCTATTTTGCGTGATGAAGTGCGTTTTTTTGAGATTGCAAGAACTTGGAAGTTTGCTCCAGGTGCGCCTCGTGAGGCGCTTCCTCAGGAAAAAGAACAGTTGGCAGGTATCTTGTTTGCGCGTAAAAATCTTGATTTTTATGATGCCAAGCAGGTGGTAATGAAATTGTTTGACAGTTGCAGCGTCTATCCTGAGTGGCGATCAGTCGCCGAGTCTTCCTGTCCGGTTTGGTTTGATTCAAGGCAAACGGCAGAAATTTTTATTAAGGACGTATCTTATGGTTTTGTTGGGGCAGTTCATCCTGATGTATTACAACGGCTTGTTGATGGGAAAAGTTGTGCTTTTGCCTTTGAATTGCGCCTTGGTGGATTATTGTTAGATCTTCCAGCCCAAGAGTATACCTATGCCCCGCTTTCACGCTACCAGTCAACGCTGTTTGATGTGAGTCTGTTTGCGCCACTTAGTCTTTCAGTTGACCAAATAGAAACGGCCTTGGCGAGTCTTGATGCGCGTATTCGTGAAGTTGCTCTAGTTGATATGTTTGAAAAAAGTGAATGGACTGATGGTCGTGCATTAACGATTCGTTACATGGTCCAGGATGATGAACATACACTTACTAAGCAGGAGCTAGATGATGTTCAGGCACGAGTTGTTGCTGCGGTGCAATCACTTGGTGGGGTGGTGCGCTAATGAATTTGCTTGTATACGGTCTTATTGCGTTGTTGGTCTTTTATCTTGATGTGATAACCAAGTCATGGGCAGTTGCAAATGATACCATTGTCTGTGCTGTTAATTATGGCATTTCCTGGGGTATTTGTTCACAAGGTTTGAGCTCTGGAATATTTTTTGGTGTTATTTCTTTTTGTATAGTGCTTTTTTGTGCCTATCTTGCGCGTTTACGGCTGAAACAAAATAAAACAATTTATCCTGAAACGTTTATTATAGCGGGAGCATTGGCAAATATCTTTAGTCGTATCTTGTACCATGGCGGGGTTATTGATTTTATCGATATTTATCCGCTACTGCATGTGCAATTTCCTCTTTTTAATGTCGCTGATGTCTCTGTGGTGTTTGGGGTATTTTTATTAACTCTTCGGGAGTTGTTGTATGAAAAAGATTAGAGCTCATCTTGCCTATAGTATTGCTACTATGGGAGGTCTGGGTAAGTATTCTGAAGGGGGTCCAGTCGCTGGCGCTTTGGGATTTGCGGGTATGTGGTTTTTGCCGCAGGTAGCAGAAATTGGATCTCTTAATTTGACGGTTGCTTTTTTTGTTGTCTTGCTTGCCCTTTCTTTTGTTGTTCAACAGGCGTTGTTTGATGAGCGGGTAGTTTGGTATGGTGATGTTGCTGTTGCGCCGACAATTGTTCTTGATTGGTTTATTGGTTCAATGATAGCTGTTTACCAGATGCCGCATACGCTTTTGGTTTATTCTGTTGCGTTTTTGTTATATATGATTTTAAGTTTATTTAAGCCGTTGGGAATTAGACAGGCGCGAGTATTGCCTGGTTTTTGGGGGATATTGGCCGATGATGTTGCTGCGGGATTGTTAACACATCTCGTAGTAAGTTTTATTTTTTCGTGAGGATAGTGTTTGTGCGAAAAATCTTAGGCCGAGTACTCCATTTTATTGATCAGTTTTTATTTCCATCCTATTGTCAAAGATGTCGTGTTTTTTTAGAAGATTTCTCTCCTTTTTGTGTTGATTGTTACGTTGGTATAAAACGTCCCTTAACACGAGATGTGCTCTTAAGCAACGGAAAGATTTTAACGGTATATTCAGCGGCTGAATATACTGGGGTTGTGCGCAGCTTGATTTGCGGAAAACATTATCAAAATGTTGCGTTTGCGAGGTTGTTGGGGCCGTTGATTTTTGATTTATGCTCATGTCCATGGCAGGAATTTGATTTTTTGTTGCCTGTTCCTTTGCATTGGACTCGTCAATGGCGTCGCGGTTTTAATCAGTCATATATTATCGCGCAAGTGTTGGCGGAGCGTACTTCGTGTTTGATAGCTCAACCGTTAATTCGACGGAAAAAAACGATGTATCAAGCCGAGCTTAGTGCCTCTGAGCGTCGTGTGAATGTTGATGGCGCGTTTTGTTTTAGGCGACCTGATTTAGTTGCTCAGTATAAAGATAAATCAATAGTATTAGTTGATGATGTTTTTACCACGGGTGCCACGGTGGAGGCAATAGCAAAAATTTTGTATAAAGCAGGTGCTCGGCGTGTTGTCGTGGTTACTGCGGCGCGTTCTTTTTATTCATAAATTTATTTTTTTGTAATGTAACTTGATCTGTGCTAGTATTCCCCATTGATATGGATGATTGTTACTATTCATTAGGGTCAATAGAGGGTTAGTATGGTAAACAGACAATTTTCATTAGCATTGCTTTTAATTCCCACGCTTGCGGTTTTATCATCATGTAGTTGGTTTGGTGGAAGCAATTCCTATCAGCCATCAGAAAGCGCGCAATCTGGGCCTGCATTTGTAACTGTAAACGGAAAAACAGCGGTAACTGTAGATGAATTTAAAGAAACATTTGAACAATTAAAACATCAGCAAGCATTGGATCAATCATTTGATTCTATGCCTGCAAAAGATAAGCAGACAATCTGTTCGCGTGTTGCTGAAAGTCTTTTAGAGGGCGCTGTTATTGAAGCGTATGTTCGCGAAAAAGGCTGGGATACTACCCCAGAGTTTGCTAAAGAGATGAATAAAGTTATGCGTGATGTTGAGCGGCAGCTGCGCATTCGTGAATTTGTTAATCGTATGCTCGTTGAGCTTGCTCCTTCGGATGAAGAGGCTGCTGATTACTACGAAAAAAATAAAGAATCTAACTTTAATTTCCGTCGGCCCCCATTTATTTCGCAGCCTGATGGCGTAATGACGCACGCTGTGAAAGTTGCTAATGAGGCTGCTGCAAAAGATTTACTTGTAAAAGCGAAAAAGCTTGGAAGTTTGAAGAAAGCTGCAAGTGAAATTAAAGCAAACCTTGAAGATTTAGGTGCGGTAAGTCCATGGGCATCGAATGTTGATTTTATGGTTGTTCAAAAGGTCTTGGGAATGAAAGATGTTCCTGGCTTTGATTATACTGCAACGGCAGATAAAAAAGGATTCTATGTGGTTCATGGTGTTTCGCGTACCGAACCAGCATTCGTTCCCTTTGAAAATGTTGTTAAAGAGGTAAAAGATATTATTGCGGCAGAGCGCTTTAGTGTTCAATTGCAGCAAAAGTTGGCTACGCTCAAGGAAGAATATCAGGCTGCGATAAATGAAGAAGCAATGCAAGAGCTTATTGGTCTTGGAGCTTGCGAAGTTGCTGATTTTGCACCAGCTATAGAGGAATAAGCGCGATACGAGAATTTCCAAAGTTTCATATTGCAGGGAGAGAAGAGGGTTTTCTTCTCTCCCTTTTTTATATACATTGATATGCAAATAATTGGGGCGGATTGCTGAAAATCTGTTTGAAAGGATAATTGCTATGATGACTTCGATTCCTGTTTGGGTTGCGCTGCTTGTTTCTCTTGGTGGGTTTATGTATGGGGCTGAATCTGAGACTTTTTCTTCAAATATCGGAGGCGAGGAAGTTATGGTTGACGCAGCTCAAGAGACGAGCATTGACCCGTTTTTGGTTGATGAGATTTTGGTAACAATTTATCATGCTGATGGAGCTGAGATTATTACAAAGTCGGACGTGGAGCATGTTTTGTTAGGCGGTGGTATTCCGTCATTGCGTGATAAGATTCTTGAAGAGCTTATGATTTTGGATGCAAAAAAAATAGGTATATCTATTTCTCGTGAAGATGCAGAAGATTTTATGGCGAAGCTGCAGAAGACTCGAGGTGTCTCTCGCTATGAAATGATGCGCATGTTTCAAGAGTTTGGTTATTCCTTTGATGAGGGGTTAGAGGCTCTTCGTAGGCGTCAAATTGTTGAGCAAATAATGGATTTTCGTGTGCGTTCAGACAAGCGTGTGGTTGTGCAAAAAGAAGAATTGTTGGCCTATGCTAAAGAAAATCCTCGCTATACTGAGCCTGCTTTTGTTTTGGCGCAGGTTGTTCTATCTGATGAAGATGTATTAACGAAGGATTTTTCTTGTGAAGAGTTACATGCTTTGCCCTGGGAAGATTCGTTTGTTATCGGTGATTCTGAGCTACCTGAAGACAAACTGTTTTTGCGCGATGCAGCTGTTGGGACAGTGGTCGGTAGGGAGCCTTTCGAAGAGGGAGTAGAGATAACTCGCTTAATTGAGAAGAGAGAGCG
This sequence comes from Candidatus Babeliaceae bacterium, assembly GCA_007116155.1. Taxonomy (GTDB): domain Bacteria; phylum Babelota; class Babeliae; order Babelales; family Babelaceae; genus UBA12474. Next base: position 58,068 of record SKJC01000006.1, on the reverse strand, counting down.
GATTGAGATACCGGCAGAAGATCGATTCGATGAAATAGCATCTATCTTGGGTCAGCAGCGTTTTGCGATGGTTATGCAGGAGTATCAGCAAATGTTACTTGATTCTGCTTTACTTGATTTTACATATACGACTGATCGAGAGGCGATTTTTGGGGCGGAGGAAAATCTTGATGTTGTGGCGGAAGCGGCACCCGAGTAGGTTGTTTTTCGCTTAATTCAAATTGCGCCATAATTGTTGTGATATCTATTTTTTCTTCTGTTATCGCAACAATTTGATTCAGCTTTTTCTGAATTCGTTGGGTTTTTAGATCTGCTATATTTTGCAACTTTAAAAATTGTTCTAAGGCTTCAGGTATGCTTACGCTTGTTGCTATGGTTGATCGTGTTGATTTCGGTTTTTTGGGGATGATTGGTATAATTCCTGCAATATAATGCGCAGTTGAGCATGCGGCTTGGATTGCGCGCATCTGTATTGGGGTGGTTGCCTCTGAGGGTAAGATATAATAGAGCTTTAGAACGGCGTCTTGAATATCGTATTTTTGTATTTGCTGAATAATCTGTTCCGTAGGGTCTTTATCTACAGTAAGGGTGACAGTTATTTCTATGAATGGACGAGTAGGTGTTGGTATAAACTCTACGTTGGTGTTTTCGTTTTCAAGTGTTACCAAGCAAAATCCTTTAGTGTCTCGAGCTTCACCAAAATCGATTCGCTCTATTGAGCCGGAGTAGACGACAGGTGGTGTTTTGTTTGGGTTGATCTGTTGATATCGGTGTAGGTGTCCTAGTGCTGCATATTGAATTCCCGGTAGCGCCAGTTGCGATGGAAGTATAAGAGGATCTTGACCAGTTGTTGCAGATTTTTCTGAGCCAGAAAATAGACCTGTACTTGCTGTTAGATGGCCCGCAAGGATAGTGGGTAGATTATGATCTCTTTGTGTATGAAGTTTTGCAATAATGGCAGTTATTGAGTCGGATATTATGGTGGTTGTTTGACTGCTACTTGTATTGAAATTTTTGTTTAATGAAATAGTATTGCGTGAAGGCCAGGGAATGCCGATAATTTGAATAGTTCCATGTTGTGTTTGTAGCGGTAATAGTGTCGGTTTTGCAATAACGTGAAATCCTTCAATGGGCAGGTGTGCAAAAATATCAAGTGCGTTTGATTTTCCAAAGCTACCTGGTAGGTCATGATTTCCAACGATTAACACCACCGGAATGCTTGCTTGATATAGGCGGAGTAGGTTTTCAATAAGTAGTCGTTGTTGCGTTGGTGTTGGGTTTGCTGTTTTATAGGCATCGCCACAGAAAAGAAAAAAATCAACTTGCTTTTCAATTGCCGTGGATATGACAAAGGAAAAGGCTCTATTGAAATCGAGTAGTCGGGAGTGGATCCCGGTTATGGAATCCACTCGGCCATAGTTTTCTACCCCAAAATGTAAGTCAGCGGTATGAATAAAAGAGATCATGTGGTCGGTTCGCTCTCTGGTGCGTTTAGGTAGGTTTTTGCTAGTGTGTTAAGCCGTAGTGTTTCTGAGTAATGATCTTTTGTTATTTGCGGCGAGCGACTTACTGAAAATGCATTATCTGGAACGTCTTCGGTTAGAACTGATCCTGCACCGGTTACTGCATTTTTACCAATAGTTATTGGCGCAATTAAGGCATTGTTGCTGCCGATCATAGCGCGGTCTTTGATAACGGTTTTATGTTTTGATACGCCATCGTAATTGCAGGTAATGGTACCGGCACCAATATTAGCTTGCATGCCAATACACGTATCACCCAGGTAGGTTAAGTGTTTTGCTTTTGTTCGGGCGCCTGCTGAGCTTCGATTCATTTCGACAAAGTTTCCAATGATTGTGCGTTCCCCCACGGAGCTTAGGCGCAACTTGGCAAATGGTCCAATTTCGGCGCTTTGATGAACGATCGAGTTTAAAATGAAACTGTGTGGATGAATGAGCGCGCCATCATGAATGGTGCTGTCGGTAATGCACGAGTATGCGCCGATAGTGCAACCATGTCCGATATGGGTATTTCCTGTTAAAATACAGCCGGGCCAGATAACAGTGTCATTTTCGATTGACACATTTAAGTCGAGATAAACGTTTTGCGCGGCAATAAAGCGAACGCCTTGATTCATCCAGTGAGTAATGAGCTCGGATCGCTTGATGTGTTCGACTGCCCAGAGATCCTTAAGGGTATTGACGCCGCGAATACTGTCAAATGGTGCTGTAATGGTGCAAACTCGACCGCCTTGTGCATTGGCTGCTCCAATAAGGTCGGTTATGTAGAGTTCTCCAGATTCGTTGTTTGGCGTGATATTGGGTAGGGTGTTATCTAAAAATGATTTTTTGAAGATATAAATCCCGGCATTAATAAAGCCGCTTTCGCTGCTAAGATCGGGATTATATTTTGTTTCAACAATTTCGACACTTTCACCTTGCTTAATCACCCGACCATAGCCGCTTGATGATGGAGAGAAGCTGTGAGAAATGATAAAAGAGGCGGCAGCTTCTTCTTTTATATGTTTTTCTAGTAATAGGGTAAGCAATTCTTCGGTAATAAGCGGAACATCCCCGTTCATAACAAGAACGTGTTGTGCGGAAAGACTTGGTAGCGCTGTTAAGAGTGCATGCCCTGTTCCTTTAGGTTCTCCTTGATCTACGTATGATATATTAGGAATATCATGACAGGCTAGAGTCGCGATAATATCCTCTTTTTGGTGAGACACAATACAAGTTGTAGGGATATGCATGCGAGCAAGTAGCTTTGCGGGATAGGCGATTAATTCCTGTCCGCAAATGATGTGGCAAAGTTTTGTTTTTTTAGTGTTAAAGCGCGCTGATTTTCCGGCGGCTAACAATACGGCTTGGACAGAAGAATTGGACATTATACCTCTCCCGAAGAATTCGAGTACTTAGTACACGATAGTAGTAACATAGAAGACATACTCCAGCAACCTTCGCTTTTACTTTTAAAAAATAGGAAACATCGTATCCTTACTAGTATGAAAGGAACGTAGTATTTTCCAAGTAGGAAGCTAGTATATGAAAAATACAATACAAATTTTAAAAGTGCAGCCTGCGCCTCTTAAAGGGCTCATTGTTGCTTTATGTGCATTTGGAATAATCAAGGCAATGACGGTTGATGAGCGTTTTTTTGTACCATTTTTGGAGCGTAATCCGCTGATGGGTGAACAAAAAACATGCGCAATTTCTTTGCAGCCATATGCGCTTCTTGCTGATAAATCCTATGACGAGCGTGGAGAAGAGTGCCCTTTGTTTGCATATGATGGTGATACATATGGTATTCGATATCTTGACGATGCTATTGTTTTATCTGGTCGGCGCGACACTTCGTTGTTAAAAACAGAATGGCAGCGTGAAATACTTGAAGGTCCCTATGTGATGCGTGGACGTATGGTTGGTCAAGGATTGGCGTTGAATGCTTATTTTGCGCCTCGATCATGGTGGGGTTTTGGTGCGAGAACAGGGCTGTTGAATATTGATAGCAATATGGAGCTTGTTCGTGATGTGAGCCGTTTTGAGCCAGTTGTTCATGGTTTAGGACAAGAGCAAGAGTTAATTGCCTTACAGGGCGATGTGCATAACGCGCTTGATATTGCTTCTACTTGCTGGCAAGGTGCAGGTTTTTCTGATACAGAATTGTTTGTTCGTGCTTGCATGAATCGAGAATATCAGTATATGTGCCGTTATTTTTCACTTGGTTTTGAATTAGGGGCAGTATTGCCTACCGGTCGCAAACGGGATGTTAATAATCCTGCATCATTACGCTTTGGTGGTGTTAATTTTGGTTTATATGCTGAGGGATCAGTTGAAGTTTTATTAAAGCGCGATATATGGTTCTTCTGTTTTGCTCGAGCTCAACGTCGCTTAGGCGGGGCCTTGATTGAAGAGCGTATGAGTGTTGATAAAGAACCATGGCGGTTTGGTGCGCTTGTTGGAAGTTTTTCTGTAGATCCAGGTTTTACATTTGCTCTTGCCCCCTGGCTGTTGTTTGAAGGAATGCGTGATGGGCTCGGTTTTCGGGTTGGTTATACGTTAGTGACGCATTCAAAAGATGCTGTACATTGTGCGGATTGGGCTCCAGCAGAAGCAGGTAAAGGTCCTGTGCTCGAGCGTTATTCAGAAGCATCTTCTTGGGGTGCAGAGCGCATACATGTCGGTGTTTTATATGATTTTAGTCGTGGCAAAAAAATTCGTTCTTGGGAGCCGGTGATCGCAGCAACAGTTGATGTTCCAACTGCATGGTTTGTGGCTAAGCGGTCGTTTAAGACTGTTGGTTTATCAGTAAGTTTAGAGTCGTCCTTTTAGTGGGTGGTATAGTGGTTAAAAAGTTTATTAAGCATTTTTTGCCGGCGCGTCGGCTGTCTCGTCTATTTTCGAGCGATGTTGCCATTGATCTTGGTACAGCGAATACGGTGGTATATGTTCCTGGGCAAGGTATTGTTTTAAATGAGCCATCTGTTGTTGCGGTTAAAGCGGGAACGACAACGGTTCTTGCTGTAGGGCGAGAAGCGAAAGAAATGTTAGGAAAAACACCTGAGAGTATTGTTGCGTCACGACCAATGCGCGATGGTGTTATTGCAAATTTTGAATTGGCGCAAAGCATGCTGCGGTATTTTATTTTACGCGCTAATAATGATCGGCGTTCCTTGTTTCGTCCGCGCATGGTTATTGGTGTTCCTTCGGGAATTACGCAAGTTGAATGTCGTGCAGTTGAAGATTCGGCGCGTGAAGCCGGCGCTCGTGAAGTTTTTACTATTATGGAGCCAATGGCTGCGGCGATTGGGGCAGGTCTGCCGGTGCATGAACCAACAGGAAGCATGATTGTAGATATTGGTGGTGGTACAACTGAAGTCGCTGTTATTACTTTGAAAGATGTTGTATTTTGTCGATCTATTCGCGTTGGTGGCGATGAAATGGATCAGGCAATTGTTAATTATGTAAAGCGTAAGTATAACTTGTTGATTGGTGATCGTACGGCTGAGCAAATTAAGATTAACGTTGGTACGGTGTTAGTTGAGGGCGATGTTCAGGTAATGGAGGTTAAGGGGCGCGACTTAGTCACTGGTGTTCCAAAAATGATTGTCCTAACAAATGTAGAAGTAAATGAAGCATAGTTAGAAACTCTTGCAAGCATTATTGAAGTAGTTCGTGTGGCCTTAGAAAATACTCCGCCAGAGCTTTCATCTGACTTAGTTGATCGAGGAATTATGCTTGCTGGTGGAAGTTCCTTGCTGCGAGGCCTGGATCAATTAATTGCTCGTGAAACTGGGTTGCCAGTACAGCGAGCAAAAGATCCATTGCTATGCGTTGTTAATGGAGCTGGTAAAGTGCTTGAAAATCTTGATTTCTTCCGTGATACATTGCTTGGTTAAGTATGAAATATCATTCTAATAAGGCGTATCCCCGACTTCATGGCGTTTCTATGAAAAAACATCACGGACAGCATTTTTTGCGGAGTGAATCTGTTGTTGGAGATATGATCCGGCATGTTCAGCTTGTTTCGCCTGCGTATGTGTTAGAGATTGGTTGTGGTGATGGATTTTTGACAGGCGCTATCTTACAGCAACCTGTTGAGCACGTGCGTGTATTTGAAATCGACCCAGAATGGGCAGCACATGTGCAAGAAAAATTCCCGGATTCGCGCTTGCAGGTATCCTGTGAAAATTTTTTGGATGCAGATTTGCGGCAATTAGGTGACGCGTGTCACTGGACCGTTTTGGCAAATTTGCCGTATCAAGTTACGTTTCCGATCCTTCATAGATTTCGCGCTTTTTCGCATATTTTTGTGGAAGGTGTTATTATGATTCAAGAGGAAGTTGCACAAAAATTGGTCTCAACTGGGGGGCGGTCTCTCGGTTTTGTTTCGTTGTTTTTCCAACATGTATTTGAGTTTGCATTGTTAGCAAAGGTGCCGCCGACGGTTTTTGTGCCCGCGCCAAATGTTGATTCGCGTCTTGTTTATTTTAAACCGAGAGAGCAACGCGTTGAAATTCCTCAAGAAGAAGAGTTTTGGAAGTTTGTTCGGCGTTGTTTTTCGCAACCACGACGTACATTGAAAAATAATATTCAGTCATATCATTACGATCTCGCTGCAATTCCTGATGAGCTTTTGTTGTTGCGTGCTCAGCAGATGGATATGCAACAATTGCTGATGATTTGGGATCGTATTGCTGCGAATGCCCGTTAGTTGTATGGAGAATAATCAATATGGAATCTGTGTTTGAGTTGTTACAAACAGCGTTTTTTTCATTTTTGCGGGAGCATTTTTCCCTGGATGAACGTGCTTTGTCTGTTGTTGCATTGACGCTGCAAGATGATGCTAGTAAACCAGATTTCGGTGATGTTTCTTCTAATGCGGCAATGGTTCTTGCGCGAATTGTTGGCAAAGCGCCCAAGCAAATAGCCCAGGATATTGCGACTGGTTTTTCTCATGAGCTAGTCAATCGCATTGAGGTTGCAGGGCCAGGCTTTTTGAATTTTTTTCTTACTGATGCCGCATTTGTTCAAGAAGTAGAGCGGTATTTTAAAGATATTAATCTTGCATTACAGCCGGCAAATGCCTATGTAAAACATTCCTATTCGGTGGAATTTGTAAGTGCAAATCCTACAGGCCCGCTACATATTGGGCATGGGCGAGGTGGCATCATTGGTGATGTTGTTGGAAATGTGCTTCGCTTTCTACGCAACCCTGTTACTAAAGAATTTTATGTAAATGATGCAGGCAAACAGATTCAAACATTGGGAAAGTCGCTTGCTGCTCGATGTCGTCAGTTGTTAGGCGAGTCAATTGAGTTGCCGGAAGATGCGTATCACGGGGAATATTTGATTGATGTTGCCCGTGAAATGTTGTCAGTCTCACCTGCTAATGTTTCTGCTGCGTTGGCAACAAACGATATCGTCTTTTTTTCAGAGTATGCCTATCACCGTTTGCGAGAAGAACAAGAAGAGACCCTTGCGGCATATAAAATTAATTTTGACGTTTGGTTTTCTGAGCGAACATTGCATGCTTCACATGCGGTTGATACAGCTATTCAAATGCTTATTGATCGTGATCATACGTATGAGTTAGATGGTGCGCTCTGGTTTAGGTCTATGACTTTTGGTGACGATAAAGATCGTGTGTTGCGTCGTGCAAATGGTGAATATACCTATGTGGCTGCTGATGTTGCCTATATGCTGAATAAATTAGAGCGTGGTGCAGATCGGTTAATTATGGTGTTAGGCCAAGATCATCATAGTTATGTTGTGCGCTTAAAGGGCATTTTGCAGGCGCTCGGATATTCGGCGGATCAGCTTGATGTGATTTTATATCAGTTGGTTACGGTCAAGGAAGATGGAGAGGTTTTACGACTCTCTAAGCGAGCGGGTCGCATTGTTTCTTTGAAGGATATTATTGATACCGTGGGTGCTGATGTTGCCCGATTCTTTTACTTGCATAGAAAAGCTGACGCGCACTTAGATTTTGATTTAGCTCTTGCCTTGCGTCGTACGGATGAAAATCCGGTTTTCTATTTGCAGTATGCATACGTGCGGATTGGAAGCATCTTAGATCGTGCTAAAAAACACCCGCAAATTGCTTCATTTTCAATTCAAGACGCAAAAGCCTTCTCGCCTGAAGAGAAAGTATTGTTGCGCAAAATATTCTCTTTAAGATCGTTATTGTTGACTATAGCGCATAGTTATCAGGCGCACTTGCTGACGTATTATGCGTTGGAGTTGGCGCAGCAATTTCATGCATTTTATGCAGCGCAAAGGGTTCTTGATGTAGATTATCCAGAGCAATCGCGACGGCGGTTGGCGTTGATTTCATTAGTTCGGGAACAGCTTGGCGTTTGTTTTGATTTGTTAGGGATTAGCTCTCCAGAGCAGATGTAGTGTGGCGTAATGGTTGAGTACTCTGGTTTTTTCGTACTATGTATATGAATTTTTCAAGAGGCGTGACGGGTATTTTTTTTTGTATTAGGTACAGGTCTATACGTCCGTCAGGCTCGTTGTTGTTGTATTCTATAGCAAGAAGTTGAGTTTTTTGGTTATAAAAAATGCGCTGTTGTTTTTGTTGTGTGATTCTCTGCCAAAGCGTTAGTTTTTGGATAGGAAGCTTGGCAATGACTTTTTTATTCCCTGTCTTGTAGAGAATTTCTTCATGTATGGAGTATCGGTTGAAAGGTGCAATATAGCCAGGTTGGTATTTTTGTAGCTCTTTTGGCGGATGAGTACATGTGGAGTGTATTTGCGCACCATCTGAGGTAATGAGCCAGCATTGGATTGTGGCTTCTTCTTGTACGTAGAGCAGGGCCGGATTTTTTTCGTCGAATGCTACGTGGCATTTTTTGTTTTGAGTTTGCAATGGAATCCATATGATTTTATCTCCTGTAGAAGTCTCATGGATGTCTATGTGCCGTGTGATTAGGTTTATGTAGCCTATATAAGTGCCATTGCTGTTAAAGGCTGGGGCCTGATTGCTCAAGGGGCAAGTAAATATGCTTGATGTAAGCGCTTTGTCTATTGCATTCCAGATCTGCAGCTCTCCTGATTGATCACATGTTTCTACAACTAGCTTCTGCCCGTCGGGGGAAAACGGTGTGCAGCATTGCCAATGGTGTTTGTTAATTGACCCTGGAATGCTTCCTTGAAACGTGAGGGAGGGCGCTGAGGTGGTCTGTGTTTTTAGCGTGTGCCCAAAAAAACGAGTTAACCCTTCCAGGCGTTTTATGATGCGCTCTTGTTGTGAACTGGTTATCCATTGATTGTCTCTGTGTGTGCAGTAAGCGTGGGCTAGTGTTTGTAGAACTTCTTTCGTTAGTTGTAGTTTTTCGCCTATCCGAATAAGTTGTTTTATAATTTTGCGTGATTCAGCTGCAGCGAGTGTTTGCTTGATGGTCTCTTTTTTTCCTGATTCAAATTTGGCAAGTATGAGTATGAGCTGTTTGGCAATTGTTTTGGGTATCTCGAGATCGTTGAGCAGCTCATGTAATGGGGGAATGTCTTCGCTCTGGGGGTTTTTATCCCAAAAAGTTAAAAGGTTTTGAACGTAGCGCGAGTTGCGCAGGAGCAGGTAAAAGCCGGAGCAGAGATGCTGATATGACTTTGGTAGTCTAAGTTCATTGAGCATATTAAAGAGCATTTTATTTTCTTTGAAGAATAATTTGTACTCTTTTGCTTTGAGCTCAAAAAACATTGATGAAAGATGGTTGTTGCGGGCAATAACTTGTTCAAGCGTAGTTGCGAGAGCAAGCTTTTTTTCCCGTTCGGTTGCATACATGGTGCATAAAAATTTGTTTTTTTTAGTTGCTTCATCCAAATAGTCTCCAGTAAAGCTTTTTTTAACAAGATGTTCCCACGGGATTTCTCTTGATGCAGTACATGCATTTGCTGCATAGATAAAAAAAGTTATGGACATTGGTAATGGCAGTATAAATTTCACAACAAAAATTCCCATGGCGCTTGCTTTTTATATAAAAAATGGTAATATTTATTTACAATATGAAAATTTTCTCATCTTGCTCTTTACGATAAAAAATTATGTAGATTATGGTAAAGGTGAAATTGTTTTTGAATACTATTTTATAGTTAGTATAGTTATAAAAAGGTAAATTATGAATAAAAGATATAGTCTGTTTGTGTTTTTGTGTTGCGCTATGCTCGTGTGTCCTTTATATACGTTGGCGAACCCAAATGAATTCAGCCCTTCGTGGGTTTGTCCAGATAACAGCTCCTCAGCACGGTTTGATTATACAACGCCCGTGGAGCCTTCAGCGCCGCCGGCAGAACGAGAAGTACGGGGCAACGTTTTTTTTTCGGATTATGGTAGCAGTTCTTTTTTTAATCCAAATGTTTCGTATGAAAATATCTACCCGAGTGCACCTTCGGAGTATCAGGAATTGTTCCCACATGTGCCTGAGGCAGCTCCAGAAACGACGGTAGTAGATAAAAATATTATTAGTCAGAAAAGCAAGGTATATGCTCTTGGTTTTTTTATTGCATCGGTGGCGCCGTTTAAGTGTGTAAATATGAACAACGATGACATTGCCAATCTCTTTAAGCTTTCCTTTGGGTCAGATGATATAGATTTTGATTGTTTAGATAAGGCAGAAGCATCAATAATAGATATTATTGTAAACCAAAAAGAGACTTGGAAGTCTAAGGCTCAAAAAATTATTGAAGCCTGTCAGGGATCGAATAATTCTTCAAGTGGATTCCAAGAACTTTTGTTTGAAGATGAAAAAGCTGCTTTAGAGTATATTAAAAAGACCGTGTTTCAGACTGAAATTAAGCCGCCGTCAGGAGAAGGAAACATGGTTGATTTTACGGCTGCATTGCAAAAGGTTTTTTTGCAGGACAAAGCTTTAAAAGACGTGATTCTTGCCTCGCCAGATAAACAGATCGTTTTTGATCAAGAAAAGCTGACAGCTGAGCAAAAAATTTTGATTTTCAGAAACGCGCATACTGAGTTTTGTAGAATTTCTTCTTCATTGGAAAAAGATTTATTGGACGAAGATAAGAAAGACTTAGCTCGTTTAGGAGAGTGTGTTGATCAGTCATGCCCACGAGGGGTTTGCTATCTTAAATTTCAAAAGGCCTATGATTCTGATTCAGTTGTTATTGGCGAAGGATATCCCTACAGCGCTTTTGCTGCCTTAGGTAAATTTAATGTTTTAGAGAACTTTTTAAACGGTCTGGGGTCTTTCTGCAATGAAGAGGAAAATCAAGAATCTGTTAAAAATTTTGAAAACATGTCGGTGAATAACCTGTGCTTACAATCAAAAGATGCATTGCAAGGAGTGTTAACGGCTTATTGTTCTGAAGACTGGGATATGACGCAAATGTTCCTTGAAGCGGTTCTTCGTAAGGGCAATTCAAAGATTATTGAAACGTTATGGAATGAGTCGATTACATCTCCAGGTCTTGATTTTCAAAAACTGAGTGGTAGAAAATCACAACTAGAGAATCTAAAAAACCCTATTATTCCCGCTACTGCTGAGATGAAAAGGGATAAGGAGGAGGAACTTAAAATAGATGTGTCGATTCGCAAAAAATTTGTAGAGACGGTTTTCAAGGAATTCAACGAGCTCAGGGCAAGCCGTGACCAGTTTAGTGGTGGTTTTGATGGTAATAATATTAATGTACGCGCTCAGCAAGTTAAAGATTCTTATGAAAGAATCTGTAAATTGTTTGCTATAGAAGAAGAAATTTCAAACAATTCTTTTGCAAAGTATTTGGTTGGCACTCTTCGATCCTGGAGAGAAAAACATCCAATTCTTTCTCGTGTTACGCTAGCGTTACCTGTACTTGCAGGAATTGCTGGATGTGCGTATTTCTGGATTAATAAACGTGCAGCAGTGCAAGATGTAATATGTGTTTCTCAACCTTTTTCTTCATTCGGATGGTCTTTGTTCTCACCACTTGCTGAAACGAGAAAAACTGCAGCGGTCTTTGGTAAAAAAGCAGAATTGGCTATTCAACTGTAGGTTTGGCTTGTATTTCTTGAAGCCATAATTGCCATTCAATAGGTGATATGAGCAGCTGTAACAGGGTAGCAACTGTTATGGCTGCTTTCTGTTGTTCAGGTGTCTTTGCATTTCGTATTTGCTCTTCTGCATAGCTTTGGAGTGCAGGAATTATACCGAGATCGGTTGCTATATCTATGTGTAAAATGGCTTCAGCTAGTTGCTGTTTATATCGATCGGTATTTGGCAGGATTGATAGTTCGAGATTCCATAGTTTGTGAATAATTTTTTGTACCCATGCATTAAGATATGCTTGATATTCTTCCGGAGTACTTTGCACAATTTCATAGTGATATGCGCTGTTTTGCTCGTTGTATGCGTGTTCGAGTGCTTTTAATTCACCGATTAATCCAAGAATCGAAGAGAGTTGGTTTCTTTGTAAAAAGAACTGATATCGGCTAGTTGTTGGTATGTTCGGTGTACTTTCTAGGGCTATGGATGCTATAAGAAAAATAAGGGATAGAGCTGTTTTTTTTTCCATACATTAACCTTGTGGATACGAAAATGACTAATTCTGCTTGCAGTATAGTTTTTGATATTGTATCTGTGCAAGAGTTTATGCGACTGGTTCCTGTTTCTGTTTAGTAAATTGAGTTAATAGATGTTCGGCTCGTTGAGTAATTGCGGAGGGCAGTTGTGCTTGTCGTGCAACTTCAAGACCAAAGCTTCCCTGCGCACAGCCAGGCTCAATTTTATGTAGTAAAAGAATTCCTTCGGGTGTCTGTATGCTTGCTGCATGATATGCAACAATCCCCTGCATAGTCTTGCATAGTTCGGTTATTTCATGGAAATGTGTCGCAAAAAGCGCTTTTGCTTGAATATGTGTATGCAAATATTCAACAACTGCTTGAGCTATTGCAAGGCCATCATAGGTGCTGGTGCCGCGGCCAACTTCATCGAGAATAACGAGTGAATTTTTGGTTGCGTGGTTGCAAATGAGCGCTGTTTCTTCCATTTCGACTAAAAATGTACTTTTCCCTGCAGTAACATTGTCGGATGCGCCTATGCGGGTAAAAATTCGGTCGGTACAAGGAATTTCAGCGTAGCTTGCCGGAACGTAGGATCCGATATGCGCAAGAAGTACAATAAGTGCAACTTGCCGCAGATAGGTAGATTTGCCGCCCATATTGGGTCCGGTGATAATCCATGTTCGCGTTTCCGTGTCCATAGTTGTGCTGTTTGGAACAAATTCATTGCCTAGGTGTGCAGCAACTACGGGATGTTTTCCTTGTTGGATATGCAATGCACCGGTTTCTTTAATTTTTGGTGCAACCCAGTTGTGGGTAAGTGCGCAAGAAGTGAGTCCATATAGGCTGTCAATAATAGCGATAGTTTGAGCAGATTTTCGTAAATGCGGGCCAAAGGATAGTGTCATCTGTATAAGTTCTTCATAAATCTGTTTGTCTAGCTGTTGTGCTTGTTCTTCAGCGGTTTGTAGTTGATATTCAAGTTGTTGGAGCTCAGGTGTGGTGTATCGTGTCGCATTTACTAATGTCTGTAGCTTACTATATTCTTGAGGCGCACTAGCTGATTGTGCCTTTGTTAATTCAATGGCATACCCTTGAATTCGATTAAATTTGATTTTGAGTGAAGAGATGCCTGTTCTTTTGCGTTCTGATGCTTCAAATTGTGCAATAGCATACGCTCCATTTTGGGTTTGTTCTCGTGCTTGATCAAGTGCTTGGTTATATCCGGGGCGAATGTGCCATTGATCATTGGGGTCGTCAGTGAGGGCTTTTTGTAAAAAAGTTGTTAAGGGGGAAAAATCGAACAATGTGTTTTTTAGCTTTGCAAAATACGGATTTTCAGCAATATCAGAAAGCGTGTGTGTGAGTTTTTTGATTGCGAGAAGTGCAGATCGTAGTTGAATAAGATCCCGAAGGGAGTTTCTTTGTAGTAAAATTCGTCCAGTAATTCGTTCAAGGTCACCAATGTGTTGTAATATTTGTGCTACATGTTCTCGCGTAAAAAGATTCTCTTTTAATGTTGTAATAGCTGAAAGACGCTCGGTGATAGTAGTTATTTTTTGACTTGGACGTACGATCCATTTTTTGAGTTGGCGCGAACCCATCGCGGTAACACATTGATCTAGGATCTGAAACAGTGTTTGTGCTTCTTTATTCTTTTTTTCCAAGGGGAAGAGTTCTAGATTTTTTTGTGTTGCGGCATCTAGCATGAGGAAGTCATATGGGGTGTATAGCGAAAGCGTTCCGGTGAAGGCCAATGCGCGCTCTTGGTTCTGTTTTAAAAAGCCGATAAGTAGTAATAATGCGCTTGAAATAGTTGGTGAATGGGTAACAAGGGTTTGTACTGCCGGTTCGTTTCCTGAAAGCCACTCATTAAAAATTTCTTGATATGATGTGGCGTCAAACCAGGATATGCAGTATCCAGTTTTTTGTATCTGCCGCGCAAGGGGGCGGTCTTTTTGATCAAGAGGTAGGAGGATCTCGTCAGGGGAAAATCGGGCTAGTTCGGCATCAAGTAATGCGGGATGATTAGCGCTGATGGTAGTTGCAAAAAGTTGTCCGGTTAGTAATTCAGCAGCCGCAATGCCAGTATCGCCGTTGGGTTGTGGGTAGATAGCAACACAATACGATGCGTGTTTTTCATCGATCATGCGTGCATCAGTTAAGGTGCCTGGGGTTAAGACCTGTGTGACGCCGCGTGCAACTAGCTTTCCGGGGCGGGCCAGTTCAAGCTGGTCACAGAGCGCGACTTTAAAGCCTCCGCGGATTAATTTAATAAGATAGTGGTCAAGAGTGTGTATCGGAACACCACATAATGGAACTGGCTTTTGGTTATATGTTCCCCGTTTAGTTAGTGTAATACCAAGAAATGCTGAAGCAGTTTGCGCGTCTTCAAAAAAGAGTTCGTAAAAGTCACCAACTTGAAATAATAGTAGGGTGTCGGGATATTCGGCTTTTATTTCAAAATACTGTTGTAGTAATGGGGATGGTTTACTCATAATCTTGGCTCAGTAAGAAGTTTTTATACCAGTATACAAAAAAATGGCGTAGCTTCTATGCTATTCTAGTAATTCAATAAACTGGGCAACCAGGGAGATGGTATGCTTGTGATTGTGAGCAATTTATTGCCGAAAAGCTCTAGATAGGCAATAGTTTTTAGGCCGTCTGGGATGCATGTTTGTCGTTTGGCTTCGTTGAGAATATCTTGAGTAAAAACCGTGAAGATACCACGTGTTTGTTGGTAGCATTGTTCAGCCAGCAACGTTACTACCTGTTCTAGTGATCGTAGTGTTTCTAGCTTTTCAGTTCCTTGCGTGTTGAGTTGTTCGATTTTTAGGAACGCAATAATTTTTTCAAGATCATGGATGATACCTTGTGCTGCGTTTTGTAGATAGAGAAGTTGTGAGTTTTGTGTTTGTTGGTCTATGGTTGTGCTTAATTCGGTTAGTGCGCGCTTATAAATATCGATATTGTGGGCATACTGCGTCTGTGTTTTTATAAACCAGGCAAATGAAAGTTTTTGATTAAAAATTTCAGCCAGTGGTAGGTATGTTGCCATTGCTGCGGTAATACTTTGCGCCAAGGTGTTACCTAGTATGGGGAGTACCATGTTTTTTATAAGAACTGTACTGCTTTGTGTTGTTCTGCTTTGTAGATAATTGCGCAAATTGGCAAAGAATAGGCGCTTTTCAGAGATGTTTTTGCGTACTCCTGATAACCATGTCTTAATACGTTGTATGCCATGAGGTTTTTTTCTAGTGTCCGACTGTTTTATTTTTGCTCCCTTGAGAAATTGCCATAATTGTGTAATTGTTTCTGTTTGCGTATATTGTTTTGCGTAATTTAACCCGGTAAATGCAAGGATGCCTGCAGCGCAGGATAAACTGCCGGCTTTAAGAATCGGCAGTAATCGATTATGTTTTTGAAGTTTTTTTACATGACGCTCAATAGTTATGGTATCTAGTGGTTGCAGAATATATTCAGAGGTATTGCTTTCTAATAATGATTCTATTGTTACTTGGCTTTTTGCAGCCCGCAGTGCTGGTTGTATCCAGAGCAAGCTGCTGAATAATACCAGGATGCGTTTTTTAGAAAGATAATCAGTCATGGTTTATGTTCCCCCATTGGTTTATTTTATGGTAGTTGTAGGTATCTTCCGGTATGGCTATTTGTGGCATGTTGTAATTGCTCTGGTGTTCCTTGAGCAACGATAGTTCCGCCGTTAACGCCACCTTCTGGGCCGATATCAATGATATAATCTGAATATTGTAAAATATCTAAATTGTGTTCAATAACGAGTATTGAGTTTCCTTTTTCAATAAGTCGATTAAAGACGGATAATAATTTTTCAACGTCGCAGGCATGAAGTCCTGTGGTTGGTTCATCGAGTATGTAGAGTGTTCGATCACCCCGTTTTGCTAGTTCGTTAACCAGTTTAATGCGTTGCGCTTCCCCCCCAGAAAGAGTGGTTGCTGGTTGTCCGAGTGTCAGGTAATCGAGTCCGACATCGCAGAGTAGTTGCAGCCGTTTTTGAATCTGTTTGTGGTGGATGAAAAAATCCTGCGCCTCTTCTACCGTCATAGCTAAAATATCGGCAATGCTTTTGCCACGATAGGTTATTTCGAGTGTCTGCCGGTTAAATCGTCTTCCTTTGCAGCTGCGACATTCAATGACGACATCGGGTAGAAAGTGCATAGAGATTGTCTTGGTTCCTTCGCCATTACAATCGTGACAGCGTCCTTCACGAACATTGAAGCTAAATCGTCCTGCTTTATAGCCGCGAGCAACACTTTCAGGGAGTTGTGCAAATAGGTTTCTAATTTCGTCAAAAAAACCAACATAGGTTGCGGGGTTTGATCGTGGTGTTCGACCAATAGGACTCTGGTCAATAACGACAGTGGAAAAGAGTTGTTCTGTTCCGGTAATTTCGGAAGTATGAGCTTTCCATGTTTTTGAACCGAGCTTTTCTTGCAGTGCAGGAACAATTTCATCAAAAACCAGAGAGCTTTTACCTGAGCCAGAAACACCTGAAACGGAACAGAGAATTCCTAACGGAATCTTAACAGCAATGTTTTTTAAGTTATTCGCTTGCGCATTGGTTATGGAAAGGTAGCCTGTTGGAATTCTTCGGCGAGGGGGAATAGGTAATGCGCGTTTTCCTGATAAATAGTTGCCGGTAAGGGAGTTTGGATTGGTTTTGATCTCATTTGGCGTTCCTGTTGCTATAACAGTGCCACCATGAATGCCAGCGCCTGGTCCCATATCAATAATATAGTCGGCGCTATTCATTGTTTCAAAATCGTGCTCAACAACGATAACCGTATTTCCTTGATCACGTAAGTTTTTTAAGGTCTCAATCAATCGTTCGTTGTCGCGTTGATGTAATCCAATGCTTGGTTCATCTAAGAGATAGAGTATGCCACTTAGAGCAGAACCGAGTTGGCGCGCAAGTCGTATGCGTTGACCTTCACCACCAGAAAGTGACCGTGCATCGCGATTAATAGAAAGATAATCAAGTCCAACATTGATCAAAAAGGAAACGCGGTGTTGGATTTCATCAATCAGCCGTTGAGCGATTTCTTTCTGATGTTGTTCAAGTTGAAGATTGGTAAAAAATACACGTAGTTCTTGGATGGAAAGTTCGCCAAGATCGTAGATATTTTTTTTGTGTACATGTACCGAGAGAGCAAGCACATTGAGCCGCTTGCCGTGACACCGTGTACATGTTTGCTGGTGAGAGCTCCAATATGTTTCTTTAGTTATGATTACCCCAAGTCCATGACATTCTTTGCATGCGCCAATGGGGGAATTAAATGAAAAGTGACGGGGTTCAAAGTCGGGAATAGATGTACCACAAGCTGTGCAACTCCGATGGATTGAAAATACCTGTTCTTCTTGATTTAGATTTTTTATAAGACAGCGTCCGTTTCCAAGTATGCAGCTTTTTTCTACTGCTTCATTAAGGCGTGCGATATCCTCTACTCCAGCCTTAGCGATGGAGATTGTATCTATATAGGCTTGAATGGTGTGCGGCTTATTTTTATCAAGATTGAGTTGTTGTAGCTGTTCGATTGATCGAATTTTTTGAGTTGTTCCATCTATAAGAAATATAAAGGCTCCCTGTTCAATCCATTCTTCTAGCTCTTTTGTGAACGTTCCTTTTCGGCGTTCGACTAAAGGGGCATATATGTCAATTGTGGTGTCTTTATATTGTTGTGTGATGTGGGAAATAATATTTTGAATGCTGCTTGGTTTAATAACACTATTGCATGATGGGCATGATGCTTCACCAATACGGGCAAAAAGAATACGTAAATAATCAGTAATTTCAGTAATGGTTCCAACTGTGGATCGGGGGTTAGAGCCAACTGTTTTTTGATCAATGGCAATAGCGGGGGATAATCCGTTAATAGCGTCACAATTTGGTTTTTGGGGCATGCCTAAAAATTGTCGTGCGTATGAGGAGAGTGATTCGAGATAGCGTCGTTGCCCTTCTGCGTAGAGAATATCAAAAGCAAGTGAGCTTTTTCCTGATCCAGAGGGTCCTGTAATGACGGTTAAGCTTTCCTTGGGAATGTTTACAGATACATTTTTTAGATTGTGTTCGCGTGCCCCTTGGATAGAGATATATTTATTATTTTTCATAATCTATCCTTAGCGTTTCTTGTATGGAGAAAATATACAAGTTTCGTGCGTCTTAATTCTTATTTTAGTGTACCATTTTTGAAAAAAAATTATAGAAGCTACCAAGGATGCTTTTTGAATAAAGGTGCTAATTAAACAGAATAATATGAGTTTAATTCTTGTTTTTATCTGTAGCCTGATTGTTGGGATCAATTTTTTTGTTTGTATAAAAGTATTTTCCAATTGCGGTCAAGGATGTGCTACAGAATACCCATCTAAAAATTCGAGTTGAAGCTATTCCTGCTGCGATAATAGGCAATACTTTTTTCCCACCTGGTCCAAAGGTTAAACCAATTACCGAAAGAGCAAGTAATGGAGCGGGAGATAAGAAAAATTTACCGCCGAAGGAATGTTTTTTTGCCTTACCAAAGATGATATGACTATATTTGGCATTTTCCCCTAAAAATTGCTCAAGGGGAATTTGAGAGGCTGTAAATGTTGTAGAAATTCCTGTAGGACGCATGCCTTGTATCGGTTGATTCCATGTAGGATTTTTTAAGAGAGCCGGCGTAAAACGGCTTATTGATGGGGGCAAACTACAGAGAGGAGAAGCTATATTCAGCCCTATGCAACTTAGCCCAACTAGAAAACACTTTTGAGAAAAGTTTTGAAAATATGACATAGCGAAACACCTTATTTTTATAAATATTATTCTATTAGAAGTATACAGTTTTTGAGTAAAACATCAAGGCACTTCTTGTTGAAAAATCAAAGAGGAAGGTTTAAAAACCTTCCTCTTTGATACAGAATGAATTAATATTCGTAGCTTTAGTTTATGTTTTCTGAGAGATCTGTGTTGTATTTTTCATCTAACTTTTTTTTATAATTTTCCGCAAAAGCGTTTGCTTTAGTTTGTAATTCAGGAGAAGCAGCTTGGCTTTTTTGGATGATTATTTCGCTTGGCAATCCTATTAAGAGAGATGCTCCAGAGACAGCTGCTATTTTTTTCCATGGGGAATTGGAAAGCCATCCATTTTTTTCAATAGCGCATATTGTTATCAAGGGAGCGATATAGTTGGCTAATGGTAGTATGTGCGATGATGGTTGCTGGTTTATTGCAATAAATCCATAATATAATGCTTTTTGCATAGCAAACAATGGTTGGCCTTTTGCCAAATCTGCTGAAACAAATATGTCAAACCCTTTTGCCTGAACGCCAAAATATTCTGGTGCATTGACAAGATACACGCTGACTTTTTTTGCTTTTTCTGCGTTTACCGAAGCCAATTCGCTTTGTATGAGCTTTGTCAAATGATCAGCGTGAGTCAGGCCAAATTGGCGAACAATTTTTTCTATGAGGTAGTTGCTAATCGGTTCTGTTGCGGCTTGTAGAATGGTTAATGAATAGAGGAATTCACCGGAAAAAAATCCTTCATTTTGAAACTTTTGTGCGCGTTCTTTAGACCAGTTAGCAAAAGCAGTAATGTTAGACTTTGTGTAGTCGATGGTGGTTTTTGGAAGATTTATAAGTGTTTGCTTAGTGTTGTTTACTGCATGCATATGTATGCTTACTTGTGCGAATGCAATCATTGTTGCAATGAGTAGATTTTTTTTCATGAATTTCTCTGCATTGATGATGATACAAAAAAGAACGGTCTATTTTAATGGTCGGGGCGGCCAGACTCGAACTGGCAACCCCTCGCTCCCAAAGCGAGTGCGCTACCAAATTGCGCCACGCCCCGACATAGATTTACGCAGATTATTTTTATGCGTATTTATTTTAGCGTGATTACTAAAAAAGAGAAGTTAATTTCAATTTTGGGGTGAGCGGTGGGGCTTGAACCCACGACCCCCAGAGCCACAGTCTGATGCTCTACCAACTGAGCTACGCTCACCATACGTTATTTAGTATACGGAGCATGTGAAAGTTGGCAAGAAAAACTCTCTCTTTTGGTGCCGGAGACTGGACTCGAACCAGCACAGGATCGCTCCCACAGGCTTCTGAGACCTGCGCGTCTACCAAATTTCGCCACCCCGGCACATGATGTATATGTACTTTATATCCCTTTTATCGTAACACCAGGTTGTGTAGTTGGCAAGGTTGGCTGCTTTGCATTGGATGCGAGTTCTAGCGCTTGTCCCGGAAAGAGAATTTGGCAGGATTGGTTTTTATTATTGTGTTGATTGGTAATCCAATGTTGGAGTAGGTCAATTGGTGCAAGCGGCTGATCTATGCCGAGAGGAAATGTTCCCCAGTGGCATGGTATCATACATTGTGCTTGAAGAAGATTAAATATTTCTCCAGCCTGAATGGGATTGATATGTGAATCTTCATTTTCTTTGCGTGGTTCGCATGGACCAATAGGGAGTAGGGCATGAGTAATATCGGTAAAATGATCGTGAATGGCTGAAAAATGATCTCCCTGTGCCGTATCTCCTGCAAAATAGATGCACAGATCGTTTGTTTGAATAACCCAGCCACCCCAAAGGGATCGGTTACAGTCAAAAAGAGTTCTGCGCGACCAGTGTTTTGCTGGAACAAAGGTGATTTGTATGTCTTGGTTGTGAAGCGAAAATGTATCCCACCACATACTTTCATGGATGTGGTTACATCCCCAGCGACTGCAGAGTTTGGCATCTCCCTGTGGCACAAACATTGAAAGTTGGGGGTTTTTTTGAAGGAGTGCTTTTATGCTTTTTTTATCTAGGTGGTCATAGTGATTGTGTGAGATGAGAATTGTTTTGATTGGAGGGAGCATTGCTTCAAGATTTTCAGAAGAAAAGAGTCGAGGGAAGATTGGGGAAGGTTCTTGGAGGATGGGATCAGTTATGATAAATGCTCCGTTAACATAGAGAAGAAACGTTGCATGCCCAAGCCACCAAAGCGTATTGCGATTAGTTTTTATCGCAATTGCTATGCTACTGGCGAGTTCTTCTTGAAAGTTATATGAAAGGGGAAGTTGTGTATATGCGCGAGGGCTTATATAGGTTTTACATGCTCGCCAAAAAAATGACAGGAGGCTTTCGATCGGGTGTTTTTTTTCTCCGGGATAATTTTTGAAAATGCCATCTTCTATTGTAGGGAGCATTTTTTTAAATTTTTTCATGAAGCTCTCCGGCTAAATTGAAAAAGAAACCCCCGTCCGGATCGAGCGATCCAAGACAGGGGAAATGGAGGTCAAAAGCAATGATCTTCTGAAAGCCAGAAAACAAATCATCCTCTATAAAGATACAAAAGCAGCGTTAAATTGCAAGCAAAATTTATAGATCGGTTAGGTTTGGAAGATGTTTAATAAGTGTTGTTCGCATCTGCCTTGTATTAGTAAATCTTAACGCCAAGAAAGTTGAGCTGCTCTGCTTTTTGGCGTGTTTGATATTTCTTTTGTTGTTGTCGATAAAAATTATTTTTTTAATAGCAGCGTTCTGCTTTATGAATGATTGCGCAAACTTTTTAAAAAAGTTGTGAGCATTTTTGGGAAGCCAGGGTGAGAGTTGGATGGTCGTGCTGTCTGGAGAATTAGGGTAATACGTGGCGGTAAACAATGTTTCTTTGTTCCTGTAAAACGTTGAGCGGTACCTTTTTTTGAGAATATCAAATGCTTCAGGGCCTATATCTGATAGTAAGATAAGTGAGAAGCCTGCTTGTTTTAGTTTCCAGCATATTGTGACGAATTCTGTTCTCGGGTAGTAGAAGTTGCTAATCCATAGCCAGCCCTTTTTTATAAGTGGAATTGGGGGTTTGGTCGATGAGAGGAGGTGGTGCTCCACAATAGGTCGATGACCAGTTTTTAGCATAAAATATCCACTCGCTACTAAGATTCCTGCGGCTGGCATTAATGTGAGAAAAAAAAACAACAGGGCAATCTGTGGATTGACGTAGCAATATACGAGTGTTGTGCATACGGTTATCGAGAGGAAGAGTTGTAACAGTTTTGCTTTATGAAAAGTAAATAGAACGCCATGAAGGTCAATAGCAAATACGGTATTTTCTGGGGTAATAGGTGTGTGCTTCATGTATTTGAGGCCTCGTATTTTATCCAAATTGTGAGTACTATTACTATCATAAGTGTTTTATAAAAAACAAGGAGCTATTGATGAGTGGTTTTAGAGGAGCGCGCAATATACCATTATTTTTTTTGATTAGTATTCTGGTTGGTATATTAGGTTTTTTTCTTCCCCGCTTAGGGATTACCTTTTTCGGGGGTAATCTGATGTTTCTTTCTTCGAAGCAGGTTGTATTTTTAGTTTTTTCTCTTTTGGGCGGCTCGTATTGGGGTAGAACGGCATGTAGTGGCTCGGTTCTTGCTTTTAGTCTTACAAAATATTTGCATGCTAAGACCCTTGTGGCTCTTTTTAATGGCATTCCAACGTTTTTTGGTTGCGCAATGATGCATGTTTCACGGAGATGCGCGCGTATTGCTTTTTTAATAGGCGCATTTTTTTTCTTGATTCATCCCATTGGAAGTCAAGCTTACGTTTATCCTGTAATTTGGGCAATTCCTTTTTTTGCAACGTATGTGCCGGGATCATTGGCCCAATTATGTATCGGTACGTTTTCTACTCATATGATGGGGTCTTTAATTTGGCTGTACGGGGGGTGTCTTGTTTCACCGGTTATTTGGCGTATGCTCCCTCCAATTGTTTTAGTCGAACGATGTATTATGATTTCTCTAGCGGCTGTGCTCTTTTATCTTCTTTCTACTGTTTGTTTTTGGTTGCGGCGTTCTCGGTATGCAGGCAAATATATCTCTTTGTTCTTGAACTTGGCTCGGTGAGTTTTTATGAAGAACATAGGTAAATATATTGGAGCTGTGATAGTTTTTTCTTTTGTCATTCTTGGTCTTTGGACGTGCGCATTAGACGTATATACCAACAATTTTTTTGTTGGTGAGTCTTCCGAGGAAGTTGAAAGAGTTCATGGAAATGCGGGTATTCAGCATATCGGTTTTATCATGGATGGCAATCGGCGTTGGGCGAAAGCTAATCACCTTAAGCCCTGGATTGGGCATGAAGGTGGTGTGAATCCTGTAAAAGAGGCGGTCCGTTTTTGTTGTGCACATGAAATACCTATGTTATCTCTTTATGCATTTTCTTTAGAGAATTTCAATCGGAGCAATGAAGAATTGGAGCATCTTTTTGATGTTGTGGAGCATGGGTTATCATCCGATGATATTGCAAATTTAGCTGAAAATGGAGTAAGTATTCGATTTATTGGGGATCGAGATCGCTTCCCTCAGAGGCTTTTAGAAGTTATTGATACTATTGAAACCGCAACTCAAAAAGGTACCGCGCTGCGCGTGAATATTCTGTTTTGTTACGGGGGGCGTCAGGAGATCTGTTCGGCGGTTAAGAAGATTGCTAAAAAAGTTGTTCAGGGTGCATTGGACCCCGAACAACTTGATGAATCAATAATTTCATCTTTGTTGTGGCTGAAAGATTGTCCTGAGCCCGATCTTATTGTGCGAACAGGTGGAGAAAAGCGGCTGAGTAACTTTATGGCTTGGCAATCGTGTTACAGTGAATTAATGTTTCTTGATACATTTTGGCCGGCTATGACTCGTGCAGATTTTGAATTGGTTTTAGTAAAATATGCAAAACGTAAGCGGCGATTTGGTTGTTAATTAGAGAGTTCGAGTTGACAGTGTATTCTCTCTTGTATTGGCAGAATGGTTCCGGCCAATGGTTTTTGATGACTAATTATTGCATTTGATTTTGCTTTTTTTTGTTCGATGTAGTCTGCAGTTATAGGAAAGGTTGCTTGTTGAAGAAGGCCTTCAACTTCGTTTTTTGTTTTTCCTTTTAGATCTGGCATTATTATGTTTTCGTATTGTTTTCCTGAGGATGCATAAATAATTAGTACATTGTCAGGAAGGGGGTTTCCTGGTGCAGGATGTTGCGCAATGATGTTGTTTTTTGGTGCTATACTATTGAGATAGTAAATTTTTACCGCATAGGATTGATTGTTAATTATTTTTTTTGCTGACTCTACCGATTGTTTAATAAGATTCGGTGCTTTGATTGGTTCAATAGCTTTTGATACTACAATAAAAATTGATTGTTTTTCTTTGATCCGTTGATTGGGGGCTGGGTTTTGTTCTAAAACTGTTCCGGGTTCTGCGGTTGAATCTTCTTGTTGCTCAAGAACGCGAACGTGTAGATTGTGTTCTGATGCGATTATTAATGCGTTAGTTATCGATTGTCCTAGGAGTGAAGGTGCAGGGAAAGATTCTTTTTTTGTTGCAAATAAAAAAAAGAGAAAGGTGCTGATGCAAGCAAAAAAAGGGAGACTGAAGAAGATAGCTTGTTTCATAACATCCTTTTTAAGGTTTGGATACGGTAGTCATTAAGCCGGATTTTGTACCATTAACTGGCGACAATCATGTATCTTTGCGACCTACCCGTGTATATATTTCACTAATACATTAGTGACAGAACGAAACACTGAATACACTGTTCGGTCTTGCTCCGAGCAGGGTTTGCCCGCATCGATTATTACTAACCGCTGCCGGGTGCTCTTACCACCCGTTTTCACCCTTACTTTATATTGCTATAAAGCGGTTTTTTTCTGTGGCACTTTCCATAGGCTTACGCCTTCCGAGCTTGCGCTCGGTGCTCTTTTCGTTAGGAGTCCGGACTTTCCTCAAAAGAATTCTTTTGCGATTGTCTTTCGTACCGTATTCCAAAACAGTACCCCGAAGAGTACTACTATAAGAATAACTATAATTCTAGCTATTGTCGATGGGGCTTGGTGTTGTAGGAGAAGCCAGATATACGTACAGCTGAGAGAAAAAAAGAAAAAAATGCTCTTTCTTGGTGTGATACGTGGTCGAATATAGGTCCATAGAGTGATACATGTGAGAAAAAAGAAGATGGTCTGATTAAGAAGAAGTCCGTGTATAAGGGTGCTTATTGCTGCTGCGACTGTAAGAATTATGATACAGATTGGTGTTTGGGGTAGAACAATAATTGCGCTTATAGTAATTATTGGGGACAATAAAAAGGATGTTGTATAGCCAAGAGCCATACTTATTACTTCTATTGCTAAGCTGAAAAGCCCAATACATATGAACTGGGCGCATAGGTTTTTTTTAATCATTGTGATACGATACCTAACGATATGAGCCTTTGTCTTTCTAGTCTAAAATTCGCATGCGGTATGTAAAGAGTCTTTTGCTGGTCATGATGCTTTTCATGCTTGGCGGTGTAAGTGGTTTTTTTTTCTATAGTGTTACCTTTCCTTTATTAGATGTTGATGAGCTTCCATATGGTGTTTATAGCAAACCGACTTGTGTCTTGGGTGCACGGGGAACTGAGTTATTTCGTTTTGAGCGGGAGCATAGAACGCCAATAACCCTTTCGCAGGTTTCTCCACATGTAATTAATGCTTTTTTGGCGGCTGAAGATCGTACATTTTTTGATCATCAGGGTATTTCGTTGCGCGGTATTTTACGTGCAATAGTGGTAAATCTCTGGAAGCGTCGGTTTGTGCAGGGAGCAAGCACTATCACCCAGCAGGTTATCAAATTACGCTTTGCGGCAAGTCAGCGGACGCTTGCTCGAAAAGTGCGCGAGCAGGTTTTGGCTTTGCTGGTTGAGGGTCTTTATTCGAAAGAGCAGATTCTTGAGACATATCTGAACTTAGTTTATTTGGGTGCGGGTTTGTATGGTATTGAGGCTGCTGCGCAATCGTTTTGGAAAAAGTCTGCTGCAGAATTAACGCCTGCTGAGGCGGCTTTATTGGCTGGCATTGTAAAGTCTCCTCAATCTTATTGTCCTGTCTATGATCTTGAGCGCGCTAAAAAACGGAGGAATATTGTTTTGCAGTGTATGCGGCGATGTGGCTTTTTGGATGACGCAGTATATACAAGTTCGAGCGCCGAATCGATTGTGCTTACAGGCAGGGCAGGGTCTTCATCTGTATGTTCTGGGTATATTCGAGAGCATATTCAGCAGGAGCTTGAACAGTTATTGGGTCGGGATCGATTGTACAACTATGGATGTATTGTTCAAACAACATTGGATGAACAAATGCAGCAGCGAGCAGAGGAAATTTTTGCTACTCATGTATCTGAGATAAAAAAGAAAAAGGCGAATGTTGATGGGGCTGCTGTTATTCTTGAGGGTGAAAGTGGTGCGATTAGAGCATTTATTGGTGGGTATGACTTTTCTCGTTCGCAGTTTAATCGAGCATTTCAGGCTAAGCGTCAGATTGGATCATTGGTTAAGCCGTTAGTCTATATTGCTTCATTACAGCAATTGGGAGCAACGTTTCGTGATACCTGCGTTGATGAAATTTTGCCTGAAATATCTGGGTGGTCTCCGCGCAACGTAACTCGTCGATTTGAGGGTGAAATGACGTTAGCTCATGCATTAGTTGTATCTAATAATATTATTCCAGTGAAATTATTTTTAGAGGTTGGTGCCGATCCTATTATTCGTGTTTTACGCGCATGTGGTTTACCTGGCCCGTTTGATCCTTACCCTGCGTTGGCATTGGGGTGTACGGAGTGTACGCCTGTTGATGTAGCACAGATGTTTAATACTGTTATTCAGCAAGGAGTATCACGACCGCCATATTGTATTGAGTGGATTAAAGATGCATCAGGAAAGAAGGTATTCAGACGTGATGGTAATATCGGCGGAGAGTCAGCCGTTTCATGGTTCTATAGTAGCCAAGTGGTTTCTGTATTGCAGCTTATTTCGCGCAGGATGTCTGCTTCATATCCAGGTAAATGGATTGCCGGTGATTTTGCTTGTAAGACAGGAACAACAAATCAACAAAGAAGTTGTTGGTTTGCTGGTGCCACGCCACGATATACAGGAGTGGTTTATTTGGGTTGTGATTCAAATGATTCGCTTGAGCGAGTTGTTTATTCTGGGCGACATGCAATGCCGTTATTGGTTGAGATTTTGCGCCCATTTTCTTCTTCGGAAGATCATTTTTATCATGCTCCAGGCCTTGTAGAGGTATTTGTCAACCCAAAAACTGGGGCGCCTTATTCAGAATATATCAAGGGCTGTTATTCTTTTTTATGCCCTGAGGATGGGGCGGAAAAAGTGCTTAGTCGTAAGATTTGTTGAATGAGAAGCTCTTGATTGTGCTCTAATGCATCTTGTTCTAAGTATGTATATAGGTTGGGAAATTCTTCTGAGATTGCTTTAGCATTGTCTTTTTGGTGATCGGTGGTTTTAGTCGCAAGAGGAATAATAATAGAAGGTTTTTCAAAAAATAATAATTCAAAAATACTTCCAGCTCCTGCTCTTGAGATGCATATGTCCGCTGCTGAATAGATTGCTGCAATATCATTGCGAAATGAAAAAACGAGGGCGGGGATTTTTGCTTCTGCATAGTATGAATTTACATATTGTTCTTCTTGGCTGCCAGTTTGATGAATGATTTGCAGTGGAAAATGTTTGTTTTGTTTTGTTAAAACTGAAGGGATGAGTGTGTTGAAAAGGTGTGAGCCTTGTGATCCGCCTAGAATCGCAATGGTGAAAAGTTTTTGATCAATGCCAAGATATGATCGAGCTTGTTCTTTGCTTACTATATCATTAGGAGTAAAGCGAATAGGATAGGGAGCGTTTGTTGCATTGTAAAAGAAGGGAAATGTACAAATTGTTTTTTTAAAGGAGCAGAATATGGTTGTGGCTAGGGCGCCCATGATTTTTACTGCTTTTCCTGGGATAACATTTAGTTCATAGAGAAAAAACGGAGTGTTTGATAGCCATGCGGCTAAGCCAATAGGGAGTGTAATGTATCCTCCGGTACTGATACATTTTGCCGGACGGTGGTTTCTGAAATATGCACAAGCGAAACGCGCTATTTTCGCTATCTCCAGGGTGTAGAAAAATAAAGAAAAAACATTGTTCCTCGGTATATTTTCAAGAGTGAGAGGGATGTGTTGTTGTATTGACGCATCATGTTTCAATAGATGCGTATCTAGTTGGCTATTAGTTGAAAAGAAGATAATTTTTATATCAGGTGTTTTTAGGATTTGGTTTTTTGCTAACGTTTTTGCGGGAATAATATGTCCTCCAGAGCGACCTGCTGCTAAAAAAAAACTTTTAAGTTTTTTTTGATGTTGGTTTTGAAGAAGAAAGCATAGTGATTGCGTAAAAAAAATGGCTAGCGAAATACTAAGTACCCGAAAGCTAAAGTAAAGTATTTTTCGCCATAGTCTCATGGGTGGACACAGTTGGTGAAAAAATGACGCAAGGCTTGTTGTAGGGATTCATCTTTTATTCGAGTTAATACTTGCTCGTGGTGAGGGGATAGGGTTGAGGCTAGCCGGGATTTCAATCGAGCATCTTCTGGTTGTTTTTTATTGATGTTTTCTTTTGTTTTTGTAACTGGTACAAAGCGTAATTCAGTTATATGGTCTTCACCGAGTGCGGTGGCTATTGTTTCAAGAATATGTTGTTGAAGCATAAACAGCTCATGCATCCAATGGGTATCATATACACCGAGGATGAGGCATGATCCTTGGATTTTTTCTACGCGCATATGACTATCGAGGCCCCCAATGATAGCTGGCCATTCTCGTAGAAGCTTTTGTTGCCAGCCTTTTTGTGGCAGTGCTCTTTGAAGTACGTCTTGTATGGATAGTATGCTCATCAATTTCCAGCATTTATGAATGGGTTTGGTAGATAGCCTTTTTTAAAGTGTAGTGAAAAAAGTTAGGGAGGAAAAGAAGAATTTTATTGATTTTTTGTTGCTATGAAAAGGCTCATATATAATGAGCGCCAGAGCAGTCTGCTGCTGCCCGGCATGGGCGGTTTGTTGATGAAAAAGAGAAGAGCTTTGTTATATCGATTACATTTTTCAATCTGATCAGGAAACGTCTCTTTTTGATGCCAATAAAGAAGTATTTGATCAAGTATTTCAGCGCTTTCGATGTCATCTGCTGGATTTTTTGCTAAGACTTCCTGGAGCTCCTTTTGTGATCCCAGCTGTTCTCGGGTGAAAAATACGACAAGGGGGTGGGGGATTCGCTCTTGATTGGTTGCTTGTATTGGTTCTTGTTTAATAAGGCGAGATCTTACTGTGGGCAATATGCGTAGCTCGTTGCTCGTTAGGAGAACAAAAATAATGTTTTTCGGTGGCTCTTCCAGCGTTTTTAATAAGCTGTTAGCTATGCTTTCCTGTAATAGTTCTGCTTGTGTAATAACAAATATAAGTGGAACTGCTTGTTGTTGTTGTACTTCAGTAACGAGGAGTTCAAAATCGCTTTTTTTATAGGTTCTTTTTTCTGGTTCTAGCCAGCGTATTTGTGGATGTTTTTGTTGCGCTATCAGGTCAATTTCGTTTTTGGTCGGTTGTGCGAGGAGGATGGAAGCCAGTGTGTATGCAAGGGATTGCGGATGTTGTTGTTCTCGGGAAAGCTGGAAGAGGTAGGCAGTACCGGATGTTGTATTCATGATTTTGGTAAAAGCTGCTGAATGCGCAAATATATACTATTGCAAATTGTTTCAGAATCCTTTGTCGCGTCTACGCGGAGCCTTGTTGGTGAATTTTCGGCAAAAAGTAAATCAAAACCAGTTTTTACGGCTTCAAGAAAATCTGTTTTCTTTTCAAAACGCGTTTTTTCTTCGTTTCGTTTTTGAATTCGTTCAATGGCTATTGCAACAGGGATATCAAGATAAACGCTTAAGTTTGGGAAAATGCCGCTCATCGCCCATGTATTGACTTGAGCAATATGGGATATTGAAATTTTGCGTCCAAATCCTTGGTATGCAATCGAAGAGTCAGTCAAGCGATCTGATATGACAATATTTCCTGCTTTTAGTGCAGGAGTTAATAGTTCGGCTTGGTGTTGCGCTCGATCTGCTGCAAATAAAAGATACTCCGCGATGGGGTCTAGGGATTTTTTTGTGGTATTTACTATGGTTCGGATTGTTTCACCAATAGATGAGTCCCCAGGTTCTTTGGTCTGGATGACTGAGTAGGAGTTTTCTAGCTTCTGTTTTAGCAAGTTGCTTATGGTGGTTTTTCCGGCACCATCAATTCCTTCAAGAACTAGTAAAAAACCTGTAGGTAATCTGTTCATAATTCAAGTTCTGCTTAATTAGACTAGGTGTAACCAGACATGTGTCCACTATTTAAGGTAGAATATCATGGAAGATCAAAAAAGGCGATTTGATTCCTTAAAAGAGTCGATTTCTGAGCAGGGGAAATTAATTTCTCCAGGTGCATTATTAAAGCGAGCCGCGTTGTTGTGGCCTGATCGAAAAGCCCTTATTTGTGGTGATGAGTCAGTGACATTTGAACAGTTATTTTGGCGCGCATGTGTAGTTGCTACGGAGTTAGTTAAGTATTCATTCAAGCAGGGAGCGCCTGTTTTAGTTTTTTATGAAAACAGTATCGACTTTTATGTTGCTTATTATGCTGTTTGGCTTGCTGGATGCGTCGTTGTTCCTTTGAATGTTTTTTTGCAGGATGAAGAGTTGCGACATATTGTATCTGATGCACAACCTCTCGCTGCCTTTGTATCTGCAGCGTTACATGATCGGTTGCGGCAGCTTGCGCCGCATCTGATTAGTATTTCTGTAGAAGATTTTTTATCATGTACCCGTCTTTGTGAAGAGTCATCTTTTGCTGGTTTGAGTTTGGATGGAGATGCTCTTGCCGCATTGTTATACACTTCCGGAACAACTGGTTTGCCCAAAGGTGTTATGCTTAGTGCAAACGGACTTTTAACTAATGCGATGCAAGCGGTAACAACGTTAGATCTGGGGGCGCATGAAGTTGTTCTTGCAGCGCTTCCCTTATTTCATAGTTACATGCAAAATACTTGTGTTTGGTCTCCTTTGTTAATTGGCGCAACTGTTATTATTGTGCCTAAAATTACGCGGCGGTCGATTGTAGAAGCACTTGCAGAAAGACCAACTGCTGTTTTGGGTATTCCTCAGTTATTTGGATTGTTTTGTAAGTTGCGGGACCTTGATTTTTCGTCAGTAAAATTTTGTTTTTGTGGAGGGGATGCGCTACATAAACCAATTAAGCGTATGTTTGAGCTTATTTATGGTCGTCGGTTGGTAAATGGATATGGCTTGACCGAGATGGGTCCTTTAGTAGCTGTGAATCTTTTTGATGGAGAGACGCCAGAGTATTGTGTTGGTATGCCGGTATATGGGGTAACGGTTGTTATTCTCGATGAACATGGCCAATTGGTTGAGGATGGATCAATCGGAACTGTTTGGGTTTCTGGAGAAAATATGATGATGGGGTATTATAAAGCTCCGGCAGCAACTTCTGCCATCATGCATGAAAACTGGCTTAATACTGGAGACTTGGGTTGGATAACTTCTGAAGGGCGTTTAGTTATTAGTGGACGAATTAAAGATTTGATTATTCGTAAGGGTATTAATATTTATCCACAAGAAATTGAGGCCGTTTTATCACGCTATCCCGGGGTTTTGCAGGTAGCTGTTGTTGGCGTTCTTCTTGGAGATGAAGAGATTCCTTGCGCATTTATTATGATTGATGGAGATGAAGGCTCTTCGGCATACTCTGAGTTGTCGTTACGCTCATATTGTTCTGACAGGCTTGCCTTTTACAAAATTCCCCATTGGTTTATTATAAAGAGATCGTTGCCGGTAACATCAACGGGAAAAATAGATAAAAAAATATTACGAGCAGAGGCGTTGGAGATCGTAGCAAAACAGAAGGAATAATCATGCTTACCCTGTTTCATAAATGGGCATCTTGGGCAACTAAAAACAATGCAAAACATTTCCCGATGGATTTTAAAAAATCATTTTGGGAAGTCTATCGCGATCATGTTGGTAAGATTATCATTGTTTGCCTTTCAATGACTGTATTCCAAAGTCTCGATTCTCTGTTCCCTGTTATTTTGGGATGGGCAATTGAGCGACAAAATATTGGTTTATTATGTTTGATAATGACCCCATATTTTTTAGAAGAGGTCTTTAGCTGGTTTGTAACGCGTCCTTTTTTTACTCGTATTTATTCTCAAGTAGTAGGTAGTTTTCGCTTTTCTGCGTATTCATATTTTCTTTCCGTGGATCCAATTTTTCATGCGCGTCGTGCAAGTGGTATAACAATTGGTAAAGTCCGCAGGACCTCTGATGCCTTTTTTTATTTTACCAAAACAGCCTTGGATGATTTTTATCCATTTATGGTGGTTATGATTACCACGCTTATCACGGTTTTTTATAGTAGTCGGCTGCTCGGATTTGTCGTGCTTTCAATTTTCTCAACTCTGGGTTTAATGGTCCTTTTGATTACTACTCGTGTAACGTTTTTATTGGAGCAGGCCTACAATAAAGAAGATGATCGTCTTAATAAAGTTGGTGTTGAAATTGTGACGCGTGCGCCGTTTATGCGAACGGTATTTGCTAGCGATTTTATTCAAGCCAAACTTTCTCGGCGTTCACTGGGATTAATGTCAGCAGAGGGTACATTTTTCATGTCACATCGGTTGATGCGCGGTGTCCTTGTATTCTTTTATCTTGTTTGTATTTTAGTGGTCTCGGGTTTGTTAATCTACCTCTCGAGAAAAGGTGCTTTTTCTGTGGTGTATGCCTTGTCGTTGCTTATGTTGATTTTACGTAGCACAAAGGTTATTTT
Organism: Candidatus Babeliaceae bacterium; assembly: GCA_007116155.1. Taxonomy (GTDB): domain Bacteria; phylum Babelota; class Babeliae; order Babelales; family Babelaceae; genus UBA12474. The sequence continues at coordinate 25,355 of SKJC01000006.1, read as the reverse complement.
GCGCTTAGATGGGTATGTTGCTGCTATAACATCTGCGTATCGAAAGATTGTCGATTTTTATGCGTATGTTGATTCTTATGGACGGCAAACCTTTCCGGTTTTCTTGACCGATGCGCAGCTTGGTGTTGAGGCGAATGCTACTTGCACATCAGATGATATTTCTATTGTGCTTGATCATGTTACCTTGGCATATCTTGATGGAGAGCCATTGTTGAAAGATATTTCGACGCGTATTTCTATTGCTCGGTCAAAATCAAATAAGTTATTTGGAATTATTGGACCATCGGGAATTGGTAAAACTACGCTTCTTTCTGCTCTTGGTGGGCAGTTAAAACCTGTTTCTGGGTATATTTTAATTAATGGATGTGATGTGTATGCTCTTAATGATGCACAAAAGCAGCGACTGGTTGCTTTACAGGGGCAAACCTCGACTAATCTTCTTGGATCATTGCGGTATAATCTTTTATTCGGTTTACCTTATGATCTTGAAGTTACAGATAATTATTTGATTGAATTGTTACAGCTTGTTGGGTTGTGGCATCTTTTTGAGTCTGAGAAAGGACTTAATACCTTTGTTGGAGAGGGTGGCACAACGCTTTCAGGTGGGCAAAGACAGCGTCTTAATTTTGTAAACTTGTATCTTCGCGCTCGACATTTTCGTCCGTCGATTATTTTAATTGATGAACCGACAAGTAGTTTAGACGAGGTAAGTGAGCAGCGGATAACGCAGATGATTTCTGAGTTGGCTCAAGATAGTTTAACATTGGTTATTGCTCATAGGATAAAAACACTTGCTGGAGCCAACAAGATTATGGATTTTTGCTTGGTTAACGAAGAGAAAGAGTTGTTATTTTATGTACGTGATGATCTTTTTAAGCGGTCACAGCATTTTCGGCAACTTATGGATGGCGTTATTACTCCTGGTGAGTAATTTGGGTGATTCTTGTTTTGTCAGAACTGAAGCGTATACTTAAAGCGTATATATCTTCTATTTAATGATTCTTGGATCTACTATGCGCTACGAAAGTTTGTTACATGCCATTGGCCATACCCCATTAGTACGTGTGCCTTTTGATGTTCCGCCTCGAGTTTATGCAAAGTTAGAGTATATTTCTCCTGGGGGAAGTATAAAAGATCGTTCTGCATATTTTATGGTTCAGCAGGCTGAAAAAGAGGGTATCTTGCGCCCAGGTGGAACAATCATTGAAGCTTCGTCCGGTAATCAGGGGATTGCTGCCGCAATGATTGGTGCGGTTAAAGGATATAAGGTCATTATCACGACTACTGAAAAAGTAAGTAAAGAAAAATGGGATACCTTAGTTGCCTATGGGGCTGAAGTTGTCATTTGTAAGCCTACATTAGATCTGCATGATCCTGAAGGGTACTATGAAGTTGCCCGACGCATACATGAAAATACGCCAAATTCCCTTTTTATGGCACAATACTTTAACAGCAATAACCCGCTAGGGCATTATTACTCTCTTGGGCCTGAGATATGGGATCAAACAGGTGGGCAAGTAACTCATTTTGTTGGTGCCGTTGGCAGTTGTGGTACTGTAGGCGGGGCAAGCCGGTATCTCAAAGAGCGTAATCCGAAGATATATACGCTCGGGGTAGATTCTGCTAACTCTTTTAGGTCAACCCAGGGTCATCCAAAACCATATAAACTCGAAGGAATTGGTGTTGATTCTGATTCTCCGTTGCTTGATCAAGCAACTGTAGATTCTATTGTTGGTGTTCATGATGAGGATGTTTTTCCGCTTATGCGCCGATTAGCCCGTGAGTATGGGTTTTTAGTGGGCCCTTCAAGTGGAGCTGTCGCGTATGCTGCCTATGAGTTAGCTAAGCAGCTTTCATCTGATGATATTATGGTCATTATGTTTGGCGACTCTGGTAGAGCCTATTTAACTAAAGGTTTTTATTCGTAAGGTTTTGCAACGGGGGCGCCACTAGTATGGCACTCCATGCCCCCGTTTATCGGTTAGCAAGTAATGTTTTGAGTATTCCTTGGCACTTTTGGTTGATGGCATTCTTTTCTATTGGGCTCATATCGTTCTGCCAAAAATTCCAAGCGCAGGATTGCATAGCTCCTATGAATTCAGGGTCGATAAATTGAAAGTGTGTTTTTTCTTGTGAAAAACGTTTTCGTGTATAAGCGGTTCCGGTATCTGTTTTATAGCAAAAAACGACATCTGCACTTGGGGGTGGATCTTTCTTGAGATGGGCTAGTATTGCTGGGGCAAGTAATGCAGCCGGGAGGGGTGTGAGTGGGAAGTTGCGTCGGCAAAAAATAGTTAGGTTCGGCCAGCCGAAGAGCCACATTTCAAGGTGTCCGGGTGATTTTTCTATGGTTCGGTTCGAGTTGTTTGGTTTTTTGGTATAATTTTTTGCGGTAAGTTTTAGCTCTAATTCAACTTGTTTGAAATGCGGAGGAAAGCCTTCCCCTCTTTTTTTATGAAAGCGGCGGCTTGGAAAAAACCCACGCGTAGAAAAGATATCTAACGTGCTTGCGGTGTCGTATCGCGAGTAAAGGCTATATATTTCTGAAAAGATTGGACTGTATATGCAATCTTCCATTTCCGCAATTACGGGTGTTGCAATCATAATTAATTGGTTTATTTTCAACGGTTCTTCTTTCTCCAGGTGTAAGCGGGCGAGGTTCAGCGCAATATTTGATCCATGACTATAGGTGACTAGGCGTAATTTAAGATTTGGATATTGTCGTTTTTTTTCTTTGAGATATTGGAGGAGATTCTTATAGAGCTTCTTTGATTCCATAAGTCGTTCAAGGTGGTTCATACCTCCAGACCAGCCAAATGTAAGCCATTCCATGGTTTTTTCTTCAGGAAAGTATTGTTCTTGCATCACTTTATATAGTTGTGCAAAAAGCTCTGCTGATGTAGTTGGTGGATTTTTATGTATATTAATGGGAATAAGCCCTGGAAGTTGTGCAGCTTGTGCAGTGTATGCGTATGGTTCTTGTCGCAGGGCGTATAAAAGTCGTTGATAGCGTGATCCTTCAATAGAAATTCTTGAGAGGGTAATGAGCGTTTCCATGTTTAATAATTTTTCTATACAAAGTGTTCCATGAATAAAAATAGTTACCCATGGTTCTTGTGTTGAATCTTGAATAGTAGCCTTTTGTGGAGCCGTAAGAATTGGGGTATATGTTTCAATATGAATTGAAAAACATGTACTAATACAAATAAGTCCTCCTATTATACATGAGAGTTTTTTCATACTCTTTCCCCCTTTCCCCTGGTCTATGTACAGTTTAGTATACCTACGGGAGAGATGGGAAAAGAAAGAGTCTTGAATGAAAGGTTTGTATGATGATGTTTTTACGCAGAATAGGTGGGGTTCTTTCAATAACATGGTCATTTTTACGGATTTTGCCTCAGTGGATGGTTGGGTCATGGAAGCTGCTGCATTTGCAGCAGCCTATTGTCACTGTTTTTGGTGGTAAACGGTTAGAGCCAGATAGCGTTTATGAGCAATTAGCTTTTACTATGGGTGAAAAACTTGCGCGAGAAGGAATTTCTGTTGTAACTGGTGGCGGGCCAGGAGTTATGCGTGCGGCAAATTGTGGTGCGGCTAAGGGAGCACCCCATAAGTCAAGGTCAATGGGAATAGGTGTTCGTGGATTAAACATAGAAGAGCCAAAAAATGCTTGTGTACAACAATACTTGCAGACTGATTATTTTCCTGTTCGAAAACATTTTTTAACCTATTATTCAAGCGCTTTTATTATTTTTCCTGGTGGTTTTGGCACATTGGATGAGTTGTTTGAAATGCTTGTTTTGATGCAGACAAAAAAACGATCAATTGTGCCGGTTGTTTTGATTGGAAAAGAATATTGGCAACCATTGCTTACTTGGATAGGGTTTGCAGTTGACGCTGGATTTGTTCCGCAAGGGCATGCGGCATTTATTGAATTGACGGATGATCTTGATCATGCCTTACAATGTGCGGTTTCGTCTTGTAAAAATATAAAAATTACCCATCAGTAGAATTTATAAAATTTTATTGAGAGATTTTTCTTAAAAAATTGGCCGATGTTTTTTTTGTAGTTTGGCCGACTGCTTTTGTTGAATCTGGTGGATGAAAAATTGACGATCAGCTTCACGTATAACGGCTTGTTCATGAGCTTCAGAAAGCGCTAAAGGGTATCCTTGTCCTTTTTGTATTTGATCTAGCAAAATACTCAGGCATTGTTCGAGCTTTGCCTCGTTTTGCGTTAGCCAGTATGGAATTTCAATGCGAGCAAGTTCGCTTGTAAGGTTTAGATAAAAAAAATGTGGGTGTAATTGGGTAGGATAGAGCTTGGTGATGGGGGCGATGCTTTTGAATATTGTTGATCTGTTGTTTTGAGGCAGTATCTGTTTTAGAAGCTCGGCATCGGTATACCCTTGATACTGTTCTTCATGGGCCGTATCGTTTTGTACAATGATTTGTATAAGATCGCGACTTCGAGGGTTGCTTATATAGCTTATATGTGGAGTTTGTTGCAGGTATAAGTTTTTGAGTGTTTGGATATAGCGCTGTGCAAAATAATGGGCATGCGGCGCAGGATTTTCTGGTGTTCCTAAGTGCCAGAAAATAAGTGATCCATCAAAAAGGATACAGTCGGGTTTTGTTTGATATTTTATTGCAGCTTCAAATTCATGGGCTGTTCTTAGTGCATCGACAAAAGGTTCGCTGTAGAGGTCGTTTCGGCATTCTTTAGCGAGGTCTTGTGTGCTGTAGATTGCAGGGGATGAAGTAAGTGTTGCGTGGCTTTTGTCTGTATGGTATTGAAAAAAGGCCGCGCCTGTATTTATTAAGACAAGGGGAAGACCGGATTGTCTGTCTGCATAGATCTGTGAACCATCAATGCTTATTACTTGGTATTTGTCTGTTTGAACCTCTGTTTGATATGTGTTTCCTAATATTCCTTCCCATGATGTGATCGGGTGTTTAGTTGCTAATCCTTGATATGTTTTATTCTCGATAAGTTGCCATGTTTTGTAGGCGAACTCAGCCGTTGAATTTTTCCATGAGCTTTGTTGTTCAAGGGATTTTGGGAGCAGCTTTTGCAGGGAAAGACGATCAAGCATAGGGAGCAATACCTTCTTTTAAGCCATTGGTAATAAACAGAATAAGTGCAAATCGGCTTGCGCCGAGTGAAAGATTTAAAATCTGTTTAATATCCGATTCGGTTATGGCAAGTATTTTTTCTACAGGCTTTTTTTCTGCGTACTGGCAGAGAAGCTCGGCGTAGATATGACTTAGTGCTGAGCCAGTGCTTTGAAAGGAAAGCTCAGAGATGATGCCGTTGGTAATAATTCCCGAAAAGGTTACCTGATCTCCGCAGGCGGGACTTTTTGTTTCATGTATAAATGTTGCATTGGGAAGATTTTTGCGATGGGGTGCGTCTTTGTATAGTTCCATATATGCGTCACCATAGAGTCGGTTTTTGGGAGATGACATACCATTCCTCTCTCTTATCAATTATCTGTTTTAGTATAGTCTATTCCAAAAAAAGAATTTCTTTCTAGGTGTGGTGATGATTAGGACAATTTTATGATTCTTATTATAGTACTATATGCGTTGTTTGGTCTCACATTTACGCTTGGAAAAATTCTTGTCTGCCATGCGGCGCCGTTTTTTGCGGTAGGATTGCGCATGACTACCGGTGGGATTCTGTTGTTAGCGGGGAGTTATTTTTTTAGACGCACATCGCAATTCTGTACGTTGCCATTACGTTCATATTGGGATGGATATATTAAACTTACTATTTTTGCGATTTTTTTGCCGTACGTGTTGCGTCTTTGGGCACTACAGGATCTTTCTACTGGCAAGACTGCATTATTATTTAATACCGCACCATTTTTTTCGGCTATTTTGGGATATTTTTTATTGCGTGAGCGTCTTTCTAAGTTGCAAATGGTTGCTTTAGTTATTGGTTTTATTGGAACTGTACCTATTTTGTTAACCAGTTCCCCTGTGGAAGAACTTTTTTCTTTTGGCATTCTTTCTCTCCAAGAGTTAGCTGTGCTTATGGCTGCAGGATCAATGAGTTATGGCTTTATTGTAATGCGGGAATTAGTAAAGGAGCGTGGGTGCCCTCCGTATATTGCAAATGGGATTGCAACTTTTGCTGGTGGTTTATTAGCGCTTAGTTGTTCTTTTGTCTTTGAACCAGTACCTATACGAACAACGTTAGTTTCATTTTTGTTGGTTATGGGCATTCAGGTGGTGATTAGCAATGTGTTCTGTTCTAATTTGCAAGCCTATTTGTTGCATACATATAGTCCGACACTGCTTTCTTTTGCAGGATTTTTAAGTCCACTTTTTGCATTGATTTATGGATATTTTTTATTTGGAGAAACCGTTACTTGGCATTTTTTCGTTTCATTTTTTATTGTAGCTTTTGCGCTCCTACTATATTTTTGGGGAGATGATCGTCCTAAAATGCGTTCGTTAGAGATAAAAGCTGCTGTTAAGGTTGGTTCACAGTTACCATAAGTTTTTGTCTTGTAAAACAATTGTGATGTTTACACGAGTTTTAAGGGGAAATCTATTTATGAAATTTTGGACCTTGTTAGTAGTTTTTAGTATGTATGCTATATCTATGCTTGCTATTAGTCCGTTTGCTAATTTTGCAAGGTGAAAACAGCAGCATAATGAGAAAATGATTAGAAAGTCTTTGCGGGGAAAACAATTATCTATTTTTCCTAAAAAACAGTTTCGCTCCCGACAAAATATTAAAAAATTTTTTGTGCCAAAAGGACATTAAAGAAATAGGTAAATGGGAGAATATAGCTATATTCTCCCATTTTTTTATCTATGTTTTCTTTGAATTAGCGTTTCAATGGCTTGTTTTATTTCCGGCACAGCGGCTTTGGCATTGAATGCCATAAGTCCCGTTAATAATTCGATTTGTGCTGGGGTATATGCAAAGTTTCCAGTATTTAAAAAATCCCCACTATTGGCTAAAAGCGCTTGAGGATCAAAGGATGCATCATATGCGTCATTTTTTGCCAGAGGTAGATAAACAATGATTGGGGTGTTGGCATCTAGCCCATCGTTAAAGATGGTGTATGGTTGCGATTTTGCTTTTTCATAATCAATAACGGGGAATGGTCGACCTGCTGCGCGCGCTTCTTTTTCTAAATCAGTAAGATTTGGCGCATCTTTACAATTTCCACTTGCTTCAACTATTATGATCATTTCAAGGTTTCGTTCTTTGCGCAAAATTGGCTGAATTGGAATATTATATTGAGCTCCAGCATCAATATGAATGTGGAATTTGGAGTTAGCATCCCCTCCATTTTGAAAATGTCGTACAGGGTTGCGTATATATGATGGAAAGAGTTGAAAATCCCCTAATGGCGTTTCGGTAATTGCCATGGTTAGGGGTTTAAATAGAAAGCTTGGTTTAAGTTCGTGTGCAATCATTGGGAAAATCTGTTTTAAGGCAAGGGTAAATGCAGATCCCCATATTCCCATTAGGTAGCCGAGGGTTAGTGCTGGATGATTTGTTGTTGATTTTCCACACTTAAATTTTCTTCCGAATCCAAAGGTTGGGCAGGCACCATTGATCCCATAATGCAGGACTTCAAACGGTGTAAATTCTATTTCATGAAATTTGGTATTATTGTTATAGGGCTGTACAGACATGCAAATAGGCATAGGAAATTGGCCACTCATAACATAGTTTGCTCGGGAAGAAAGGGTGCATTCAGCGTAGTTTTCTTTTGAGTGAGGATCAAATAGTTCTAGGCCAAGAAGTAATCCATATAGATCAATAATGGTTGGTACTTCACGGTAGGCAAGGCGTCTGATGAATGTTTCTGTTATAATACCAATAAAAGTGAGTATGTTGATGCAGCCGGTAGTAAAGGCTTCATGAAGGAGTGTATCGGCAACGCGTTTTTTAAATGCAGGATAAAATTTATCAAAGGGTTCTTTTGATGCTAACCAGGCGCTGATAAACCAGGTTGATCCAGAAACCCCGCCAATATACTCAAGCGTATGTAATAGATTTGATTCAAATAATCCGGAACAAGCTCCGGCAGTACTTAACATTGCGCGGAATCCTCCACCGCTACCAACAAGTGCAATATGAGGTGTGTCTGATTCTTCGATTTGATAGCCAAGAAGATGTTCAATCTCTTTTTTGCAAATGGGGGTTCGTTCGCCTAAAAAGTTTATTTCTTCAGGTGCCAGAGGTCTATCATTTCCAATTGTCCTTCGAATGCGGGCTTTCTTGTTTTTTGTTGCTTGATTGTTAAGTAGTAAGTGGTGTAGAAATGCAAGAAAAAATCGTGGGACTTCAATTGTTTGATCGTTTATTAATATAGCCCCTTGGATTGTTGCATCCCCATTACGAGTATTTTCTGAAGAATATTTTAGTTGAATATCTGGAAAATTTTGTGAAATTGAATTGTACAATTCTTGATCAGGAACTTCAGGAATAGGAAGCATAGCTTCTATTTCCTGATCGGTTATGGGCTTCATTGAGGGGCAGTATATACTGGAGATAATAAGAAAGATTGTGAAATAGATCTTTTTGTTCATGTGAACACCTGCCTATGTATTTTGAGGTCGGATACCTTGTGCTTTTTTTGTAATGGCAGCTTCAATGAGTTCTTTTAATTCGCTATAAAGTTCTTCTGCTGCAGTTTCGAATAGTCCTGCCAGTAGGTTATATTGGTCTCTCGTATATGAAAAGTTAAGCATATTCATAAAGTTGTTTTGATATGGGTATATAAGGGACCATGGGTCGAATGATTCTGAATATCGTGGGTTTTTTATTAGGGGTACATAGATTACAATTGGTGCATTTGAGCCTGGTCCATCACTAAAAACAGAATATGTATTCTTTTGTGCTATTTCTAAGTCTATCTTGGGAAATGGATATCCCTTTACTTGCGCAATATCATGCAATACTTTAAGGCTCCCGGACCAGTTAACATTGGAGCCGCTTTCTATCAAGATGATGATATCTATATTTCGATCTGGATTGAGGACAGGCAACATGGGGGCGTCATAGTGTAAACCGGCATCTATGTAGGCGTGGAAGAGGGTGTTTTTATCAGGGGAATCATTCATTCCGCGCGTATAGTTTCGTATGTATGCTGGGAAGAGCCGGCTTTCTCCGATTGGTGTTTTTGCTAACACGTCTAGTATAGGATTTAAAAATGGAGATTTAAGGAAGGTTTTAATTGATGGAATATAGTTTTTCACTTTTTGAGAAAATGCAGAACCACATATGCCCATTGTAAAACCAAGGGTTTGCGCTGGGTGTTTGCTCATAGATTTTCCGTTATAAAAATCTCGCCCAAATCCAAAACTCGGACATCCAGCTTTGAGCCCGTAATTAATGGTTTCAAATGGATTAAATTCGACCTCATCACTTGGTTTACCGTCATGTTGAACTATTGCTGTTCCAATTGGTAGTGGTACCGTGCCCTTTGCTACAAATGGTCTATGGCTTGAGAGTGTAGAGAATGCATAATTCTTTTTTGTTTTTTGGTCAAAAAAATGTAATCCGAGAAGCAGTCCATACAGGTCAATAGTTGTTGGAATTTCATGAAAAGCGAGTCTTCGCAAGAAGCATTCGGCCATTGTTCCAGAAAACGAGGTTATGTTTGTTAACATGTTTTCTGGAGAGCCTCCAAGAATACCATGGAGGACCCGTTCGACAAACTCAGGATAAAATTCGGCGTAGGGTTTTTTCGATGCAAGCCACGAAAAAACAAGCCAAGATGCGCCAGATACTCCACCTAATACGTGTACGGCGTCCAGTAGGCCAAGTTGGTTTAGCTTGTTAGCAAAACCGGCAAGGGAGATCGTTGCACGGCACCCACCACCGCTGCTAATGAGAGCAATACGTGGAGTAAGGTTTGGAGTAATTGGTTTGCCGAGAATTTTAGTTAATGCGTCACATGCAAAGAGATCTCGTTTATTCCAGAATTCTTTTTCTTCTGAAGAAATTGAGCGGTCTTCTCCGAAGAATCGTACTTTTGCGCGCTTAGTTTTGTTTGGATCTTTATCGAGTATGATATTATAAAGAGTCCCCAATATAAATCGATTAAGTGGTAGCTCCATTGAGTCTAATTTCCACGTTGCAAGAGCTACATCTGGATTGCTTCGATTTGATTTATTATTGAATATAATTTCTGGGTAGGCCTTGCTGATAACGCGATGTAATTCCTGTAGCGTTATATTGCTTCCTGATATATAGAATATTCCAAACATAAGACAAAGAAGTATCTTGGATTGATTCATAACGACTCCTTTTTTAGATAAAAAAGCTCAAAGCTTTTTTATATTGATATGGCGAAGTATATAAATACTTCGCCATATTCTAAAGCAAGAGTTGTGTATGATGCAAGCCGTTGTTTTGGTGGCTTACCGAAAGGTCTATTGTGCTTTGGTCTTATTTTGTTTTCTGTTCCAAAATTTCTTTTGCTAATCCTGGTTTGTAAAAGACCCAACGGAACGTTTCGGCATTTGGGTTGTGATTATAGATTAATCCAAATTCATTGATATTTGAGCTTAATGATTCATACTCTTTTGTGTTTTCATATACTGGTTGCATGAGTGAAATCCAGTTTTCAATGTTTGCCTCGGACTCACCATCTTTTTGAACAACAGTAAAAAAGCTACTAAACAGGCCTTTGAACGGTTTATTGGTTAAAAAGAGATTGTGTGTTCTAACATTCTTCTCTTCTCGGAAGTAGTTATGAAAGCATTCAATATGGTCTGGGTCGGTTCTATCAAAGAAGAGTTCGAGTAAGCCGGCTTTTGCTTTTTCTGTTTCATTCTTTTTTATGAGCACGGGGAGATACATTTTTACGATCTTCTGGTTGTTTTCGATTACCGTTTCTACAAACCCAAATTCTGGAAGTTGTTTTTTAAGTTCTGTATCGTTGCTCATGTTGTTTTTTATAAGTTGGGTAATAAGTCGTAGGTTGAGCAGTTGGGAGACGTCAATGGTGTGCCGTTGGGTTTGATCTTCTGCGCGAGTAGAATCTGGGGTGATATTTCGTAAATGTAGTATTTTCGCAGGGTTATTCATCCATGTGGTTATGTTATTACAGAATGCAAGGATGTTTTTGGTAAATTGCTTTTGTTTTTCATCCTGTTGTAATTGTGCGGTTTCCTCGCCACTAAAGAGAATAAGCGGTTGTACTGGTTGAGGGATATTTATAACAGGTTTTTGGTCCGCTTGAATCGCTGCGCTTGAGAGAATTGGATTAGTCGGTTTTTTGGTTGTTCTTTGCGTATAATCTGTTTTTCTTTAAGCTGTTTTATTTTTTCTTCTATTTGTTGTAGAGCAATTTGATCATTGTTTTGTTTTTCTAAGAGCTTAGATTCTAGCTGTTCTAAAAGCATGAAAAAGCTGAGTAGTGGATTGGTGTAAGGTAGAATCTGTTTATAAATACTTGTATTTTCATCGATGATTGAATAGAGTTCGTTGATTCTGTCTTTTTTACTCATAAAGTTTTGGAGCCTGGGGAGTGCTTTTATTATTGATTGGAGAAGCACAACTTCTTCTAGCAACATGCTAGATATTTTTACAATAATATTTTTAAGTAGCTCAATTACTTCTTCCTGTTCGTTTACGATGTTTTTTTCGTTAAGGTAGGGGGAGAGTTGTTGTAACAGGGTTTGTAAAGAATCGTTATTTTTTTTTGTTGTATTTATAGATTCATCTTGAATTTCTTGTATTGTGTTTTGTATTGAGTCAGGAACGTGGTTGGTTTCTAAGCATAGTTTTATTAGATCTTGCTGATATTTTATTTCTGAGATAGAAGAAATTTTTTTTATTAGTGTCTCGAATGAAGAAAGATTATTTGAGTCCTTTTGTGATCTATTTTTGAGCACAGTAATTACTTTTTCAAGAATTTCAAAAACTCCATCAAGTGTTTCTGTTATTTCTATGAAATTCTCCATTTTTTGCAAAGCTTCATCTTTGAGCTGGGGGTATTTTTTTTGCAAGGTTGCTATTTCTTGAGTGTATTTCCATAAGAGAGATTCGTTATTTTTTATATCTAAGTGTTGTAAAAATTTTGAGAACGTTGTTTTATCGATAGCTTCCATTACTTTTTTTTTGCAAATAATACGAACAGTTTCATTTGGCGTTAACGAAAAAAGAGTTTTTAATCCAAATAGTGTATTGAGCGCAAATAGAGCTTCTGGGGCTATGTAAATTTCCGAATGGTAGATGTTTTTTCCTGTGTAGTAGTCTGTTTTTTTGTGGTAGCCGTTTTGCAAGATCGCTTCTTCTAGTTTGTCTAGTGTTTTTACTAGTTCAGTTGGAAGCTCTATTCTTTCCGGTTGAAGTATGACGTCTTCACTTTCGTGCAAGATAGTAAAAATGCTTTTAAAGAGTTTTTGAAACGGAGCAGAACAGTAACTTTTATTAAGATGTTTTTTGGTTTCTTCTTTGAGCAATAAAAGAAGTTTTTTTTGTCGAGAGCTGGCTCTTTTTGCGTAACAAGCGCTGTAAAATATCCAGGTGTTGCTGCTTTTTAGGTGGAATTATCCAGGTAGCTTCTAAAGAATTTGGAATAAAATCAATATAGTTTAGTGGCTGCTCAAGCAACTTTTTTTGTTCTGTCTTCAGTTGTCTAATCTCTTTTTCATTGATGCTTATTGGGGTCTGTTTTTTTTCTTATTCGGGCCTTTTGCCTTTTTATGCCATCCTGCAGATATGTTGGGAATGCAAGTAATCTGCATAGTGCAGAAAAAAAGAATTATTAATTGAGTGTATTTTTTTTTATTTTTCATAACGGCCCCTCCTGATTTTTGCTATAAATTTATAACTGAAATTATATAGTAAGATGGAAGTTTGTCAAGCAGTCTTATTGGTTTTTTATGTGTGGTTCAAGGGGAAAGAGTTGTGCTGTGTTGTCTGTAATTTGTTTTGCGAGGGTTTGCGGGGATGCTGAGGGGAAGATCTCTTTTTGGATAAAATCAGCAATCAACGCGATGTTTTTTGGGTGGTTTTTTGAGCCGCGAATTTTTTGGGGTGCTAAAAACGGGGCATCGGTTTCGAGTAAGATGTTTTCGATTCCCGCATACGCAATTGCATCACGTAAATATTGATTTTTAGGGTATGAAATGTGTCCATCAACTCCGATTAAAAAGCCTCGGTCAATAACATTTTTTGCTGCATTCTTATCTTCTGAGAAACAATGAAAAACGCCAGTTAGGTTGGATGCTTTGTATTCGTCAAGAATCGCTATGGTTTCTTTAAATGCATTGCGTGAGTGAATGCTAATAGGTAGGTTTTGGGAAATTGCTAATTCAATTTGTGCGCGAAAAAATTCATTTTGTATCGATACATCAAAACCGGGGTGATAAAAATCAAGTCCAATTTCACCGATTCCTACAATTTTTTTTGATGTGTCCTGTGTGATGATTTTTTGTAGAGCGTTGATTTCAGATTTAAGAGGGTTTTGTGTATCACAGGGATGGACTCCAATAGTAGCATATACACTGGGAAATAGGTTGGCGAATTGCACTGATAGCTTGCTAGAATCAATATTTGTGCCTATAGTAATAACAGATGTTACCCTATATTCGCAAGATTCATCTAATATAGCTTGGATTTTTTCTATGTTTTTGGGTGAGTTTTTTGATGTATGGTCGTTTTCTATTATAAGGTCGAGATGACAATGAGTATCTATGAACATGATGCTCCTTGGGTTCATGCTTTTCTAGTGAGTATTTGACAAAAAAGTAGGTATGTCTAGTATTAGGACCAGGTTGCTTTTGACTGTAAAATCTGAATGAAGCAATATTGGGTTCAATAAGGGGATGTGTATGAATAAGTCTGATTTAATTGAGGCTTTAAGCGCTGAAACTGGGTTTAGCAAAAAAGATATAGCAACAGTTCTTGACCTCCTGCGTCGTAAAATTGTTGCCGCATTAGGTGCTGGCGATCGGGTGCAGTGGGCAAAGTTTGGTACGTTTTCTTTGACGCGCCGTGGGGCTCGTAAGGGAATTAATCCTCAAACAAAAGAAACTATGGAATTGCCTGAGGTTTTGGTGCCGCGCTTTAAAGCTGGGAAGAGTTTGCGTGGTGTTTTGAACGCAGAAAAAAATTAGCTGACGCACAAATAAGCTTCGCTCTTTTTGAAGCCGCTTTTTAAAGCGGCTTCTTTTTTTTATAATATGGGCGTCATTGTGATATTTTTTCCTTAGCAGTACTTTATATAGTATATGATTAACGATCTAACAGGGTTATTGTTATGATAGATTTAATGCTTTTACGCGAGCAGCCTGCACGTGTTTTTGACTTGGTTGCGCGAAAAGATCCTAAGTATCCGACTCAAAGATTAGCAGAACTTGATATTCGTGTTCGAGATTTGCAGCAGGAGGTAGAGGCGTTGCGTTCTGAGCGTAATGAATTAGCGAGAACTGGAAAAAGTGGCCTAGTTGCCCAGGCGACTCGGGATCAGGCTAAGGCTATTGGCGGTGCAATTAAAGAAAAAGAGGCGGCGCTTGCCTTGCTAGAGGCTGATTTTCGCGATTTATATCTTCGCTGCCCTAATTTACCCTTAGAAGAGCTTCCGTTGGGAGGTAAAGAATCTAATCAATCTGTTCGGGAATTTGGTTTAAAGCCAGGGTTTTCATTTACTCCTAAGACGCATGTTGACCTAGCAACAACGCTTGGTTGGATTGATTTTGAAGCGGCAGCTCGTATGACTGCATCTCATTTTGCTTTGTATAAAGGTATGGGTGTGCGATTACAGTATGCTTTGTCTATGTTTATGTTGAATACCGCCCAGGAGTATGGATATGCGCCTGTTCTTCCGCCTTTTTTGATTAATGAAAAAGCGTTAGAAGGTGCAAGTAATTTCCCTCGGTTTCGCGAAGAAGTTTTTGCTGTGGAAAAGGATGGGCTCTACTTAACGCCTACTGCAGAAGTTAATCTGGCAAATCTGTATCGGGATTCTATTTTTTCTTCTGATGAACTTCCTATTCGCCATACTGCGTTAACAAGTTGTTTTCGTCGTGAAGCGGGTGGTTATGGATCTTCGGAGCGCGGATTGATTCGCATTCATCAATTTGACAAGGTTGAATTATTTGCATTTTGCAAGCCGGAAGAATCTGCTGCAGAGCAGGATCGTATGTTGGCGTGCGCTGAAAGTATTTTAAAGCGATTGGGGCTTCACTATCGTGTCATGTTGCTTGCAGCGCAAGATTGTTCGTTTGCTTCAGCAAAAACATATGATCTAGAGGTTTGGATGCCTGGACAGGGCGAATATAAAGAGGTCTCTTCAATTAGTAATTGTACTGATTTTCAGGCGCGTCGCTGTATGATGCGCTATAGAACATCCGAGAAGAATAAAAAACAGTTGATTCATACACTTAATGGTTCTTCTTTAGCCCTGCCTCGATTGTTTGTTGCGATTTTAGAAACGTATCAGCAAGCAGATGGAACAGTACAGTTGCCAGATGTGTTGCGATCTGTTTCAGTTGGTGTGTAATTAAGGGTTTCAGTTGTTGAAAATATGGAGCAATTGAAACCCTTTAGAGTGTGTTTTAATTTTTATTGTATTTTTTTCAAAACTGTGGAGTTAAAAACTTGACAGTTCTGGTATACTTAAGACATATCAGATTTCCCATCTATATTTACGTGCAATTTTTTTAAGGCAGTGCTGCGGGTGAGGGATGTTCTGTTTGATTTTGTTACGGGTTGCATGTATTTGATTTAGGAGCTTTATGGCAAAGCATGTAGGGGTAAAGTTACCCGACGATTTGTACGCGTTATTGCAAGAAGGAACAACGGCTGTTCTTGCAACATTTTCTGAAAAGTCACTTCCACATACAACGCCAGTAAATACGCTGTATCCTAAGGGGAGAGACAGCATTTTGTTATCTATTAATAAAGAGCATACGGGATATCATAATCTGGTATGGCAAAAAAAAGTTATGCTCTGTTTTTTAGATGCAAATAATACCGCATATAGTGTTTTGGGTCGCGCAGGTGTTGTTCGTGCACCATCAATTGTTCATCCTCTTATGAATATTGTACGTATCGATATTATTGATATTAAGTGTGATCGTTCGAGTTTGTGTTCTGTTGATTCTGGAATTCGTTGGAGTTATACCTCCCCTGAAGCTGAAGAACTGGTCACTGCATTAATTGGTGAGTTGAAGGATCTATCAAAAACATTGTAGGGGTGAGGTTTTATGAACAAGCATGTTCGTATGGCGCGTTTTGGTATTTGTAGCGGGGTTGTGTTGCTGCTTTTTTCAAACGGTTTAGCTAGTTCTGTGCAAGATTTTGAAGATTTTTTAGATAATGAGAATATCGAGTCAGTTGATCAGGTTGATGTTTCTTTGCCTTTAGAAGGATCTACTGCTAAAAAAGGTGAATCAGTCAAACTTGCCGTGAATGCACAGAGTTTTTCGCAAGAGCCTCAGGTGGCCATTTTGCCTAAGCCGGCGGAACCTTCCCAGCTGGTTGATCCTGCTTTGCAGGGGGAGGATGACTCTGCTCAACCTTCCTTGGTCAATATCCCGGCCTCTGGCGGAGCGGTGGGTGAAGGAAAGCAAAGCGTTGATTCTTCTAGTTTTGCTTCGCAGGGAAATTACTCAGAACAAGTTGCAACACCTACCGTTACAGGCGTTTCGGTTATTCCGGTTGATACTCTACAGATACCAAATTCTCCCTCTCTAAGAAGCGAGCTTGAGAATAATCTTTCTCCGGCCGTATTGGATGAAGCTGATCTGGGCGAGTGGCAAGAGGAAGATAAGGATGCTTCTCTGGTTGGTGCCTCTGTTAATCCAGACCTTTTGCATTATGAAAATTTAGACAGCATGAACGATGGGCCAGGAAATTGGTTTTTTAAAGCTCAGATAATGAAGCGGGCGCGTTTAATTATCTCTGAAATTAGAAAAGGTATTGATCGCATACAGCAAATGCAAGAGCCAAATCAAAAGCAAGCAGATGAGTTTGATGCTCGTTTTGATACTTTTTATAAGGAGTGTGGATTCCAGAAGGGCGAGATTCAGAATGAATTAGCTTCTATTGAGCAAGAGCTTTCTGCGTTGCAAGATTCAGCAAGAGTTTCTGGCGGGGCTGGCTTAGTTAATGAATCGCTGCCTGCCGCGGTAGCTGAAGCGGTTAAGATGCTTGAGGAAAAGCGTGATGCATTAAAGGAGGAACAACTATCTTTTGATGAGGTAGTTTCGCATGATGCATTAAGTCGCCAATTTTTTTCGACATTTGCCAAAGAGTTTTCTCGGGCACAGGATTATCTGGATGTAGCTCTAGAAAAGTATGAGAAAATTGAAAATACGTTAAATGACGAAACTGCTGAGTTAGCATTGCATGCAATTGAGGCATCTAAGACGAATGTTATTAATATAGAACAATATTTACAGGGCGACTTTGCTCAGTTTGCACAACGACTTTCAGGACGTATCGCTGAATCAATGGACGCGACCAAAAAGGGTCTTGAAAAATTACGCCAAATGGGTGTCGAATTAAATAAGGTTTTGCGTGAAGAAAAAGAAGAGTTAGCTCGAAAAGAGCGGAAAGCTCAGGAGCAAAAACGGGTAATGGCATTAAAGGCCCAAGAGGATGCTAGGCTGATAAATCGCATGAAAAGTTGGTTTAATGAGGCTTGGCGATGGGTAAAAGGTGGGACCACTTGGTTTTTGCACTTGTTTTCAAGTTCTTCATCGAGTGCGCGGAAAGCTTAGTTCCGCTAAAAAAGTTGCAGACTATGTTTTCTTTTGATAGGGTAGCAGCATGATCTTTGATGAGTGCGGAAGTGGTGAAATTGGTAGACACGCAGCTTTGAGGGGGCTGTGGGAGAAATCCCGTGGGGGTTCGAGTCCCTTCTTCCGCACCAAATATATTTTCTCGAAATCTTTTCTGGTTAAAACCGTCAATATGAGGGATGAAGCATGACCATAACATTGAGGCGACTATTTTTTTCGCGTCTGTCTATATTGGTTCTCTTAACGGGTCTTAGTGGGTGGTTTCTGTATAACATTAAATCCAATATTAAATTTGGTATTGATTTAGTTGGCGGAACCTATATTACACTTGATGTTCAAGTAGAAAAAGCTTATGAAAATGCGCTTGTTGATTTGATGAATGGTGTGGGTGAAGTCCTTCCAGCTCAAATTCGTACAGCAATTGTTTCAAAAGAGGTTAAGGGAGACGCTCTATATATAGTCTTTTCATCGCTTAATGCTTCTAACCAAGCATCTGAGTTTATTGCTCAACATATGCGCGGACTTTGGAGTGTTGAAAATAGTGGAGAGTCGCTTGTGATTCGTCTAACCCGTGCCCGGATGGACTATATTGCGCGTGAAGCAGTAAGAAGTAATATTAATGCACTTACTAATCGATTAAACCGTTTTGGTGTTAGTGAAATTACAGTGGCTCAGCACGGTGCTCGTCGCATCGTGATTGAATTGCCGAATGTTCACAATATTCAGCAAGCAAGGTCTACTATTGGACGTGTTGCTAACCTTGAATTTAAATTAGTAGAAGATCAAGCGGGAACTGAAGATGTTTTGCTTGATCGGTATGGAGGTGTTTTGCCAGAGGGAATGATAATCGTTCCTGGTCAGCTTTCGCATCGCGCTCAGGGTGGCAGCGAAGGATTCTTCTTGGTTTCCAAGTATGCAGCTATTTCTGGTCGTGATTTAGAGTCAGCTCGGTCTGAAATTGGTCAAGGTTCGCCAGTTGTTGCATTTACCTTTAAGCCAGATGCAGCGCGTAGGTTTTATGAGTTAACATCAAACGTTGGTCGTCCTATTGCTATTATTTTAGATGATGTAGTTATTTCTGCGCCAGTTGCAAAAGAACCAATATCAGGTGGATCTGGAACGATATCAGGTGGTTTTTCTAGCGAAGAAACGCGCGAGCTTGCTCTGTTGTTGAGTTCGGGAGCGTTTGTCGCACCAGTAACTTTTGAAGAAGAACGTCATATTGGCCCTTCTTTGGGTGAAGAAGCTATTCGTCAGGGTGTAGTTGCCTTTGCCGTAGGCGGGGTGCTGTTATTCTTGTTCTGCTTCTTGGTTTATAAGGTGGGTGGATTGATAGCGTTTATTGTTCTGCTGTATAACGTTGTTCTTTCATTGATGTTGCTTTCTCTAATGGGCGCAACATTAACACTTCCTGGTATTGCAGGCCTTCTTTTGACCATTGGTGTTGCAGTTGATGCATCGGTTTTAATTTATGAGCGCATTAGAGAAGAATTGCAGCGTGGTGCGCCAATTCGTCGAGCAATTGATGCCGGTCTTTCTGGTTCGATGGCCGTTATTTTAGATTCTAATATTACTGCATTTTTGGGTGCATTAGTATTATATATTTATGCGTCTGGTCCAATTCGTGGCTTTGCGGCAACGCAGATGGTTGGAATTGTTGCAACGTTGGTAACGGGCCTATGGCTTTTGAAGGCGATGCTTACGTACTTGACTGATGAGCTAAATATCGGCAAAATAAAGTTTTAGAGATACTTTTTCGGGCGACGTAGCTCAGCTGGTTAGAGCGGCGGAATCATAATCCGTAGGTCCGGGGTTCGAGTCCCTGCGTCGCCACCAAATATAGAAGGGCGGGTATAATAATACTCGTCCTTTTTTTTCTATGATTTATAAAGGGGAGCGAATGCATTTTAGTTATCTAGCACATAGATTTTCTTTGATAGAGCGCACATCTTCGCGGCTTGAAATAATGCAGCTGTTGGCAGAGTTGTTTGCTATGCTTTCTCCTTTGGAGGCAAGAATTGTCGCTTATTTAGTCTTGGGGCAGATGCGGCCACCCTTCTTGGGAACAGCGTTTAATTTTGCAGCAAAGGGCATGGAGTATGTTGCTGCGAGATTACTTCATTGTTCAGTGGCGGAGGTTGCTGTATTAATTGAGCAAAAAGGTGATTGGGGCGATGTTGTTTCTCAGGGCACGTGGCAATCGACTATAGAGCTTGATATTGCAACAGTCTATGCGGAACTTGAACGGTTAGAGGATATTTCTGGATCGGGTTCATTTGATGCAAAAATCAGTTTCCTTGTTCAGCTTTTGCGCTCTGTTGATCCTCTTTCAGCTGGGTATATCGTACGTATAGTAATGCAAAATTTACGGCTTGGGTTTTCGGATATGACGATGCTTGATGCGTTTTCGTGGATGCTTCAGGGCGATAAAAAGGCAAAGCCCTTGATTGAGCGCGCGTATAACTTGGTTGCTGATATTGGAAGAATTGCTCAGTTGTTGGTTGCTGGTGGTCTCAGTGCCTTGAAATCGATTAGTGTGGAGGTTGGCGTTCCTATTAGGCCTGCTGCAGCAGAGCGATTAATGACGGCTGAAGATATTATCGCTAAGGTTGGGCCTTGCTTTGCACAACCAAAATATGATGGATTTCGATTACAGGTTCATAGCTGTATTGATGAGAGTGGGAATCGGGTAATTAAGTTTTTTTCTCGTAATTTGCTTGATATGTCATCCATGTTTCCCGATTTGGCACAAGCCTTTTCATGTATGCCGTATCGAGAGTTAATTTGTGAGGGTGAGGCGTTAGCGTATGATGAAGCTAATGGCTCTTATTTACCCTTTCAAGAGACAGTAAAGCGAAAACGCAAGCATCAGGTTGATATGTTTGCGCAAGATATGCCGCTCCGACTTGTGTTGTTTGATATTTTATATCGTGACGGTATTTCTTATATAGATACGCCTTTGGATGAACGGTATCCAATTTTGCAAGAGAGTATTGGTGCGTGTCAGAGCAGTGTCTTAGATGTTGCAGAGCAGGTAGTTTGTGATTCTTCTTTTGAGCTTGAAAGTTATTTTCTTGCAAACATTGGCCAAGGCCTTGAAGGTATTATGGCTAAGCGGAAGAATGGAATATACCAACCAGGAAAGCGAAATTTTAATTGGATTAAGCTAAAGCGTATTGAGCGCGGGTTGCTTGATGATACGATCGATACAGTTGTTTTGGGGTATTATTTTGGACAGGGACGGCGTGCAGCATTTGGGATAGGAGCTCTTCTGGTTGGCGTATATAACAAAGAGCGCGATTGTTTTGAAACGATAGCCAAAATAGGAACAGGTTTAAAAGATCATGAGTGGGTTGCGATGAAAAAAACCTGCGATGAAGAAAAAGTTATGCAGCAGCCTACGGATGTTACGGTTGCGGAAGGGCTTTTCCCTGATGTATGGGTTGCGCCACGAATAGTTATTGTTGTACGTGCTGATGAAATAACACGATCGCCGATTCATACCGCTGGAGCGACAAAGTTTCCTGGCTTTGCATTGCGTTTTCCTAGATTTTTATCTATTCGAAGCGATAAATCAGCAGTTGATGCAACGACTGTGCAAGAGATACAAGAGTTGTTTGCGCAACAAAAGCGTGTAGTGTTTTAGTTATTTTTGAATAATCCGTTCATAAAAATATTGCACTTCGGTTTTTGGATCGGTGTGTTCGGTGATCGATCCGCCAATGATTAGTCCAGCTGGATTGAGGTTTGTTGCTTGGGTTATGGTATTTCGGTTAATACCGGTTGATATGAAAATGGGAAGCGTGGTATTAGCTCTAAGCATTTCCCATTGTTCGCTTACCGAATCGCTTGAAGTAAATGAGAGTTGATAATGAACTTGTAATGCGTCAACGCCGAGATCTGCAGCGTCTAGTGCGTTTTGCGTCAGGCTTTGGCTGCCGATTAGGTCTAGATAGCATTTTAGCCCGAGCTTGTGAGCATATACTACAGCTTGTCGTATGATTGATCGATGGGTATTACCAAGCACTGAAACAGCTTGTCCTCCGGATTTATGTACGAGATGAATGATTTCTTTTTCATGGTCGACTATTTTAGTCTCGCAAATGAGTGTTTTTTGAGGAAATGCACTTTTAAATGCAAGTATGGCTTCTGTTCCTCGAGATAGGAGGATTGTTGGGCCAAGTCGAAAGGTAGAACACCAGGGTGCGACATTGGTAGCGCATTCGAGCGCTTTATGCAGTGACTCTTGGTTGAATGAAATATGAAGTTCTATGCATACCTTTCTTATGGTTGTATGAGAAGACTGTATCGATCTCCTGATCGTTTAATTTCTGTGTTTGGCACAATAGGTGCAAAAAATTTTTTTATTTTTAAGAAGGCAAGGGAGCTATAGGAATGGTTAAGTTCTTTTGTTGGATAGATTATAGGCAGTATTAAATTTTGTCCGCCTATGGTCTTTGAGAAACCCTCAGGAATGTAGAGTTCATTTGGTTTTGCGTGAAGAACAATAGCATCTACGGGAATAATTGAACTTCTTGGCGCCTCTATTTGACGCGTTTCCCAGTAATATTGTTTGACAACATTATCAAAATGTCGTGTGCATTCATAGTATGCTATCGGGGTATCTTGTAAGCGGATAAAATAATTTACCGTCTGCCCTTGGGTAATAATTGGATAGAGTTGTTTGGTAATTATTAATACTATCTTGTCTTTGGTAGTTTTTCGTGGGAATGTTATTTGCCCATTGCTATTTAGGTATGAAGAAAAGCCATAATAGGTGGCATAAAGTCCTCCGGGAAATGATCGGATAGAATCAAGTAATAGTGCTCCGAGAAGTCGCTCTGTTGGGCTCGCAGCAAAAGGAGCGTGTTCTTTTTTAAATGGAGATACGAAGTGATTGGCTAATGTTAGTGTAATCAGATAGGGAGAACCTCGTTGGATGGTTATTGCTTTTTCTTGTTCAAGTGAAGAATATAGCGTACAGACAAGGCTGCTGATCAGGAATAATTGGGCATATATTTTTTTATTCATGGCCTTAAAAGCTCCATTTTTCTGTTTGACCAACCTTGTGTAATCTTAATTTTACTGTACCATAAAGAAGATTTTAAATTCCAGCTTTTTAATGTATAGATTGGGGAACGCTCATGCCGTATGAGTGGGGGGATTTTTTTGATCGTTTTTCTGTTTCTGATGCGCAACGTATCAAATTAGAACGTTATTATGAATTATTAGTTGACTGGAATAGTCGTATAAATTTAACGGCGTTGACGAGTTTTGTTGATGTGCGCGAGTATCATTTTGCAGATTCTATCGCCGTTGCTTCTATGATTGATTTACATGCTTGTTCTGGTCTTGTTGATGTTGGTACCGGTGCAGGATTTCCGGGGATACCTCTGAAAATATTGTATCCGGACTTACCTATTGTGCTCATTGAAGTTATTGCAAAACGTAGATCTTTCTTAGAGGCGGTTGTTTCAGAGCTTAATCTTTCTAATATAGAGATATGTCCATTAGATTGGCGAACCTTCGTGCATGCGACAGCCTATACACATGATATTTTTTGTGCTCGTGCTTCCCTGCGGCCTGATGAATTATGTTGTATGTTTTCTGGAAAATCAAGATATAAAAGGGCGCAATTAATCTATTGGGCTTCGCAGAATTGGTTACCTGGGGCCACAGAAAAAAAATATCTTCGCAAAATGTTTGCATATACGGTAGGCGATCGCAGCCGTAAATATGTGTTTTTTAAAAAATAATATGTTCTAATTTAAGTAGAGGTTTTTATGAAGATCTATATATTGCTTTTGTTTTCTTTTGCATTTTTGACTAACGTATTTGCAGGAAAAAACGTAGATTTATCTTTCCCGGCAGCCTCAGTTGTTTCGGTAATTGTTTTTAATCAAAAACAATTACCACTGGTAAAAGGAGAACGCTCTGGACGTTCTGCGACGACGCCGACCAAGCATTCTGGTTTTGGATTTAGAAATAAAAAAGAAGTACAAATAAATAGACTACACGTTTACAAAGAAAAAATAGATGCTGCGTATTTAGAAAAAAAAGCACTTTCTGAAAAAAAAGAAAAAGAACAGGAAAAAATAGATCAGCTATACGAGTTCTTAAAAGCACCCCAGATGATACTACCAGATTGTTTTATGGATCAAATGTATTCTTTTAACGCAAAATAAGCAGTACAGTTTTTTAGCTTTTTTGTTGCTACTTTAACAACCGACAATTTTTATTGTCGGTTGTTTTTTTTTTCTGAAAGTCTTAGATTTTGAGAAAGTTTTTCTGATTAGGAGTGTGTCGCATGAAGCAATTTTTGTATCAAAGATGGGTAATCTTTTTTTTATTGTTACATTGTTTATCCGTTGGTCATTTGGAGGCTCAAGAATCTATTTCTCTTGTTGTTTCTCAAGATATACATCGGGGTGATTTCCAATCGATTGCACAAGCTGTGCGGTATGCAGAATCATTAGATATTGCAGATCAAATTTATATTTTCGTTGATGCGGGCCGATACGAAGAAGCAACTCCAATCGTAATAAATAAAAATATTTTTCTTGAAGGGCAGTCTTCACAATTAGTTTCTTTGGTGGGCAGCAAACCCGAGGCAGATCTTTTTTTGGTGCGCGGTTCACTTGCTCTATCTGGTTTAACGCTGCGTGGAGCTACTGCAGCTAGTGCAGTTGACCTTGTGCGGGGTAGTGTAAAAATATCGGATTGTATCTTTGAAGATAATCAATCATTTGTTGAAATATTGGCAACAGAGGGGCCAGTCAGGGCCGAAATTTCTGATGTTCGTATTGCTGGAAATGCGTTATTCGATACGGGTTTTATCGTTCATTCTGAACAATATCAGTCGGTGCTTGTTTTGGATCGTGTTGCGTGGACTAATCGGTTATCAAAAAGTCCTAATGCAATGATTTCTGTTTCAGGCCAAAAAAGTGATTGTATTGTTCGTTCGCTTTCGGTAAGTGATATCCCTGCTAGTGCTTCTGTTGGTATAGCCTTTTCAGATGGGTCATTGGTAACAGTAGAAGATAGTTTGTTCCAAAATTGTCGTTGTGGGTTGTATGTTCCACAATCATTTCAAGCTCCTTCATTTGTTGCAACGCGTTGTATAGGGGTTGGGAATACGTATGATGCGGCCATTGAGGATATTGATTGTAGTGGAATACTGCAGACCTGTTTTGATGAACAACGTCTTTTATTGGCGGGTGAAAAAGTTTTTGTTTCCTTCGATGAGCAACCGTTTGGCAATCAAACTCGTGCATACTCTCTTCCTGCAGGAGATGTTAAAACCGCGGTAGATTCAGTTGCTTCCGCAACAGACGCTAATACGGCAAGTACCTTAGTTAAGCGTGATGTAAGTGGTAATTTTTCCGCAGGAACAATCACTGCAGCTTTAACCGGTGCTGCATCATCCAACGTCTTAAAGGCGGGGGATACGATGACTGGTAATTTGATTTTAGATAATCAAAAACAGCTGCAATTACGTGAAACTACCTTGGAAGGTACTGATTACGTTGCCATGCAGGCGCCAGCAGCATTAGCAAGTTCCTACACGTTAACCTTGCCAACAACAGCCGGTACGGATGGGTATGCGTTAACAACCAATG
>SKJC01000001.1 GCA_007116155.1 Candidatus Babeliaceae bacterium | reverse complement strand
TACGACCATCCTCAAAAAATACTATTTTTTGCCAGCCAGAAAAAAAAAACCGAGCTACGGTATGTCTACAAAAACGCCTAAGGAGGCACTATGGATATACAAGAAGCGCTCACAAATGCAGCAAATGATCTACTTAGCAATGCGGTTCAAGTCGTAAAAAAACAAAAAAATTCTTCAGTTACCGCATTTCACCTTTTTACGGCAAGCCTCAAAAATGATTTTTGTCGGCGCTTATACCAATTTACTCCAACTACTCTAGCCGCACTCGAACAAAAGCTAGAACAAACAATAAACAACTTACCGCGTATCGAAGGAGCCCAGATCCACGCCGACCGATCACTCGAATCGCTTTTTTTTGCTGCACAAAAAGAAGCACAAAAATTAGGCGACCAGTATATCTCTCTAGAACATCTTACTCTTGTAATGGCTCAAAATAGTGAATTAATAGCCCTTTTTAATACTATACAATCTCAAGAATTGCTTTCCTATACTCATCTCTTAGCGACAATAACCGAGATACGAAAAGGAAAAACCGTGGACAACAAACAAGCAGAACAAAATTATGACGTTTTAAAACGATACTGCCAGAATATTACGGAACAAGCTCGCCAAGGAAAATTAGACCCCGTAATTGGTAGACACGAAGAAATACGGCGTGTTATACAGATTTTATCCCGTCGAACCAAAAATAATCCTGTCCTAATCGGTGAACCAGGAGTCGGGAAAACAGCAATCGTTGAAGGCATTGCTCAAAGAATAATTAATAATGACATTCCAGAATCTCTCAAGCAGAGCACACTATATTCCCTAGATCTTGGCCTCTTAATTGCGGGAGCAAAATACCAGGGAGAATTTGAGGAACGCCTAAAAAACGTTTTAAAAGAAATAGAAGAAAGCAGTGATCACATAATACTCTTTATTGATGAACTACACATGCTCGTTGGCGCAGGCGCCTCTGGTGGGGGCATGGATGCATCAAATCTTCTAAAGCCAGCACTTGCGCGTGGCATATTACATTGTATTGGCGCAACAACAATTCAAGAATATAAAAAATATATCGAAAAAGACGCAGCCCTCGAACGACGCTTTCAAAAAGTACTTATTGAAGAACCAACCATTGAAGACACCCTATCAATTCTACGTGGCTTAAAAGAACGCTATGAATTACACCATGGGATTCAGATTAAAGATCAAGCACTTGTTGCAGCGACACAATTATCGGCGCAAAATATTCCAGACCGTTTTTTACCGGACAAAGCAATTGATTTAATTGATGAAGCTGCTTCTATGGTCAAAATGTCGATAGACTCACAACCGGAGCAACTTGATCAATTAAACAGAAAAATCCGCCAACTCGAAATTGAAAAAATTGCACTTACAAAAGAGCAAGACGAAACCTCCAAAAAACGACTTGAAACCCTAGAAAAAGAGTTAACAAATAAAAAAGAAGAGCAACGAATCCTTGCGGAACAGTGGCGATCTGAACGAGCACCACTAGAAAAAATAAAACTCTTAAAAGAGCAAATTGAAAAATTAGATATCGCATACCAACAAGCAGAGCGACACGGAGACTACACCAAGGCATCCGAAATTAAATACGGAAAACTCATTAATCTTGAAAAACAACTACAAGAAGAACAAGAAAGAATTTCTCAAAATCACAAGCAACTTATCAAAGATATCGTAACCGAACACGATATCGCTAAAGTCCTTGCTCGCTGGACAGGGATCCCTCTAGAAAAGCTTGAATCAGATGAGACAGAAAAATTATTGCGTATTGAAGAAACTTTAAAAGAACGCGTTATTGGCCAAGATGATGCCATAACCAGAGTCGCGCAAGCTATTCAAATGCACCGAGCTGGACTTGCTGATCCGAACAAACCAATTGGATCATTCCTTTTTCTTGGTCCAACAGGAGTAGGGAAAACAGAAGTTGCGCGTACCCTGGCCGACTATCTTTTTAATGACGAACATAAACTTATTCGCATTGATATGAGCGAATACATGGAAAAACATAGTGTCGCTCGACTTATTGGCGCACCTCCCGGTTATGTGGGATACGAAGAAGGTGGACAGCTAACAGAAGCAATACGGCGCAATCCATTTAGCGTTATCTTGTTTGACGAAATCGAAAAAGCACATACTGATGTCTTCAATATTTTTTTGCAAATCTTAGACGAAGGGATGCTCACTGATGGACAAGGACGACACGTCTCGTTTAAGAATGCCATCATTATTATGACGTCTAATATTGGATCAGATATTATCCTCCAAGAAGAATCTATAACGTCTGCCGTGGAAGAACTCATCAATACACTCTTGCAAAAGCAGTTTCGTCCAGAATTTTTAAATCGCATTGATTCTATAGTTTTCTTTGAGCGCCTTTCTGAAAAAAGCCTTGAACAAATTACCCAAATTCAAATCAAAAAAATTCAACACATGCTCTTACAAAAACAAATTACTCTTTCGATTGAACCCAGTGTTATTACCAAACTCGTACAAATTGGATATCAACCCGAATTTGGGGCCCGCCCATTAAAAAGAACAATCCAAAGCCATATAACTATACCAGCAGCACAAGAGCTATTACGCCATCCAGAAAAAAGGGAGTTGTCTGCAATTATTAAAGACCACAAAATACACATCATTTAAAAAAGGGGTACCTATGCAACGCTATAATCGTTTGTTCGCTCTATGCATTAGCCTTATTTTCTCATGCATTATCTACTCAACAAACGATTATTCGACCTCCCCCAAAAAGCTACCCCCCGTCCTAGTTGTCGGGGGGATAATGTGCGACTTTTTCTTGCAACTTGAACAAAGCAATCAAACAGACCTGCAGAATCCTGGCTTTATCTTTTTTAAAGAAGGAGAAAAAATCCCCCTAAAATCATTTGAATGTTACTCCGGTGGCGGGGGGCTCAATGTCGCAATAGCACTAAGAAAACTTGGTCATGAAACCTTTCTCGCTTCACGCGTAGGAAAAGATGTAACAGGAAGTAGCTTGCTCAAAGAACTCGCTGAATATGGTGTGAATACATCATTAGTCACTGTCGATGAAACCGCGAGCTCAGGTACCTCATTTATTCTTCCCTCATCACATGGAAATAATACGATCTTAATGAATCGAGGAGCAAACATCTGCATTAACAAAGAACATGAATTCGAAAACCTTTCTCTCAAAGGATTTTCAGGCGTTTATCTTGCGCCCCTAAGCGGCAACAGCCTGAGATTTGGATTAGATATCGCAAAAAAAGCTCAAAAAAGTAATATCCCTGTGCTACTTAATCCGAGCACAACCCAAATAAAAGACATTGCCTACATGGAAGAAATTCTTAAATTTGTCTCTATAGTCTTGCTAAACGAAATAGAAGCAACCTTGCTAGGGTTAACCTTAGGCACAACAATCAAAAACATTCAAGAACAAAAAAATCTCGCCTTATGGGTTATCGAGCAAGGTGCTAAAATATGCATCATCACAAACGGATCTGCTGGGTGTCTCTACGCCACCAAAGAGAGCTGTCTCTTCCAACCACCTCATCCAATTACACCGCAAAAAAGCGTTGGCGCTGGGGATACTTTTGGTGCAACTGTTTTTGGATCACTACTCACGCAACATCCTTTAGAAGGAGCTATAGAAAGAGCAACAATACATAGCTCCTCTGTCTTAATTGAACCAATCCCACATTGTGGGTTATTAAGTCATACGATTCTTACAGAAAAACTTACAAACACGCTGCTTGATCATGCCTATTCCATCGCATAGCACGTGGCTGATTATCGCCAATTGGAAAACGTATCTAACCGCCCAACAAGCAGAATTTTGGCTTTTGCGACACGCCGCGGACCTCTGCTATTTGCAACAAAAAGCAAAAATAATTATTTGTCCGGAAATAGCATCACTCAATCTCATTCGCAATCTAGCGCCAACAGAGATTTCTGTTGGCGCACAAACATGTTCTGACGACGCTCCTGGCGCAGACACAGGAAAAGTTTCTGCGCGATCTCTACATGACTTGCGCGCATCATACTGTTTAGTCAACCATAGCGAGATCCAGCAAGCCCTAGCTAAAACGGTAAATCAGCTAAAACAATTACATGAAACCGCTATCACCCCTATAATCTGTTTTGGCTCAGGAGACGAGTTGCTAAAAATTATAGAAAACACCTCATGTAACATTATACAAAACAGCATTCTTGCATTCGAACCCCCTGAGGCCATTGGAAAGTCAGCCTTGCCCATCCAAATACTAAAAAAACATTTTGAAACAATACACAAACTACTTATAGAAAGAAAATGCCCGTCACTCCTGCTGTATGGCGGAGGAGTGACTGCTGAAAATTGCAAAGATATACGAAAAACTGGACTAATTAATGGGTTTCTACTTGGCCGAGCAAGTACTGATTTTCAATCACTCGAAAAAATAGTATTCTCTTGCTAGTATACAACCTGTTCTTGGGAGAATTATTTATGTTATATGGATTACTACTAACTCTTTTTATATTTCTCTGTCTTATGCTTATGGGGATTATCCTTATTCAAAAAAGCAAAGGGAGTCTCGGTATCGGCAGCATTGGTAGCGGTATGCAAATGCTTTTTGGTGGATCTGGAGGCCAAGATCTCTTGCAGAAACTAACCTGGGCTTTAGGTGCAATTTTTATGGCATCCTGCCTCGGACTCTCTATTTACAAGTCCAGAGTCCCCTCAGCTAAGTACGCTAGTAGCAAATATACACAACAAGCAAAAACCACAAACGCTCCTGCAACACAAGGCTCAGAAAACACAGAAGCATAGTCCATGAGCGAGTTTTTGGACCTTTTAGGGCGAGGCACGCTCGTCCTCAGCGATCAAGTTGGTAGTTTTACTATGTTCATGGGCCGAACCGTACAAACACTAGTAACAACTCGTCCAAAAATTCGCCAACTCTTCCAACAGATGGAAAACATAGGTATCGGCTCACTTTCTATTACAATTTTAACCGGCGCGTTCACAGGACTCGCCTTTGCACTACAAAGCTATATCGGTTTTAGCCGCGTCGGAACAGAAGAGTTTATTGGCTTAGTAGTCACACTTGGCATGACACGCGAACTTGGCCCTGTGTTAACCGGCCTTATGGTTACGGGACGATGTTCTTCAGCTATGGCTGCAGAAATAGGAACAATGCGTATAACCGAACAAATTGACGCGCTCCAAACGCTTGGAATAGATCCTTTCCAATATTTAATTGTGCCTCGCATTGTCGCAAGCACCTTAATGATGCCATGCTTAACCATCGTCTCAATGATCTGCGGTATTATCGGCGGATATCTTCTTTGCATTTATAGTCTCGGTCTAAGCCCAGAAAACTACATTAATATAATTCAGGAGCGAGTAGCTCTCTCTGATATAACTGGTGGACTTTTTAAGGCCGCTGTTTTTGGTTTTATCTTTTCATGGGTCGGCACCTACAAAGGCTATATGACCACGGGGGGATCCCAAGGCGTCGGCCGCGCAACTACTGAAAGCGTAGTTATCGCAAGTATTATTTTACTCATAGCCAACTACTTTTTAAGCTCATTCTTATTCCAGACAGGGCTTGCATGATTTTATTACGTGATGTGAGAAAACGTTTTAGCGAAAATCAACGATGGATTACTGACGGCATAACACTAGAGATCCCCGCGGGAAAAAGCACATGTATTATTGGCCAGTCTGGTGAAGGGAAATCCGTTTTATTAAAGCAAATCATTGGACTTATTAAACCAACCTCTGGCTCTATCCAAATTGATGGTGAAGAAATCACCACTATGAATGATCGACAACTTCAAGAAATATTCAAAAAATGTGGGTATGTATTTCAATTTGCCGCACTACTCGACTCATTAACTATTTTTGAAAATATTGGCATTAGTTTACTAGAAAACAATATTCCCAAAAGCAAAGTCCTTCCTATCGTCGAAGAAAAACTAGCTTTAGTAAACTTAAAACCCGACATCCTCTACAAATATCCTGCTCAACTTTCAGGAGGTATGAAAAAGCGTGTGGGACTTGCCAGAACACTTATTACTAATCCAAGTACAATTTTATATGATGAGCCAACAACCGGCCTTGACCCCATCACAACACGCATTGTACATGAATTGATGTTTGAAACACAACAGCACCTTAATCTCACCTCAGTTGTTATTTCACATGATGTCGAAATCTTTAAATATGTTGATAACATAGCATTACTACACAAAGGTAAAATTCGATATTTTGGACCCGCAAAAACAATATGGGAATCAACAAACCCGTATGTACACCAATTTATCCGAGGACTTTCTGACGGCCCTATACCAACTGAATTTTCTGATCGAAAGAAAACCGAATCGACGCAAGAACCAATCAGTTAACAAAAGAACAATAGCATTCTTGACAAATGCAAGACCAGACGCAAGTATAATAAAAATATTTACAACCCTAACCAGAAAGACGTTGTAAGCAAATATGTACGCTACCATACCACTTTGGATCCTAAACGGTATTCTGTTCTTTACCTATCTCCTCTCCACCGTTTTTCTTATGGTTATGCAACCACAAATGCCCACCAAAAAACGCCTTCAAGTAACAAATACTCAACGAGCAATCGATACCTCGCTTTCTAAGGTAAACCCTACTCTTGTTTATGAGAATGACCTTTTTGGAACCTTTGTTAAACCAAAAATTAACGAACCAAAACAAAAAATTAAAGAACTTCTCACGGCACCTCGGCCACCAGAAACACAAGAACCTGATCCATTGATTAGACAACCAGCCAAATTCCTCCCTCCTCTGGAAATAAAACTAAAGGGCGTTTTACATAATTCAAACACCATGTTTACCCGGGCAATAATTGAGGAAGTAAAGACAAAAGCAGAGCACATTCTTAAGGTAGGCGATCGTATTGAAGATGCAGACCTCATAAAACTGGAAAAAAACAAAGCTATATTTGTCCGATCCAACGGACAACAAGAAATAATTTTTATTTCAAAAGAAGAAGCAAAGCAAGACCCACTATTCCAAGGGGATGCGATATGGAAAGAGGTTATTATCCCATCAGAAACAACTCCTAATGTATATGAGATTGAGACGCCTACTTTTATAGAACAAATATCCAACATCGCTCAACTACTCGACACACTAGACATTACCACAGCGTTTTCTCATGGTGAAAACATGGGGCTTCGTGTTGGGAAAATTTACAAACAATCGCTTGGTAACGCACTAGGGTTACAGACAGGTGATGTGATCGTCCGCATTAACAATATTGAACCGACTACCACACGAGCTCGACTAGAAATATTTAACAGCATAAAAAATGCCGGGTTAAATCAAGAAATAGTACTACAAGTCCTACGAAACGAAGAAAACTTAATACTCTCATTCAACTGTCATACAGAAAAAGACGAGAACACCGAAGAAAGAAATGATTTAATCACATTAACGCAAGAAAAGGCTATAGCAAAAGCCACTCCTATGCAAACAGCTATTCCCCCTCAAAGAACACCCCCCTCTTCTAAGCGTGATGCCAACCTAGCTAAAGATATTATTGAACAAACCACCTCCTCAAGTGATGTGCCCCCAGATTATCGAAGACATACGCGGGATGCCATGTTAAACTTCGGGGGAAGAAAAACTTTCTTACAGCGCTAGGAATCATATGGTTAATTGGCATAAAAAATATCTAATTTTCCTTCTTGCAGTGCTTCAATTAGGCTTCATACAATCTAAAGAAGTATCCCCCGCTCCTCTTCCATCTATCCTTGACCAAATAAGCCCTGAAAAAAACATAAACAATAATCTATTTCCACCGCAAAAAAAACAAGATAGCACCCCCCCTTCTCTCACAGAGCAAGAAACCGCTCCTAAGTTAAAAGATTTAACTCCAGCAGAAACTGACTATGTATCCTCACTAGAGATGGAAAATCCTCAGCAAGTCTTTTCCTATGAAAAAAAAGACTATATGCCAGATTGGTCGGCACTTCTCCCCAGAAACCAAGAGGATGAACACAACGCAGAAGAGCTCGAATCAATCACGCCAGAGGGGCCTTCATTTACTAGTGCATTTGCTGAAAAAGCGGCTTTTGCCTCTCCGCTGCAAGATGGAGAAGCGCCAAACAGATCAAAATCAATAACAGAACCTTGGAATTTTGGCGATCCAGATGAGCTGATTGAATTTACCTTTAAAGATGCCGAACTTTCCTCAATTTTAGACTATATCCAAAACCGATTTTCTATAAAAATCATTTCTGACGACATTATCTCTCCAGCTCCTCCACAAACAAAAAAAATTGAAGGCGTTCGCCTCTCTTTTACATCTGAGCAACCCCTTTCTAAAAAAGACACCTGGGCATTATTTTTAACCTTCTTAAAATTAGCGGGCTTCACTGTCATACCAACAAACCTTCCACAAATATATCGACTTACAAGTTTAGATCAAAAAACTCCATTCGGCGCATACAACAGTCCCCTGCCAACATTTATTGGCATCAACCCGGCCAAACTCCCTACTGACGATACTCTGATTCGTTACGTTTATTTTGCACGTAATACCAGCCTAGATACAATAAAAAACCTTTTCGATACCATGAAAAGTCAAACAGCTCCTCGGTTGATTATTTTCCCTGATATTCGAGCTATAGTGGTGACTGATCAAGCGTACAACATTCGAACTATGCTCGAAATTATTAACGAGCTTGATGCTTCGACAGCACCAGAAGTCATGGCAATCTTGCGGTTGCATCATGGGGATGCCCAAGAAATCGCAGCCTTTTACAAAACCATTGTGAAAGAAGATGAGCAAGCGCAACGAACACTTTCATCCCGCCTCACTGGCAACCGAACCAATACACTATCCTATCTTCCAACTGGTATTCGTATTATCCCAGAGCCTCGAACTAATAGCCTCATTCTACTTGGCAGTGAAACTGGTGTAAAAAAAGTTAAAGATTTTATAATGGAAGTACTCGATAGACCCAGTGACTTACCCTTTAAATTCACAAAAGTCTATCGCCTTAAAAACATAGAAGCAGAAGCTGCAGCTGCAATATTGTCCAAAGTTGTTAGCTTTAAATCAAACACAGAGGCCGCGCAGACAGGGAGTATCCGAAACGGCGATCAATATTTTGGCCCTATGAATATTGTACCTGAACCCAGCAGCAACCAATTAATTATAACCTGCTCCTATCCAGAATGGCTGAAACTTGAAGAACTATTGCGAGAAATAGACGTTGAACAACCTCAAGTTGCCCTACGCGTCTTCATCGCAAATATCGATGTTTCTAAAGCAAAAGAATTGGGAACTCAATTGCGAAACGGAAAACCATTAATGGATGGCCTTCTTGGACGCGTCAGCTTTCAAACATCAGGCCTCAACAATAGTCCAGTTATTGAAAATAAAGCTGATGGAACACCTGGAGCTATGAGTCTTTTAGGCGATATTGTTAATCTTGCCACAGGTGCTGCCACAGGCTCTACCTACGTCACTCTTGGTAGCGATGCATGGGGCGTTTTCTTATTAATGCAGATGCTAGAACAATATACAAGTGCAAGCATTACGCAAACCCCCTTTGTAATCGTAACCAACAACTATAAAGCTTCAATTTCAATGGGAGAAAAACGAAGTGTTTTAAGCCAAAACATTTATGATTCTTCTGGTGCACAAAGACAAACATTTAAAGATGATACCGCAAATTTAAGCGTTGAAATTACTCCTCGTATAAGCTATGAGGGTTTTATAACACTTTCGATAACTGTACACGATGATCAATTTATTGGCAAAATTGATAGCGGCGATAAAACGAAAAAAGAATTAAAAACAACGCTAACAATCGCTAATAAAGAAACTGCTGTTTTAGGTGGTTTTCTACAAGACACCGAAAACGAACATGAATACCGCTCAAATCCACTATCAAAAATACCCCTTGTTGGATGGCTCTTTGGGAAAGTCCGCAGACAAAGCACCCAAAAATCAAGCTTACTTATATTCATAACTCCTGAGATTATTCCTACCAGCAGTTCCGGGCTAACAAAAAAATATACCGATGCGCATATTAACGACCTACAAGCAACACTAAATCTTTCAAAAAGTAAAAGTTCGCTTATGGATCCTATTCATCGCTGGATGTTTGAAAATGAAAAGCGAGATGCTTCCTCATCAATTCAAGCATTTGTAGAAAAAGAAAACCGGTACATTTACCCAAATCAAAAAGCAGCAAAAAAACGCTCAAAACTTGCGTCTATTAGCCAACCATTGGGGTCATTCTTATGATACGAGAAATTTTATTCCCCACGCGCGTAGGATCTTACGTATTATTTTCTCAAAAAATACTCTCTATAGACCTTTCAGAAAACACATTGAAAGTTATGCTGCTCACAGCATCAGGCTCAAAAATCACCATAAACAAATGGCAGGCATTTGAAATACAACTAACTGAAGACTACGAAAATGCCTTTCAAATAATCAAAAAAGATTTTGGCACCTCTTTTGATCAGATCATTGTAACTATTTCGGCACAAAAAATAAGTTTTAAAGTTCTCTCATTACCTTTTGGAAATCTAGCAAAAATCCGACAAATTTTACCATTTGAGCTTGCCGAAACCCTCCCCTTCTCACTAGAAGAATCAGTTCTTGATGCTATCCCTAGCAACCCTACAACAAGCACTGATCAAACCTCTTGGGTTGCTTGTGCCATGCAAACAGAGGCGCTCAATCGCACCCTCCTGCCAATCTTAGAGGAAGGTTTTTTACCAACACGAGTTACTACTGGACCTATCGATTTTTTTACTACGGTACTATATAGCAAACACATCGAGGCAGAAAAAACATATGTTCTCATAGATGTAAATTCTGTAGAAACCCAAATTTCTCTCATTCATAACCGAGAGTTGCTCGGCATTCGAATCCTTCCTAAGGGTCTCCCCATAAAAAATCAATCCGATGGACAAGGTGAAAATATAGTCGATGGGCAAGAGAATCAGATTAAAATAATTCATGAGCTCATCAAGAAGATAGTGTTTTCAATAGAAGCTCTTTTGCGCCCCAATAAACAGATTAGTGCTGAATATACCATTCTTCTCAACAATGAAACACAAGATCAGGAAATATTTGAAACACTACTTAAAGAACAGACTAATTCAAAAATTATTTCAATTAAACCGATTGATCTAATAAAGCTTCCCAACATACAACAAGAATCCAACGTTACCCCAGACAGTGCTTTTTTAAAAACACTCATGGCCGCACTCCCTTGGGCACATAGCTCTACATTTAACCTTGGGCAATTTTTCCAAAAAGACCGCAACGATTCAATTTTCATGGGTCAAACAATATTGACCGGATTTTTATTATTACTCCTACTAGGAACACCAATAACGCGAAACATTTTGCAATCTCGACACTTAAAACAAGAAATAGAGACATCGAAAAAAGAAGTTTCAAATCGATTAAAAAAAGAATTCAACCTGCAAGGACGACAACGAAACATCAAAGATACGCTAACGCAATCAGAACAGGCTCTCATAAAAAATGAGCAACTCTGGTCGGCGTTAACAACAAATAAATACGCATTCTTACGATATATACAAAAACTGAATACAGCCTTATCCAATGAGCGGTCTAAACTTAATCTTCAAAAATTGAGCATTCGACGCGACGAGCTTTCTGGTCAAGAAATATTAGGGCTAGAAGGATCAGTGGATAATTTTTCAACATTGCGTGATTTTGAAGAAGGACTAAATGCGTCTGGTTTATTTGCAGCCATTCCACGCCTTCAAGACCTGCGCTTTTCAATACTTCTCCCTATTAAAAAAGATGCGAGAGATGAATTATCATGAATTTTATACAAAACCTTCAAAACATACTCATCGACTTAGATAGCAACAAACAAATACGCTATTTCCTTATTACTGCGAGCATAGCAGGCAGCATCTCCCTAGGTCTTATTTTTTACGGAAGAAACAAGGCCAATAAAGCTATTCAAGAAATGCGCACCCTCAACACAATGCGCATAAAAGCAAAAGAGCTTTTAGAAAAAAATATTATTGTTGAACAAAAGAAACAAGAAGTTGAGTCTATCTTAAGAAAAGATAATTCATTCAAAATTAAAGAATTTTTTGACCAAATTCTTCGAGAAACTAATTTGCAAGAAAAAAGCACCAAAGAGCCTGAGATTGGTTCCGCAAAAAACCTAAACAACGGATATAATGAAATAAAACTAGAAGCAAGCTTTTCTGACATTACGATGCAAGACATAACCGAACTAATCATGTTACTAGAAAAAAACCCTCGCATTTTCACTAAAGATCTTGTTATGAGCCGTAATAAAAGTAATCCAAAATCGCTTGATATGACGATTACCATCGCAACCCTGCAATCCAATAATTCATAAGGGGTACCCATGCTACATATTTTTCGACTCCTTTTGATTGTCACAATTCTGCAACCAACTCTTTTTCATACAACAAAAGCCGCAGAAACAAACCAAGAAGAGACTCTCCTCTCACCTACCGATCTTCCGATAAAAAAAACAACTCGGCAAAAACGAGAAATCTCGGTCAAAATAGATAAAGAAGAAAACCTACATTCTTTATTAGAAAAAATTGCTCGTATTGAAAAACTTAATATCATATTTCCAATCGGAAACGATCAAGTTAACCAAAAGATTAACTTCGGTAAAAAACAACGCCTACCGATCTCCACACTCAAACGATATGTCGAAACACTCCTTCGTCTTTCTGGCTATGCCTTAAGCAGCAGCCCAAGCGCTCTATTAATTCAAAAAGTTAACGAGATTAACATTACTCGTCGCACGCTACCCCTCTTTGTCAATATTGCACCCGAAAAACTACCCAACGAAGACTCTGACATTCGAGCAATTTATTTTTTGTCTAACTTCAAAATTCCACCTTCAGCGGATAGCAATGAACCTATTAATCTACTGATTCGTGATACACTTGGCGTGCAAAGTAGTTATTTTTACGATCCGAAAACAAATAGCATTATTTTGACTGGCTCATCACGGAATATTGCTGCAACCATGAACCTGGTATTAAAACTTGATGAAACCGGCTCGCCAGAAAAAATTGAAGAGGTTCGAGTAGTAAACGCACCTGCAAAACTTTTTGCACAAATTATTAATGAACAATTAATAGCTGCAACACGCGATGTGCACAGCATTCGACCAACGATAAAAACTCATGAAGACCTCTATTTTGCGCCGAACACACGCGTTTTTGCAAATAAAGAGCGCAATTCTCTCATTATTATTGGACAAGAAAGTTCTATTCGGAGAATCAAAAAGCTTGTTCAGGAACATCTGGACCGTCAACCAGATAGTGGAAACTCCATTTTACACGTCTATGAACTGCAATATCTTGATGCAAAAGATTTTGCACCCACGCTCTCGCTTATAGTAAAGTCTAATCAAACACAATCTAAAAAAGACACCTCCGGTCCTGCACAATCATTTGACGAAGTCATTGTTGTTGGAGAAGAGACCCAAGCTCAAGGCAGTGGCGGTGGACGCTCGGCTAAATTAAAAAGCGGGCTTACCATTGGTGGTAACCGCCTTATTATTGCTTGTCTAAACAAAGACTGGCCATATATTAAGGCACTTATAGAACAACTCGATAAACCACAACTGCAAATTGCCGTACAAGTCCTTATTGCGGATCTTACATTTATTGGTAGAAAAGAAATCAAGGCTCATATGCGCAACCCCCTTGATTTGGCGCAAAACCATCTCCTTCCTAACAACTTTTCTTTCCAAAGTGCCCAACTATCATCTGTTCTCACGGGCCCAGCAACTCCTTCTTCAAGTCTGCTTACGCTCGCAACTGACCTTTTAAAACTAACTGCATCAGATCGCTCAGACATGGCAATTGCCGAAACAACTGGCTCCACCAACTACGGATCTATGATTATTTCTTTTGCTGACAAAACCAATAATAGCATTTGGGGCGTTTTAAAGCTGCTTGACCGATGGATTGACAGCAAGATTGTTACCCAAATTATTATCACGGTTAAAAACAATGAAGAAACTACCTCAAGCAATACCGTTATTAAGCGCAAAGAAGGAACCTCCGATGGACGAACAATAAACACCACCATTCCTATCAAAGACTTTGAAGCAACAACATCGGTTACCATAAAACCTCGGATCAGCTCCATTGATAGGCTATCACTACAAATAAGTGCTCAAGTGGAAGCATTTACCGACAAATTTAATAGAAAAACACAAAACATTGAAACAAGCGCATCAATCAACTCAGGTGATATTTTAGTACTCGGTGGCTTAGCAAAAATTAATGATTCAGAGAGCAACACCCAATGGCCGCTTCTAGGATCTATTCCTATTATTGGCAATCTATTTAAAGGAAACTCACAGTCGCGAGAAAAAAGCAATCTTGCCATCTTTATTCATCCCACTATTATCGACCCAAAATTGCGCTCTGGTTTCAATCAATTAACAAATGAACTCATTGAGGAAGGAAAAAATATCATCAAAAGTGGAGAGCTCTTTTCTAGCATAAAAGATCCTGTCACTATGCTCTATTTCTCCAACGAACAACATGTCTCTGGCAGCGCATTATTTAAAGATTTTCAAGAACAAGGTGAGCAAATTACACAAAAGCCCTCCCAAAAAGCAATAGCTCAAGCGTATGAGCAATGGGAAAAGGAAGGGCTTAGAAAACTAGGTGAATTAAGCGAAAATCCATTTGCAAAAAAATAATTTACTCAGCCAATGGTCGCTGTAAATAATCCTCTATGGTCACCAATCGATTATACTTAGCTAAGCGCTCACCTCGCGTTAACCCACCCATTTTTATCTGCCCGACATTGCTTCCAACAGCAAAATCAGCAATAAAGGTATCTTCAGTCTCTCCCGATCGATGTGACAACATTGTTCCCCATCCATTATCCTTACACAACTGGATCGATTGAATTGTTTCGGTAATCGAACCTATTTGATTCGGTTTAATAAGTGCAGCCGTAGCAATCGTACGCTCAATACCATAGGCTATTCGATGAGGATTCGTAACAAAAAGATCATCACCTACCAACTGTACCCGATCATGCAACAACTCAGTTAACAATTTCCATCCTTCCCAATCTTCCTCATGCAAACCATCCTCAATGGAACAAATAGGAAACGTATCGACCAACTGAGTATACAGGTTAACCATGTCTGCAGATGAGAGAAGTTCATTCTGCAACACATATCTTTTCTTATCTGCATCATACAAATGCGATGCTGCCACATCAAGGGCACAAAAAAAGGTATACCCATATTTCATCTGCACCGTAGCAATAACTTCTGACAACATTTCAAGTGCAATGGTATAATCATCTAATACGGGGGCATATCCACCCTCTTCGCCATAGGCAAACGAAACAGCACGTTGTTTAAAAAAACTCCCTAACTCGTGGAATAAAACAACTCCCGCATCAAGCGCAGCAGTGAAGCTATCCAAACCTACAGGCGTGACCAAAAATTCTTGTATAATTAATCCATTATTTGCATGCAATCCACCATTAATAACATTAAAAAATGGAAAAGGAAGGGAGATAGAATCAGCACCCATTGCATAGCCAATAAATTCATACAATTGAACACTTTCAGCATGCGCATGTGCTCTGTACAATGACATACTAGCAGCCAGCATTGATGGTGCGCCTAGCTTAGACTTGTCTAATGTCCCATCAAGATCACGTATCTCAAGATCCATATCAATTGCATGCACAGATCGACCAAGCAATAACGGCGCTATTTCTTGCTCAATAATAGCCGCCGCGCGCCGCATACCCTTACCCCAAAGTCGTTCATCGCCATCCGTGATAACTTTTGCTTCTTGTGTTCCACAGGAAAGGCCTGAAGGAACTGAAGACGTCCAAATAGACCCATCTTCCAAAACAATATCGCACGCTATTGTTGGCCAACCACGAGAATTAAAAACTTCTCGAGCACGCATATCTTTAATCTTCATATACTCTCCTTAATACATATGGTATTTTTAAGATTAACGATATCTTAAAGAGCAAGTAAACAAAGCTAACATCTATATATTTTATTCAGATTTTCGGGTAAGAACATTTCATGAAATTAACACATCTTCAATTTTTATTAGTTCTCTTTTCCAGCCTCCTGCAAATACAAAAAATGCCGTGCGCGCAACAAATACAGCAACTACCAGCACTTGAAAATCGCATCTTTAAAAACATTCAAGAACAACGCAAGCATAATCTCCACCTAGAAACACATTCCCTCGAGTCTTGGTCCCCGGAAGTATTACCAAAATTTTTTATATTAAAAAAAACAAAAAATAATCGGATCGAAAAAAAAATCCGTCTAACACCAAAAATGATTTTTCAGAAAATACAAACGCTAAACCCAAGCTCCCCGACATTAAAGCGACCAAAAAAAATACAGCGTGCGCAACCCTACCAAGGACCACAGCTACACACAATACAAAAATTATTTACCGCATTTTTATTAGTAAAAAACAGCAACAAACACACTCTAATGTACCAATCCAAACTAAACCAAATTATCCCTGCTCACGATATAGCTTTTTTTATAAGCCAGCTAAATGAAGCATCTGAACAAAAGCTTCCTGATGAATTTATTAGACAGTATATTTCCATTATTTTTGAAAAAAACAAACAAAACCAAGCACTCAATCAAGCGCTCGATAAAGAATCATTATTCAAACAAATCCTGCAACATTCACCTAAGCAGATACAAAAAAAATGTTTTTGTTTAGATAAAGAAAAACTGGGACTGAATCCTAAAGATAACTTAATCCTCGAGCAGGTCCAAAAACAAGGAGCTCGAACAAAATTATTCTTGCAAAATTATGGCCAAGGAACACTCCTACTTTTACAACGAAGCCCTCAGTGTCATTGGATCGAGAAGGAAAAACATTTACCAGAAGAAATAATCGAGTATTTCCCATGCGACCATTATTCAATAAGCCCAAACAACAAATTCGGATTGTGTTTTGATGCAGAAGCCTCAGGAATAATACCATTTGCCTGTTGCGAAAATCCCGTACCTTTAGCAAGCAAGATCTCCCTAACAACCTTGCACGTAAAACCTGAAGAAATCTTGCAAGTAATTTGGGCATCCGACAA
This sequence comes from Candidatus Babeliaceae bacterium, assembly GCA_007116155.1. GTDB lineage: Bacteria > Babelota > Babeliae > Babelales > Babelaceae > UBA12474. Next base: position 36,637 of record SKJC01000001.1, on the reverse strand, counting down.
TACGCATGTTCTTATCGTCACAAAAAAAACAACTTGCCTGCTTAATTTTCTCTATGAAAAAGAAGAAGAACTGGACAAACTTAACGTGCTCAATGTTTCTTGTGTAGAAATACCGTTTAACGCCGCACAAACAGGGCACAGTTTAAGCAGTAATCCCTTAGAAGTAATCCTTTCTGAAGAAAAAGAAGAATCAGGAGAAGGGTTTATCAAAACGTATAGAATACTTCCAGACGCTCTAACAACTACTGCAAACGTTTCAATAAAAAAATATTCACCATATGACCGACTTTTTTCCTTTTCCGAAAACTCCATCCATCTTGCATGGAACAATGAGCTCAAAAAGGGCGTTTTAAGGCATAATGAAAAGATGTTTTCGCTCAGCACTGAAAGAACCATTGTTAATGCTGCAGCAAGCAACAGCGGGGCTTTTATAGCCTTACTCACCTATCAATTAACTAACAACCAATACTACATAGAAATTTTAGGACAAAACCCAATTTTCAATGAACCCTGGAGTATCAGCCAAATCATACCTCTCAATCAAGAAAAACAGGACAAGGACGAAGCAAAAACTGCCCTGCTCATTACACAAGACGAACGTAAGATTTTTATTCAAATTAATGACGCAATATACCAATGCTCAGAGCAAACAATCAACAGCCCTCTGCAAGACTACCTAAAAGAACTTTATACTGGGCCACACCTAAGCTAGATTCTCAGAAAACAACACTTATTCCGGCAAGACCTGCTAACTGGGCAAGCATAAAACTCAATTTAGCCGCAGATGCTACTATTAATAACGTTAACCGCCCATGCTCTAATAGATTCCAAGAGGGAGCATCTTCTTTCTCTTTTAATAATCGAGCAAGGATATCATGCTCCTGCATAGTTTCAACAAATAGCTGAGGATTTTTATAGAAAACCTGACGAACTAAATCCTCTGTAAAGCGAAAATACAAAAAATCACCAATCCGCATTAATGTGCGCAAAGCAGCTTTCCCAATTGGGTCATCTATCTTTTTTACATTTTCATCATACAACCTCTCTCTCTCAGCCTTTCGCGTATTAAAAAAATTATACTAATATTTAACAAGCTCCTCATCAGAAGCAGCTTGCAGTAACGCACCCAAAAAAGTAACTAAGAAGAAGACCGCTCGAATAAACATAACTTCTCCTAAAATCTAATATTTAATAGCTATCTCAACATGCAAAATAGCAAAAATAAAAAACAAATTGCAATAGAAGTATCGATTCCAAAACACTTGCTATCTAAAAAAAAGAATTGCAGAATAAAGCTCCTGGCTTATAACAGATCCTCAAAAATCAGATTTTTACAAAGGAGAACGTATGAACAGAAAAAAAATATTTTTTTATTTCATCTTATTAACCAGATTTCTATCCCTATCAGCAGAAAGTTCTATGGCTCAAATAAAGCAAGGGGATGAATATATAGTAGCAAGTAGCCGATCCATAGGAACAACTCAAAATATTTCATCAGCAACCTCCTTCTCCATTATAAACGTAACGCCACCTAATCTAATTGGAGCAACACACTACCTAATCCGCATACCAAACTCAGAAAACTATCTTAATGTAGAAAATGACAAGACCTTAAAAATAGGAACGTACAACGGAAAAAAGAGCACATGGATTCATGTTGCATATTATATGGGTGAAAACGAATTTCAAAATCATAACATTCTGTTGCGCTACACATTTTCTGAGAAAACAAAAAACTCTCGTAGAAAATAAATAGATTCTATGCTACAGTACCCCCGTATTTTTTCTACTCTCTAATACAGGAACATAATACTAATGAAACCGTATGCAACCGGATTAATGATTTTTCGTCGAGATCTGCGCATAGAAGATAATACTGCCCTTCTTACAGCCCTTCAAAAATCAAAAACTATCATTCCCCTATTTATTTTTGATCCAACGCAACAAGAGCAAAATAATTCTTTTTTCAGCGCTCCTGCTTTTACCTTTATGATCGAATCACTAATCGATCTTGAGCAGACCTTGCAAAAACATGATCTGCAACTCTGGCACACGATAGGAAATCCTTCTAAGGTTGTCGAAAAACTTCTTCGACTTGGCATATACGATGCAGTTTTTTTCAATGCCGATTATACACCGTTTAGTAAAACGCGGGATGCGCAAATTGCTACCATTTGTACCAACTATAAAATTCCTCTACACATAACACACGACAGCTTATTACTGGGAGATCCAGAATCTATAAGAACCAAAACCAATACACCATACAAACAGTTCTCCGCCTTTTTTACTCAAGCTTGCCTACGCGCCCCCGCCATGCCAAAAAAAACCGATCTCACACACATTACTCAGCCAAATCTCAAAAAAAACAACATCCTCTTACCCTTTAATAACAGCGTCGCTAAAACCCTTCTAACTAAACAACCGAACACAAACCCGGCGCTTCACGGGGGGACTACTCAAGGATTAGCTCTTCTCAAAAAAATTAGCCAATTAAAGGATTATAAAGATACGCGCAATATTCCAGCAAAGACAACCAGCCTCCTGAGCGCTCATAACAAATTCGGCACGCTTTCAATTCGTACTATATATCATGAAATAATAAAGCAATTTGGCCCGACACATGAACTCATTCGACAGCTGTATTGGCGTGATTTTTTTACCTATATGCTCTATCACTATCCAGAAACCCTAACTGAATCGGCACGACCACAGCATGAACCAACAACGTGGAACTCATCAGAGGCGACATTCAAATCCTGGTGCGAAGGAAACACCGGAATACCGATTATTGACGCTGGTATACGCCAACTCAATAAAACTGGCTACATGCACAATCGCGCGCGCATGCTTACCGCATCATATCTCGTCAAAAACCTACTTGTTGATTGGCGAAAAGGCGCACAATATTTTGCTCAAAAACTTATCGATTATGACCCTGCAGTAAACGCTGGCAATTGGCAATGGATCAGTTCAACAGGATATGATGCGCAACCCCCATTCCGCAGATTTAATCCTGCAACACAAACAAAAACCTGGGATCCCGATCACCACTATATACAAGAGTGGCTATAAAAGACCGCAACTTACTACTCTTTTTTTCTTCTCACTTGAAACTCTTGAGTTCCTATCTGCCCCTCAGCTAGGTTGATCTTAGGGGTGTAATACCGGTTGTGTTACACAGGTAATAAAGGGGGGATACAATGAAAATAACAGACGTCTCGATTTGCGAATCCGTACCTCGGCGTCTGCCGGTGGTGCCAACTATAGATGTGGTCGTTTTTCCACGTATGATCGTACCACTGCTCGTTGTCGATGAACGAATAATAACCGGTATCAACAACTCAGTCGAAGCAAATCAAAAAACTATACTACTCTTAGCAGCTAAAGACAACTGCCAAGAAGACTCCATAGGAACAGACGACTTATATCGCATCGGTACCGTTGCATCAGTCATGCGCATTATTAAAATGCCAGACAATACGATTAAAATTCTTGTGCAGGGCCTCTGCAAAGCGTCAGTACAAGAGCTTAACTCAGAAAACGATATGCTGTATGCGGAAATAAAACCAATAGTAACGGACATGGAAACTGAAACAGCTGAATTAACAGCACAGTTACGGAATATAAAAAATATCGCCGACCAAATGTCTGCATCCGGCAAATCACCAACTCCAGATTTTCATCACATTCTCTCACGGATGAATGACCCTGAGAAAATTATTGATTTTATTATTTCACACCTCAACCTATCCATTCCAGAATCTCAAGCATTACTTGAAGAATCATGCTGCTCTACCTTCCTAGAAACCCTCTACAAGCATTTAGCCAAAGAAATAGAAGTAGCAGAAGTTCAAGAACAGATTAAAAATCGGGCACGAGACTCCATGAACCAGTCGCAGCGTGAATATTATTTACGAGAACAACTCAAGGCGATACGCACCGAATTAGGCGAAGAAGAAGATGAAGATGAAATAGCGGACCTGCATACCATATTACATAAAAGCTCCATGCCAGAAAGCTCAAAAACAGAAGTCTCTAAGCAAATCAAGCGCTTGGAACGACTCAGCGGCGATTCAGTTGAAGCTGGAGTGTTGCGTAACTATATCGAATTAGTACTTGCACTTCCTTGGGGTAACCATTCAGTAGACAATCTTGACCTTTCCCGCGCAAAAGAAGTGCTAGACGCTGATCACTACGGCATGGAAGAAGTAAAAGAACGTATACTTGACTTTTTATCGGTAAAAAAACTAACCGCAACAGGCAAAACACCAATTTTATGCCTCTTTGGGCCTCCTGGGACCGGCAAAACATCATTAGGCCAATCAATAGCCAAAGCACTTGGAAGATCGCATGTTCGCATAGCACTGGGCGGAGTAAAAGACGAATCAGAAATACGTGGTCACCGTAGAACCTATGTTGGCGCCATGCCGGGACGATTTATCCAAGGCATCAAAAAGGCTGAATCGATGAACCCCGTCATGATTATCGATGAAATTGATAAACTTGGCCAAGATTACAAAAATGATCCATCTGCAGCGATGCTTGAAGTTCTTGATCCGGAACAAAATAAGACATTCTACGATAACTTCCTAGGAATTCCCTTTGACCTTTCAGATGTCTTTTTTGTTGCTACCGCCAATGATTTATCCACCATTCCTGGTGCATTACGGGACCGCCTTGAAATCATAGAACTCTCCGGGTACACGCTCGAAGAAAAATGTGTTATTGCACAACGACACCTTATCAAAAAAGCCTGCTCAGAAACAGGCATATGTCCGGAGCAATTAGCAATAACCAAAGAACTACTTGAGGATATTATCGCCAATTATACTCGTGAATCAGGCGTTCGTGAGCTTGAACGACTCATAAAAAAACTCTGCTCAAAAGTAGCTCGAGCGTTTGTTGAACATAACGAGGTAGTAAGCTTTACCAATGAAACCTTAGAAAAGTACCTCGGCATCAGAAAGTTTGATGGTCTTGAAAGCAATCATACCAACAGCATAGGTATTACAAATGGCCTAGCTTGGACAAGTTTTGGTGGAGAAATGATTCAAATTGAAGCAATCATCATGCCCGGATCTGGGAAATTATTGCTTACTGGCCGTCTTGGTGATGTCATGAAAGAATCAGCGCAAGCCGCTCTTAGCTACGCCCGAGCACATGCCGACGCATTCAACATTCCAAAGAACAGCTTTACCGAATATGATATTCATATACACGTACCAGCTGGCGCAGTACCTAAAGATGGACCATCAGCTGGAATTACAATCTTATCATCAATTATATCTGCCCTAACAAAACGCCCAATTAACGCGGAGTATGCAATGACTGGAGAAATAGATTTACAGGGAATTGTAATGCCAATCGGCGGGGTAAAAGAAAAATTACTTGCCGCAAAACGGAATCATATTAAAACCGTTCTCTTGCCTATTAAAAACAAAAAAGACTTCTCTGGACTAGAAGAACTTATGCAAGATCTAGAAGTTATTTTCGTCGAACATGCAGAAGAAGTCTTACAACGAATTTTGCTGCCCAATTAAAGGAAATTAATAAGGGGGTGTTAATATGACACCCCCTTATCTAAGGGCAAAATAACAAAACAACACGATCTACAAACAACCTAAATCTACATAAATATTTTGATCATCAAAGTAACTGCTTTTAAACACCCCATTCTGCTTATCCATGCTCATATCAAACATATATCCCAAAAAATAAACCATTTCACTTTTCAAAAAAATATGCTCCCTTAACAAAACACAACATCAATATACATGGAGAACAATTCGTGCAAAAAAGAAAAAATCTCTTAATCGCAGGAAGCATCGTAACTGATATCACAATTACCTGCCCAGAACTAGAAATATGCGCAAACAAACATGCACTTGCCTTACCTATTGGAAAAAAAATCGCCGCAAATTATGGTTTTTTTTCATATGGCGGTAGCGCCTACAATACTTCTATAACCGCCTCAAAATTAAACACCCAAGTGTATGTTTGCTCACGAATACAAAACAATGAACTTGGGGTTTCCGCAATAAAAAAGCTGCAAGAAACCAATATTAACACTACACATCTGCAAGTATCAGACATTAAAGAAGGTGGCATCTCCTGCATCATTGAGACAGTCGGTCACGAAACATCCTTGATCTCATATAAGCCTAAAGAATTGAATATACAGGCAAAAGATATAACTACCGCTATTGCTGGAATAAGCCATCTGGAGAGCATCTATCTCGGACCCCTTACCCATGGATGCATAATTGATATCGCTCCAACAATTAAAAACTTGCGATCAACGCAACAATCTCCCTTTATTGCGCATAATCCAAGCATGGATGAAATCTTGTACGCTCCAAAAACACTTCAAAATATCCTTCCCACAATCCAACTCTTCATATTAAATCTTCATGAAGCCAATGTACTAATAGAAAAATTGACCGGAAAAATAACGGAAAAAAAAGAACTTTTGCAACAATTTTATCAATGGGCCCCCAATACAAGCTGTATTATCACTGACGGAACAAATGGAACCTGGTACTGGGAAGAAAATCAGGCAAAACACGCGCCTGCACATCCCGTAAAAATACAAAGAACAACTGGCGCTGGCGATGTTTTTGGCATAACGTGTACCTGTGCTCTTATAGCCCAAAAAAACCTAACTCTAGCTATTCAAGAAGCGACCAGCAATGCAGCCCATGCGCTACGATATAAAAATCTAGAAGAAGGAACTCTCAATCCAAGCGAAATTGAAACACAACACTTTAAAACCTAATCAATAAATAAGTAACTAATTCTTTTTAGCATAAAAAAGCATATGCGGAACGCGAGCAAGAGAGTCGCCCATATTCTTAACCCAATAGGGTCCTTTATGGGTCAAAAAGCCAGTTCCAGAATTTCTAAAAGGCCTGTTTTGCATCAAAAAAGCTGAATGTTCTTCAGAATAATAAGCATCAAAAGCAACGCGCGAACCTAATTTAATACGATTATAATCATCATACTCCCACCACTTACCCCCTAGACGAATTGAAGCCGTGTAGTGGAAAGAACCATAATTGACAAGCGCTACCAATTCATATATAACCTCCTCGTTATTCATATCTCGCATGAACAACTCTGCTGGTATTTTATTCATATGTGTAAACGGAAATCTATCCTCAAGAAGCAGATTTATAACAAAAACGTTTGGCAATGAAGCAATCGGATTATCAAGCATATGAGTTACCCAATAACGAGCATAGAGAGAACCACTATTTACAACCTTTTGCTTGTTCTCCGAAGATATTATCTGGTCAAAAGGGACCGCCTCCTCTTTTTTTGCTCGTTCTGCCTTCTCAACAAAGTCGCTGATAGATAGAGAAGTTTGAAACCTCTTATCCTTAAGTCTATAAGAAAACATGCCTGCAAAAACTTTTTTCAATGGCCCCTCACTACTGCTAATAGTTGCAAAAAGTGAGACCGGGTCTTCCGCAACATTAAAAATGTTTCCAAATTTTAATTCCTTAGCCAAATGCGAATAGACTGAATCCTCAGCGTCAATATTAATAATAGAGCTTGTATCTGACTGTATAGCCAATAATGATTTTATTACTGGATCTTCCTGATTAGGAACAGACTTAAGCGTTCTCAAAAACAACGGCGCAACACCGTCTGCAGTTAACAAAACTTGCAAAAGCGCATTACGAAAACAAAATGGGTCATTCCACTGCAGAGGCTTTTCTGTTATCCTATCGAAAGATACTTCTTTCAGAGCAGAACTTATTGGATTTTTCGGTAAAAATAAAGGCGATGAAGATGGTACTTTTTTTCTAGGGAATGTATTGAATGGATCGATCTCGAATTTTTTATTAACTGGTACAGGATCTGACTCATCCAACAACACAGGCTTAACGAAATTTTCTTGGGATCTAAAAAAAGAAAGACGTGGCCATACATACCTCCAAAAAAACCAACCAGAAACAGCTATTGATGGAAAAAACACAAATGGCCGCAAAAAACTATAAGTGGAAACATTTTTTTGCTGCACACCAGCCATAAAATGATGCGTATTCTGACATATTCTTTTTTCTATCAAGCTACCAGAAGAGTCTATAGGACTAAAAAAACAAGAAAGGTAAAAACAGAATATCATCAAAAAGGAAGATAACTTCATTATTAAGCCTCCATATTCTGAATTAAATACAAATATCTATTATAATAAAGAAATTTCTATTAAAAAGCAACTATTGCTTCTGTTCTAGCAACCAGTACATAAAAGAATTAAAGGATATCGGGAAGGGTTTTGACCTTCTGAAAAAAGGAGTAGACTAGCTAACATCAATACTCTATATGTTAATTTATCGCTGAGGACAAAGTATGTCTGACTCATCACTTTTATCCCGAACAAAACCTAAAAACAACCCTGACGGTATAGTTGTTCGTGTAAGCGGAACTGTTATTGACATAGAATTTTCCCCCGAATTTGAACCGACTGTCTACAACCGTGTTGATGTTCTTATTAACAAGGCTAATGGAACAGAAGATCGAGCCAGCCTAGAAGTGGCCCAGCAACTTGGCGACGGTATTGTACGCTGCATAGCGCTTGAAAATATCTTTGGTATCAGTCGCGGCATGCGTGTTATTAACACCGGCTCAGCAATTAAAGTTCCTGTTGGCGATCAAACCCTCGGCAGAATTTTTGATGTATTGGGAAATCCAATCGACAACAAAGGACCAGTTGAAACCACTGAATTTTGGCCGATACACCGACAAGCCCCATCTCTCTCAGAACAAAAAGTTGAAAATGAAATCCAAGAAACCGGCATCAAGGTAATTGATCTCATTTGTCCCTATCTCAAAGGATCAAAAATTGGTTTGTTTGGCGGCGCCGGAGTTGGTAAAACCATCCTTGTAACCGAACTTATTCGTAATATCGCTATTGAACATGATGGCGTTTCAGTATTTACGGGTGTCGGTGAACGAACTCGCGAAGGTAATGAACTTTGGCTTGAAATGCAGCGCTTTGGCGTACTTGATAAAGCAGTCTTAGTCTTTGGACAAATGGGAGAAGTTCCTGGGGCACGTTTACGCGTCGGCCTTACCGGTCTTACCATGGCTGAATATTTCCGTGATGAGCAACATAAAGATGTCCTCTTTTTTGTCGACAACATTTTTCGTCTCGTGCAAGCAGGCTCTGAAGTATCATCTCTTCTTGGACGCATGCCCTCGGCCGTTGGGTATCAACCTACTCTTGCCACCGAACTCGGCGCATTCCAAGAACGAATCACCAATACATTTAACGGTGCAATTACCTCAATTCAAGCCGTATACGTTCCCGCCGATGACATAACCGACCCAGCACCAGCAACCACATTTATGCATCTTGACTCCAACACGGTTCTTTCACGAAAACTGGTTGAGCTTGGCATCTACCCAGCAATAGATCCACTTGCATCTTCATCAAAAGGACTCGATCCCAACATTGTTGGCGAACGGCATTACACAATTGCTCGCACCGTACAAAAAGTGCTGCAACGATACAAAGAGCTTCAAGATATAATCGCTATATTAGGCATTGAAGAACTTTCTGATGACGACAAACTCCTAGTAAAACGTGCACAACGTATACAAAAATTCTTAACACAACCACTCTTTTCAGCAGAATTTTCAACCGGAATTACCGGTGCATACATACCCCTTGAAACAACACTCAACGACTTCGAATCTATCATCAACGGAGAATGCGACCACCTTCCAGAACAAGCATTTTATATGGTAAGCACACTTGAAGAAGCTCATAAAAAGGCTGGCGAGCTCCTTAAAGAAACAGAAAAAACGGCATGAAGACCATACCTTTAACAATAATCTATCAGACAAAAACAGTAACACACCATATCAGCGAACTTCAAATTGAAACAATCGCGGGAATACGCTCAATTTTGCCTGGACACGAGCCCTTATACGCAGCATTAAAACATAACTCAAAGGTATCCTTAACACGATCCGACAACAAAACCGAAGAAGTTCAAGTTCTTGATGGAATCGCCATAATTGACCGTGAATCAATTAAAATTATTCTGAGTGAATAACGGAAGATGAAAACAAGCATAGAACTCGGAACCATTGTTTCAGGATCGCTCAGCGATGGCTTTTTAATGCGTATTAATCCAATCTATGGGATAGAAAATATCAAAAGCGGACGACTTGTTTCCATTAAGGGAAAAGAGCTTACCTTCTTTTCCCTTATCACTGACATTCGCCTGGATGCAATTCCTCAGCAATCACTACTGCCCTATGTTTCAAACAACCCTCGCTTTCTACAAATTATACAATCAAACCTCTGCTCGGCCCACGCCCTTATCCGTCCGCTGATTGGCCTTAATAAACAAAATGAGCGCCAACCAATAAAAAGCGTTCCTGAGCACTTCACTCGCGTATATACCGCAAACAATGATGATATTTCTTATATATTTGGAAGCGAAGAACAAGCACCAACAAGAGATTTTGCTATCGGAAAACCGCTCGACATGGAAGCCGATGTCTGTATAAATCTCGAAAAACTTACTGAGCGTAGCAGCGGAGTCTTTGGAAAAACAGGAACCGGAAAAACATTTATTACTCGTCTACTACTAGCCGGATTGTTAAAAAATAAACGCGCAACCTCTTTAGTATTTGATATGCACAGTGAATATGGCCTGCAAGCAAGAAATGAGTCAAGTAACACCCCCTTTGTCAAAGGCCTCAAAACGCTATTTCCCAGCTCCGTAGCTATTTTTTCACTCGACCCTGAAGCTACTCGACGCCGCGGTAGCAATCCTGACGTATGCCTGACAATCCCCCTTGATAGCATAAACGTACAGGATATCCTTGCACTTGCTAATGAACTCAACCTGCACCCAACAGCCTATGAAGCAGCCTATTTATTAGCCAGTCGATACAAAAAAGATTGGCTCGTCGTGCTATTAGACCAAGGAACCCAAGCTGCTGATCTGGCACAGGAAGTAGGTGCTCATCCAGAATCAATAAGCGCACTATATCGAAAACTACGAGTTATTGAACGATACCCCTTTTTCACCCGACAAAGGCTTAATAAAAACCCTATTCAAATATTACTTGAACACCTAGAGCAAGGGATATCGGTAATAATTGAATTTGGCACCTTTGCTTCAACCTTCTGCTATTTACTCTTGGCTAACATTATTACCCGACGCATCCATGGGCGCTACATAGAAAAAACTGAACAATTTCTTGCATCCCAAAAAAAAGAAGATGCCCCCCAACAGCTTCTCGTTGTTATTGAAGAAGCACATAAATTCCTTAACCCAACCGCAGCGCAACAGACAATATTTGGAACAATCGCACGAGAAATGCGCAAATATTATGTCTCCCTTATGATTGTCGATCAACGCCCATCGGGTATTGATCCAGAAATTCTTTCCCAAATTGGAACTAAAATAATCGCGCAACTCCATGATGAAAAAGATATTAACGCTGTACTTGGCGGGATTTCTGGTGCCAACGAATTACGGCATATTCTCGCAACACTCAGCAGCAAACAACAAGCTCTGGTCTTAGGCCACGCAATTGCAACACCCATCGTGCTAGAAACCCGCCCATACGACAACACATTCTATGCCCAGCTAACAACAAAGACACAATCAAATCTCGAAACAATAGCAACTAAGCTTTTTTATTAACATTTTTTCCAGAAGCCTCATAAAAAACATCCCCAAAAAACAAAAACTCCTGTATTATAGCTACAATATAAACATGAAGATTTTAAAAAAAGGTTCCTGTGAAGACTATAATAAACAAACGAATCACGCTTTTATTTTTTTTTGCCGCAACAATGCACAACATCAATGCCATGAGCAAAAAAAGCTACGAGAGCTGTTTACCGAAAGATTTGCTTCAAGAAATAGAAAAAGGTATACCCAAAAACACAATCTACCAAAATAAAGATCAAGCTATGGACTATTTTTTTATACATAAAAAAATACATACCATGCCCCACCCCAAACAATGCCACACAAGTAGTATTTTTCTTAGAAATCAAAAAAAACAAAAAACCCAACTAAGCGCAACAGAAGCATCATTTAAGGATATTCGAATCTTTGGCATGCGTGATGGCAACGTACAGATATCTCAACGCAACCATCAGGAGACAATAACCATAAAACGCTACCTCCCCGATGCAGTCAAAGGACTCTTCTTAGCAAACCAAACAAAAAAACACTTATTTATTTTATATCGATGCGGTCTGGGATTCATGGTTTCTATTAAAGATATTTTCTCCAAACCACACCAAGAAAAATTAATTGGAACGATACACCTTGGTACTGCGATCAACACAGTTCAAACAACCCAAAGAGCCATTATTATTAACCGTGATTCAAAAAAACCTAAATATTTAACTTTACGAACCATGCCCCGCTTAAAGACTCAAGAAGAGCGAGATTTTCTTTTGTACTGTTTTAACGAGCTACAGCGAGGAAAGGGGGCAGTCTTTCTCCCCAGAGAAAAAGCTGCTCTGCTGCAACGCATAAAACCTGCGTTTTCAAAAAATGAAGAAAAAAGGCTTTATGCGAACCTATAAAAAATATATGCAACATAAGTCCAAATGAAATAATAAAACTTAGAGTAATGCCCTAAAGACACCCGACTTTAAAATCAATAAGTTTTGGTATACTACACAAAAAGATTAGTTCTTACCATGCAAGAAACTTCATGATCCAACGCATTAGCGCAGAAGAATATTTACGAACCTATAAAAACATACCCCTTATAGATGTACGATCACCTGCAGAACATGAACATGCACATCATCCTGGCGCAATTTCAATTCCTCTCTTTTCTAATGAAGAACGCGCGCTAATAGGAACACTCTACAAGCATCAAGGCAAATCTGCGGCTATTGAAGCAGGAATAACTATTGTTAGCCCCCATTTACAACAATTTATAGATAAACTCAAAGAAGCAACTGCTCAAAAAAATGTCGCGGTCTACTGCTGGCGTGGAGGCATGCGTAGCCAATCACTTGCCATGCTATTTGCCATAGCAGGATACAAAACATTTCAAATTATTGGCGGATATAAAGCACTTAAAAAGATGCTTCGAGAAGCCGTTGCCGAGAAAAAAAACGCTTTTATTCTCCTTGGAGGAAAAACAGGAAGCGGCAAAACTGATCTTTTAAAAGAATTGCAGAATAACAGTGAACAAGTTATAAACCTAGAAGGAATCGCACGACACAAAGGATCAACCTATGGTGGACTTGGGAATAGAGAACAACCAAGTCAGGAGCAGTTTTCAGTCACCTTATTTCACCAGCTATACTACATGGATCCCAAAAAAGTAATCTGGCTGGAACATGAGGGCTCACGCCTGGGCGACATCCAGATTCCACCAGAACTATCGACGCTCACCTCCACAGCACCAGTACTATACATAACCATACCATTACAAGAACGCGTTACCCGTATTATTAACGAATATGGATCGCACACCAGACAAGCCCTCATTGCATGTACAAAAAAGCTTGAACAACAACTGGGCGGAAAAGCAACCACTGATATCTGCGCACTTATCGAACAACAAAATATCGAAGCTGCGGTCCAAGCACTACTTGAGCATTATGATCGCACCTATACCTTTTCCAAACAACGGAATAAAACTAATCAATTTATCGATCTAGATCTGCAAAATACATCTTCTGAAAAACGAATTCGAAAACTTATTGACACAGCAGAGCAATATAAGAACCCGATATAATATATGTACGCACTCGTTCAACTAATTAAGGGTTATCAAAAAATATTAACTTATTCAGTACCAGAAACAATTGCTGCTCATCTAGCTATTGGATCAATAGTTACCGTACCGCTTCAAAAACGAATTGAAATAGGGCTCATAGTCGACCTGCAAACAACAAGCAATAACAAAGAAGGTCGATTTACTATCCGCTCTATTATTGGACTTGCTGCTAGCGTACAAGACCAACAGTACTATACATTTCTACAACGCGCTGCTCAGCTGTATGCCATTACACCAAGAATACTTGTACGCAAAATACAAGGATTACTTACAAAAAATCAGGCAACTATAGTAAATCCAACCCAAACCTTAGACCTTCCTGCAAGCTCCATTTCTCCCTCACTTTCAATAGAACAACAGATTGCATGTGAAAAAATAAAAAACGAGTTAATAAAAAAAACATATACCCCTATGCTCTTACACGGCATAACGGGCTCGGGCAAGACTATTGTATATCTACAAGCAATAGAATACGTACTAACACAACAAAAACAGGTCTTGTTCTTAGTTCCTGAAATCGGATTAGCCATACATATGGCCCAAGTATTTACTACCTATTTTACTAATGCGGGAAAAAAAATTCCGATCTATCAAATACACGCCGCTATAAAATCAAAAGATCGAACAGATGCATGGAATTTTTTATCCAGCCACCAAGCAGGAATCATCATTGGCATCCATCTCCCGACACTACTTCCAACCCCAAATCTTGGACTTATTATCGTTGATGAAGAACACGACTCTGGATATCAAGAGCAACGCCACCCACGACTGCACACACGAGAAATTGCCCATCTAAAAGCACAAACAGGCCTAGTCCCAATCATTTTTGGTTCAGCAACACCGTCCATACAAACGCTACAAACGGCACAAGAACGATCATGGAAGATTATTAACCTACCGATACGATTTTCCGGAGCTCCGCCAATCATTGAACAGGTCTGCTTACTAGAAGAGAAAAAACGGCCGTTCTTTTGGGTCAGTTCTCGATTGCAAGAAGAAATTCAAAAACGGCTTGATGCAAAAGAACAGAGTCTCATATTTTTAAACCGACGAGGATTCAGTTTTTTTATTCAATGTCGTGATTGTGGGCATATTTTTCAATGCCCCTACTGCTCAGTCAGCTTAACCCTTCACCAAACTACCGGTCTTGCGTGCCACTATTGCGGATATAAAAAACCAGAACCAACAACCTGTGGGGTTTGTCAAAAACATAATTTAGCAAAAAAAGGAATTGGCACGCAGCAACTCGTACAGATTTTGCAAAAACTCTTCCCGCTTGCACGTATCGAACGTGCGGACTTGGATACAACAAAAAACAAACAAGCCTGGGGAAAAACAGCCCAATCCATAGCCGAGGGCGCCGTTGATATTCTTGTAGGAACACAAACAATCACCAAGGGATATCATTTTCCTAGCGTCACCCTTGTTGGTGTAATTTGGGCAGATACAGCCCTTGCACAACCGCAATATAACGCATGTGAAAAAGCACTACAGCAATTATTACAGGTAGCAGGCCGCGCCGGTCGCGCAAAAAGCAAAAGCCTGGTTCTCATCCAATATTGCGCCAAACATCCTATTTTTTCTTATCTTCATGAAGAACAATACCTCGACTTTGTTACCTATGAATTATCATTTCGAAAAATGCTCAATTATCCGCCATTTGCAAAAGTAGCTGAAATCGAAGTGCAACATACCGATGAATTAACCGTTGAAAAAGATGTCTCTCGCGTTAAAAGAATACTCCAGCAACAAAATGAGTCGTTTACGATTCTTGGGCCCGCAAAACCCATAGTGCACAAAAAGCAAAATATTCACTTTAGAACGCTTCTTCTTAAAACTAACTCCTACACAAAACTTTCAAATGCGCTCTATGCGCTACAAGAAAACACGATACAAAGCTCTGTTACTTGGACAATACAGCCCGTATAGCCATTTAAAAGGAACTATAAAAAGAACATTGTCGAGCCGCACCAACGTGCTATACTTCCGAATAATCATTCTCTTCTTAATTATCACGGAGCCACCATGCAAAAAAGCCAATGGAGTGTAGTAATTCTTCTCGTACTTGTAACCTCTGCAGTATTTGTAATTCGACGCATACAACGAGCCAAACAGCCAGCTCTACCAAATCTTCTTATGATAGGCACAAGTGCGGACTATCCACCCTTCAGCTTCAAAAAAGATGGCAACATTATTGGTTTGGATATTGAACTTGCTAAAATGATAGCAAAAAAATTAGAACTTCCTTATCAAATCAAAGACACTCCCTTTCCTCTTCTATTTTCCAACCTACAAGAAGGTAAACTTCATCTGGTAGCAGCAGGCATTTCTGCTGATCCAAGCCGACGGCATCAAGCAACATTTACCACTCCTTATGTCACGCAAGACCCGCTTGTTATTATCGTCCCACAGCAAAGCCCTATTAAAAAGATAAAAGACATATCAAACAAACGAGTTACCGTAAATCAAGGATATACGGCTGATATGTATATCTCGCAACTTCCTAACATATCAATATATAGAACAGAAACCATCGAAGACTCCATACAACAACTACACAATGAAGAAGTAGACGCATTTGTAACCAACTTAAACACCGTTACCCCTATTTTTGATCAGTATGGAGCTGAAAACTTCAGAGCTATAACTATTCAAGATACCGACGAAAACATTGCCCTTGCCCTCTCACCTCTCTATCCAGATTTAGCTGCTCGGATACAAAGCATACTAGATCAATTTATGCGCGATGGAAGCCTGGATCAGTTACGCGCAAAATGGCATGTTCAATAAATCAACAGGAAAAACACCCTCGTCTTGACACCAAAAAACAAGAGTGTTAGAGTCGGTACGCAAATTTAATATATACAAGACACAAGCGATATGATGATCATATCGCTTTCCCCCCTACCCCTTCAGCTTTCCCCAAGGTTGAAGGGTTTTTTATTGCGTAAAAAAATAACGCCGATAATGTTTTAACTCTTCAATCGACTCAATAATATCATCTTGTGCACGATGCCCCTTTTTTTTGGAAAACGTTGCATGTTTATTGTCCGAATACCATGCCAAAACAAGCTCTTTTACTGAAGAGACATCAATTTGCCGATAATGTAAACATTCAACAAGTGATCGCATGTACTGACTAAGAAATAAACGGTCTTGATACACAGTATTGCCGCCCAAAAAGGGCATATCGACACCATATTCCTTGAGAAATGAAAGAATCATTCCTTCCGCAGCCGCAATAGAAACTGTTGATTCCCTTACCCGATCAAGTAATCCCGATTCAGAATGATGTTTTTTACACCAAGAGCCCATAGCCTGCAAAATATCTTCTGGTTGATAAATAACTAAAGACGGACCTAGCGTAATGTTTTCAAGATTCATATCAGTCAAAACAACCGCAACTTCTAAGATTCTATCTCTTGCAACATCCAACCCCGTCATTTCCATATCTAACCAGAGTATGTGGCGCGTTTTAGCTGGCAACGAATTCATTCTAGCCTTTGGCGAAAAAAAACAACCATGATACTGTATAAACATATTATACTTATCTTCAATTACTATATACAACAGAACAGCCAAAACACGAGGAGCATATGAATAGATTACGTGTTGGCATTATTATGGGCGGCCGTTCCATTGAGCGCGAAGTCTCGTTTAACTCCGGCCGAACTATTTGTGATCATCTTGATACTAAAGAATATGAACTTTTTCCACTCTTTCAAGCACAAAATGGCAACCTCTACCTCCTTCCATGGCGGTTTTTACATCGCGGGAAAATAGCAGATTTCGAGCACCGGATAGAACGAGAAGCGGAACAAATCTCCTGGAGCAGCCTCAAACAACGTATCGATTTCATGTTTATCGCTTTACACGGAAGATTCGGTGAAGATGGATGTCTACAGGGTTTTCTAGAAGTATTAAAAATTCCCTATTTTGGCAGCAAGGTACTTGCAAGCGCTCTAGGCATGAATAAACATATGCAAAAACATATCCTCGCGGGAGCTGGAATACAAACGCCGAAAGGAATCTCGATAACGCCCGATGAAATTGAAATCTACCAAAACAATCCAGATCTCCTTGAGCGCCGCTTAAAAACAGCTGGTATTCACATGCCTGTTATAGTTAAACCACAACAAGAAGGCTCCAGCCTCGGCGTATCTAAAGCCACAACCATCACAGATCTTCTTCCTGCCGCAATCAACGCCCGTTCTATAACGCAAGGCGTTAGGCAGTCGGTTATCATAGAAGAATATATTGAAGGCATGGAATTTTCTTGCATCGTTATTACTAATTATGAAACCGAAAGCTATGTCGCTCTAAGCCCAACAGAAGTTGCAATCGAAAAAGGCCGTAGTTTTTTTGATTATGAACAGAAATATATGCCTGGCCGAGCATATAAACATACACCAGCGCGCTGTTCAGAGAAAATCCAAAAGGCTATTCAGGAAACCGCAATTGCTACCATGAAAGCACTTAATTTTACCAATATTGGACGCATTGACGGATTTGTTCAAGCGGATGAGACCATCGTTATTACAGACCCAAATAGTTTTTGTGGCATGAGTCCATCCAGCTACGCCTTTTTACAAGCTGCCGAACATAACTTATCCCATACCGACTTTATTAATCATCTCATTAAAACTGAACTTTCAAACTATAAATTACATATGTTCGCCAACGAGAAAGATACCATGGAATCATCCCGAACGATCCCCGAACAACGTCTCCGCGTTGCCGTGCTCCTGGGAGGTGCATCTAATGAACGCGAAATATCACTCGAATCAGGACGGAATATCTGCTATAAACTCTCACCATACAAATATCAAGTAACACCAATCTTTGTTTCTCAATCTCTCGAGCTCTATCCAATCGATCAACGACAACTTGTTCGTAATAAAACTGATGAAATCTTTGAAGACATTCAAGCTAAAAAGAGCAAGCCTTTAGAATGGGATATGCTGCCGCAACTATTTGATTTTATATTCCTCGGGCTACATGGAGGAGAAGGGGAAAATGGCTGTATACAAGGAACGCTTGAAATGTTGGGACTACCTTATAACGGCTCATCAGTCCTTGCAAGCGCACTCTGCATGAACAAGTATAAGGCCAATGATTTTTTACGAGCACAAGGTTTTGCTGTTCCGGCCAGTAAATTAATTTATGCCACTGAAAAAGAATTACAGATATCTTGCCCGCTTCCTTTTCCAGTTATTGTCAAACCATATGATGATGGCTGTAGCGTTATGGTGCAGAGAGCTGAAACACAAAAAGAATTTACCTGCGCACTGCAAGCAATTTTTGACCAAGGCAAAGATGCCGCCCTCGTAGAAGAGCTCGTCGTTGGAACTGAAATTACTATCGGAGTACTTGGTAATCAGACACCAATGGCCTTACCACCGAGTGAATCTATCGCCACAAAAGGTATTTTATCTATTGAAGAAAAATTTTTACCTGGCGCTGGAGAAAATCAAACACCTGCGCGGCTTCCTGAGCGAGCGATAAAACGTATCCAAAAAACAGTAGAACATATCTATAAAACCATTGGCTGCGCCGGCTATGTCCGCATGGACTGCTTTTATCAACAAGCAGACCAGAGTCCAACAAAAGAAGAGCGTGTAGTACTACTGGAAATCAACACTCTTCCTGCACTTACTCCCGCAACATGTTTATTTCATCAAGCTGCCGAGATGGGCATCAAACCAATGGAACTTATTGATATCATTGTTGAATTGGGGCTTGAAGCACATATGCAAAAACCTAAAGAGCTCAGTAAAACAATTCCACCTAACCACTCTAAAGAAAACATGCAAATCGCCCAACAGTAAAACTAAACAACAACTCCTTTAGACGCTTGCGGCAAAACGCCGAACAATTTAATAAAAAAACTTGATAAAAGTAGACCATAGTAATTATTCTTAATAATAGATATTTAAAACTTTTTAAAGGGTTACTTATGAAACAAATACTTTTTTGGGGAGGATTACTGTACCTCAGTACCTCACAACATATTCATACTGAAATATCCAATAAAATTGAACAAGACTATAATGAATCCCTACAAACTGTATCGTCTAAAGAAATAACACCCGAAAACCGCATCAAAGAGATACGCGAAAAAATAGGTTCAGAAAAAGAAGGCGATCAAACTAATGTGCTCAATTTAACACATGATCTTCTTTTCTTGAGCAATGAAGAAGTCGACGCAACGCTACTTGAGATAATCGAAACAAATATAGGTTCAACAGATCTTAAAAGACAAGCTATCGCCATAGGCATGCTAGGACTAATTGTTGATATTGTACTTCTCAATGATGAAACTAATTACTATTCCACTGAAAACAACTTTCTCACAAAAACAATCCAGCTTTTCACGAAAGCCGCAAAACAGCTCGTTAATAATTCTCGCATCGACAAAAAAATAGACTCATCGCCCCTTACCAATCCCTATGCTACGCTATTACATTCTATGCCCCTTGTAATGAAGCTAGCATCAGAAAAAAACCTTTACGAAACCAAATTAGGGGAAGATCTCGTAACACAATTAATCCTGCTTATAGAAAAAAACCAAGAAATACAAGATATAGGGAATAAAGAAATTATAATAGATATAGCAAAACATCTCCTAGAAAGTAGTTTTAGCCTCAATAATCGGTCATTACAAAAAAAGATAAAAACAGCTACAATCGCTCTGGTTAAAAATATTGACTTATACGGCGATCTGGCAGAAAAAGCTTCACAAATCTGGAACATCCTTGTAGAAACAGATCAAGGGCGCGAGGAAACTAAACAAAAAGCAATCGAACAACTACTTGATCCAGAAAACTTTATAGATTTAATATTCAATAATTTATGGACAATGCTCTTCAGAAAAAATTTTCCGGAAGATTACCAACTAGCTCTTGAACAAGCACAAGCTGGTATCACCAACAGTAATTGGGTTATTCGCATAAAAAGCCTTAATCTACTGGCGTCATTGATATCGCATATAAAAAACACACAAGAAGAACTTCCTGAAATATACACAATAGCTAAAAACGCTGCTATGAAAGGAAGATACGACGAAAACCCAATGGTACAAAATGCAGCAGAAGAACTATATAATCTATCTGAAATAAAAAGCATGATAACTCTAGAAGAACGGCAAAGAGCACTAGAAGAAGCAAGACTAAAAACAAAAGAGACAAAAAAAGAAGCAGACAAGAAAAAAAATATACAAAATGAACCACAAAAAAATAATCAACCCTGGTATGAGTCATACAAAAAGAGCCTGTTGGCTATAGGAGCAATCGCTCCTTTACTCTATGCAGGCTATAAGATATATCAAAAAAAACCGTGAAAACTACTCAGAAAGAACTAGCGGCAAGATACAACAGATACGTGAGACAACATACCAAAAAACACCTTTCAGCTCATACGTGCCAACTAGAGAAAACATTTATACTATTTCGGTTTTTTCAAACTACACGTATATTAACCTTCAATTCGAGACAAACGGGCTAATACTGCCTTTAAAATATAAGGAGTTGTTTGCTTATCCACAGATTGCTCTTGAAAAACAGTATCGAGCGC
This sequence comes from Candidatus Babeliaceae bacterium, assembly GCA_007116155.1. Classification (GTDB taxonomy): domain Bacteria; phylum Babelota; class Babeliae; order Babelales; family Babelaceae; genus UBA12474. The sequence goes on along the minus strand of SKJC01000001.1, from coordinate 15,271 downwards.
GGCCCGTATCTCTTGTTGAGCATATCCCAAAGAGGTAAGCGCTTGAAAAACTTCTGAAATAGCTTTTGCATCTTCTTGCAATGCTCCGAACGCCCCTTCATTTGCTAACGTACAAATCTTGTCATGCAATGCGAGAACTAATCCTTCCGCCTTCTTTTTACCAACACCACTTACCTGGCTTAATGCAGAGCTATCGCGAGCCATAAATGCCTGAACACACTGAACATGATCCATATCGCGCAAGAACGCAAGAGCCAATTTCGGACCAACACCAGATGCACTCAATAACGTGCTAAACAAAAGTCGCTCTTGCGTTGTCAAAAATCCAAAGAGTTGAGGACCGATCTCTGCATGCCAATACAGATAGGTAGCGAGCGTAACCTCGGTATCACAAATGCACCGCTCAGGATGAGGCACAGTACAAGAAAACCCAACCCCAGAAAGGGCAAGCACAACACCATTTGTACCAACCGAAACAACCTTTCCCGTCAAAAAATCAATCATATACCCTCATATTCTTAAAAACACTTAATAAAAATCTAGCAATACTTCAACCTATTAAATTCATACAAAAAGCTAAAAAACAAAATAAAACTTGTTCCATACTACAAGATTTTAAAAACCTGGCATAATTATCAAAAAACGATGAGTCATATAAAACACTGCAAAGGCATTGACAAGCATGCTGAGCGTGTTACCCTTTTATAGATGGTATTTGATATATGTGGGAATAGCTCAGCTGGTAGAGCGTTGCCTTGCCATGGCAAAGGTCGCGGGTTCAAATCCCGTTTCCCACTCCATTTCTTTTTTGTTTGTATGCGCCACTGCATAACCTTTCTATTCTTATCATGCAATATACGCACTACATCAAATTATTCTTTATAACAGTCATTGTAGGGATTATATGAAATCAATTGTACAAGAAGCGTCCTCTATAGAAAAAGCTATTCAGCGCGCCTGGCTTGAAGCAGGATCTCCTGCTGAATTTTCTGTTCGCATACTCGAACATCCGGTCCGCAAGTTTTTCGGTCTATTCATAAAACGCTCAGCAAAAGTAGCGCTCGTCTTCCCTGGCGAAGGCAAAACTGAACAAAAAAACAGCACACACGAACGAAGCCCTAAAAAAGGGATCGAACGAAAACCGCAGCAAAAACAGAAACAACCCGCTGCGCCTATCCAACAAGCACAACCCCAAAGACCCCGAACACAATCAAAACAGACACCAGGAAAACGAGTACTACCATCGGAAACAGCAAGCTCCCTTACCCAAGCATTAGCACCAAAAGCACACCCTCAAGAAGAAAAAGTTGCGACTAAGCCGCACGCAACAGAAAAGCGTGAATCGCTATCAAGTAGACCGCAACCAGAACTTATAGTAGAACAAAAAACAAGACAGGAAACAGATCCTGCTAAAGAACAGAGTGGCTGGAATACCGATCTAGTAACAGCAGTAGAAAAGCAGTTAGGTGTTCTCATACCTATTATACGGTCGACTGAGTGTCCATATACACTAAGCACAAAAGGCCGAGAGCTCTTTGTGACTTTCGCTCGTCCGGTTCTTGAGAGCAAGGAACAAGATCGTCGCCTTTTTGGCGGCATGTCTCCTTTGCTAATGACTATTGTCAAGCGTGAATTTAAAAAAGCCCTGCGCGGCTACCGAATAATCCTAGGACATGCTGAATAATACCATTGTTGCACAAGCAACACCGATTGGCTCAGGAGCTATTGCACTCATCCGACTCTCTGGGGAGGATGTATTTGCTATTGTTAGCCAGATAGCCAAAGTACATGGGCCATCATTATCCGAGCGCCCTTCACATAGCATTGCTTATGGAACAGTAACATCAAATGAACAAGCCTGTATTGATCAGGTGCTATTCTTCCTCATGCACGGACCAAAGACCTTTACAGGCGAAGATTGCATCGAAATTACCTGCCATAATAATCAACATATTGTACAAGCAATTATTCACCGGTGTATCCTGGCGGGTGCACGCTTGGCTGAACGAGGTGAATTTACCCGTCGTGCGGTCGAGAACAGTAAAATGGAACTTCTGCAGGCTGAAGCCATCCAGGACCTCATACATGCGCAGAATGCGCAAGAAATTCAACGCGCACTCGCACAACTTGATGGTAGTTTTTCTGCATGGATTAACAACCTCACCCAAATACTGATTCAGGCTCAAGCCCTCTGCGAAGTAAGCTTTGAATTCTTAGATGAAGAATATAATCCACAAAAACAACTAATAGCGCTACTCAATTCCATTTCACAGCAACTAGCACTTACCGAACAACAATTTTCCATGCAACAGCAAATACGCAATGGTCTCCGCATTGTGCTCATTGGAAGCACCAACGCAGGAAAATCCTCTCTTTTAAACCGAATCTGCAACCAAGATCGTGCGATAGTTACTTCTGTTCCAGGAACTACACGAGACACGATTGAAGTTATTATTCCCAAACCAAACATTGCATGGACCTTAGTAGATACTGCCGGATTGCGAGACACTGACGATGCGATAGAAGCCGCAGGAATTAAACGCACAAAACGAGAAATCGCTAAAGCTGATCTCCTGATTCTACTCATCGATGGAACCGTACAGCGTATCCCCGATGATCTACAAGCAGAATATAGGACAATACAGCAACAACATGGGCATAAACTACTTATTATTCAAACAAAAGCAGACCTAACAACAAAAGAAAACCCTTTCATACAACCTGATCTCTATATTTCTAACACTCAAGCAACTGGATTTGATGAACTGACCAAACTCATTGAAGCAAAGAGCACACAATTGCTACCTTCAACTGAACTTCCGTTTTCCCTTAACCAGCGCCATATGCATAGCATTACGCGAGTACAAAAAACATTGTCCACCATAATCACTGAAGCACAAAAACCAACCCCCTTATATGAAATACTATCACTTCACCTCAGCGACAGCATCGCGGAATTAAACAGCATATCAGGGAAAGAACAACAAGAAGAGCTATTGAATCAAGTCTTTTCATCCTTTTGCGTTGGCAAATAAGTAATAATGCTTATTTTTTATACGCTAACAATGCTTTAGCTAAATGCTCTGATTGATACCCATTTGGTAGCAATTCAGAAAGTTTTTTCTGTGCTCGCTCACCGGAAGCAGCAACCGTAATAATTTCAACATCGGTCCCATCAATCTGAACAAACTGCAAAAAATATTGCAAGCAAACACCACAAGGCCAAAGCAAAACATCATCATAGATTACAAGCGCTCTAGGTTGGCACGATCCATGCGCTACTGCCATCTGCAGGGCCGCACGCTCAGCACAAACACCAAGGCCTGATATAACACTTTCAATATTACAACCACCAAAGATGCGCCCATCCGACATTAAAACGGCAGCGCCAATGGAATGATTAGAACGAATAACAAAGGCACGATCTCGAAAAGATCGTGCCTCTAATTCTAACCGAAGAAGATCTGAATGAGCAATCATCTATACCTGCTCTAATGGATAAAGTTCAACACGACGATTAGGTGCTTGCATTTCCTTGCTACCATCAAGCACTAATGGCATTTCATTACCTCGACCAACGACTCTTAGTTGATCTGCCATAACACCCTGCTTGATTAGATAATCAGCAACAACCTTTGCCCGTTTTTCTGAAAGCATCATGTTATACGCAGGGGAGCCACCATAGCGACACGCATGCCCTTCTACAACAATTGTACGTCCTTGATCGGTCAACTTTTTAACAGCCTTAGCATCTGCTTCAAGTTTTTGACGTTCACTTGGGCGAACTGCATAGCGATTTAAATCAAAATTAATAGATTGCAAACCATATTTTGCCTGATCTATGCGCCGACTCGCCCATACCTGATCAGCTAACGCTTCTTTTTCATCAGCGTGTTCAAATAATGAATCACCCGCAACCATAGAACGAATCGTTGCATCATCGTGCTCGAAAGACTTTTGTAATACCTCATCATCTAGTAATTCTAGCTCTTCTAACGATTCATCTAAAAACAACGACTTGGGAGCTTTTTCATCAATTGCAACTTCAGGCACTACAACCGCCGCATCCTCGACACATGTTTTTTTTACTTTTTTATTACGACATGCGGGAACTGAAGCTAAAACCAAACATGAAAATAACAATACTATACGTTTCATACGAAAACTCCTTATCTTTTACCTAGCACCATAAAATAAATCTAGCGATAATATAACGCAATCCTTAAAAACAGCCTATTAAAAACCATACCGATTACAATGAACAATCCCTGTGTGTAATTTATTCATATTTTAAAATTTTCATTGTAGCGTTCTTTTATAAAATTATGATATACTGAATTTGAGGTGACATATGAAAAAATTTTTAATTAACGCTACTCCATGGGAAACTCGCATCGCTATAACTGAGCGAAACCAATTGGAAAATATTTATTTTGATGCTATCCCAAATAACCGCTTAGAGCGGAGCTTTTTTCGGGGGACCGTCACAAAAATCCTACCGGGCATTCAGACTGCATTTGTTGAAATCGGGCAAGAAAAAGCCGGCTTTTTACATATCTCAGAAATTGACCGAGAACTGGCCATTACCAAAATGACAGATCCTGCTGATGACCCAGATGACTCGTTTGAAGCAGCTGATCAGTGTGAACTTCCTTCAACAATACATACTCGAGAGCGACCAGATATACAAAAAATATTACGCGAAGGGCAACCGATTCTTGTCGAGGTAAGTAAAGAACCTATAGGCGAAAAAGGAGCAAAACTTACCACCTGCTTTACTCTGCCTGGGCGCTTTATTGTTCTCATGCCTAACATCCCACGTATCTGTATCTCAAAAAAAATCGGTCAACCAGAAGAGCGTGATAGATTACGCGAAATTATAAAAAAACATCTTCCCGAAGGCATGGGTGTCATTATTCGCACAACAGCCGAAGATGCCCTTGAAAAAGAGGTCATTCGTGATTTATCAAGCGTTATTAAAACCTGGGAATCTATCTATAAAGCATACAATAGCACAAGTGAAGTAAAAAAAGTTTACGAAGATCTCGACTTAGTCCTACAAGTAATTCGTGACAACTTAGATGAGTCAGTTGAAGCTATTATCTGCGATTCAAAAGAAATAGAAACGAGCATTTATCATTTTATTAAAGAGCATGCCCCTGAGCATTTACAAAAAATTCAGCGCTACGAAGAGCCGATGCCCCTTTTTGAACGGTTTCAAATTGAACCACAGATAGAACAGGCTCTACAGAGCAAAGTCTATCTAAAATCAGGTGGATCAATCGTTATTGAATCAACCGAAGCAATGACCGTAATCGACGTAAATACAAGCCGTTTTACCGGTACCTCATCAAGCCTTGAAGAGACTATTTTCAAAACAAACCTCGATGCAGCCGAAGAAATTGTGCGACAATTACGCTTGCGCAATGTCGGCGGTTTAATTGTTATCGATTTCATTGACATGGCAAGCCATGGCAACCGCCAAAAACTATTCCGCGCGTTTGAAAAATCCTTAAAAGAAAAAGACAAATTTCAATCAGTAGTCCTTCGTGTTTCTGAATTTGGCCTTGTACAAATGACTCGCAAACGTTCAGGAAAAACGCTACAACAACAACTTACAACCAAATGTGCCTGTTGTAGCGGTACTGGACAGATAAAATCAGTACAAAGTGAAGCATTTGCAATATTACATAAAGTGCATGAAATGCTTGCAAGAAAAAAGCTTCTGGGCAATATAACCGTCGCTGTACATGCAGAAATTTTCGATTTCCTTATCAACAAAGAATACAATGCTATACTAACATTAGAGCGAGAATTTCAGTGTAAAATCACCCTTGCGGTTACTGATACTTCACGTCTTAATGTGTATAACATGTACCCCACTAAAGGAAGCTCAGAAAAAGGAGCATAATGACTACAAACCCATCGGTTCTAGACCGCTACCCCTCGTATCAGGTTGACATCGGAATCGAAGTACACGTTCAGCTCAATACGAACAGCAAAATTTTTTGCGCGAGTCAAAATGGACCATCGCAAGAACCCAATCAAAATATCGACCCTGTTTGTGCGGGCTATCCAGGGGTATTACCCGTCTTAAACAAAGCTGTTGTATCTGCTGCTATAAAAGCAGGACTTGCTACTAATTGTACTATTGCGTTACGTAGCGAATTTGCACGCAAACACTATTTTTATCCCGACTTGCCAAAAGGCTATCAAGTTACGCAAGATGCTTTTCCCATCTGCCTGGAAGGCTCAGTTCCAATTCGGTTAGGAGACGGATCAATTAAACAGATCCGTCTACAACGAATACACATGGAAGAAGATGCAGGAAAAAATATTCATGCGCCTCAAGCTGGCGTAAGCCTTGTTGACCTAAATCGAGCAGGCTCTCCATTATTAGAAATTGTTAGCCACCCTGACATTAAAAGTACAGACGAAGCACGCGCCTACCTTAAAATGCTCCACAGTATCATAACGTATATTGATATCTGCTCAGGAAACATGGAAGAAGGTGTATTTAGGGCCGATACAAACATCTCTGTACGAAAAAAAGATGATCCAAACCTAGGAACCCGCTGCGAATTAAAAAACATTAATTCATTTAAATTTATTACTGATGCAATTGAATATGAAATTGAACGACATATTCTTCTCCTAGAAAGTGGGCAAACAATTTCACGCGAAACGCGCCTATGGGATACCAAAGAGCAAAAGACATTTGCCATGCGCAGCAAAGAAGATGCCGCTGATTATCGGTACCTCAGAGATCCCGATCTTCCTCCAGTCTGCATCGATCCAACATTGATTGAAAATATTTGCAAAACAATGCCAGAACTACCTTTTGAAAAACAAGTCCGACTACAGCAAACATATGGCCTCACTCACGATGAAGCCGAAATTCTTGTAAACGACAGAGCTTTGGCCGAATATTACGAAGCCACATCAGTTCAATGCAAAAGCCCCCTGCTCATCAATTGGATCTTGCGCGATCTTTTAGGATACCTCAAAGAGCAAAAACTTTCGTTGCAAGAGTGCCATGTTACTCCAGAGCGAATGGCGCAATTAGTAACATTGATAACAGAAGGAGTTATCAATAGCCGTGGTGCACAAGAGCTCTTTTTAGCAATCGCACAAACAGGTAAAGATGCATTGGTACTAGTTGATGAAATGAGTCTAAAACAGCTTGATAACCCTGAAGAGCTGCGCGCAATCTTAGAAGAAATCATTAAAGATAACCCTGAAAATGCACAAGCGTATCGGGACGGTAAAACAAAACTCTGGGGATTTTTTGTCGGACAAGTAATGGCAAAAACACAAGGCCGTGCAAACCCGCAACAAATTAACACGATCCTTACAGAACTTCTGCAATAAAAGCTAAAAATGAAGCAATAAGCAACAAATACATTGCTTATTGCTTCATACCAAAAAGCTAACTACCCCAACACTTGTCAAATAAAAATCTCACTATACCCTGAACATGTATTTTCTGTATTATCCTGCTACGAGGGATTATTATGAAGCATCCTACATTGCTAAGAATTATCAGCATATTGATTGCCTGCAATCTACAACCTACCCTTATACGTGGTACTAAAATATCTTCGGGAATGTTTTTGGTTTTTCAGCAGTTTGCAAACAAAATTACCCGCTATAATCATGCTATTGACCAGCAAGCACTCATAAACCTTCTTGAAAAACAACCAAGCTCTATTTATTTAGGAGCAATAAAAAACCTAACATTCGCACGTCAAATTATTAATCAATCAATCCCCCGAGAAATTCTTGTTGTTCGTAAAAAGTTCTCTACCCATGGTGCATCTGCATTTTCTGTAGAAAAGAACCACTTTCTTCCCGAACAAAAACTTGGCTATATCGATCTATTTCTAATAAACACTAAAACATGTCTTGCGCGAGAAATAAACAATCTTGCTGCATTCACGGAACTTAAAATAACTCAAATGGGTGCGTCAGAAATATATATTCCTTTACAAAATCGACAACCAGAAGCATTAAGAGCATTCAAGCGCCTTGGTTTTTCTCCTCAAGTAAGTGCTTCAGGTGAAACAATATTTTTAAAAAAAGACATAAAACAATAACAGAAAGCGGCTCTGAAAGAATTTCAGAGCCGCACCCTTCATCGACTGTCAAATTACCTAAACTAAGGCATCAACAACGCTTACTAAACCAATATTAAAATACGGCAAACGATAACTTGGATTCGCCTCAATGGACTTCTTAAATAACGAAATTGCTTCTTCTGTTTTTCCCGCTTTATAAGAAACACAGCCAAGATCATTAAGCGACGCAAAATTCTGGGCATTAATCTCTAGTGCCTTATGAAAGTACGTTGCCGCCTCATCTAAATTATCTTGATCATACGAAAGCGCGCCTAAATTGTGATAGGCATAATCAAAAGAAAGATGGACACTCAGTGCCTTTTCAAACTGCTCTTTCGCATCAGCAATCTTGTGCATTTGCATATATGCAATACCCAAATTATTATATCCCGCAGGATTTTCTGGATTTAACGCGATAGCTTTTTTTAGTGGCTCAACTGCTTGATCATTAGCGCTATGAACAAGAAACAATGTACCAAGGTTATACCAAGCACCAACAGACTGTCCGTCCTTCTCCGTCGCCTTTTTCAACAAGCTCAATCCTTCAGCAACTGCCCCTTGTGCAGCAATAATTGCGCCCATGTTCGATAGTAACTCAGGAGAATTTGGATGCTTCTCAAGCGCCTGTTTGTATAATTCAGTTGTACGAGGAATATCCTGTTTTTCAAAAGCACCATTAGCTGCAACAAGCAATGATTTTGCTTCCTCATTAATCCCGGATGCTTCATTATAATAAATATACGGAGTAGTCAGCGTGGTTGTCATAAGACGCATATATTGTTTTTTATCCATTGCATATTCCCTAGAACTAGCCATTGTAATAATATACCTCATACAAAACAGGGTATCATATTTCTAAAAAAGACACGCACCCCCGATTATAAAGGAGCATCGTGATGCAAATAAAGTCATTCGTCATTGGATTATTTTTTTTTCTCCCGACATTTCAAAAAACCTATACTGCTCATGAAGACAAATCAACACCAAACTTTGAAAAACTACTGACTTTCTTACATACCCATTCAAAAAAGCTTGAACCGATAGCAATCCCCTCCAGGGAAAACAACCAAATACTACTTCCTCAAGAAAACAATCTTGATGGATCAATAGACCTGAAAACTCTACAAGAACTCTTCGCTCCTTTTAAAAAAACATTAAAAAGCTTGAAAAAAAAACAAGAAGATACAAAACACCATCCTGCAGAAAAGGACCTAATCGCCCCTTTTTTTGTACTGCTACAAGATTTTAAAAAAAGTTACGAAAACCACCTCGAAGAAGAAGCGCCCAAAATAACCCTTTTTTATGAATCCGAGCTATACAATGCCCTAAAAAATACCATTACATTTTTCTACGTAGAAGGAAAAAATAAAATACAAAAAACACTCTTTAACGCAACAAAAGAAGCTACAAAAATACAAAAATATAACAATATATTTGAACACCTAAACATTACCCCTGTTATCTTCTTTAAAGAAACAAGAAAACGAGAAGAAAACGAAAACCTTAGAATTTTCTTTTCCGATAAAAAAAACTATAGCTTCACAAAAAAGAAAAATCACATTGTTCTTAGAAAAAAAAACAATGAACAAATAACCTTCAAAACAGAATGGGAGACCGCCTCACTCGAAGGAGAATTAAAAGCCGCATGTTTTTGCGAAGAAACAGAGAATGGGCTACTCCTACTAAAAAAAACAAACAACACCTTTTTTGTTCAACCCTTTGCCTGGATTAAAGACAAAGCTCTACTCACTGGAACAGCAGAGCCGATCTCATATAAAGGCTCTTCTGAAAAACTAATATGCTCTAAAGATCTGACTGTTTTAGCTATACAAGAACATTCGAAAGTTAGTATATATAAAAAAATACATGGCTCCTGGGGAAAATTAAGAACATTTTCACAGCCAAGAAGCCCTGAAGATATTGAATTCAAAATACAAGATTCATATCTCCTAATACACCATAAAAAAACAAATCTGCAATGTGTTCTCCCTATTGCTGATGATCACTTATCTCTGGCAAATAAAAAAATCTTATTCTCCTCAACCAAAAACGAAAAATACTTTCTTATATGGCAAAAAAATAGCTGTAAAATATTTGAAAACGTAGAAAAAAAGATAAAAAAAATCACAGAATTTCCAAAAGAAAATGTCTCATCTGTATACATAGAAGAAATTGAAGAAGATTTATTGCGAGTCAAAATGATCACGAACGAGCAATTTCTTAATGTATTTCTTCTCTATTATAACGAACTAGGAGAACTAGAAATCGAAGAAGAAGAACAAATTAACCTTGGAGGAAGAATTCAAAAAAGCTACTTTCCTACACCTGAAACATATCTTGCCATATATGAAGACAACACTGCATTATATTGGTATCCCCATTTTAATGAAAAAGAGACCCAATATCGGCAAATTCCAATGTTTTTCAACCCGAAAAAACAACATTTTTTATGCCTTAATGCTAATCATTTTATTTTCAACACAAAACATCATATACAATTATTCCAACCAGCAACCTTAAGCCTTATCCCATTCATCTTACTAGGGATAACCGCCCCAAGTAACCATGCAATAACATTTCCAATAGGAGAAGAGAAAAACATCAACGAAGAACATTCGGTCGAAACCTATATTCCAGAAATTAATAAAGAATTACAATCTATAGGATCACGAGAAGAAATCATCGTACAACATGACTTTATTAAAAATATAAAAAGCCTTAACTTGAAATCTGCATTATAAAAAAACGTGTGTATAAAGAGATATCTTTATACACACAAAAAGTAACATAAACTAGTAACAATACATTTTTAATAGGAGAAGACAACCGACGCCTCAAACTCTGAACGTTCCCGCTCACGCTCTTCACGACGCCGCTCCTCGTTTCTTCGACTTGCTGCCTCAGCCGTCTTTTCCATTGCCCGAACACCGCGCTGAATTTCATAACGCAGGCGCTCTGCTGCCTCCGCATTTGCCTTCATCTGTTTTTCATTTTGATACGCGAAACTTGCAATAAGCTGATTTTTTTCAGATTCTAACCGGAAAATAAGTTCATCTGCATGCTGCCGCAAATTAAAATCATCCTGCGTCACTTCAAAATCATGCAAAAAGGTGACATATGCCAATCTTATCCGCTCTAAAACACGATGAAGTTTTCCTACATAATGTAAGGTAGGGTACTTTTCCTCCGCATTATACTGCGGAGGAATCATATTTACGCACAAATCACGTAATACAAGATATGAACGATTTTTTTTCACAAGATAACTTAACTCATTCAGATAGGTATGCAAACCTGCATAATGAGCTAAAACAGAGCTTGCTCGCTCATACCGCGCGCCCTCATACGCTGATAAGCGTTTCTGTAGTGCAGCATAAGCTGAATCAAAAGCAAAACAATCACGCAAAAGAACATCAATAAAACGCTCAATATATCTTGGTCCAGCCGCACGCGAAACATCACTAAAAAAAACTTCTTTGCTATAAGAAGCCGTATTCATCAGAGTATAACGACTACTACAGACATCACCTTGACGCTCAACATAAGAAATAAATGAGTTATTGTACGCTGAAGCAATACTGTTAACAACCAAAACCGCGCCACAGGCTAACACACCACAGCCAACAAATTCAACCAAAGGATCAGTCCAAAAACGTTCTCTTGCTAAACCTTTTGCAGGTGTCAAAAATGTACTTAATACACAAACCAATAAAGAAACTTTTTTTATGTGAACCATATATGTTCATCCCCCATAAAAATTATACCGCATTATATAACAACTTTTAAAATACCATTTTTTTGCAAAATGTAATCAAGTCTGCAGGCGCAACCTTATCCACAACCCCGGTGCTCATGTCCTTGCAGGTTACGTAATTACCCTGCTGCTCGTCAGCGCCAATAAAAATAACCAATTTTGCCTCCCTCTTATCCGCTTTACGCATCATACTCTTAAGAGAAGAAACGTCATACAGGGCCTCACAAGAAACATCGGCTGCGCGTAGTTTTTCTGCATATAATAATGCCAGAGGAACAAAACGCTCCTCAAGCGGTAAAACCACTATTGAAGCATATTGTTTTTTACAATGTGCATGCTCCGCCTCAAGCGCTAACATTAATCGTTCCAGCCCAATACCAGCACCTAATGAAGGAAGTGGCTTGGTATAACCAAACTCTTGAGCTAACGTATCATACCGCCCCCCACCACAAAGCGCACTTTGCGCGCCCAGAGCACTACTAGAAAATTCAAAAACCGTTTTATTATAATAGTCTAAACCTCGAACTAACCGAGGATTAATCTGAAACGGAATATATGAGTCCGCAAGCAATTGCTGTAACATCTGCCATTCCTTTTGCGATTCTGCAGACAAATAATCAGTAATTCGCGGCGCTTCATGCATAAATGCAACAGACTCTGCATCTTTTAAATCAAAACAGCGAAGAATATTCGTATCTTTACGCTCGAAAATCGCCTTAGGAACATCGCCCCTACTCTGAATATACTCATATAATCTTGTTTTATAGCGCGCACGGTCTTCTGGCGTACCAAGATAGTTGATATCTAAAGTAACTGAAGTAAGAGCTAAGCGCTCCATAAAAAAAGTATGTAGCATAGCCAACAATTCCGCATCATAGGCTATTGATGCAGCATCAATCATTTCTATAGAAATTTGATGAAATTGACGATAACGCCCCTTTTGCGGGCGCTCATACCGAAATGCAGGGCCCCATGTAAAAACACGCCATGGTCGAACAACCTGTTGCGCTTCGTCTTCCAAAAAAGCACGCATAATTGACGCCGTCATTTCAGGACGCAATACCAATTGCTCTTTCTGGTCATCCGTACTATTTTTTCCGGCAACAAAAAACATCTCTTTCATGACTACATCAGTATGCTCACCCAAGGAACGAATAAATAAATCAGCATGCTCGACAATTGGTGTTTGTATTGGAATAAATGAATATGTTTGAAAATGCGCACGCGCTTGATCTACAACATATAAGAATTGGGTCAAATCAAGAAAATCCTGCGTACCTTTTACCCGACGAAACATACCAACTCCTACCAATAGCGCTCAAACATATATCATGAGTAGTATAAACAAGAATCAAAAAAGGAGAAAACGCCAGGAATATAGAGTAGAATGTAAGATTAAACGCGATATTTAGTCTCCAATAAATGCCAAAATTGCACCTGCATAATCACAACAAGCATCATGACTATACTCGAAGTTACTAAAACAACAGAATTACTATAAAACTCCTGATTCCAAGCCCAGGAAATTACAAACTCGGCAACAGGGCGTATCAGCAAGCTCGCCACAACCACAAGTACAAAAACGATTGTCCCAACAAGCAACAACAACCAAAAAAGATAATTTAATCGAGCAAAGTATCGAACAAAAAGATCTACAGCCCGCATAAAAATGCGACGCAATGCAGCCCCCTCTTGATCGTAAACAACTGCAGGGATTAAAAAAAAATTAAGACCGTACAATAACAAGATACCAAGGCTCAAGCCAATAAGCAGCAACAAATCCTTATTTTGGCCCAATGGTCCATCAAAAACAACCCAAAAAGATCCAAGTAAAAATGTCATAATACCGACTAACCACCAAAGACGCCTAAAGGCAGCAATACTTGTCGAAAAAAGGACGCCTCTAGGCAGTATCTCCTGCCTTTCATCAGCGACAATCCATCGAATAAATACAACATACCAAAAAATATTGCCGATTTCATACACAAGATAATACACATAAGGATTGCAACAGAAAGAAAATTGCGACATTACAATCCAATATAGGGCACCAATAAAAGCAAAAACCCAAACGTAAAAATGCGTACACGCATAAACAACGCTATTAGAGAGTAGCTGTGTAGTATTCATTCGCATCTGAAAATCTTCCTTTCACAAAACACGCTCACCCCACCTCTACCGTACCATATTTCAACACTAATCAATGCGAGCGCAAGAGTTTATTGTAGAAAAACTGCCAGAATACCTTACAAAAGAACTATTCCGGCAGTCATTAATTAAAAGCGATAATCAAGACCAATATTAACAAAGAACGCTGGATCTGACCCTAAAACAGGTACCCGCTCAACCGAATCAGCTCCGGTCGTATCAAGACTGTTAAGATACGCAATCTCAGCAGCACTCAATCCGCGACCAGAAATATCAGCAAAATGTTGCCCCGGCAAGAAAACACCTAGAACTGCAAATACCGTAAGCCCTTTAGCAACCAAAGCATCAATATACGCATTAGCCTCCGTGCCCATAAACCTGCTCGCGTAAAGATTTATATTATCTACTTTAGCTATGCGCGTACGATGATCTTGCCAGAACGGAAGAACGTTTGCGTTAATCTTCCACAAAACGGGGCCGTATTGCCGCTCAAGCCAGAGACCAAGCCCGCCATACACTAAATTGGTAAAGCGAGAGACTGATACCGGCGCACCATTGCTAGTCCGTTTTTCAACAGGGAATGAAAGAATGCGAGGAACACCACCCTTACCACTTAATAAAAATGCACTTCGCACCCGACGTCCAGAATAGAGCTCTTGCATGGTGATAAATCCACCATAATTGCCATCTATCGAACTTTCATTGCGCTCATCAAGATCTTTATTAGGATTTTCATCACCACTAACATAGGCAGCAGTTGCAGCTAATATGACATCAGGAGTTCTGAAATAGTAGGAACAATCTGCAACAATCATTGCGCCGTTCAGAGTATTTTTATAAGGATCACGGAACCGATCGTCAGCATTTTTATAATAAAAATCTGTAACACCATTAAATGTGTGCCCATTAACCGTACCCGTTGTACCCTTAATACCTTGACCATTATATTGCTCTAATTCACCATCTGGAGAGAGCATATCAGCAATCTGCGCTTCAATCTTACCCTGATTTTCACCACCGGGAGCGCTATCCTTTGGAGAAAGGTAAAGCGCGCTAGATCCGTAAGTTGCAACACCACCAGCATATGCCGTGGCGACTTTAACCTTGGAGTTTACTTCATAAGAAAGCGCATCGCGCAATTCTTTTTTTACAATGTTGCGATCTATACCCAAAACCCGCTGCGAACCAAAATTACATGCAGCCTCGCCACCAATCTCAAAATCGCCAAATGCTGCCTCAAAAGCAATACCAG
>SKJC01000010.1 GCA_007116155.1 Candidatus Babeliaceae bacterium | reverse complement strand
GTTGGTGGAGCATCTGCAGCAGATGTGGCAAGCGCAACGGTGCTAGCTAATGCAGCAACGAGTAGCAATACGGTTAGTCGAATCGTCCGACGAGATGCATCTGGAAACTTTGCTGCGGGAACAATCACGGCAGACCTTGTGGGCAATGTTACGGGTAATGTCTCAGGTTCGGCTGCTTCATTTACGGGTGCCTTAAGTGGTGATGTTACCGGAACACAGGGGGCTACGACCGTTGCAACCGTTGGCGGACAAACGTCCGCAGATGTTGCTTCCGGGGCAGTGTTGGCAAATACTGCAACGCATCTGAATACGGTTAATCAGATTGTTCGTCGGGATGCGGCGGGTAATTTTTTGGCAAATCAGATAACTGCAAGCTTGATTGGTAGTGCTTCGGCTAACGTTCTTAAAAGTGGCGACACGATGACGGGGGCGTTAACGCTTAGCGGTTCAGGGAGTTCGCTTACGGTTGGCGGTACAACTTTGTTTAATAATATGGTCTATTTTACCCAAGGGCTTCCTTGTTGTGCTCCGCAAGAGCTGATTGTCATTCAGGGGAACATCTCGGCACCAAATCAATTTACTTCCATTAAAGCTGCAGTTGATAGTATCACCACAGCATCGGTGGATAATCCTTTTGTAATCAAAGTAGGGCCCGGTATATTTGTTGAAGATCCTATTGTATTAAAGCCGTATGTAATAGTAGTTGGATCGGGTGATGATGGTACGGTTATTATGCCTACTACAGCAACTAACACTATTTTATATGGTGCGCCGAATGCGCGGGTTAGTGGTTGCGCGTTTACTGGAGCTACCGGAGTTGGTGGTGCCGCGATTCGGTATGATGGCGGTGGTGTCTTTGAAGTCTATGATTGTGTTTTTGGGCATAATGAGACGCTTATTGCACTTACCAATGGAACCACGCCGCGAACATTCATACGATTGGACCGTCTTTTTGTCCGGAGTGAAGCGCAATTTGTAACAGGTATCCATGCCAATGGGTCTGGGGTATATCCATTATGTGGTGAAATTAAGGGTATTACGTGGTTGTCTGAAGGCAATCCATTGTTAGATAGTTTCTTTTTTATCACTGGCTCCAACTTTCAAGCGGTGCTTTCTGATATCTGTATTGGCAATCCGGTTGGAACTCCCGGAACGGGCATCACTTTGCAGGATGGCGCAGTAGCACGGATTAAAAATTCACAGATGTTTGGGTTTAATCAACAGGCCTTTTATGTACCTAATATAGGTGCAGGGCCAACAATTAATGCGATGGCTGTTTTCGGGATCAATAATACTTTGGATGCTAATATACAAAATCCGTTATTACAAGGGGTTATAGATGGCATTTTTTCTCAGGACAAAGTTGCTGTCGCGCCAGGGACTAATATTGCGATGTTCTTAGTTGACCCAACTAATGAGGGAACTATCACTGTTGGTCCACAGTATGCAGGTACTGAGCTTGATAAGGTAACGTATGTGAGTCCGCTTTTTGATGATCAAGCTTCAACCGGCGTGTTAACTGGTGGTGCGGTATCGGTTGCTTCAGGCTTAGAGGTTGCGGTTGTCGCAGGTACGGGGTATTTGTTAACTGAGTATGTTCCGGCGACGGGGCACGGCCATTTACGGCATGTTACTTGGACGTCCCAGAATGTAACGCTTCCTGCAAATAGCGAAGGTTATTTATTCGTTAATGATGATGGTACGATTACGTTTAGCACGACGGAACCAAGTCCTTTAGTGAAAATAATACTCGCCCGGATTCGTTCATCAGCTAGCTCAATTGTATATGTTCAAGAAATTGCACGTAATGCGCGTAATATCGGGACTAATATTGATACGCTTTTGCGTGAAGCGTTAGGGCCAATTTATGTAACTGGGTCTCTGGTTAGTAAGATAAGTGATACGCAGATGGCGGTAAGCGAGGGGCTCTATTTTTATAGTACCTATGAATTTGCTCCATCTGGAGGCTCACCAGTTGATTGGCAGGCGTTTTATCGCGATGGAGTTTCAAGTTATATCGTTGTTCCTCAGTCGGCTGTTGATTACAATCACTATGACGATGGTTCAGGAACATTAGCATCAGTCCCTCTTGGTAAGTTTGTTCGGCATGCACTTTTTGTTGTTGGAGATGGTGCGCAAGAGCAGTATCTCTTTGTGTATGGTCGCGAGATATATGATTCTTTGCTTGATGCGCAGAATGGAACGATTCCTCCTAAACCTGGTTCATGGGGCGGGAATATTGCGCTTATTGCATCAATTATCACTGAAAATTCAGGAACGAGTTCTGAGTGGATTTCAGAGCTACGTGATGAACGACCACGCCTTGGTTTTAAAGCGAGTGGCCTTTCAGTAATTACGGCTCACGGTGATTTAAGCGGTCTTGCCAATGATGATCATACGCAATATCTACTTGCAAGTGGTGCCCGTGCTATGGCGGGCAACCTTGATTTGGGAGCCAATGCGATAACCAATGCCGGGTTAATTAACGGGGTTACCATCACTGCGCATGCTGCACGGCACGTGCCAAATGGGTTAGACCCATTACCCGTCGCTGCGCCCGTGACTATTAGTACGGCAAATGCTGAAGGTATTGCAAATACCTTTTCACGATCTGATCACGTGCATGCGCATGGGGATCTTGCGGGTGGTACATTACATGCAACAGCCACATCAGGGGGTGCCGGGTTCATGTCGGCAGCAGATAAAACATTACTTGATTCGCTAGATCCTTCGCTATATCTGCTTAAAACTGGAGGCACATTAACAGGTTCAGTAGTGTGGAATCAGCCTACGGGAAATGCAATAGCTATTAATACTAATAAATTTGTAGTGGATGCGCCAACGGGTAACACAAGTATTGGCGGTACTTTGGGTATTGCTGGGGCGGTCACCTGTTCTGATTTAGGGCTAGGTTTAGTGCATGCAGGGGTTTCTGGCAGTCTTACTTCGTCATTGCTGGTTGATGCGGATGTTAATCCGGCAAGTGGTATTTATACGGGCTCAGTATTAGCCAATGCAGCAACGAGTAGTAATACGGCAAGCCAAATTGTTCGTCGCGATGCGTCGGGTGATTTTGCTGCGGGAACTATTACAGCGAATCTTATCGGTACTGTTACAGGTAACGTTTCTGGATCTGCTGCATCATTTACTGGTCCACTCAGCGGTGATGTGACGGGAACACAGAGTGCAACTCTGGTGGCGACGGTTGGTGGGCAAACGGCTACGGACGTTGCTTCGGCAACCGTTTTGGCTCAGCAAGCAACGAGTGTTAATACGGCTAATCGGATTGTGCGGCGTGATGCTTCAGGCAATTTTGCAGCTGGTACGATAACCGCTGATTTGGTTGGTAATGCAAGTACGGCAACGAGCGCAACAAATTTTACTGGATCATTGAGCGGTGATGTGACCGGAACGCAGGGTGCAACGCTTGTTGCAACGGTTGGTGGGCAGACAGCAGCGGATGTAGCCAGTGCAACGGTGCTCACTCAAAATGCCACGAATTTAAATACGGTTAATCAGATTGTACGGCGGGACGCTTCAGGTAGTTTTTCTGCAGGAACGATTACGGCTAACCTTGTCGGTAGTGTGACCGGCAACGTTTCTGGGTCTGCTGCATCATTTACTGGTTCACTCAGCGGTGATGTGACGGGAACACAGAGTGCAACTCTGGTGGCGACGGTAGGCGGTCAGACTGCAGCCGCTGTGGCAAGTGGAGCTGTTCTGGCAAATACTGCAACGAGTTTAAATACGGTAAGTCAGATTGTACGGCGAGATGCTTCAGGTAATTTTGCAGCTGGTACGATAACCGCGAATTTAGCAGGCAACGCAAGTACCGCAACGAGTGCGACTAATTTTTCAGGTTCACTCAGTGGTGATGTAACCGGTACACAGGGATCTACGGTTGTTGCTACGGTAGGAGGTGAGACGGCAGTAAATGTTGCCAGTGGCGCTGTTCTAGCAAACGCCGCAACGAGTGTTAATACGGCTAATCAGATTGTACGGCGTGATGCTTCAGGCAATTTTGCAGCTGGTACGATAACTGCTGATTTGATTGGTAATGCAAGCACGGCAACGAGCGCAACAAGTTTTACCGGATCATTGAGCGGTGATGTGACCGGAACGCAGGGTGCAACGCTTGTTGCAACGGTTGGTGGCCAGACAGCAACGGATGTAGCAAGTGCAACGGTGCTAACTCAAAATGCCACGAATTTGAATACGGCAAGTCAGATTGTTCGGCGTGATGCATCGGGTAATTTTTCTGCGGGGACGATAACTGCAAATCTGTTGGGCAACGCAAGTACCGCAACCAGCGCGACTAATTTTTCTGGTTCTCTCAGCGGGGATGTTACGGGTACACAAGGATCAACGCTTGTTGCAACGGTCGGTGGTCAGACAGCAGCAGATGTTGCAAGTGCAACGGTGCTAACTCAAAATGCCACGAATTTGAATACGGCAAGTCAGATTGTTCGGCGTGATGCATCGGGTAATTTTTCTGCGGGTACGATAACCGCTACTTTATTAGGAAACGCTACGAGTGCAACAACGGCAATTAATTTTTCTGGGTTGTTGAGTGGTGATGTAACTGGTACACAAGGATCAACGGTTGTCACATCGGTTGGTGGGCAATTAGCGGCAGATGTGACAAGTGGCGTGGTATTAGCTAATGCAGCAACGAGTAGTAATACGTCAAATCAGATTGTTCGGCGCGATGTTTCGGGTAATTTTTCTGCGGGGACGATAACCGCTAATCTTATTGGTAATGCAAGCACGGCAACGAGCGCAAAAAACTTTTCAGGTTCTCTCAGCGGTGATGTAACCGGTACACAAGGTGCAACGGTTGTTGGAGCTGTTGGGGGGCAGACGGCGACGGATGTAGCAAGTGCAACGGTTCTTGCCAATGCAGCAACGAGTTTAAACACAGCGAGCCAGATTGTTCGGCGAGATGCTTCAGGTAACTTTTCTGCCGGTACTATTACGGCAAATCTATTGGGTAATGCAAGTACGGCAACGAGTGCAACGAATTTTTCAGGCTCCTTAAATGGTGATGTAACCGGCGGTCAGACGACAACGGTTGTTGCGGCTGTTGGTGGACAAACGGCAGCAAATGTAGCAACCGCGACTATTTTGGCTAACGCAGCAACGCATTTGAATACAGCAAATCAGATTGTACGCCGTGATGGGACGGGTAATTTTTCAGCAGGAACGATAACTGCCAATTTGATTGGGAATGTAACCGGAACGCTCACTGGATCAGCAACGAATAACGTTTTGAAAGCTGGGGATACTATGACTGGCCCGTTGGTTTTTGCTGATCAGAACTCAATTCAATTACGAGAGCAGTTGGTTAATGGTACTGAATTTGTTGCGCTGCGGGCCAATGCATCTATGCCGACAAGTTATACGTTAACGCTTCCTGCGGTGCAGGGTCTGGCTGGGCAATCATTAGTAAATGATGGGGCTGGCAATTTGAACTGGGCTACGGCTGGTGGAGGTTCATTGCCGCGGTATACGGTTCATGCGTATATGAATAATAATTTTCCAATGACGGCTTCAACATCGGTTATTATTCCGTACGAAACTGAGTTGATTGATTTAAATGGCAATTATAATCCGGCTACGTATGCGTATACAGCTCCAGTAACGGGGTATTATCAGGTAAGCGCTTCTTGTTCTGTTACTTCAACCAATACCTTTGATCGGTATATTCGGTTGTTGAAAAATAGTTCACCTATTGTTGGATATAGCTATTTTTGGCAAGAAACACGGGTTGGTGGCCATCTTGCCGCGGTTGTGCAGTTAACAGCGGGTGATATATTGCAGGTGCAGTATCAAGGTCGAAGCAATGATACTATCGTGGGTGGGGGTGCTTCAACATTAAGCATTCAGTTTTTAACGACCTAATGATTGGGGCCCTGCAAGATTGCAGGGCCTTTTTTTACAGTAGGAGAGGTATGAAAACAGGTGTTGTTTTTTTGTTTTTATATCTTATTACAGAGTCCTTTGTATTGGCAAAAAATGGTTCGCCCATTGTGGCGGTTTCTCTGCAAAAAGCGTTAGGCAGTATTCAAGATGCTACTGATAGCAATACTCCCGGCACGTTGGTTAAACGCGATAGTCATGGAACAATTTCTGTTGGTTTAGTTCGGGGTAATTTGGAAGGAGAGGCTTCGTTAAATATACGCAAATCTGGGGATAGTCTTTCTGGACATCTGTTATTTCAACCCGGCGCGCATATCTGTTTATTAACACCATCATCTGGAAGCATTACTATTCAACCTCCTGAGATATTGCATGATTCATATGCGTTTGTTTTGCCTCAAGAAGGAGGTAAGGTTGGGCAATGTTTATGCAATGTTGCAACGGGTGGCGAACTTGCTTGGCAATATCCTGTTCCACGGGTAACTATTCATGCGTATGTAGGTTCAGATGTATTGATTGAACAGACTGGTGTTGCCCAAAAGGTTTATTTTTCTGAGGCGGCTGTTGCAGTGCCCGATGTTTGGAATGCTGAAAAAAGTGAATTTGTTACACCGGAAGATGGTATGTTTCAAGTCTTTTCAATATTGTGCTTCGATGCCAAAAATAAAGCGAATCGATGGTATGAGGTATATAAAAATGACGGGCCGTTAGCAGGTTATGGGTCTTGTTGGAATTCAATTGGTGTACCCGTGTTTATATCGGGCAATATTTTATTGAAAAAAGGAGATCGGTTATCGTTTTGGTACACCGGACGCAAAGGAGATACTATTTGTGCACGATATACGAATATTTCTATACAACAACTGTATTAATTAATCATGTATATAGCCTTGCATTTATTAGTTAAGATACGTTTAAGTGGATAAAAAAGAATTTTTATAGGGGGGGTGAAGATGTATAAAAAATATCTTTTTTATGCGTTTGTTTTTTTTAGGTTTTCTTTATGTGTTGCATTTGAAATGACCCAAAAGGGACCGGTTTCAATCGACCAAGAAGAATATTTTCCGTATCCTGCAAACCGGGAGCACTGTGCTGTTTTTAGGCCTTTTTATCAGTGGTCTTTTGAAGAGCCTTGTGCGCAAGATGTTTGTGTTGAGCGCTTAAATACATTGACAGAACAGACGCGATTTTCAGTTGCGCAGGCGATGTTGATTTTAGGTGATGCATATGAATGTAAAAATGTTTTTAAGCGGTTGCGTAAATTGTCTAAAAAAAATTTACATGATGTGCTGTCTTTTGAGTCCCCTACCGGTGGCACCATTGGTTCTTTTTTGTCACTTGAAGCGCCTTTTGATTTATATGCGCAGTATCTTGCTAGTCTTAAGCGTTTATCTTTTAATGATCAGAAAAAAATTTTGTGTACACGGGTTGCTGCAAATAAATGGCAGAGCGAGTTCGCAATTATGCAAAAACGGTTGTTACATGAAAGTAAGCGAGATGTAGCTTTTAATGAGCCATGTTTGCGGTGGATCAGAAAATATTTTAATGATTTGGCTCTAAAAACATTCGAACGAAAACGTGCATCTATTTGCACAGAGCGAGTAGGGGAATTCTCTCGATTATTTTCATGGGTTTTTGAAGATTTAAAAAATGAAGCCACTATTGTTCAGCGCTTACATATGCCTTTCGAGTCTTTTGATAATGAAACTTCGTTCTTTTCAACAGCACAGACATTGCTTCTTTTAGGTAACAGCAAAGAACGAACAGATTTTTTTGTTCAAATCTCTAAACTTACTTCAGAGTCTTTAAAAAAGGTTTGCCAGTTTGTTGGGCCTTCTAGACAAACGTTAGGTGCTTTTATAGCAATGCATTTGCCTTTAGGCCGTTATATACAATATTTTGATTGTATTCAGAGTCTTGAGTTTGATTTTATAAAATCGCTCGTATCCGAACGTTCTATTTTTAATATGTGGTTGGGTGAGTTAGCGTTTGTTTGTAATAGAATGATAGTTCAATCAGTTCATGCGGATTATTATAGGCGGGTTCAAGCACAACTTCTTTTGGGTTGCTTGGGAAGGCGAATATTAAAAATAATAGATACAAAGTTGTTGCATCGAGGAAAATCTTTTCGTCATTGATTGGATAACTAGAAAAAGCAATCTAGCAGGAGTTTACAAACTCCTGCTAGATTGCTTTTTCTAGAGTTTTGGATGCATAGTATGCCACTCAGTAGCCTGTTCGTAGGCATATCCTGTTTGGAAAATAAGTCCTTCGCTTAAATCAGGCCCCATAAGTTGGAAGCCAACGGGGAGATTTTGGACAAAACCGCACGGAAAGCTAACAGCAGGTATTCCTGCTAGGTTTGCTGAGCAGGTAAAGTAATCTTGTAAATCCATTTGTAGCGGATTTTTAGCAAATTCTCCAATTTTAAACGCTGGAGCCGGGGTAACTGGGGCAAAAAGTAGATCTACTTCAGCAAAATGATCTAGAAATTCTTGACGGATCATGCGACGTACTGCGCATGCGCTTTCATAATATTGTGCTGCATGTCCTGCAGATAGCACATAGTTGCCGATTAAGATGCGACGTTTAACTTCATGGCCAAATCCTTCGGCGCGACTTTTTTGATACAAATCTTGTAGCGAGTCTACATGCTTAGCGCGATATCCATAGCGAATGCCGTCAAAACGCGCCAGGTTAGATGCAGCTTCAGCACGGCTAATAACAAAATACGTTGCAGCGGCATGTTCCATCATGGGAATAGAAACATCAACAAGTTCTGCGCCAAGAGATTCTAGTTTTTTAAGGGCGAGGAGGAGCTGCGCTTTCATTTCCGGATGCATGCCTTTGGCATTAAGTGCATTGGTCACGACGCCAATTTTGAGACCCTTTTTTAATTCACCTGTTAATCCAGAGATATAATTAGGACTCTCTTGTTGAATAACAGTACTGTCGTAGTGATCTTTTCCCGCAATTGTCTGGAGTACAAGAGCGTTATCATAGACTGTGCGAGTAAAGACACCAATTTGATCCATCGAAGAAGCATACGCGATAAGTCCGTGTCGTGAAACGCGTCCGTATGTTGGTTTGCTACCAACAAGACCACAGAGAGCAGCAGGTTGTCGTACGGAGCCACCTGTTTCTGAGCCCAGGGCCCAAGGCACAAAGCCAGCAGCAACGGCTGCAGCGGATCCACCACTTGACCCACCCGGAGAGCGTGATGTGTCCCAGGGGTTATGTGCTAATTTATACGCTGATGTTTCGTTTGAACTGCCCATGGCAAATTCATCGCAATTAGTTCGGCCTAGTGAAAGAGCGCCTGCATGTTCTAGTTTTTGGACTGCGGTTGCAGCATAGGGTGAAATAAAATTCGCTAGAATTTTTGATCCAGCAGATGTGATCTGCCCTTTTTGGCAGATATTATCTTTAATAAGTCCAGGAATGTTGTGAAGGGAGCTTAAACCTTCGATTGAGTTGTTTACTTTTGGTGTAATAATTTCAAGGGTGCTACCAAGGTTCTTATCATGTTTTTCTATTCGATTGATGCATGATTGAACGATTTCTTGTGGAGTTATTTCGTTACGAGAAAGTAAAGAGGAAAGCTCTTTAATTGAAAGATACGCTAATGTGTTCATAAAAATTCCTATTCGCCAGTCTGCAATATTGAAGGTACGACGAAGTATGTGCCATCAGAATCGGGTGCTTGTTTGAGGAGCGATGCGGATTCGTAGCGAACAACCATATCATCACGCATAACATTGGTCGAGCAAGTTGCAGCCTGCAGGTCGGATTGCTCTTGGCAGGATTGAACAACTTGACTCAAAACAGCCGCATATTCTAGTACAGATTCAATTTCAGGAATGAGCTGAGCGATTTCAGACTCATCAAGCTTGAGGTTGGCGAGTTTTGCCAGATGCCGAATCTCGGTTTCGGTAATGTGTGACATAGGTTCCCTTTATGTTTTTCATCTTTGCGCTGGATTTCCATGTATTACTTCTAAATCTGAGAATATAGATTATTCCCATAATTCCGTCGGATACATAGGCAATGCCATATATGAGTATAAATTTTAGAAGTAGGTTTTGAAATGGCAATGATGCGCATATATAGGATGCTGGAAATAAGAATAAAGTGCAAACAGCAAGGCGTGTTGCCATAACTGTTTTTACATTTGCAGCGCCGCGAAGGGCGCCAGCTAAAATAAGTTGAAAGATATCAAATACAACAAATACACTCACCATGGGGAATGCTGCGCTGGCAATGAATGAAAATGTGCCTACTGTGTCAAAAAGATTGAAGAAGAATTCTGGTTTAAATGAAAAGAAAACAAGAATACCAAATACCATACATGAAGCTAAAAAAAGTGTTTTTTTAATATTAACTTTTATATTGGTCCATTGTTGTGCCCCATAGTCATTGCTAACCAAGAAAGTAATAACCTGAGAGGCTGCAATTGCAGGTATAAATGCTAACATTTCCATTTCTTGGATAGCTGAATAACTTGCAGCAAAGGGTGTTCCGATTTTAGTAAAAAGTCGGAGCATCCAAATTTTGGTAAATGCCATAGTTGCTTTATCGACCATTACAGGCCAGCTGAGCTGCACAAGACGATTAATCTCTTGGATTTGTATGTGGGGTTTCCAGGAGAGTTGATATATTGTTGAGATCTTTGAGCGAACAAGATAATAGCAAGCAGTCGCTATCATGATGGTATATTGCGCAATAGATGCATATGCTGATCCCATAAGACCCATGGGCCGAACTCCAAAGGCACCGAATATGCATATGTAATCAACAATAATAAACGTAGTGCTTCCTATAATAAAGCAGATCATAGGGACTTTAGTGTTTTTTAAACTGCGAAAAAACCCGATTAATGCAAAAAAGATAAACGAGAGAAATGTTGCCCCGCTGCGTAATCGTAAGAATGGAATACCGGTTTGCAATATCTGTTGATTTACTCCATAAAAAGTGTAGATCGCTTGTGCTCCGAAGAAGATAGTAGTTGCTATAAGTGCGCCAGCGGCAGCTGCAAGCCAAAGAGAGTTTGTGGCGGCTCGCCCCGCATTTTTCGGATCTTCTGCGCCGTTATATTGTCCACATAAGATTACAGTCCCAATAGAGAGACCTTCGGCAACTTTTTGAATAAAATTTAAAAAGTTTGTCGCAACACCTTGCGCAACAAATAGCTCTGTTGAGTGTAGATGTCCAATAAAGATGCTGTTTACTATGCTGAGGAGTGATGAGACGATGAATGCAGTTATTAGTTCAGGCCATAAATAAGAAAAAATCGTAACATATCGTTCACCTGAAGTATCGGTGATGCCGGAAATGTAGCTTGTAAGCAACGTTTTTTTTTGAGACACTGAGCGCTTTCTATAATGGATTAAGAGGAATATCTTAATCCATTATAGCCAATAGTATGATTTTCGTAAAATATGCCTGTTGTTGGGGGTTTAGGCTCGTATTTTTTTGGATTATTTTTTTATTGTAAAGCGTGTGTTTGTTGTGATCGCTGGTATTCCGTGTAAATATTTCTCATTTCTTTTTTTATCAAGATAAAAAACGTAGAAAAATTACACTCTTCTGGAATTTTTGTGGTTATGATTGACTCATTATTAAGTTCGTGTTGAGCAATGATCTGTATGGGGCGTTCTTGTGGATGATGTATGTTATACGTTAGACAAGCTGTTTGGAGCGCCAATCGTCCTAGGATTGGGATTTCATTGGGGTATGCGCCTGCAGATCGTGCCATTTCATATAGATTAATAGTTGGGCGCTCTAGTGGTTCTTGCACTTCATTAACATTAGTTGCGGTATTTCTGTGGTTGATAATTTTTTTATAGGGTGCTGTTGGTGGAGTTCGTTGCTCTGCGCTTGAAAAAGAAATTTGATCTACTGGTGTAGAAGGTCTTTCGGCTGGAGAGGTTTCATTTTCATCATAATTGTAGGCTATTGTGATTGTAGGTAAAAGGAAAAGTAGTAATACTAGTTTTTTCATTATAAATAGTCCTTTAATTAACGTAGTAATTCGCTGCTTTTAAATTTCTTTATATAAGAGTAAGTAGGCATTGTCTGATGTAATCGAGTCTTTTTTGCCAAGAACGGTTACCGAGGAATCGTTGCGTTGGACCCAGGTGGTATTAGCTTCATCCAATACCCAAGCCCAATAGCGTCCCCCAGAGGAGCTTGTTTGGGAGCGCATAACAATGCCTTTTAGCGCGTATTTTTTCTGATCTTTTGGATTTGTTACTATAGACGCAGGAAGTGTGAAAGTTGTTGGGATACTGACTTTTTTCGTTATTGGCTTGGCTGGGTCTGCGAGACGATTTAATTGTATCATCAGGTATTTTGAGTTAGGCGTAATGGTTGTTTGTTTGGTTGCGTCTACATATTCTTCTATTTCGCCATGTTCATATTTATATTTATTTTCGCCGGTTAATTCTTCTGACGCGAATGTGTGAAGAAAAAGGTCTTCGAGAGATACTTCTTTATTCTCATCTTGCGGAAATGAGAGGGTAATGTTTTTTTGTTGTTCTTTCTTTGTTGAATATACATCTGATGGTTGTAAGGTTAGAGATATTGGTTTTTCTGAGTTTTGATCTTTTGCGTTTTGATCTAGGGTTACTGATATTGCTCTTTTTTTCTCATTGAGAGGAATATCGGTTTGATCTTGTTGCTTGCTTAGGGGCGAAATAGTGGATGTTAGGGATACTGAAAATTGTTGATTCATAAAAGAGCTAATGTGATTATGCAGATCCGTATATTCTTTGCTGGGAAGTTTTGATAGAGGATATCTTCGGTCAAATTTTTCTTTAGCCTGTATTAAGTCTGGATTTTTATTTTCTGTATTGACCGCAGCGACAATTGTTTGCCAATCCCGGCTATCTTCTTGTTTTAGTGAAAGGGGTAGTGTGTCATCGCAAAGGCGCATAAACAGTTCGTGGCTATCTTGTTGGCGCGATGTAGCCTTAGGAAAATAATCTGCCAAAAAGTTGTGGAGATTGGGATATGTTTTTGCAAGAGAGATAGGGGAGTATTCATTTTTTTGTTTGGTGAATTCTTCTATAAATCCATGCCATTTTTTTTGCAGCGTGCTTTGATTTTCAGTGGTCGCGATAGTAGCAAATTCTTTCAATGCTGGTCTTAGCGTCTGTAGTAGGGCATTTCTATAACATGTGTTTCCATTATTATGTAGTCCGATGATAGAGCAGGCTGATGTCGCTGGGATTAGTTTTTTTACTTTTTCCAGCAAAGTCGAAGCTTTGGAAGTATTGGGCGGAGGACTGGTCTTCGTGAATGTTTTTGGTTTTGTAGTTCTTTTAGGAAGTAGAGTGTATAACAGTCCGCATATACCAAGGCCTATTCCGAAAGGAATTATATAATGACGCCAAAAAGAGTGGGCAGAAGAAGTGCTTATTGGACTCTTTAAGTTAAAAGATGGATTAATAGTCGTATTTGCTGGAGTTGTTTGAGCAAGATTTTTGCTAGAAACCATATATGTTGCCGCCGTGCAAGCATCCATTGTTGCAGGGATAATACAAAAGAATATGATTAAAAATCTATATATCTTCATAATTAACTCACTCTTATTACCATTTATTTTTGATACATTGTATTATAAATTTTTCAATTTGTCAAAAATTATAGCATGGTTTATGATTTTGTAAAAAGAGCGAGGTATTCGGTATTGCCTGTTGCGCCTAAAATAGGTGATGTAATAGTGCCTTGGCACGTAAACCCTTCTGCTTCGATGCCTTTAATGACATTTTTTAGAATGGTTTCTCGTGATGCGGCATTTTTAATGACTCCGCCTCTTGGAACCGATCCCTTAGGGGCTTCAAATTGTGGCTTAATAAGGGGTAGCCAGAGTCCATCTTGTTTTAAATTTTCCTGCACAGTCGAAATAGTTTTAAGCAGTGATATGAAGGAAAGATCAAATGTGATGATATCGACCGGTTCATGCTTTGGTTCGTAATGGCGAATATTTGTGCGTTCTATTATGGTTACACGAGAATCAGTTCTTATTTTTTCGTGTACTTGTCCATAGCCTACGTCGATACCATACACGTGTTGAATGCCATGTTGTAGTAAGCAATCGGTAAAGCCGCCCGTAGAAATTCCCGAATCAAGGGCTATTTTGCCGGTAATGTCAACCTTGAATTCTTGTAATGCTTTTTCAAGCTTTAAGCCACCGCGAGAGACATATTTTGGTTCTTCTGCAGTAATTTGTATGTGCGCGGTAGTTTCAACGGTTATGCCTGGTTTTGTAATTACTGCACCATCAACGAGAACAGCACCCTGGATAATCCAGCTTTGAATTTGAGTTCGGCTATATTCAGGAAATTGATCTTGAACGAGTTTGTCTATTCGTATTTTTGTCATGATATAAAGATTTTTATGTAAGAGAAAGCGATAATTGTGATGTGTATTATTATACTTTACTCAACTTTGAGGAAATAATATAGCTGATCGATTTTTATAATTATAATAGGATGAATTTTTATTTTTCGATGGTGCTGCATATGCTTACAAAGTTTTTATTTTTCGGTAGCTTTCTGTTTTTATATCGGGATGTTGTTGTTGACAATTGGGTGTATGATCACATTAGGTGGTTATAAAAGGCCCTTTTTGGGCCTTATTATAAGTTGATTTTTTAGCTTTTATTTATTGGTTAGCAGGGTTTTTACGAATGGTGTTGGTTGATATCGATATCTTCGAGCGAGGTATGGTTCATCCTGCAGTGCTTTTTTTAGGGATAAAACAACAAACGCGCCATCATTTACTTCAAGCGGAATAAAGCCTGTTGTTGTGCATTCTGCGATTGCATTGCGCAGTTCTGATAAGTTGTGTACTGGCTTATGGTTTATTTCTTTAATGAGTGTGCCAGAAGATAGTATGCGTGCGCGAGTAGCTTCAGAGTCTGGAAGAATATGTGAAATGATAATTTGTCCCTTGTCTTGGTTTTCTAATTCGGTAAAGCGACCAAGTAGGGGGTTTTGCTTTAGAAGCGGTGGAATGTGATTGAGTGCTAATTCCATAAAAACGCACCCTCCGAATATTTCATAGTCAATTATTTCATATTCAGGGTATCGTACACGCACCGCCGGAAATTCTGAAAACTTAAAATCAAGAGAGCAGCTCTTTTTTTCCCCATTTCTATAAAATGTTAGCTTGATTGTGTCGTTAATTAGCAATCGAGATATATAATCAATTAATGAGATTTTATCTTCGCTCCATGCTGCGTACATTTCTCCATACGAATCAATAGGTTCTTCGTTAATTGTATAAATCATGTCGCCCTTTTGGATTCCAGCCTTTGCTAAAATGCTGTCGGGATAAACATTAGCGACGTATAATCCGCCAGGAACAGGATTTTGTAAATACGCGGCTACGTGTTCATTACTTTCATTGTAAATAATGCCAAGAAATGGTTTTCGTAAAAAACGGATGGGCCTTGTTGTGCCGAGAGGCGCAAGTGGTAGTTGGTGTAAAAAAAGTTTTACTTCATTGCTTGGGATAATATATCCAACATTTTGCGCATGCATAAACCCTGCGGTATTAACCCCGATGACTTCTCCTTTTACGTTGATAGCCGGGCCGCCTGAGTTTCCTGGGTTTAGCGGTGCATCGATTTGGATCATCGAGCTGCCGTCAAGATTGTGTCGGCCACTTACCACACCAAGTGTGCTTTTAAGTGATTCTTGGCCTAAAGGGAATCCGAGTGTGAGTATTTCACTCGCTCGTTTAACGTTGTCGGAGTCGCCAAGGGGTGCGGTAGTAAATGAACCTCTCAGGCCTGTTTTGATTATTGCAGCATCTTCAGGTACAACGCGCAATAATGCAAGATCTCGCTCAGGGCATACGCCTTCGATAATAGCGCCAAATCGTCGTTTGCCGAATGCGGGAATTTGTATAAACACCGTTTCAGCTTGGTTGATTACGTGGGCATTGGTTATGAACCTACCGTCTTGATCTATAAAGAAACCGCTTCCGGCGCCGAGACCTTGAAGTGGTGTTTTATATGGTTCGAGCCAGTTGAATTCAAGGCAATATGCAAAGACCTGAACGACACTGTTTTTTAGTTGTTCTTGTACAAAACTCCAGCGTTCTTCTTTGTGAATTGGTTCAGATGGTTTGTTTATTTTTTTTGGCTTTGCTGAGAGAATCGGTTGCAGTTGCATGAGGAAGGTGCACCATATGATCAGTACGTAGCTGGTATTTCGTAATTGGGCCATCTATTCTCCTTTGATTCTGTCTGCTATTAAAAGATTCATAAATTTTTTATACTATACTCAACTATAGAAAATATCTGAACCTTTGTTTGTTGCAGGAGAACCTCTTCATGATGGCCAATACAGCGGTAACGCTTGAAAATATTGTTGCCCTTTGTAAGCGTCGTGGATTTATTTTTCAGACGGCTGATATTTATAACGGTTTGAATGGGGTCTATGATAGCGGGCCGCTTGGTACGCTTATGAAAGAGAATATTCGTCAAGCTTGGAAGCGGTCTTTAAAACAGCTGCCCTACGATATTGTATTTTTTGATGGTGCGTTGCTTGGCAATGAGGCGATGTGGGCAGCGTCAGGACATGTAGAGAATTTCCATGATCCGCTTGTTGAATGTAAGGCTTGCAATGCTCGTTTCAGAACTGATGATGTTGATCTTGAAAAGGCCTGTGCGCGCTGTGGCAAAAAAGAATGGTCGGAGTCGCGCGAATTTCACATGATGTTTAAGACTAATTTAGGTGCATCTGTTGAACAGGCTTCAGTAGCATATTTACGGCCAGAAACAGCGCAAAGTATTTTTGTTAATTTTAAAAATATTTTTTCAAGCAGCCGGGTAAAGATTCCATTCGGTGTTGCACAGTTGGGTAAAGCATTTAGAAATGAGATTACGCCTAAGCAGTTTTTATTCCGGATGCGTGAATTTGAACAGATGGAAATGGAATTTTTCTGCACGCGTGAGCAATCTAAAGAGCTCTTTGATTTTTGGCGGGCAGAACGACTTTCATTTTTTACGCGCATTGGTATAACCTCAGAGCGTTTACGGCTTAGAGACCATGAGACCGATGAATTATCACACTATTCTTCTGCTACTTCAGATGTTGAGTATCTTTTTCCATTTGGCTGGAAAGAGCTAGAAGGAATTGCTCATCGAGGAAATTATGATTTAACACAGCACAGCAAGCACTCAGGCAAAGAGCTTTCAGTGTTTGATGAGAGTACTAAACAGTCCTTTATCCCAGATGTTGTTGAATGTTCCGTTGGTGTCGATCGTCTATTTTTAACGTTGTTATTTGACGCGTATGTACAAGAACAACTGGAGAAAGAAACCAGAACTGTTTTGCGATTACATCCTGTTATTGCTCCTATTAAAGCAGGGCTTTTTCCATTGGTTGAGAGTCTTGGTGAACCATTTGCTCGGCTAGCAAAAGATTTGCAGGGGGAAGGCATTGAGGTGCAGTATGATGCTTCTGGCTCTATTGGAAAGCGATATCGGCGTCATGATGAGATTGGTACGCCATTCTGCTTTACCTATGATTATCAAAGTGAGACTGATGGAGCAGTAACGATACGGCATCGAGATAGTATGCAGCAAGAACGTATTGCAATGGATCAAATAGGGCTCTATTTGCGTACTGCGCTTATGTGGAAATAACTACGCTTGACCCTAGTTAGAAAAATTGCAAAGCTTTGATTCATTAAAATATTTGGAAAGGAACCAAAGGTTCACCATGGAGGCGATATTGCCTAAAAAAACAGCATTAATAACTCCTGCGCGTATTATCATAGCATCATTTTTGTTGTTGATTTTTGTAGGAATGTTTTTTTTAGCGTTACCCTTTTCGCGGAGTGGCTCATTTGTTATATCCTGGTGGGATGCTTTTTTTGTTTCCGCTTCTGCTGTTTCTACCACGGGCTTTATGTCGATACCCTTGGCGTCGTTTTCCTTTTGGGGAAAATTGGTGATTCTCTGTCTTATGCAGTTGGGCGGCCTTGGTTTGTTGACATTGTTTGTTCCTATTCTTGGTTTGTTTAAAAATGTTCGAATGCGTACGCATTTGATAACAGGACAACAATTTGACTTGCAACAATGGTCTTCAAATTGGTTGTATAGTAAAAAAATTATTCAGTTTGTGGTCTGTTTCTCTTTCCTGGTAGAGATTATTGGTGCAGGTATTTTATATTTTTCTTTAAAAGATGTTTCTGCGTTGGGTGAACCGCGTTGGTTTGCCGCGTTATTTCACAGTGTTTCCTCATATTGTAATTTTGGGGTCTCCATTTTTTCTGAACCATTTTCGTTCTTTGTTACGAATCGTGTTTTTATGATTGTAACTACGTTGCTTATCGCGCTAGGAAGTTTCGGTTTTGTACCATTGTATGAATGTATACTTTGGTTTTCCGGCTTGTTTTTTAAGCGATCGGGGCCGCGCTATCGCTTTTCGCTCCAGAGTAAAATGATATTGGTATATATGCCTCTTTTGACGGTTATTTTGGCGACATTTCTTTTGATTGCTGAATGGAAGACGCTTGGGGAATATCACTGGTTTGATCGTCTATCAATTGTGCTTATGAATGGATTTTCGTATCGTAGTTGTGGTTTTTCTACCTTTAATTTCTTGCAGCTTTCTCAGGTTGCTTTTTTTGTGACCATGGTCTTTTGTCTGTTAGGTTCGTCTCCGGGGTCAGTTGGTGGTGGTTCTGGTTTGAAAATTACGACCTTAGCGCTTTCCTTAGCATCTATTAAATCTATTGTTTCTGGCCGTGAAAACGTAGAACTTTTTAAGCGTAGAATACCAAAAGAACAGGTATTGGTAACATTGGCATTTTTATCTATTTATTTATTGTGGTTGGTCACCATGATTTTTATGGTATTGGTTTCAGAGGGATCTACCACAACCTCATTTGTTCATATTATATTTGAAAGTGTTTCTGCGATCGCCAATCGTGGTATTTCGGTGGGATCATTTGTTTCAATGACGCGCGCAGGGCAGCTTTTGTTGACCGTTGGAATGATTATTGGTCGACTTAATTCGCTTTCGCTTTTGTTAGCAATCAAACAGAAACGGGAGCGTGTCCATTTTAAATATCCTGAAGAAACATTCTCCATGAGTTAGTGGAAATTATTACAAGGAATTTATTTGTTATGAAACGATCAACAAATTTTTGTGTCATTGGTATTGGTCAATTTGGCTTAAATGTGTGTCAAACATTAGTTTCGCATGGTATGGATGTGCTCGCTATTGATAGCGATGAATCTATTATTGATCGCATTAAGGATCAGGTTACCCAGGCGTTGTGTCTACATATAACTAATGAAGAGTCCTTGCGTAGTGTAGGAGTTGATGAGTTTGAAACGGTAATTGTTGCGATTGGCGAAGATTTTACTCAGTCAGTTTTGATTACAGCGTTGCTCAAAAATAAATTAAAAATTTCAAATATTATAGTTTGTTCTACAACTTCGATTCATCGAGAAATTTTAGAATTGGTGGGCGCTGATCATGTGGTGCTTCCAGAACAAGAGACTGGTCGTCGCTTGGCTGATAAGCTCTGTTTTAGTGATGAAACGTTCGTGCGCGTGACGGACCATTATTCGGTTACGCCACTTAGGGTTCCTGCTCGTTTTGTCGATCAGACAGTACAAGATCTTGAATTAGTAACTAATTATGAGGTTACGCTCTTGGGAAAAGAGATTGAAGATCAGGTGTTGCCACTTTCCCCTGATTATAAAATAGAAGAGGGTGATATATTAGTTGTTTTTGGCGAAAACAAGCAGCTTGAGCGACTGTTAGAGCTGTAATTGATTATTTTGCAGAAGGATTTTTTTGTATCTGCTTGCGACCATAGCTATATGCTATAAATGTTTTGTCTTTGTTCGGCGAGGAAATAAAGCCTACTTTTTCATACAGTTTTTTTGCAGCTTCATTGTTATATTCTACAGTAAGGGTTATTGATGGAGACAGCTTTTTTAGGTTGGCTAGTAAGTTTAGCATGAGTTGTTTGCCAAATCCTTGTCGTTTTTGCTCGGGATCTACGGCAACAGCGTGAATATGCGTTGAGCTACTTTTTTGATTATTCTGAGAGTGGTCGCAAAGAGCAAATGCTACAACCTGATGGGCATTGTTTCTTTGAATCCAAAGTGATGAGCTTTTTGTTTTAGTAGCTTGGTTTATAAATTTTTGTATTTGTTTTGGATTCATAAGCGGGCAAATGCGCACGCTATTTTCTCTTTTTGAAAGAATAGAAATACAAGAGTTAATTTCTTCGGTTTGCGTGCTTGTGACTTTTTCAAATAGCTTTGTTTCTTTTGTAGCAAAAAGACTTGTTTGCATACAAATAAGGAAAAGCGTTATTTTTGTTTGTTTGTTCATGGTAATCCTTTATATTTTTATTATATTATAAATATATTATAGTAGAAATTTTAAAAAAAGACAAAAAATTGATGGGACAATTTTGTTTGGCTGGTTTGGTTGTTAACTAGGCTTTTTGTTGTTTTGGTTTAATGCCTTGATAGTGCGCGATTACGATTTTGGAAAATAGAAGGTGAAAAAACCTTTTTATCTCATTTGCTTGATTATACAACAGAAACGTGAGGTATATGTCGTGGAGATAAACAATTAGAATCGATTTTGTGATTATAAAAACAGTTATATTTCTTTTGGGTAGGTATATTTGTATAGCTGCAGTTCATCCCCATAATTTTTTTCGATTTTGAAGCCAAGCTTAGTGTATAAATTTTTAGCGGGTTCATTTTTTGTATCTACGGTTATTGTTATGGTTTGAGCTCTTTCTTTTGCGTATTCCATTATATGGCGGAGTAATTTTGATCCAAAGCCTTGCTGATGTTTATCGACTTTTACGGCTAATATTTCAACATGTGTATTTTTGTTTTCTTCCGAGGAGACAGCGGTTGCTACAATTGTTTCATTGGTTGTTGTTTTCCAAAGAGTGCTATTCCTTGATTGAGGAACGGGGAGTATATAATTTAAAATCTGCTGTTCTGTGAGAAAAGGAAATATATATCGATTGTTTTTTTCAGTAGAGACAATATCGGCACAATTTCTTATATCTTGCAAATTCATTGGTAGAACTTTTTTTATCTCTATTTTTTCTTGTTCATCGAAAATGCTTTGGCATGTGTTCGTTGTTCTTTCAAGTGTATTGTTTTGCATTCCTAGGATGCTGTTTTTTTGAAAAAAGATCGTTAGAGCGATCATCCATATTATGTTTATTTTCATATACATGACTTTCTTGAAGAAGTAGTAACTATTTTTAAGTATAAAATATCATAACAGAATATAAAAAAATAAAAAGGAAAATAAAAAAGAACACGGCATCTAAAATCTTTTAACTAGATGCCGTGTTCTTTTTTATTTTTAAATTGACGTAATGCGGATGATTGTTTGTGGTTGACGATGGCCTTTTTCTTTGTGAATACGTTTGCGACGTTTAAAATGGAAGATGATTACTTTAGGGCCTTTGATCTGTTTTAAGATCACAGCTTTTACGGGAGTTGAAACAAATGGTGTGCCAACTTCAACGTTTTTTTCATCGGTGCGTCGTAGTAAGACATCGTTAAAAACAACCTCTGCGCCGTCTTGGAGATCAAGCTTTTCAATTGCTATAGTTTTGCCTTCAAGCGCTTGATATTGTTTTCCGCCGGTTTGGAAAATCGCATAGCGATTAAATGGTAATGTTTGATTCATTGATCGTAATCCTGAAACATGAAGATATGGATAATAACTATTGGACAACAGGGCTCAATTCTGCCACCTAAGATACAAGTCTAAAGTTTACCAAAAGTAGGCTTTTTGGCAAACTAAAGGCATCGTATAAACTTCTCGTTTTATATAAAGACGAGAGAAGTGTTGAATTACCCTACGAGGATGTATATGGGAAAAATAACATTGGATCTTATTCAGCAGTTGCGTGATAAGACTGGCATCGGCATGATGGATTGCAAAAAGGCGCTTATTGAAACTGATGGCGATGTAGAAAAATCGATTGAATTATTGCGCAAAAAAGGGGCCGCTGTTGCCGAAAAGCGTTCTGGAAACGCAACAAAACAAGGTTTAATTTTGCCGTATATTCACGCTGGCTCACAGCTTGGTGTTTTGATTGAAGTTAATTGCGAAACAGATTTTGTGGCACGTACCGAAGATGTTAAAAATTTTGCACAAGATGTTGCAATGCACATTGCGGCAATGAATCCTCGCTGTGTTGCTCCAGAAGAGCTTGATTCGGCTTTCTTGGCAAAAGAAACTGATGTGTTTCGTGAGCAATTGCTTACGTCTGGTAAGCCTGCACATATTATCGATTCTATTATTACCGGTAAAATCGAGAAGCTGTATAGCGAAGTTTGCTTATTAAAGCAGACATTTATTAAGAATGATAAAATTACTATTGAAGATCTACTCAAGGATCTTATTGCAAAGATGGGCGAAAAAATTGCGATTCGTCGATTTGTTCGTTTTGAGGTTGGTAACTAGGATTTTTTAGACAAGGATGGATATGCTAGATATTTCTTTTTCTCCAGCTGAGCAGCCAAATAAGTTAGATGATGTTATCCGTCAGACAATGCAGCAACACGTAGAATATTTTGAGCGTGAATTGTTAAAGTTGCGTACAAACCGCGCAAACCCGGCCTTGGTCGAAGATTTAATGGTTTCTTGTTATGGCAGTATGATGCGCTTAAAGGATTTAGCAACCATAACAACGCCGGATGCTCAAACTATTAGTATTCAGCCATGGGATCAATCAAACATTGATGCGGTGGAGAAGGCTATTACGCAGTCGGATTTGAATTTGACCCCGGCTAATGATGGTGTTATTATTCGCTTAAATCTTCCTCCAATGAGTTTTTCTCGTCGTGATGAATTGGTTAAAACGTTGCATAAGAAACTTGAAGATTGTCGTGTTGCAATACGCAATGAGCGAAAAGAGTTTAATAATTTTATTCGCGATATTGAAAAGAACAAGAGTGTATCAGAAGATATCGCCAAGCGTCTTCAAACAATGCTACAAAAAGCAACTGATGATATGACAAAAAAAGCCGAGAATGCTGCAGAGCGTAAGGAAAAAGAAGTCCGATCGGTATAGAAAATATTCCGTTTTTCGTTGTTATTCATGGCTGGCTCTGAGAAGTTTTTTAGAGCCAGCCATGGTTTTTTACTGGTGCGCTAATCACTTGTTTTGCTCAGTATGTTTTTTATATCTTGAATAAATATTATATATTATGCAATAATAAAGTAATATATATAGGGGAAATAAGATGATGAGAGCATACAGAAGTTTTTTATGTGGGTGTGTTGTTTTTTCTTTAGTTTTTTCTTTTCCAGTCTGGTCTATTGATGATGTTCCATCCTCAGAGGTATTGCTTCAAGAGGCACGTGGGTCTATTCTTTCCTTGTGGGAGGTTTTTGATTTGCTGAATGCATGTCGTATTACAAAAGATTTACGCAAAGATTTTGAAGGGGATTGTTTTTTTTATGCTCAGTCTACATTAAAAGTTCTTGTTGAATTGCTCGGATATGATGATTTGGATCGAACAGAAACTGTTTTGTTGGCGAATTATTTTGCTGCCATGCGTGACTCATTTGAAAATAGTTGTAAAGAAAAAACGCTTATGGAAAAGCGTATTGCTTGTTTTTTTAAAACGATTCAAGATGTATTCGAGCTTTTAATGCCAAATGCTCAAAATGTATATGAGCAGGATAATCCTAATCGGTGCTGTGCTTGTATTGCTGCTTTTTTAGCAAGTGCATAGTCTATATATATTGCTATTGTGGGCATGTTTGGTTCAGGTAGGCTTGCTAGATCAAATGATACAGAGGCGTGGAGCGTTAGCGCTTGCCAGCCGTGCTCTTTTGAGGTGCTTGTCTGATATGTATGGCTAAGGCCACAGAGGGCGCAAGCGCCGCGGATTATATGATCCGCATAGCAGTATGCAAGAATGTTTTGTTGAAGGGCGTCAGATGAACAAGGTAAAAAAAAGGTTTCATGTAGGCCAATAGTTAGCCAATCGTATATACCCCATTCGCAGGCTATGCCAAGGGGCAAGAACCATATATTTTTTAGTTTTGATGTGCAGGTAATACCGAAATATCCAAAAATATTAATAAAGTCGAGATCGGTTGTTGTTGTTATTGTTTTTGTATATCCACCAATAAGGCCTACTTGATTAGTAACATGAGGTAAAGGTGTATTAGGGTTGGACATATTGCAGTGGCCCGCGATGGCGATATTGTTTGAAAATGTTTTTTGTATTGTTCCTTCAAAAAAACTTGATGGGGTGCGTAAGAATTTTTGTGTTTTAATATATGCTCCAATAGATGCAGCAATTTGTGTAGATATTTGAGCATAGGGTATAATTCCTGGAAAGGGACGTGCGGTCTCAAGGATGGTCGGTACTATGGTATAGCCAGAAGCCGTTGAGACATGCATGATAAGGGTTACAATTTGCCAGAATGTAGACCGATGGGGGAAGTTTTTCATCTATATGGTTTTCGGGTAAACTTAATGAAGTATATGGTTTGTTCTTGTTATATATGTAGCAAAGCTCTTTTTAAAAGCCTAGGGATATAAGCGATGTGTTTTGATTGTAATAATGAGGGTAAAATGAACGAGATGTCGCAAGAAGAGTCTATTGAAAAAGAAACTCAAGCGGTGTATCAAGAATTAGAGGAAACTCGTGAAGCATTGGCACGTTGTCAAGAGCAACAACGTTACTTGCAGGCTGATTTTGAAAATTTTCGTCGCAATATGGCCAAAGAGCGAACTCATTGGTCAGAACAAGCTAAGGTTTCTGTTATTCGTGATCTTTTACCAATTATTGATACGTTTGAGCGGGCGGTACAGGATCTGGATGGGTTGTCTGCTGAAGAGTCTGTTGTATCTCGCTTGAAGGGAATTTCACTTATTTATCGAGAGTGTCTGTCTCTATTAGAACGTTTGCGTGTCGAAGTAATTGCAACAGAGTTGTTCGATCCATATATGCACGAAGCGGTTGCGCATGTTCCTATTGCAGGAAAACCGTCGGGGGTTGTTGTTGAAGTTCTGCAAAAAGGCTATCGTATGGGGGATATAATTATTCGTCCTGCGCGTGTTGCGGTTGCGCAGTAGATTTTCGGTAGCTAGTTGTTATTCGGTGATCCCTTATTTGGTTGTATATATGAAAAAATTTTATGTGGTGCTAGGGCTTTTCATGTCCTTGTTGGTTGTTGCTGCGGCGGTTTTTGTTTTACGGCAGGATAGTACCGATGGTGTTTTACTTGTTGGAACTAATTCTGGATATCCTCCGTATGAAGTTTTGGATGCTCACGGAGAATTAGTCGGGTTTGATATAGATTTAGCTCGGCATATTGGTAAAAAGCTTAATCGACGTGTTGTTTTTAATGATATGGCTTTTGATGCGCTTATCGTGAGTTTACAACAAAAAAAGGTTGATCTTGTTCTTGCAGGGTTAGATATTACGCCAAAGAACAAACAGGAAGTTGATTTTGTTCCTTATACACCAGCAGAAGAAATTGCAAAATTGAGCCTTTTATTTTGGCAAAAGGTTCCCGGTGACGTTACTTCGTTTGAGGATCTTCCGCGTTTATTTGATCAGGCAATTATTTGTGTCCAGAGTGGCACAAGTTATGTTCCTCTTCTAGAGCAGATTCCGGGCATTTCTCCTAAGGTTTTAACGTCGATGTCTGATCTTATTATGGATGTGAAATATAAGAAGTCTCATGCATGTGTTTTTGAATCAGCTGTTGCTCATGCGATTGCGCAGGAACATCCCGAGTTTGTTGTTGTTGATGTTAATTTGCCGGTTGGGTTTGTATATGAAGGCACAGGTATTGCGATAGCAAAAGATAGAACAGATTTATATCGCGATGTTGATGGTGCTATGCAGGAATTGCATGCCGATGGAACTATTAAAGCATTACGCGAACGTTGGTTTGCTCGCTCCGGAGGAGCTTCAAAAACAACAGGTTTCGGCTTTTTTATTTCTGTTTTAACTCAATTAGCTCGCGGAGCTGGTGTTACTATTTTAGCAGCTATTTTGGCTATTTTATTGGGTATTATTGGCGGCATGCTTTTTGCAATTGTTGGGGCGCGGAAGGTTTTTGCGCCGCAGATTATTAAATGGTTAATTGCTGGGTATGTCTTTGTAGTTCGTGGAACCCCAATGTATGTCCAGATTTTGATTTTCTATTTTGTTGTACCTGA
Source organism: Candidatus Babeliaceae bacterium (assembly GCA_007116155.1). Taxonomy (GTDB): domain Bacteria; phylum Babelota; class Babeliae; order Babelales; family Babelaceae; genus UBA12474. Next base: position 32,674 of record SKJC01000010.1, on the reverse strand, counting down.
GTTGTTGCATGTTCCATTTTCTCCTTTTATGGCAGGTGTTTTAGCTGTTGGGTGCAATTCAATTGCGTATGTTTCAGAGATTTTACGCGGGACAATGAACGCGCTTCCTGATGGACAGTGGGAAGCGGCTCATGTATTGGGATATTCGCGGTTTCAAACATTGCGCTACATTGTGTTGCCGCAAGTATTTCGCATGGCGCTACCATCATTGGCTAATGAAGGCATTACGATAACTAAAGATACTTCGTTATTGGCGGCTATTGGAGTGCTTGAAGTGACAAGGATCGCTCAAAATATGAATGCTAATTTGTTGAAACCGATCCCGATTTTCTTGGGTGTTGCCATTGTGTATTTACTTATTACCAGCATAATTTCCATGGTTGTTTCATATCTTGAAAAAAGGGTTGCGCAATGATACGGGCTGAAAATATTTCTGTAATTGCTGGTGCTACAACGATTCTTTCTAACGCTTCCTTTGCTATCCGTGCAGGTGGAATAACGTTCTTTTTAGGTGAAAGTGGGGCTGGAAAAACTACGGTTTTGCGTGCTCTTGCCGGATTGATTCCGGAATATACGGGTGAGATATTTTTGGGAGAGCGTGCATTACACACCTTATCGCCAGCTGAGCGAGCCAAACATGTTGGTTTTGTATTCCAAACGTGGAATCTTTTTTCTCATTTGACGGTTTTAGAAAACTGTATGCAGCCACAAGAGGTAGTGCTTGGGGTGTCTCGCGAAGCGGCAGAAAAAGAGAGTTTGCGTATATTGCAGTTGCTTGATATTGAAATGCATGCACACAAATATATTCGGGAGCTTTCAGGTGGTCAGCAGCAACGTGTTGCAATTGCGCGAGCGCTCTGCTTACATCCGGAGCTCTTATTACTAGATGAGCCAACGTCGGCCTTAGATCCACAAACAAAGCGCTCTTTTTTTGCGATTTTACGGAAATTAACCGATCAGGGAATTTCTATCGCAATTAGCACTCATGATATGACACTTGTTCGTGTACTTTCTGGTGATATGTATTTTCTGGAAAACGGTAACATTGTAGAATATGCACAAAATGGCGCGATTTCCGTTCAAACAACGCCGTTGCTTGCAGGCTTTATTGAGCATCAAAATAGTGTTGATCCTGTGGAGCCTTGTTGATGCGGAGGGGCACAAAGGGAGTTTTTTGTAGATTTTTTGTGATCTTTGGGGTTTGTTCTTGGCTGTTTTTTTTATGTATGCATGCCGCTTCAGATAAAGGGCAATACAAGTCTCTAATCGGTTTTTACGAATGGCAGGCGCGCCATGAGCTTATTGCTAAAGATCTCAAAAAACGAATGTTGGAGCCGACATTTGGTGTCGAACCTTTTTCTAAGGATTTAGTCCAGACTATTGCTGGGTGCAGGAAGTTTGCGCAAAGATTTTGTCGGTTTTTAGAAACTTCTTTAAGGGTGCAAGGTCTTTCAAATGAGCAAGTTGAGCATTTACAAAATGCTGAGGAAACCAAACAGGGAATATTGATTGAGGATTCAGTTTTATATTCTGCTATTAAGTTTCCTGAGGACGCAAAAATTGAAGTTTTCGGAGATCTTCATGGTGATTTTGGGCCTATTGAATCGTTGCTTATTAATTTATTGAAAAACAATTTGTTTGATCCTGAGACGTTTCGAATTTTAGATCCGAACACCTATTATATTTTTTTGGGTGATGTGATTGATCGGGGAACATCAGGTCTTTTAAATCTGTTTTATATCGCAAAGCTTATGGCGGCTAATCCGGGGCGTGTCTGGTATATTCGTGGTAATCATGAAAAATATTTTAATGATGGTTGTTGTTCATTCAAATATGATCTGCAAGAGTTGCCAGTAGATGGTGAATTTTTAGAGGATGCCGCTGAGGAGCTTTTTCAGCTTTTTTTTAATAAAATTTTTGTTCTGTTGCCCCAGGTATTATTTGTTACGACCTCCAAGGCACGTTTTGCTTTTTTACATGGAGGGATTGATCATCAGATGACTGAAGAGATGAAGAACGGCGTAATAGAGGGATTGTCAAAAACGGTTGTTGAAGGAGTGCCTTATTCATGGATTGTTCATCAGGATGAATGTATATTTCCGCCTACTTTGTGGAATGATATGCATTATGAGGCGAAGCTGAAAACAATATGGGGCCATGAGCGAGGCAGTTATATGCTCGGTTGTTCTGATGTTATTAACTGGATGATGCGTTTTATGGTTACGACTATTTTCAGAGGACATCAGCAGGAAGATATTGTTGCCGACGGGGATAGGTTAGATAGGCCATTTTCTGCAGGAAAGTGGTGTGGGATTGCTACTCGTTGGCAGGATCGGGTAATTACGCTTAATGTAGCGCCCAATACTGGTGTTTATAATGAGTCGCCAGATTATTTTTGTGATATTGGTACTTGGGCTCGTGTTTACAGGGCGCCTGAATTATTTATAGATCCACCAATGGGTTCAAATGAGATTCCTCATACTCTAGAAACTGCTCCTGAATACGTGCTTGAACCAGTCTACTTTGATCCGCGCAAGCATACCATTATTCCTCCAGAAGGTGATCTTCTTAATGGGATATGATGAAATATTTGGGTCTTTAAAGAGTTTATTTAAAAAATAAAAAGCAATTGTAAGGTTATTCGTTCTAAAAGGGTCATAGAAGTAGTTTTGATTAAAAAAGCTTGCGTAAGAGGTAGAGCTTTTGCAATTTTTACTTGCTTTTTTAAATATAAAATATTACTGTTATAAATAATTAAAATTATAGGAAAAATCTAGAATAAAGGGCGTGTATGAAGCGGTTATTTTTTTTCATAAGTTTGTTAAGTGTGTTTTTTGCTCAAGCAGCATCGTTGGAGAGCTTGAAGGGTTCCTATGCAGGTTTGCCAGAAGAATTACGAGAATTGTCGCTGCTTGATGGGGCTATTGCGTTGGAAACTGGTATGCTTGAACGTTTGTATAATGCAGAAGTTGTTCCGTCATTATTACAACAAGAAAGTATTAGGTTAATTAAAAAACTATTTTCTATTATTCCCGCAAATAACAATCAGCCTCAAGTACATGAAGCCGGATTTGTAGATGGTCAATTTAGGCTTTCAAAGGGAGTTGCAGATAGTGACGGCAAAAAAAATAAGTTATTGAAAAATCTTCTTATATTGTGGTTGATAAAAATTGTTAAAAACAGAGAAGGTATTGCCATTGAATTGAAAGAAACTGCAATTTCAGATTTGAAGAGTCTTTTAGTTAGAGATCATGCTTTTACGGCAACGCTTTTTAAGGATGCCGATACGGACATAGCTGTGACGGCGCTGAAGGGTGTATTTTGGGCGATCAAAAATACCATAGTAGAAAAAGAGGTTCCGTTTCAGCATGAAGATCAATTGAAGATGGCTTGGAAATCTTTAAAAGAAATACTTGAGAAAAAATTTCCTCGTCAGGAGGGGGTTATGCGAAAACTAATTGCACAGTTGGATCCACTAATGAAATTACTTAAATCAGCATCTAGTGAATACCAGCCTGAAGAGATAACAGAGAATGCTATTATAAATATTGCGCAACAAGATTTTACTCCTGAAAGCTATGAGCAATTTGCTGTGGGGATGTTAAAGCTGATAAGTGGCGATGCATATCATCCTAAAGCGTTAAATCAATCAGAACAAAACCTTAAAGTAGTTATAAACGGGAAAGAGATAAATTTTGTTGATTGTGTGGAAACGCTTATTCGCAACCTTATTAATATACTTGCATATGATCGGGAAACGAGAAGTTTTCGGCCTGAAGCACTTAAAGAAAAATTTAAGGATTTGCAACCAGAGTTATTTAATTTTTATAAAGCCTATCCGTCTATGGAACAACAAAGGACGTGGGATGCGCGGATTGCATGGGAATCCCTTGTAAGTAATATTCAAGGAGTAACCTATAATCATACAGATAAAGATAATAGCCATGAAATTACTGGTAGCTATTCTAATCTCATTATAGCCTTAAATCATTTGCTGGGTATGGGATGGTTTGATGAGTTGACTGAGCCACCAAAAAATATGGAAGATTTTGCAAGAGAACATATTGATAAATTAATTAGTCTTTTTGGAAAATTGAAGACGCGGGAAGATTCTAAAATAACGATTAAAAGTGTTGATGAAAAATATGTTTTTTATATCCATGTGTATGCGGGGCATGGTTATATGAAATATGAAAGAGGTAGTGAGTCTATTAAGATTTGCAAGCCTAACATGTATACCGCTTATCCCCAATTATATAATCTTATGCTTTGGAGTTCATGGCCACAGGTTCCTAGTAAACTTATACATCTTTTTTCTCAACCTATCGAAGATTTAGATTTTTGTGCAAAAATTATCAAAGAAATGAAGGTTATTCCATATTCTTGGATACCCCAGTTACAAAAATTTTTGGGAAAACATACAACTGATAATATGTCAAAAGTAGAAATAATAAATATGTATTTAAAAGTAATAGCTGATTTAGAGAGTCAAAAAGAATATCAAGAATATAGAAACGAACTAATAACAAGCGCATTTGATGTTGCAAAAAAATATTGCACTGATACCGGGGAATGGCTGGAATGGGTTGTTTGGCGTAGAGAGGATCCTGTTATAGCATTTTGGCAATCGCAATCAGTTAGTTACCAAGCTTTAAAGTTGTTTATAGCGCTGGTTAAAAAGGATAAAGGCTTTGCAGAAGCTATTAGCGCTGCGGGAAGAGGGATAAAGGATAAAGACTCTTTTAGGCGTGAGGCTGCTTTACAGTTGTTTATAGCGCTGTTTGATAAGGATAAAGGCTTTGAAGAAGCTATTAACGCTGCGGCAAGAGGGATAGAGGATAAAGATTCTTCTGTTCGTTCTGATGCTTTGAAGTTATTTATAGAGCTGGTTAAAAAGGATAAAGGCTTTGCAGAAGCTATTAGCGCTGCAGTAAGAGGGATAGGGGATGAACGCTTTTTCGTTCGTAAAGCTGCTTTAGAGTTGTTTATAGAGCTGGTGAAAAAGGGTGAAGGAATCACTGAAGCTGTTGAAGCTGCAGTAAGAGGGATAGCGGATAAAGACGCTTATGATCGTGAGCCCGCTTTAGGGTTGTTTATAGCGTTGTTTGATAAGGATAAAGGCTTTGAAGAAGCTATTAACGCTGCAGTAAGAGGGATAAAGGATAAAGATTCTTCTGTTTGTTCTGATGCTTTGAAGTTATTTATAGAGCTGGTTAAAAAGGATAAAGGCTTTGCAGAAGCTGTTGAAGCTGCAGTAAGAGGGATAGAGGATAAAGATTCTTCTGTTCGTAAAGCTGCTTTAGAGTTATTTAAAGAGCTGGTTAAAAAGGGTGAAGGAATCCCTGAAGCTATTAACGCTGCAGTAAGAGGGATAGGGGATAAATACTCTTCTGTTTGTAAAGCTGCTTTAGAGTTATTTAAAGAGCTGGTTAAAAAGGGTGAAGGAATCCCTGAAGCTATTAACGCTGCGGCAAGAGGGATAGGGGATAAATACTCTTCTGTTTGTAAAGCTGCTTTAGAGTTATTTATAGAGCTGGTTAAAAAGGATAAAGGAATCCCGGAAGCTGTTGAAGCTGCAAAAAGGGGATTGCAAGATAATGTTAATGATAATAAAGAACTTGCAGAAAGATTAAACCAACTATTGCTTGAAAAAAAACCTGATTCTTCAGATGTAGTACAGCACCATCAAGAGCAACAAAAAATGCCAGCATTTGATGCTATTCAAGCAGTTACAGTAACTGATGATTCTTTCAAGCAGTATATAGAAATGGGTAAGCAGTTTATAGAAAAAGCTAAGAAGCCTCTTCTAGGTGGTTTATTAGCAAGCGCTTTAGGTTATGGTATGTATAAACTGTATTGGAGGTTTATAAAAAATCCCGTCGTAACCGCACGTAGTATGGATGCAGGTTCTTTAGTTCGTCTTCCTGATAGTGAGTTTGGTAAGAAAATCCGTGAGAATTTTTCTTTCGTAAAACCTGCGCCTGTAGTAAATCCTTTGTTTTGATTATTCGTTATGTTGTTAATTGCATAGCAAACAGTTTTGATTTTAATGCGAGGCTTTTTGCCGCATCAGTAAATAGTGAAAGATTTTTTTGTAAAATCGGTTTCCACGTTGATTCTTTTGATGTGAGCAATTGTAACACCTGTTCTTGTATTGGTGCTGATAGCGATGCTTGCCATAACTGGGGGATAGTTGTTTCGGCTGCGGCTAGTTGGTCTGTGTTGGGTATATATTGGGCCACTAAGTTGAGTAATTCTTTTTGTATACTTTCGTATGAAGTTTCTGCAAACAATGTTGCTAATTGAGGAAGGCTGAGAGGCGTTGCTTTTTTTAAGACCGTAAGAATCTTATTTTGTATAGTTTTATCATTTTTTGCTTGTTGCCAGAGCGCAGTATTGGTGATAAAGAATTGTGCCTGTTTAGTGCTTGGCAATGAAAAAATAGCTGTTAATAATTGTCGCTTTTGTTCTTCTGTTAGGTCGGGTTGTCCAAAAAGTGATAATGTGGCCGGAGTAATAAAGCCTGGATTTTTTGCAAAAAAGGTAACCAATTTATTTTGGATTGTTGGAGATTTTGCTTGTTGCCAGAGATAACCAAGGAGGTCTGGGGTAGATTGGTCTTTTTGTGCAATGATATCGGCAAGGATGTTTTCTTGTAGAGATTCAGAGCGTGCCGATGCGTACATTGATTTCAGTGTGTTGTTATCTGGTTGTAGGTTTTTTTCATGTACTTGTTGGATTAAAAAAGTTTGAATCGCGATAGCTTCTTCTGGAGATTCAAAATGTGGTACCGCAGGAAAGCTCCAAAATCCATGTAATAATGATGGTTTTTCTTCTATGGGAATGAGTGTAAATAGTTTTTTACGTAGGTTGTTCTTGTTAGCGGAGACCCATAATTCTGTGAAAAACAGTTCATCGTTTTTTTGCAGAATGTTTTTAAAAGCATCAGTGTTTTTTGCTATTTTTTTTAGTAAAAGGGCTTGCTTAGTTGGATATTTTTTACCCGCTTGCCAAATTTCTTTTATGGTGTTGAGAGATATTGAGCTATATCCTTTTACGCCTGCATTAAAAGTGGTTTTCAATTCAGTTATATCTGAAAGGGCGGCATCGAATTTTTTAAGTAGGGATTGATCGGTCTTTGCTTTTTCTGTGTGTGCCCATGCTCGAATTTCTTCAATCGTTGGTTGTATTGTTGCCGGTTTAAATTGGTTTGATTCAGCTTGGGAGAGATTTGCAACTATGCAGAGACAAAAACATAACATCTTGATATAGCGATTCATGAATATTTCCTTTTGAAATGGTTTGATTCATCTTGTATTACCCTAAGCTAAGATGAGCTTGGGAGGCAATATTTTTTAACGGATTGTAATTTCCTTTACCTTCGTCTATTGTTTTTTGCGTGTCTACTCCGGGGTTATATTGTTAAAAATAGTATTTTTAAGAGAAGTCTTTATTTTTTATAGGGTTTTTGGAAGGCTGGCAAGATGAAGAGAGAGTGGGGTAAGGGGTGGGTGTCATATGAATCTGATTATTTGGTTAAGTCTTCTTTCGGGTGTGGGATGCGTAATTGCTGCGCAGGAATCTCAGCAAATGGAGCTTGATGTAACTCTCGTCGGAAAAAAGATAAGAGATGTTCGTACAGGGTTCAGTATTCCGGGTAAAAGAAATCTTCAGGCAAGCGTGGTGTTTGAGGAAAAACAAAACAAGGAAGCGTTAATTGAATCGTCACCGGAGCTTTGTGGGGAAGTAGAAAAAGAAGATACTTCGATTTCTGACTTTTTAAGTTGGCTTGATATCGATTGTCTTTCCCCTGCTCTTGATACACTTTTTTCCCCTGAAGAATTGCGGGAGACTACAGAGAAAAAGGATCTTGGTTGGCTTGATCGATCCTGGATCGATGCGTTAATGAGCACCCAAGAAAATAAAAAAATAAAGCTCTTACAAATGTTTGAGGTATTAGAGAATCTTTTAGAAAAGGATTTAGTAGCTGGAGGGGGAACAAAAAAAGAGATACAAAAACTGAAAGGATTGCCTTCGCCAGAAAAGCAATATATTCCTATGCTCTCTTTTCAGTTTGGAAAAGATGCTCAATATGAAATTGTAGGGGATTTGCACGGAGATTTTGGTCCTATCGATGCACTTTTGCGTCAATTAATAGTTGAAGGAAAATACGATAAAGAACGTGGCTTACTAGCTAAAGATGTACATCTCTTTTTTTTGGGTGATTTTATTGATCGAGGCAAGGAGAGTATAAAAAACCTTTGGTATCTTACGTTCTTAAAAAAGCGAAATCCTTTGCAAGTTCACTTGGTTCGAGGAAATCATGAGGATCTTGATGTTTTTTTTCGATATGGGTTTCGTGCTGAGGTAGAAAATTTTTTGGGTTTATCGATTTCGCAAGTTTTTTCTGTATTACAAAAAGCTGATTCAGTTTTTCGTCTTTTACCGCAAATGATTTCAGTTAATTGCTCTGAATTAGATTACCGTTTTGTTTTTGTCCACGGAGGCATTCCGTTTCGGCTTTCTTTCACGGAGCGAGAAGATTTTGCTTATTTTTTACAAGCAGATAAAAAATTAAAAGCAGCAATTTTGTCATTTGATTCATGTAAAAATGAAAGTCAATTCTTATGGAATGATATATCTTTTGAAGGTTTTGATCAGACGTTAGTCAGTTCGCGATCTTCAGATTGTTATAAACTTGGAAAAATAGATGTAATTGAATTTCTTACAGCTTTCAAGATTAACACGCTGTTTCGCGGACATCAGCAAGAGGGGGCATCTTATTTTTCAAAAGGAAAGTGGAAAGGTTTAGTTGCATCTTGGGCAGAAGGAGATCCTGATCGTACTATAACTGCAAATGTGGCATCCGATACGGGGATTTATAATCTTCCTGGGTATGATTATTATTGTGAGCAGGGTACGTGGCTCCGGGTTGCAAGTTGTGTGTTGCTTACACCAGTTGCAGATGACGATCAGACGAGTAACACAGTTGCACGGACGTTGGATTCTACTCCTAATATGGTCCTTAAGCCAATGTATTTTGATTCGAAGACCCATAAGATGGTCTTTGTCAAATAAGATTAACCGTTCAAAGAGGTAAATATTGTTGAATGGATGTTAGAACGAATAGGAATAATGGGTGGCTATCTGATTGTTACTGGATATCCCTATTGCCTCTCCTCGTTTATGTAGGTTGTTTTTCCGTGTATATTGTTGCCAATTTCTGGTTTTTTCTTTTAATTGTGACTGGCTGTTTTTTATTATGCGATCAATATATGTTTGAACTTCGCTGCTTTTGGCATAGGACCGTAGCTTTTTACTTACTTTGCTTTTTTTGTTGCAAAATAGGGGATGTTTATGTCTTTTTGAAGAGATGGTTGAAAATAATGAAAAAAAGGCTGCTTGATCTTCTGCTTCTTCAATAAATACGAGTGCGGCGGGTATTAATCGGAAGTCAGTGGAGTTAATGCATTGAGCTTTTTTTTGTTCTTCAATTTGGTTGATCAGGCCTATAATCTTTTTTTGTATATTTTGAGTAGTTGCTCCAATAAATAAATCGGCAAGGTGTTGATGGAGAAACTTAATTAGCCAATTTTTAGGCGCAGATTGGAGTGTCCTAAGAATTGTTTCTTGTACTATTTCGCTGCGTGCAAAAATAAAATAGATATGGGCTTCGTCGAGGACCCAATCTTCTAAATGCTCTTGCGAAGAGGTTGCTATGCTTGAGAGAATTTTTTGTTGAAGATTTTGGTTGTTACTTGAGCAGAATGCATACGCTCCGACTGTTTCCATGGAATATGGGTGATAATGGGGAGCATTGTTTCCATCAACAAAAAAATGGAACCATGATTGTTTTTCTGTTTGAGGCTCTTGGTGGAGCGTAAAATCATATTCCGGGCACGAAAAAAGAACCGCTGCAGGTTTTGGGGTTTTTTTGATTTGTCTCATGATTTCAAGTGCTACGCTTTCTGATTCTGCAGAAGAAAAAAACAGGCAGGAATTGCGAGAAAAAGCATTTTGCTTTTGTTTGGGGGTTAATGCATCGGTTCGTTCTAAGAGTTGTTTCTGTTTTGTTTCATTTTTTGATTTTGAAAATAATGTTGCAGCGTGATTTATGAGTATTTCTTCTGAAATGGCTTCTATGTTTTCTAGTTGACGCTCCAGGAATTGATCCATCGATTGGCTGGTATTGGGAATAAACAGAGAAAGTATATACAGATATGGCCTGATAAAATGAGGGAAGCATAACATATCTTTTTTCCTCTATCTTTAAAGACGCAGAGAGCGCTATTTTGATTTGACCGTTGTTCTCATTTTCTTTCCCGTGAACGTGGATTCATTACACTATGACATGTGAGAAATCAAAGCGAGCATTAGTTCTAAAAAGATCAGAATAGAAATAAGGGTGTTAAACATGTCGCCACGTATTACTTCGGAGCGATTTTCGTACAAATCGCTTACATCCTTTGTGATTGCTAATTTTTTATGAATCGATTCTTTCCAATTGTTTAAATCTAGTTCTGAACTAAGGGCTTCGTAAAGTTCTGAATAATATGGTTCTTCGCTTAAACGTATACTATTTTCTAATCGTTCCGTAATGACGGATATTTCTACTTGGAGCATACTGAGCTTTTGCGTTTGGCTCATGTTAATGGTGCTCCAAAAAGGAATTAGTTCTTTGGGGCTGATTGGAATAATTTCACGATTGTAGGCGGTAGATAGCTGTTTATCAAGCAGTTTATCAAAATATTGTAGTTCTAGGTGTTGGATATTGGCAAATTCAAAGAGATCAACAATATCTTCATAATCATTATCGTAGATGAATGAGACGTTGCTATCAATTGCAATAAGGTCACCACGATAATACCCAAATGCTTTTTTTAAAATTTCATTACGTTTGAACTCTGACAAGGTTTCATCATCGAACCGTAGGAGTGATGCAATTTGTGCGCCCACGGTATCTTTTAATTCGCTGACGGTAAGATTTTGCTGAGGATTTACGTGAAGTAGAATATATGATTTTTTTATGTGAAAAAAATTCGGCTGTTTTATGGCAGGCTCAATATCATTAAAAATAGTTGCTGCATCTGAAATACTCTGTTCAGAGAATTCTGCGACTAATTTTTGTAATAATGGTCGCAAATCTTCAAGCGTTGATTCAAATGGCATTTTATATTGCAGTGATAGCGCTCCAAATGGATACAAGCGAATGTGTCCTTCGTATGAACGAGCATGTGGGTGCGGCAGTTCGGCTGAAAATGGTTTGTGATAGTTTTTAAAATAGCGTGGGAGTTGTAGCGGTTTTCTGATGAGCAGGTGCTCTTTTTTTATCTGCTCAAAATTAACATCGTCACCAATGTCAAATGCATGAAAAATGTGAATATGCCCGCTAAACGTCCGATTCATGATTATTCCTTGCTCTTGAGAATTGAAAAGAAGGCTTCTTGCGGCACCTCAACTGAACCAACTTGCTTCATTCGTTTTTTACCCTCTTTTTGTTTTTCGAGCAACTTACGTTTTCGGGTAATATCGCCGCCGTAACATTTTGCAATAACGTCTTTGCGGACAGGGGCAACACTTTCTCGAGCTAAAATTTTGGCACCGACGGCTGCTTGAATAACAACTTCAAACTGTTGTCGCGGAATAGTTTTACGTAGTTTTTGCACTACATCGCGACCAATGCGATACGCATTATCTCGGTGTACGATTACTGAAAGCGCATCAACTGGTTTACCGCAGAGCAGAATATCCATTTTTACTAAATCTGCAGTTTCGTAGCCGGCTCGTTCATAATCTAAGCTTGCATACCCGGAGGAGACTGATTTGAGTTCATCGTAAAAATCAGAAGCAATTTCATTTAGTGGAAGTTTGTAGACTAGAATTACGCGGTCTTCACTTAAAAACGAAAATTGAATTTGTTCGCCGCGCCGTTCTTGGCAGAGCTTAATGATGGCGCCTACGTATGCTTTGGGTAGCAATATTGTTGCTTTAATTAGGGGTTCTTTAATTTCTTCAATATATTGTTGATCAGGGAATTCTGAAGGGTTTCCTATTTTAAGTATTTCGCCGTCAGTTTTTACTACTTCATATAAAACACTTGGTGCAGTTGCAATAACACTTAAACCATATTCTTGCTCTAATCGCTGGTTGAAAACATCCATATGTAATAAGCCTAAGAAGCCGCATTGAAAGCCCATACCAAGCGCAGCAGAGCTCGTTTTTTCTACGGAAACACTGGCATCATTTAAGACAAGTTTTTCAATAGCGTCTCGTAGGTTATCAAAATCGCTGCTATCGATTGGGTAAATTCCAGCAAATACCATTGGTTGTGCAGGTTTAAATCCTGGAAGGGGCGGAACGGGGTTTTTGTACCGGTAAATAGTGTCGCCAACACGAGCTTCGCGAACTGTTTTCATCCCCGTAATTAAATATCCCACTTGACCAGCATAAAGTGTGTCAACGGGTTCTCTTCCCGGGTAGCGGAGTCCAATTTCGAGGACCTCGTATTTTTTTCCGGTAGATGCTACTTCAATCATATCGCCTTTAGATATGGATCCGCCAAGTACCGAAATTAATACTATAACACCTTGGTAATCATCGTACCATGAGTCAAATAGTAAGCATTTTAATGGCGCATGATTATCTGCTTTTGGTGCAGGAATTCTGGTGATAACTGATTCGAGTATTTCTGGAATACCAATTCCTGATTTTCCCGAGGCCCGTAAAATTTGGTCATGTTTAAAATCAAAAAGTGTTTTTAATTCTGCTTCGACTTTGTCGGGGAGGGCCGATGCAATATCGATTTTATTAATTACTGGAATAATGGTGAGATCTTGTTCAAAAGCTAAGTAAAAATTAGCGACGGTTTGCGCTTGGGCGCCTTGAGTTGCATCGACAAGTAATAATGCGCCTTGGCATGTATAAAGGGATCGCGAGACTTCATAGCTAAAATCGACGTGCCCGGGAGTGTCAATTAAGTTAAGCAAATATGTTTCACCGTTGTAGGTGTAAAACATCGATGCGGTCTGAGCTTTTACCGTAATTCCTCGTTCACGTTCAACTTGTAACTGATCTAAAAATTGTTTGTTTTCTGTTCGAGTTGAGATCGTACCGGTGAACTCCAGGAGGCGGTCACAAAGTGTTGATTTTCCGTGGTCAACATGTGCGATGACGGAAAAATTTCGGATACGATCCGGCGTAAAGTCTTGCAGATTATACGGTATTTTTTGACTCATATGTTCGATCAGATAAAAGGAAGGAAGAGAAATATTCTTTATAAAGAATACCAAAGGAGAAGAAGATCTTCAATGGATAAGGTAGCTTGTGCCATTCTTCTTAAATATTGAGTTTGCTTGCACAGATATGCTCAAATAGGTGAGAAAAGATTTGGAGGCACTCAAAAAGGATGCTTGGGATGAGTCAGTTGTGCAGGGCAATAGTGTTTTTCTCTTTGGTTGTTTTACCAAAAATAGTATGTACTCGAGAAAATTGTGCATTGTTTGATTTTTCTTGTCATGCGCGTAATGCGAGTGAATTGGTAACTCAAGTGCAAAAAATTCCTCGCGCATTGGCTGTGCATATAGCATCTGAGCTGAACAATGTGGCAACGGGCATGCGTTATGAATTGATCCGCTTGATAAGGGAAATTCATGCGTCTGGTGTAACTGTTACGGGTGGCATGATTGTACAGATTAGAGAATCGATAAATAGTTTAGTGCAAAAAAATACTTATTACGGTCGGCCCGCATCGGTCCGTTTTTTTGATGGTAAGTTTTCAAAGTGTGCAAGTGAGTCTGCATATCTTGAAAATCGCATGTCTAGTGTTAAAGAGAAGCTTGAGGAATTGTTGGGGACTTCTTTTACAGGTAATCGTGTTCCTCGAGTAGGTGTCTGTTGTAGTGGCGGTGGATTTCGGGCGGCATGTGCATTGGGCGGTGCGTTAGATGAACTTGAGCGTCAGGGTTTATTAGATATTTCCTTATATATAGCGACTCTGTCTGGAGCCACGTGGACCGTTGCTCCCTGGGCTCTGACAGAGGATTCTTTTTCAGACTTTTGGGTTGTTTTTAAACAGCGATTGGCCACGGCGGTTTTGGGGCTACCAGCTTCTTTTACAAGTGATGCTTCCGGGGCCGTGAAAACATTGTTTGATATACAACTTGCTCGTCTTGCGCCCATTTCGTCATTGGTTGCAGATGTGATTTTGAAAAAAATGATCTTAAATGATGTGCTTACCAGAAATATTGGGGTTGAATTAAATTTTGGTGGCGTTTTCTCAATGATAGACTTGTATGGTGTTTTGCTGGGTGCGTCTCTCTTTTCATTGGATCAGTTGCGTGATTATACATCGCTCAATCTTGCTTCATTGGTTCCTCATGTTGAAAAAGGACAGAAGCCTTTACCTGTTTTTACAGCCGTTCATCCACAAAATCGGATTTGCGGGGTATATGATTGGTATGAATATACTCCGTTTGAGGTAGCGTCATATAGATCAGCTGCGGCAGTTCCGGCGTGGGCGTGGGGTCGTTCATTTGAGCGAGGGCAATCGGTGGGCTTTTCTTCACCTGTCTCTTTAGGGGAATGTTTAGCTATTTTTGGTTCAGCCTTTTCTGTTACGGTAGAAGAGTTGTATCGACACAATTTTTTGCCAGAAGGTCCATTGCAGGACTTATTACGAGCTTTTATCCAGAAGTCGACTGCTATTACACTCGATGCTGCTCGTGGATTGGGTGTTGATACTATGGTTTGCACGCATCGCCCCCCATTTGGAGTTTCTTGGGAAAATAATTTTATGTTTAACTTACCGGGGCATTTGAGTAATCGGCGTCAGATTCCTTTTGTTGATGCTGGAATTGATTTTGGCGTTCCTCTTGTTCCGTTGTTATATCGTGACTTAGACCTTATTATTGTGTTTGATGTTGCTATGGGCGAAGATGCCCATGAATTTTTGGCAAATGAGGCGTATGCGCGCTTTCATGGCTTGCCGTTTCCGCGTGTTGACCGGTCAGTAAGCCTTTCTGATCCGAACCGATTGCGGATTAATGAGCAGATTTTTTCCGTTTTCAAGCCTGAAGAAGGTGAGCGAGGACCGATACTTGTCTATATCCCGTTAACAAAAAATGATCGGTATCCAGCGTTTAATCCTCGCGATATTCGGCAAGCAGGGTTTATAAACACTTTTAATCTCTCGTATACACCAACGCAAATTGATTTATTGGGAGGATTATATGCACAGGCCGTGCGTGATGCAACGCCAACAATTCAGCAATTATTACATGAATTGGTTGCGGGAGGATAATCTATTCTGTTTTGTCCTCGGTATCATAGCTACTTGAAGAGCTATAATCGATTGCTGTCAATTGTGGGACAAGGGAGCGGTCGATTGCTTTGTGATGTGCATCGTCTGGATCAAAATAGTAGGGTTTAATGGAATGTTTTAGTAGTGATTTAAGTTTTCGCGTTGCGCTTTTTGGCTGCGGTTCATCTTGGGGTGATGTTTCTGTTTTGCTTGGCTTCAGGCAGATAAAGGTTCCGGTTGCATCGTAAAAAGATCCTCCAAAATCTTCGTTATAGACACCTGTATTGGGAGCAACATTAAGAGTTATAACCAGATCGTCCCATCTTGAAGCGATACCGATAGTAGGTCCTTCAGAAAAAATTGGGTAAGAATATTTGCTGTTGCTTTCATGGTAATCTTTATTTGCTTGTTGATGCCCTCGGAATAGGCAGTGAATCTGATTTTTTTCCATCCATGCAACAACATTTTTTTTGCTCAACATGAGTCTTTTTTTTGGTTTATTTTTTTTCTTTTGATCGAGGCGCATATCATTCCATAGGTAGTTGTGGGCTCCATGTTCAATAATGGAAGTAACGGTCTTACCAGAATTTTGGGGATTGAATATGGGCGCAGTTTCATCCGGGTTAATGCCGCCGTGAACAAGTCCTATGCTTTCAGTGACCGCACCTGTTGTTTTTTCTATAAAATCTATTTTATAGATCATGGGGAGTAATGAAAATGCATCATATAGCGGAAAAAATACTGACTCTTCGGTTATCTCATCATCTATTATTTGATCTAATTGGTGAATTTCTGTTTCATGATTTCCGTGTACAAGGAGTACTTTATTGGGGTTTTGTTCATGTAAGCGTGTAAGCTCCCAGAGTACTTTGATGCTATCTGGGCCGCGGTCGATATAGTCGCCAAGGAAAGCAACATAGATTAAGGGATCAGTAATGGTATACGTGTCTCGATTAAAAACCTCTTTTTTTTCTAATAAATTTAAGAGCGCGTCAATTGGTCCGTAGTCGCCATGAAGGTCACCAACAATATAGAGGTGGGCATTCTCGGGGATGGGAATCTGACGGGTAATGCCTTTTTTAAGAAACCGGTATCTATTGTTTTCAATTTTGTAGAGAGCGTTATCTTGTAGTTCTTTTTGGAGCTCGGCAATTTTTTCATCTGATAGTTCAGGGACTGTTCGACGGAGTGATTTTTCTAAATGTTCGGCAATGGTATTAAGAGTCTCAATCGTTTTTGGCTGATCGTTCCATGCTGGAAGATACTCTTCTTTTATTCCGCTTTCCGCAGCTTCTTCGAGTCGTGCTCGTTTGATTGGCGCTTGATGTTGTTCTTCTTGAAAATTACCAGGGTGTTCGCGGCGCTTTTTTGGATGTGTGTTGAGCGATAATAAAATTGCAGCAATATCGTCATCTTCTGTAGATATTGAATGTATTGGCTCGCTTGAAGAGCTTAGTGTAATTGCGTTGATTGAACATAACACTAGTATAAAAAATGAGCGTAGCATTTGTTTTAGTATCATTGCGCTCCTGTTAATTTTCTATTTTTTCATAGAGCGCGAGTACGGGAAACGCGGCTCCCTTAACGGATGTGTAAGTTTTTAGTTGTCCATTTTGCAGAGGCGATACTTGTTTGATGTATTCATCGTCACACAAATACCATGTTCCTTGCTTGTTTACAAAGCTGACAATGTGGCCGCCCTCTGTTGTTGCGCCATATCGGTAGGCGGCGCCAATGAGTTGATACCCTTCTATTGTTTCGTGAACTTTAATAAGATTATCTGTATCGAGTACGCCTTCTTCGGTTACAAATTGTCCGTCGCCCCAATCAGTTGTAACTATTTTACGCGGTTGTTCGAGAGTGATTGCGAGATATTTTTTATTGTCTGATGAGTTATTGATCGCTGTTTCAACAGGTTGTTGTTTGCTCGCGCCAAGCATGTTGTTTATTTTATTTTTTAATAATTTTTCTACAACCAGTTTTTGTAAAAATTCGCTAATATCGTTTTGTTGTTCTCCGGGAAACCATTCTTCTAGTTGGTTGTGTAGCTCGGGGTAGTTTTGTACGATATTAATGATATTACTTGTTTGCTTGTTAAAAAAGTCAGCAAGTTGTGGCGTTTGCCATGAGCCTATGGTTTTGTACAAAGGTTGCTTGATTCCTGCATATTTTAGCATTTGCAATAGTGCATTTCGATAGCACATATATTCTTCCGTGTTTGCAATTGGTATGGGCGGCTGTTTTGCGGGAGATTGAATTGTCTTTTGATCTAATTTTGGAAGAGGAGGTAATTCTTTCGTTTTGTTTTTTTGTGGCTGCGGCTTTTTTTTCAGTTGGGTGATTTCTTGCAATAATTGATTGTTTAAGGACTCGTTATCTAGTTGTTTTTTTTCTAGCGCTTCTATTTTTTCTTCCTGCGCAAGGAGTTGGTGCTCCAAAATAGCGTTTAGCTCTTTTAAAGATTTGTTTTCTTGCGTTTGTCTTTCCAGTTCTTCCCGTGTGCTTTGAAGCGTATCAATTTGTTTCAGTAATTCTTTGTTGCGTGACTCGCTATCTGCTTGTTTTTTCTGTTGTTCTTCAACTTGTGCTTTATATTCTTCTGCTTGTTGATCAAGGGACGCCTTTTGTTGTTTGAGTTGTTCGTTTAATTGATTATTTTTTTCTAAGAGCTCTTCGTTTTTTTTCGTTAATTCAGCTGTTGTTTGTGCATCATTTGTAGGCTCTGCTTCTATGTTTTTGTCTTGGCTGTTTAGCAGGTCAGTTTGAGTATTTTGAGCTTTTTTTTCCGATAGAACCGATTGAACGCGGCTGAAAAATGGCGTTATCTGTTCGGTTAGCCATGAAGTTATTGTTTTGGTTGCTTGTGTTACACGCTCAAGTGTCCGTTCATACCAGCTCGCTGGGTGAATCATACTTGGAGAGCATACAAGTAGCAGTATGCCGATAATGGTCTGTTTTATTTGTTTCATATTTTTATCCTTTTTATTTTTCTTTTAATTATATTGTTTTTTATCCAGTTTGTCAATATTAATAAGAAGCGTAGACGTACATCTTTTAGCGCGCTAGGAGGTTGATTTTAGTGTAAAATAAAATGTATTGATGATTTTTATTGATTACGTAAGAAGAAGATGATTGCAATTAAAGACGCATATTTAGGATTTGGAGATCAAGCGATACTTGATGGCGTAAGTACGGCAATTGATCCGAGACGCCGTATTGGTCTGGTTGGTAGTAATGGTGCTGGTAAGTCAACGCTCTTGAAAGTGCTTGCTAGAAAAATTGCGTTAGATCATGGGACGGTTGATATTGCGCATGGTTTGCAGATTGGGTATCTGCCTCAGGAATTATTACTTACTTCGCATCAGTCAGTTTTTGATGAAACATTTGCTGGTTGTGGAACATTAGCGCATCTACAGGCTGAAGCTGAGCGGTTAGAGTATCTCCTAGAGCATGAATATCATGATGCGGTATTAGAAAAATATAACCATGTACAAGAGCGATTGAATCAGTATACGCCTGCGCATATTGAGCGAATGGCTAGGACGATTTTGTTGGGCCTTGGTTTTTCAGAGTCTATGATGCGTAAGCCAGTTTCATCATTAAGTCTTGGTTGGGGGATGCGTGTTGTTTTAGCCCGTTTGATGATGAGTGGTTCTGATTTTTATTTGTTTGATGAACCGACTAATCATTTAGATTTACAAACAAAAGATTGGTTCGTTGGTTATTTGCGGTCATTGAAGTCTGGTTTTTTATTGGTCTGCCATGATCGGTATGTACTTGATGCGTTGTGCGATTCTACTATTGAATTAGAGCGAGGAAAATTAACTTCCTATCCGGGCAACTATACGGCATACCGGAAACAGAAAGAAAAAGATTTGGAGTTGTTGTATATCCACTATGAACAGCAGCAGCGTGAAATTGCACAAAAAATGGCAACAATACAACGTTTTCGCGCATCGGCAAGCAAAGCACAGGCTGCTCAAGCTATGTTGAAAGAGGTTAACCGGATTCAGCGGTTAACGTTACCTCCTAAACCTAAACCAATTAAAATCGTTTTGCCTCATGCTGAGCGTTCAGCGCGTATTGTCTGTTCAATGAAAAACCTTGCCTACCGTTTTGGATCTAGTCAAATTTTTAAGCAAGTTTCTTTGATTGTAGAGCGTGGACAAAAAATTGCTGTTGTAGCGCCCAATGGTACCGGTAAGTCGACCCTTCTTGGCTGTTTAGATGGGCGATATTCTGATTATGAAGGCACGGTCTCGTTTGGTGAGCGAGTACAGGTCGCATCGTTCGTGCAGGATCAAAATGCTGTTTTAAATCAGTATATGACTATTATGGAGTATGTTGATTCAGTTGCTCCTGATGGTAACCGTGCGCGTATACGCGGTTTGCTTGGATCATTTTTATTTGAAGGTGATGCCGTTGATAAAAAGATTGGTGTTTTGAGTGGCGGTGAAAAAAATCGCCTCTGTATGGCGATTTTATTGCTACAGGGCGCCAATTTTTTGCTGTTGGATGAACCCACCAACCACTTAGATATGCAGTCAAAAGAGGTGCTGTTGCAAGCCTTACAGGCATTTGATGGTACGATACTCTTTGTTTCGCACGATCATGACTTTGTTAATAGGCTTGCAACGCATGTATTTGAGCTACGGCCAGATGGCGGCGCGTTGTTCCACGGTAATTATGATGCGTATCGTGCTTACAAACAACAACAAGCTATTGTCTCTGGTCCATCAACACTGCAAGATGTGGTTGTAGGAAAAACGCAATCAATTGATGGTGATGCTGAAAAAAAGGCGTTAAAAAAAGAGATTGTCCAACTTGAGCGGCGAATTGCAAAGTTAGAGAGTAGTATTCAAAAAATAGAGCATGCGTTCATTGATCATGGGTATGGAACATCGGGATATGAAAAACTGTTGCAGGCGTTGAAGAGTGACCAAAAGGAGCTTGCTGTTGTTATGCATGATTGGGAGAAAAAACAGCAGCGGCTGTATGAGTTGCAATAGGCGGGTAAAATTAAGAGTGTTGCTGTTTCAAAAGGTGTTGGTGATGTATTATGGGAATACAAAAAATGGATGAACGATTAGAGACTATACCGTTGGGCCTTTATCGTCATTTTAAAGGAAATTATTATCAAGTTCTTGGCCTTGCTCGTCATTCGGAAACATTGGAAGAGCTTGTGGTGTATCAAGCGTTATATGGAAGTTATGGAATCTGGGTTCGTCCAATAAAAATGTTTGCGGATAAGGTATCTTTTGGTGATCTTCACGTTCCTCGTTTTTTGTATATAGGAACTACGATAACTGATTTGCCAAAGGTTTCTTGAGCAAAATCTGATTTTTTATGCCCGTATATTGCTAGATAGGAGATAGTTGCAAATCTTTGGTTTTTGCTAGGTTTTTTGTTTTTAATATTAAAATTATTTTTTAATTATAAAATAATTTTAATAAGATAGACATAGTATATAGGAAAAAGAGAGGGAGGATGATGCGATTCTTTTTTGGTGGGGCTATTTGTTTTATTAGGAACAATACGTGTACACCAGGTTCTTGCGGTCAATGTGAAAAAAGAAGGTGTTGAGTATTTTAAGTGTCCTGGTGAGAAATATAAAAAATTTAAGGTTCGCTATGATGCTTATAGAAAAACTTTGAAGGAAGCTTTTGATGCCGGTCGTATTTCCAAAAAAGAGATGCGTGATTATCTACAACATTTTACTGCTAGATGGAAACTTAATACGGAGCTTTGGGAAAAGTTTACGGCTGAATTTTAAAATAGCGCTTGCAATTATTTACAATTAGAGAGGTATTCTGATATTGTTATTCTTATATTAGATAAGTAATGGTAAAAAAGGAGATCAATCTGGTGAGGCGCATATTTTTGGTTAGTTTGTTTTTATTGGGAGCGGTGAATTTAATGCAGGCGTTATCTTTTAATTCAGAAAAAGAGCAACAAGAATATTATGCGCGTCGAGATGCTGAGTATAAAGATTTCAAAGTTTCTTATGATACGTATAAGGTGGATTTACAGAAGCAACTTGATGCGGGCTCTATTACCAATGAAGAGATGCGTAATTACTTGCAAAATTGGGTTACTATTCTGAATGCTAATCGAGCACCTTGGGAAAAATTTTCGGTTGGTCTTGAAGAGACTATCATCGAATAGAGTTTTTTTATTTAGCGGGGGTATGTATAAAAGCGCACCCCCGCGTCTTTTCATGCGTTTATGTATGGTTTGTATGTTTTTGTTTTAGTATTTGTGTCTGGGCAACACTTTTTGTTTTTCTCTTCGATTGTTGCAGTTACAAAGTTCATAAATAGGGGGTGCGGGGATTCTGGGCGAGATTGTAATTCTGGATGAAATTGAACGCCAATAAACCAGGGATGATCTGGCACTTCGATAATTTCAACCAATGTGGTATCGGGTGAAGTTCCCGAGATCCGCATACCATTTTTTTCAAGTATTGGTCGAATGATATCGCTTACTTCGTAGCGGTGACGATGTCGTTCTTGAACGAGTTCCTTTTGGTATCCGGTATACGCTTTGCTTGTAGAGTTTATTTTGCAGGGAAATGAACCGAGACGCATTGTGCCACCGAGGCCTATTTTTTCTTTTTGTTCTGCCATAAGGTCAATTACAGCGACATCATCCGGGGCCATAAATTCAGCGCTATTTGCGCGCATTATGTTGCATACATTGCGTGCGTATTCAATAACTGCACATTGCATTCCTAAGCAGATTCCAAAAAATGGTATGCATTGTGTGCGAGCAGCGGTTATTAAATTGATTTTTCCCTCAATGCCGCGTATACCAAATCCTCCTGGCACGAGTAAGCCGTCGAGTCCTTGCAGGGCAGTAGTAGCTGCTTCTGGGGTTGTGCATTCTTCAGCGGAAATCCATTGAATTTGTATGGAGCAATCGGTATAAATGCCCGCATGTTTAAGTGCTTCGACTACGGAAAGATATGCATCAGAGAGTTTGGTATATTTTCCGGCGATGCCAATGTGAACGGTTGGTAATGATTGTTGTGATTTGTGGGCGACTATGCGCCACTGCGTGAGATCTGGCTCGATAGCTTGTGATACGCCTACGCGTTGCAAGACTTGAGTTACTAAGCCTTCTTCTTCCAGGGCAAGTGGCACTTGGTAAATAGATGGTTGGTCTATGCATGAAATGACTGCTTCTGCGGGCACATTAGTAAATAGGCCAATTTTTTCACGCTCAGGTTTGGATATGTGTCCTTGGCTACGACAGACAAGAATGTCTGGTTGAATACCAAGACTGCGTAATTCCTGAACACTATGTTGTGTTGGTTTTGTCTTAAGTTCACCTGTGGTGGGAATAAATGGAATAAGGGTTGCATGCAAAAAAAGTGCGTTTTGTTGCCCTGCTTCAAGGCGAATTTGTCGTATGGCTTCGATAAACGGTAGGCCTTCAATATCGCCAATGGTACCT
Organism: Candidatus Babeliaceae bacterium; assembly: GCA_007116155.1. GTDB lineage: Bacteria > Babelota > Babeliae > Babelales > Babelaceae > UBA12474. The sequence continues at coordinate 9,921 of SKJC01000010.1, read as the reverse complement.
CCAATTTCGACGATTACAAAGTTTGAACCATCGCCACCAGCAGCGAAAATATGCCGTTTGATCTCATTGGTAATATGCGGAATTATTTGAACTGTAGCACCTAAAAATTCACCCTTGCGCTCTCTTTCTAAGACGTTTTGATAGATTTTTCCTGCGCTAACACTGCTTGCTTTGGTTAAATTGCGATTAATAAAGCGTTCGTAATGTCCGAGGTCAAGATCTGTTTCTGCACCGTCAGCCGTAACAAACACTTCGCCATGCTGAAAAGGGCTCATGGTGCCGGGATCTATATTTAAATAGGGATCTAATTTCTGAATAGTTACTGAAAAACCACGGGCGGTAAGGAGTTTTCCCAGGGAGGCGGCGATGATACCTTTGCCTAATGAACTAACAACGCCACCAGTAACAAAAATATATTTTGTTTTCATACCGCTCTCTCTTTTTCGGGGATAATAAAAATGGTAGGCACGAGCGGGATTGAACCGCTGACCCCTGCTACGTCAAAGCAGTGCTCTACCACTGAGCTACGCGCCTACACTCAAATTATTGCAATAAAAAAAAGCCCGAAGGCTTTCTTTATTGTTACCATGTAAAAACATGGCGGGGCTAACGAGACTCGAACTCGCGACCTTCCGCGTGACAGGCGGACGCTCTAACCAACTGAGCTATAGCCCCGTATGGCTCCTCGGGCAGGACTCGAACCTGCGACCCAACGATTAACAGTCGTTTGCTCTACCGACTGAGCTACCGAGGAATCCAATTTTTTATTTCAAAATAACGTATTAACGAGCGCTAACCCGGCTGAATCATGGTGGGCGATGCAGGATTCGAACCTGCGACCCCCAGTTTGTAAGACTGATGCTCTGCCAGCTGAGCTAATCGCCCTCACCGTTTTATATCAACATTGCTATGATAAGATATAGAACGGTAAAAGTCAAAGGGAATCATGGAAAAAATTATAGATGCCGATCATGCGCTTGAGTTCTTGTGCTCTACGTACCCAGCGTTATATGAATGCAACTGTTTAGCGCTTAGAAGATCAAGTGGTTCGTATCGTAGTATTGCTTTGGAAAAAGTGTTAGGTGACCTAGAAAGTTTTTATCGTTGTTATCGACGGAGAGGCAAGGTAAAAGAACAACCCTTTGTTATCTTATTTTCTGCCGTTGGCGGGTGTCTTTGGGAGGCTTTGTTGTTGGTTTTGCTTGCAAATCGTATTGCTGTGCCAGTGGAGATACTCATTTTAGAACCGGAATATAATTTGAACATATCGATTCAGCGTGCAGTAGAGTCATTTGGGCTATTGGTGAATAGTCTATATGGAAGTACTATACGAAGATATAATTCATTGGACGAGTACATTGTATCTGTTCAAGAACGGGGTGCTTCTGCCGCTCATGCATACATTGCTGTTGATAGTGATCGTGCGGAGGATGCTATATTTTTGCTTGATAGGGTAGATGCTCGGCAGAAAATTAATCAACGAGTTCCTTTTCATAACCAGCCTGCTTTGTGGTATTTGGCGAGTCTTGCGTCTCATGAGGAGACATCTGGGACGATTCGGCATTTGTATAGGTCGCTAGTTCTTTTTCGCAATGGCTTTGCTGCAGGTTTTCAGTTGGTGCAATCGGGTCAATATGAGTGGCCTGAAGCTGTGGCAAACTGTTGGTTGGGCGATCAGGCTTTTTTCCCGCCGTTTTGTTCGTGGGTTGAGCAACAGGTGCTGGGGGGCATGGAATTGCCAGGTGAGCTTTTTCAGAGGTTTTTAAAGGAGCAGGATTTTGAGTTTTTGTATTCGTATTTGGCGTCGTCGTTATAGTGCTGTCTTTTGCCGATGACTCTAGGTGTATCCTGTCTATTAGGGTACAGTAATCAATTTCTTCAACTGGGAATATTGGTGTAATTTCGGCGTTGTGAAAGATTCCATTTTGTTGTTTTTTAATAAGTTTTCCTAGCCCGAATCCGCGAGGAAATATAAGACCGGTTCCGAGAGAAATAACTAATTCATCATCTTGTAAATCAGAAAAATGAGCAGCAAAGGAGAGTTGTAGTGTTTTTTCTGATCCTGTGCCTTCGGCAATTCCGCGTGTTCCTGTTTTTGTACATTCAGCGGCAATTCGGCTTTTTGGATCAGTAAGTAAAAGTATTTTTGAGTAAAATGGATAGACTTCAACAACTTTGCCCACAATTTGTTGGTGATAGAGTGCGATCATATTGGTTTGTATGCCTCTGTTCCTGCCGGCATTAACTAAAAAAAAGTGTTGTTCGGGGGTGAGGTGTTTGAGTAATACTTGTGCTATTTGCGCATGTTGTAATTTATATCGCTCAGAAAAGGCGGATAACTCGGCGGTTGCTTTGCAAGTTTGAATAAGGGCTGCTTGTTCTACTAATTCTTCTTGTGCTTTTTCGTAGGCAACTTTTAGTGAGCCAAATTCTGCTTTTAATGTTTTATATTCTTTGCGTGCGTCGCGTATTGAATTAATTGATTTGGTAGCTGCAGTATGTACATAGAGTACGGGGGTGGAGAAGAGTGAAAAGAGTTGGGTTGACCAGCGTTGTAGACCAAAAAGTAGACCGGCGCCAAGTATAATACCAATTAATAACGTTGTCTTTGAAAGAAAGTTTTTTTTTCGGTACATATTTTTTCTCCGCCTTGTCTGGTTCATGAAGTTTCGGTGGTTTGAGCATAGCGTAATTAAGAGTTTTTTGGAGAGCAGGTTTTGTTTTTTGGTTTGAGCTATGACTTTACAATTGAGAGCTTTTTGGCGATACTTTACGGTATGTATGGTGCGGGATAGAAATCCGCATGTTTTTTAAAGGATGTTCTTGTATGAAAAAAAATAAACACCCAGAAGTATTTGAAATAGAAGCGGTTTGTACTGGTTGTGACCATTCTTTTACAACAGTTTCTACGCAGCCACAAATTCGCGTTGCGCTCTGCTCTAACTGTCACCCGATATTTACCGGTAAGCAGAAATTTGTTGACACCGCAGGCCGAATTGAACGTTTCAATAAAAAATATAATAAAAACTAATGATTTACCCAGATATTCCTTGGGTTCAGTTACGTGCGCGACTCGAAGAGTTGCGCACTCAGCTTATACAATCGTCACTACCATTTGATCTTCGTGCGAAGTTGCAACGGGAAGAATCTCAGTTAGCAGGGTTGGTTTCCGCTTATGATGCTCTTGTTGCTAATCGTAAAGAGCGGGATGCCCTTGAAGATCAGTGTAAGATCGCTGATGATGTTGATTTTCGAGAACTTTGTGATGAAGAAATTGCTTTATTAGAAGAGCAATATGCGACGCTTGATGGGGCGTTGCATGATAAATTGTATCCGCCGGATGAGCGTGATGAGCGCTCTGTTTTCGTTGAAATTCGTGCAGGGGCAGGTGGTCAGGAAGCGGCGCTGTTTGTGGCTGATCTTGCTCGTCTCTATTCCATGTACGCGGTGAAAAAAAACTGGCGTGTTTCGGTTGCGAGTGAAAGTCCTACGGAGATTGGTGGTTTTCGCGAGATTATTTTGCATATTGAAGGTAAAAACGTTTTTGGACACTTAAAGCGTGAGGCCGGTGTTCACCGTGTTCAGCGAGTTCCAAAGACGGAAACTGCAGGACGAGTTCATACTTCGACGGTAACGGTTGCGGTATTGCCCGAGGCAGAAGAGGTTGAATTTGCTGTAGATCCGGGTGATTTGCGTATTGATGTTTATCGTGCAAGTGGGGCTGGCGGTCAGCATGTGAATAAAACAGAATCTGCTGTCCGTATTACGCATATCCCTTCCGGGGTTGTTGTTGCATGTCAAGAAGAGCGTTCTCAGCATAAGAATAAAGCTAAAGCTATGAAGATGCTGCAGTCTAAGCTCTTAAGTAGTCAGCGAGAAAAAAGTGCACAGGAGCAATCTTCGCAACGTCGCGAAATGGTGGGAACCGGGGAGCGTGCTGAAAAGGTCCGAACGTATAATTATCCACAAAATCGGGTTACCGATCATCAGGTTGGTCTTACGCTAGGTAAGTTAGACATTGTCATGGAAGGCGAGCTTGATGAGATTGTTGATGCATTGCGTCAATTAGATCAGAAAGAGCGTCGGCGGGTTTCTTTCGTTTAGATTCGTGTTGAGTAAAAACTGTTATTGTTGTGGCAAGAATATTAATTTTATTCTTGCCACTTTTTTATTGCTCGTATGCAGGTAAATTTTAGATAAAGTTTTCCATAGAAAAAGATGGTAATTTGCTTGACGAGGTATAGATAGCTCTTCATTCTACCTAGTAGTAGGTACATCTATTATATGCTGGAGTTACATAATGTTTTCGTATTTTCTTGAGTATGGGCGCTATCTCAATCTTTTGGGCATAGTTTTTGTTGTAGGTGTTGCCTATCTATTTTCGCTTCGGCGTTCGGCAGTGCGGCTAAAACCGGTTGTTGTTGGTTTTGGGCTTTTGTTTTTTAGTGCATGGTTTTTACTTATGACGCGGTTTGGTGATTGGATAACAAGGGGTATTGCTGCGTTAGTTGATCATCTTTATTCAGCAGCAGATGCGGGTATAGCATTTATGTTTGGTTCGTTAGGTGTTGCTGAAGGATATTGGGGCTTTGTTTTTGCGATAAGAGTTTTACCGGTAATTGTTTTTTTTGGCGCTTTGATGGCTGTTCTTTTTCATCTACGTATTATTCAGGGGCTTGTTTGGGTCTTTGCTCGCGTTCTTGGTCCGGTGCTTGGTACTTCAGGCGCTGAAACATTGTGTGCGGTTGGGAATGGTATATTAGGGCAGACGGAGGCGCCGTTATTAATACGTAATTATCTGGCTTCATTAACACAGTCGGAACTTTTGTTGGTCATGATTAGCGGTATGGGGACATTAAGTGGTTCCATTATCGCCGTGTATGCACACCTAGGCATTCCAATACAACATCTTTTAGCGGCTAGTGTAATGGCAATTCCTGCTTCAATTATTATTTCCAAAATTATGTTACCAGAAACAGAGCGCGCAGAAACAGCGGCGGGTGCAACGGTGCATATGCAATCACAATCAAGTAATTTGCTTGAGGCGATTTCTTTAGGGACTGTTGATGGCTTGCAGTTAGCATTGAACATTGGTGCTATATTAATATCGTTTGTAGCATTAATTGGGTTGTTGAATACGGGTTTGGCTTGGATGAGCTTTGAATTACAACGGCTTATTTCTTTTATGGGTGGTTCCTGGCAGTTGCATTCCTGGTCTTTGGAATATATTAGTGGATTGTTATTTACGCCATTTAGCTGGTTGTTGGGGTTAACGGGAAATGAATTGACTCAGGGAGCTGAATTGCTGGGAGTTCGTACGGCAGTAAACGAAATGATCGCTTATACCAGCATGTTAAAGCTTGATCTTTCGGAGCGGACTGTTGCCTTATTAACGTATGCCTTGGCTGGTTTTGCAAATCTTTCTAGTATTGGTATTCAAATTGGCGGGATTGGCTCTTTAGCTCCAGAAAAACGAGGATTGTTGAGTTCATTTGGGTTGCGCGCAGTCTTTGGGGGGGTGTTAGTAAACATTCTTATTGCCTGTATAGCGGGTCTATTTATCTAAGTAATTTAGTTTTTCTTGTTGTATACGTGCGTGGATTTGGTTACGTACGTATATTTTTGCTGCAACTATTTACAATTAGAAATGTTTTTTGGTAGTCTTAGCATGGTAGATTGTTGTATTGAGAACTAGAAAAGGAGTAATTATGAAAAAGTTAATGATTCATATGCTTAGTTCAATGGTTTTACTTAGTCCAGCGGCTGTTTTTGCAAAAAAGAAAACGGTTTCGAATGTAAAAAAGGTTGAGCAGAAAGAAGAAGCGAAGATAGCTGAACAGCATAAGGATAAGAATAGTAAACACGATGAAGCTAAAAAAGTAGAATCACGCGAGGAAAAGAAGGTTGAGCAGCGCGTAGATAATGGGTTTATGTCGTGGTATACAAAAAAATATGCTGAATGGAAGAATTTGTATGCAAAAAATTATCCGGCATTTATACGTAATTTGGTTAATCTTGATTCCCTTCGTGAAGAGTTTGTTGCGAAGCATCCAAAAACATTTGAAGCTTACAAGAAACAGCTTGAAAAAGTTGTAGCGACTATCGAAGCACATAAAAATGCTAAAGGTTTGACTAAGTCGTTTAAATTAGCGCCGTATTCTGCTGCGAATGCTCTATTGGTGGCTAATTTTACTAAAATTAAGTCTTTAGAGGTTGCGGATAAAGCAAATAGAGAAGTTAGTGATTTGGTTAGTGGTGTAAAAGATGTGGCTTCTGATGTTGCTTCTAATACAAAAGAATTAGCGGGTGAAACTTTTTCTGCTGTTGGTTTAGAGGGGAAAAAAGATGGCATGGATAGTCCTTCTATAGCAAAAAGTTCTAAGGGCAAGCAGTTAGAAGAAAAAATTTCAGAGTCTAGCGAGGATAATTTTTTAGTTGATATGGATGTGGATAATATATTTTAAGCTGTGGCATTTTTTTACAGATTAATCTTTTATTTTCCAATAGAATAAAAAAAAGAGTCTCATGATTAACATGAGACTCTTTTTTTTATTAAGTGTAGCAGCGGTGATGCAGGTTCAAATTGGTTTTCGCTATCAATGGAAAATCCTTGTTTTTGATAAAATTCTCGCGCTGCAAAATTTTCTTTGTATACACTAAGCCGTAAATCATAAGGTTTTCGGTTTGCAAGATAGTGTAATAATTTTTGTCCAAAGCCTTTGCGTTGATCAGATTTTTTTATGGCAAAATAGTTAATAGAAAAGCAGGGTTTTATTGTTGTTTTGTGAGTAACTTCATCATAAAGCAAAAAACCTTTTACTTTGCAGCGTTCAAAAAGAATAGATATATGTTTTTTTGGAGTAAATATATAAGTATGTGCTTTATCTATTGTATCCCGAACAAGTGCTGTATCGTTTGTATTAAATAATTCTTTTGCGCTTTCGATAAAAAGTGTATCTATTTGAGGTAGAAAAGGCGCTATTCGAGCATCCTGGTCAACATGTTCACTTACAGTGAATGTAATAATGTGGATTGGCGGTGGTGTGCTTTGTGTGCACAAAAAATATGTGAGAGCAGAAAGAATACACATCTTTAATAGAGCTTTTGGATGCTTCATAATTATTGTCTTTCATACTTTTTTATTAATGTAGATCCGCATCCTTTTCGATGAAATTGTTCATCAATAGCTAAAAGAGATACAGTCAAATGCTTTGGGTAAGATGATTCATCACATAAAACAAAGCCAATTATCTGATTTTTTTTATTAAAAAAGAGTTTTGTATCTGGCATAAAAAAGAATTTGCATGTGGGTTGCACATGCGCCTTGATTGCTGCTGGCGGGATGTTGTTTCTAAAAATTGTGTGAACATTTTCTTTTTGTTGCATGATTTTACAGATTTTATTTTGTAGTTTTTTTGAAATTATTGTTTTTTGGGTTATGTGAACAGCATGGATAAGGTTGTTATCTAAGGTGGCATGCAAGCCGATTGGTCATAGGATGAGAAGTAAGAGATAAATTCTTTTCATATGTTCCTTTTTTATTTACGTCATAACTTATAGGTTAGGTATATATGAAAAGATAGCTTGTATTTTATATTTATCAATTAGCTGAGAGTTTCTTTTTTGCGCTAAGCCAACATGTTGAGTATACAAGTGTATTTAAAGCAATAGTGGCCCAGATTCCCCAACTTGGAAGAATACCTGTGAGAGTGGCAATATAGCCCAGGGAGCCTGTTATAAAAGTTATATAGGCCCCGGTCCTTGATACCGTTGTAAAAAAATATGCTGCGATAATAGGGATAAAGATGGTTGCAATGGGAATAAGGTAACTAAGGACTAATATATCAATAATGCTTGCACTTGAAAGCGCTAGTATAAATGCGGTGAATCCGACAAGAAGTGTAACTAATTTAGGCATCCAGAGAGAATTTTTTTCTTTAGATAGATGAAAGTCGAGGGTAATGTGGCTGCTTATGGCACATAAGAGTGAGTTTGCTGTCGATAAAATTGCCGCCAAAATGCCATAGGTGACCAGAAGTTGTACGAGTGAACCATATTTGTTTGTTATGAGGGCCATGAGTGGTTGGGCACCATTATGTATGTGTGCAATTACTTCTGGGAGTTGGGCAGCTTGTATGCCAAAATAAAACGGGATATATGCAAAAGAAATCATGCCGATTGCAGCGCCAATAGTTCCCCAGAATACGGTGCGTTGATTTTTTGCAGCAATGATTGTTTGTGCAATATCTTGTTCAAAAAGACTGTAGAGGGCGGGTGTTAGGGCGATAGTGAAAAAGCGTATAATACTATTCCCACAAAGGTCAGTGCCCTTGGAAAAACCATCTATCATCGGGGTTGCTTGGGGATACCAGAAGAGGTCGACAAAAAATAAGCTAACAAAGACTAAGATAATAAAGATAAGTTGAAAGGTATTATTTTCGATTACGGCTTTAAGGCCTCCCATCATGGTATAAATAATTACAATAGCCCAGAGGATAGAAAATAGTGTTGGCGAGTAAACGTGCAGAGCAATTAGGAGTGATCGGCTGCCGACCATCTGGGCGATTAAAACTCCACCCAATGAAGCGACTGAAGCAAGGGATGCTGCTTTGGTAAGTAGGGGGGATTGGTACCGTTTTTCAAAAATTTGCGCGATGGTTGCTACCCGTTGTGCACGAATTTTTTTGGCAAATCCAGCGGCCAATAAGATAAATCCGAGACAAATGCCAAAAATATACGCAAATGCAGAAAACCCATTGGTATAGGCTTCTTGAGAAGTTCCTAAAATTGCTCCTCCTCCAAGCTGTGTCGCGATGAGCGACATGCTGAGCGCAAAAATTCCAACATCTTTTCCAGCAAGGAAAAAATCAGTAAGAGTCTGGTTTTTTCTGGATGAAGAATACCCGATATACAGATAAAACGCTCCCATGACGAGTGCAAGGAGTGAGAAGATAGCTAGTTCCATGAAAGACCTTTTTTTTGTGATACATAAAAATGATTTTCTATGTAGATAGTGTATCAGGTGATCTTTTTGCTTTAAAGGGAAAGAATTGTGTGCACAATGATCCCATGGAAAAGATTGACAAATTGAAGTACTGCGACACACTATAAATGGTAATGTATAACATAAATTAAAAAGGGGGGCGTTCATGAAAATTTGTAAAAATCCTTTATTCGCCGTTGTTTGGTTGGCAATGTTTTGTGCGATAAGTTCGGGAGCTGCGACGGTGAAAGAGCGGCTGCAGGAGAAATTTCCAAGTTTTCCGCCAGGAACTATTGAAGAGAAAGATATCTTGTATGTTTTGGAGCCGAATATTTTTTTTCTTGCCAACAAAGACAGTTCTTTCAACGAGGAGATTAATGTTTTGGGGTTGGAATATGTTTTTTCTGTTAGCGCAAAAGAAAGATCTGAAAAAGTAACCGTGACTTTTAAGAAGAGGTCTCCAGAATCCAAAGAGGTTGGATTAATCCTAGACCGTAAGCTTTTCCAGCCCTCACTTTTCAGTAAATTGAAAGCGTGGTTCTTTTCTCCAGCTGCTCCTAATAAGATCGAGTCTAATATTAATTTCTCATCCATGCAGGAGGAAATACGAAGGCAGGAGGAAGCATCTCAGAAGAAAGGGGAGGAAACATTTTTACAAAAACGTTCTAACACTTTGAATTCTGCTGTGAAGCAGTCCTTAAATTTTGATCAAACATATCCAGAATTTGATCTAATGTTACCGAAACCACAGCCGACTCCGACTTCTTGGTTTTCTTACCGTAGCCTTGCCGCAACTGCGTTATTATTTGGAAGTTTATATTGGCTCTATAGGAAATATTTTTTGATAAAGCCAATAACGGCGCCGTTAAAGAAGAAGCGTTGGTTTTTTGGCAAGAAATAAGAAACAACCGCAGTAAATGTTGACAGACTGGAAATAT
>SKJC01000003.1 GCA_007116155.1 Candidatus Babeliaceae bacterium | reverse complement strand
CGGGGCAAGAACCAGCCACAACAGTAGCAAATAGCGATAGGATAGTTGTAGAACTCCCCTCTGCTCAAGAAAAACTACGCCGAGAAAAAATGCAAATCCAACTCTGGCAGCAAGCAGATCCACAGCCTACTGAACCAACTAAACAAGCAACCACTTCCATCTCAAATAAATCACCATTTACTGATCTTCAGATAATCTGCAACGGATAAATACAATCAATTAAGAACCCTGATAGGAACATGAGAGTTTCTACCAGGGTTCTGGTTCTCCTGCAATAATCAACCCACTACATTCCCTGATAACTGAATCAAAACATACGTCATTCCCCAGCTGCCAAAACAAGTACCACACTTCACGATTTAATAAAAAATCCGTACCATAAAGAGAAAACTCTAGAAAGCTATGGTATGGCAACAATTCACATTCTCGCTCCCCATGAAGCTCAAAAAATTGCTGCCGGAGAGGTACTTGAACGACCAGCAAGCGCCATCAAGGAACTTGTAGAAAACGCCCTAGATGCAGGCGCAACCTCAATACGCATAACCGTCGAACAGGGCGGCAAGCAGAGTATTATTGTTGAAGACAATGGCTCTGGTATGTCCGCAGAAGATGCGCGCTTATCCGTAATAAACCACGCCACCAGTAAAATTTCATCTATTCAAGAACTCACCACCATAGCTACGTTCGGATTCCGCGGAGAAGCCTTAGCAAGCATCGCTGCAGCAAGTACCCTAACTATACGCACGAAAACCCATGACGCACCACTTGGCATAGAACTCCGCTTTGAAAACGGGGCATGCACTACTGAAGCATCCGTTGCATGCCAACCAGGCACACGCATTCAAGTTGAAGATATTTTTTCCGCTATTCCTGTACGTAAAAAATTTTTAAAAAAAGATGAGACCGAATGGCGCGCCATACAACAACTTGTTACTGCGTTTGCGCTTGCTCATCCGAAAATAGAATTTACGGTTACCCATAACGACCGACATATTCTTCACGCACCGCCGCATCAAACCTTGCATGAACGATTTTGCACCCTACTTGGACTTGATCTACGAGAGTATACAGTTGCACTGGCCAACGAAAATGCGTACGCAAATGTGCACGGATTAATCACAAAAGCATCCAAAACACGCTATGATCGGAACCATATATTTGTTTTTGTAAATCAACGCTGGATAAAAAATTACAAGCTCGCCCAAGCTCTAGTAAAGGGCTATGACAATATTCTTTTACCCCAGCACTTTCCTCTTGCCGCACTCTTTATAACCGTACCCGATGATGCAGTTGATATTAACATTCATCCGCGCAAAGAAGAGGTTCAGTTTATGCATCCTATTGGTGTAGAACGATGCGTCGAAGTGGCCGTCCGCCAAGCACTTGAACAAGAAATTAAAGCAACCCTACAAGCAACAGCTGCGTTCAATATTAACGAGAAGCACCTTTGTTTTGCGCTACCAATAAAACCATCAACACAAAAAAAATTCCAACAATCATGTGAAGATGTTGAAGAATCGATCCCTACAATCATCCCAGACCAATCTTTAAGTACCATCGTACCCCAAACACCGTGTTCAGAAACTCTAGAACCGCAAAAAAAACCGGAATATGGGGAGCCTATACCGATTGCACAAAACCAACAGCAGCTCAAACATACGGAGTACAACATTCTCGGGCAGCTTCACGCAACCTATATTCTAATCCAGACCGTAGAAGGACTCCTTCTTATTGATCAACATGCAGCGCATGAGCGCATTCTCTTTGAACAGTTTCGAGATCGTATGCATCGGGCTGAAAAAATTGATCTACTCTTTCCGCAAATTGCACACCTTAAAGAAGAAGAATTTCAAGCTCTTATTCCCCACCTAAATGCACTAGATCAACAAGGGATAACACTCGAAGTATTTGGAGAATGCAGCCTGATGGTGCGCGCACTGCCAGTTCCCATGAAAAGTGCTCCCGTTGCTGATTTTCTACAAGAAATCGCACAACACCTGCTTACTGAAGAGATTAATTACCCTAAAAACATAGAATCTTTATATGAAAAACTACATGCTACCATGGCCTGTAAAGCTGCAGTAAAAGCGGGCGACATACTCAATGCAGAAGAGATGCAGGCACTTGTATATCAGATAATTACCATAGACCAGAGTACGACCTGCCCCCATGGGCGCCCGACAACCTGGCATATCAGTTTGCGTGAACTAGAAAGAAAATTTCAGCGCACTCTTTAATATAGATCATAAAAATCATATACTTGCAGACAACATACTTTATTGTAGCCCATATACTGAGGAATATACGTATGTTAGATCGACGCATATTATGTTTTTTTTACACCTGTTTCTTTTATGCCCCAATTACCCAATGTGCGCAATTCAAAATGCAAGCGACCCATAAAAAAACATATTCATTCCCCCAGCAAGAAAGAAAAAGAAATTTATTCAAACCTAAAATATTCGCTCCATCAAACCTACAAGAACTCGTCATTCCAGCAAACACGTTTCAACAAAATTCGCTAAAAAGAGAATCATCAATACCGCAAACCCCCGCTACTCCCGTCTTAGAGAAACAAAAGTTTACCTGGAACATGCAAGCGTTCATCGGGTTAATAGAAAAAGTTTTACAGCAAAATCAAACATCCCCTACCTATACAATTCCAAACAACGCAAACTATCCTCTGCTAGAATGTTTTAAACCAGCACTCTCTTTAGAAGATATAACTGAAGATCTTCGACTGCTGCCCTGGGCAGGCTCACCAGAACTATTTCCAATAAAACATGTGTCCGAAAATATCTCCGTAGAAACACCAAAAACACCTCAATCAGAAAGTTCACCTATCGCTCAACAAGTAAAAGTCGTTTTTTCCGCAACCCCAAAACTTCAACGACACTCGTTTTATGATATAAAAACCCTCTTTAAAGTATGGTACTCAACAATGCAACCTAATGTCGGCATTGTACAAAAAATAGAGCATAAGAGCGTAAAAGATTGGTATATCCTGGGAGACCGCCATGGAGATAGCGAATCAATAGACATTATTTTACATTTTTTGAGCAAGCAATCACGTACAGCAAAAAACGGAAAACCAGAGCAACTACTTACACAAAAAGGAAAACTAGCTCCATGCGCAGGCATCATATTTTGTGGTGATTATATCGATCGAGGAAACGACAGCCTTGGGCTCATACACCGTATTATACGGCTTAAACATAAAAACCCTAATCAAGTCTTCTTACTTAAAGGTAATCACGAAGAAGGTGAGTGCGGCTGCGAACTACAAAAAAATCTTTCAACGTTAGGTAAAAAGCTTGGAAAAAGACTTCACGAACAATATATAACAGGATTTGCCTGCTTTCCTGAAATGTTTTTTCTTAAGATTCCCAATGAGCATACTCCAGACACAAATGAGAAAACGTATCTACTGCTCGTGCATGGAGGTATAGAAACTCCGTCACTAGACCCAACAACATACAACACACACATGGAAACATTGCAAAATTTTTTAAGCTCTTCTACCGATATTGCGATTCTCCACTACCCTCCAACTTCCCGCCACGCATCGCTTTGGACAGATTTTAACACAACTGAAGCTTCCGAATCAGTACTTCTTGGCAGCGATCGCAAAGCAAGCGTAGGTCGAAAAGAAACAGAAGATTTTTTACATACGCTTAAAAAAAACAACACAGGTAACGTCGAATTAATCATTCGAGCACATCAACAAGCAACAAAGAATCTTTTTAAAGATACTAACCGAGTTCCAGGAATCGCCCTTCGCTTTCCAAAAAGCAACAACCCCCAAGCTATGCGTGACTTAAAAAATTATTTAGTTTGGACACTCAACGTGGCCCCCCGCACGGCTCTTTCTTTTCATGAGGCGTATAAAAATAAATATGAATTAAGCTTTGATACCATTTTGCATATTCATGTTGATTGGGAAAAACAGTCCTGGTCAGCCAATCCTCTTCACTTTGATTCAAATACTGGGGAATTTACTCCACATAATGAAGTAATTACTTTCTTTAAAAAACAGAAATCACAAGTTCCTCAATCCTGGATTGACCAGCTGAAAGTACACGAAAAATAACCGCTTGAAGGGGCAAAGTGCGCAAAACTGTAAACAAAACAAACTAATACGCCGCAAACAGAAGCCTCTTAAATCGTAACACTTAGCCATTGGAAATCTTCATTTACTGAAAAACTCCAATGGCTAAAAGAATCGTAATTATTTAGACAAAATTCTGACTTAAAAAACAGCCCTACTAAGCTATGTTTTTTGTACGCTGTAGTTCTTTATATAAAGCAAATCGAGCAATTGGAGAAAATACCGATGAAAGACCCAAAAGAAAAAACGGCAAAAATAGAAAAATTCGGCCCACAAAAAACCAAAAAACCTTACCAAAGCGCCCCTGCGTTAAACACCAACTAGTTTTTATTGCCTCAACAACACCCATTTTTTCATTGTCAACAAGAAGCGGAATTACAGCAACACAGCGAACACTGACAATAACACCAGGAATAATTAATAACCACCCAAACATGGTCAATACTCCCACTAAAAATGATGCCATCATCAAACGAAACAACAAACCTCTCTTTATTGAAGTAACAGACCGAAATAAAGATGGCTCATATACGCCATTAGGAGAATCAAAAATTCGCTTTGTTAAAATTGACGCGCTAAAATGCAACCAGAGGCCATAGAATAAGAAGTATAAGCCGATAAAAAAGCCACCAAAAAGAAAATAGATGGGACTGAAGAATGAAAAGATGATAGACATTATTCCGAAACTAATAATAAAACTCGACGCAAATGACAACATCAACCACGACCAAAAACGAGCTAACGCCGTCCTTACAAAAAACGTCCAAACAGAGAGGTTCTCACTAAAAAAATTTTGCCGCACTGACTTTTTCTTTAAATAAACCTACATACAGAATAAAAAGTATATCAGTAGACCTCTTTATTTACGACTAAATCTTAAAAACGCCCGCTTATAAATTCGCCGATTTTAAGGTTTAATCAAAACACCCTGATTCAATCATAATATTTTTAAAGAAAATAGATGCACTTTCCTTGACCGTGAATTGACCTGCTGAAAGTGCACGAAAAATAGCAGCTTGAACAGATAAAATGCATGGGAAAACGAACAGCATAAACCAGCCAGTTGTACAGAAAAAGCCGGCAAAACAGAATAATAAAAACAATGTCCAAAAGAGCTTCCAACTAGCGCCAGAAGTCATCCGCCAACTAAGAATAATCGCATTTCTTGCGGAGCAATCATACGTAACCAAACAAAAATAAGCAAATTGCAACCGGACAAGTAGATATATACCAGGGATAACTAAGACAAAAGATGCACCAACAATTAGAAAAAATAAAATCAACGACAACACAAAAGAGCGTGCCCAATAACGCCAAAAAACGCCCCAAAACACAACCCTTAAGCTTTTTATAGAGTCCTGATACGGCTGCAATGCAAAAAATGCGCCAGCGGTCCAGCTAGCAGCAAAAAAAGCAAAGCTCAGAATAAAAACAGTGCCAGAAGATATAAGTGTAACTATAGAACTAGAAAACGAAACCCCAGAGAGGCAAGAAGATATATCAACTTGATGAATACGTACAAGAAAACTCATTTGCTTACAGGAATCCTGTAAAAATGGAAACAATGCCGCGTAAAACATACCAAAGAGCGTAAACGCTTGTAAAAACGAAATACCAACCCATCCTGAAACCGCATCGAGTACAGAACCCAATGCCTGCGAAAAAATTTCGCGATTACGGTATTCTCGCATACAAACTCCTAGCAACTACTAGACCCTACTTCCAACCCCATAAAATTCTTTCTCTTACACCGAGGATGACTAAAAACTACCGGTAACGTTCAAAATATAACAGCACACATAGCGATAACAAGTATTTACTTCCATTCAAATACCGCCTTTATTTTTGAACGATAGAACGATACCAAGCATAGCGAGCAAACGGAATAATCCCAACCAGAAAAAGATAGGACGCCCAATATATAAGTAGGATATATATGACTGCGGTTTCTAAAGAAAAACCTACTATAGTGCGCCAATGAGATCGCGTAATAAACCAGCTCTTACCAAAGATACTACGGATACTTAACGAAGGATTGTCGGCAAAAATCGGGAATACAGCAAACCATCGGATATATAAGACTATCCCGGGCACAAAACCTAGGAGCAATCCAAGCGCAGGAAGTAGCGTTGCACAAGAAGAAAGAACAATGACTCGCGCCACCTGGCGCCAAGAAATCGGCCTCATGCATACAAATAGAGACGGAACAACAGACGGTTCTTCTGAACATAACTGCGCAGCAAAGCGCGTAAGACTAAAATGCAACCAAAATGCACAAAACAGAAAAATCACACCCAATAGCGCAAACAACCCCACAGAAGCGCCAGAAAAATTCATTAAAACAGGCTCTAAAAAAGAGACATGAATATGCCGTGCAAATAAAACAAAAGAAACGCTGCATTCTGAATAATATACATACACAACGCATCGGCCTAAAAACAGTGCCGCTAAGGCAAAACAATACGCCTGAATAAGAGCTACAACAAATATGGGAAGAAAATACGAATGAACCACCGATGCAGTAAAAGCCCACGCTAAAAAATTACCCACCAAAAAACGCCGCAAGAGAAACCTTTTCTTTTTTAAATTAAAATGCGGGCCATTCTGGCCCGCACATATCTGTACTTACTATAAACCTATGATTAGCCTAGTACCTGTTAAATTTCTTCTTGCTCCAAAGTACGCAACAATGAAATTTGCGCAAAAGGCACAACAACGACAAGTAAAAAAGCACTTATAAATGACCTACCGCCATTTGCAAGAAGTATTGTTCCAAAAAACGACCAAAGACCTCGCATATCTTTCTTAGAAAGTTCCATACTCTTTGCAAGCGCATTAAAAATACTCAGTGATTGATCTAAGACAACACACGGTAAAAAAAATAAAAAGCGCAGCACAACGTAAAAAATAATTAGTGCATAGAGTGTGCTTAAAGCAGCTAAAAGCATCAGATGTGAGGATAGAAATGATCCAAAAAAATATGCTGTCAACACAGCAGGAAGCAAAATAATAAGCCCCTGTAAAAAATTAGCGACCATAAACCGGACAATCGCCACTCTATCTTTAGGCATATAGGAAATCAACCAGCCCGCTTTTCCTTGCAAACGATCTGAAGCAAATTGATAGAGCGATACCGTTAGCGACGCAACATACACTAAAAGGAAAAACCCTAACAACAAGAACAAACCGACATAAAAGAAACTTCCGTTCGTAAAATAGCCCAAAAGGACTCGGCCCCAAGGAAACTGATTTACGAGTAAACGAAAACTAAGAGATAAGCCTGAAATGCCAATTAAACTACCTATCGCTAAAGCAATAAAACTCGTCACAGCACTAACAGTCATAACTGCACCAAAAAACAACCAATGCCAAAAATAATCAGCAAAAGCATCTAAGCCAAACGCCAAATGTTGCTTATTCCGCATTAAAAAATTGAGTTTTTTCATAGGAGCCCCTATAAAGAACAGGCTATAAGATGGTAAAACACAAACAGAAGAGATATAACATGGCGTCCCCAGGGGGATTCGAACCCCCGTTTCCGCCGTGAAAGGGCGATGTCCTGGACCAGGCTAGACGATGGGGACGCACGAAAAATTCAAAAAACATGGTGAGCCGCGTAGGACTCGAACCTACGACCCTCAGCTTAAAAGGCTGGTGCTCTACCAACTGAGCTAGCGGCTCACTCACCATCCTCAGTATGACTGAGGGAGGGTATATGTGTCAAGAAAAAAGGTAGAAGCACAATAAAAACGCTAACCTTAGGTTTCTAACACATATGCTATTCTATATTTTTATCTATACAACAAATATGTAAAAGAATGGTGAGCCGCGTAGGGTTCGAACCTACGACCCACAGCTTAAGAGGCTGTTGCTCTACCAACTGAGCTAGCGGCTCACTCACCATCTTCATTTTCGTGTTTTACAGAAAAAAGTCAAGATTTCAACCCAAAACAAAAGAACTTACCTGACAAAAAATAAATATGCCCACAATATCCATCAATGTGGCTAGCAATGGCCCTGCAGAGTGAGCGGGATCCATATGAAACTTTCGTAAAATAAACGGCATAAGACTTCCCATAATAGATGAAACAAGCACAATGCAGAAAAGAGAAGCACTCACTGCCAGACTTTGCCAGAAATAAAGGAAAAATGGCCCCTCACCAGACATAAGTACTCTAAAAAAGGCCGCAAGAGATAATATTGCAGCTAAAACAAGCGCCATGAGAAGTTCTCTTCGAACAAAACGCCAAATTGTGCGTCCCTGGAACTCGCCCGTAGCCAAACCTTGAATTGCTAGCGCGGATGTCTGACTACTAGCATTCCCACCTGTACTAATCAACATGGTAAGAAAACGTGTCAAAAAACCTGCTAGTAAAAGTTCGTAGCGGCCTATAATAAAGCTAGAAATTGACTGTGCAAACAATAAAATAACCAAAATAGCACCACGCTGCGTAAAGAGTTGCCAAAATGAAGCATCAAAATACGAATCTTCTATAGGACTTAATGACGCCATTCGATAAATATTCTCACTTGATTCAGTCTCAAGAATATCAATCAAAGAATCACTCGAGATAATGCCCAGGAAAACTCCCTTTCTATCAACTATTGGAGCAGTCATAGTTTTATATCGCGTCATGCGTTGGGCAACAACTTCACGATCTTCATCCATAAGAACAACAACATCAGGCTGGTGCAAAATAGACATAAGCCGCGTTTTTGGCTTCATCAAAACCAAATCCGCTAAGTCAATATATCCACGCAAGCTTTCATCGCGGTCAACAACATAAATCTGTCTATGCAAAGTCTCATCAGGCTGAATTCGCTGCAAAAATTGAATGCTTTTTTCTACTGTAAAATCGGGCATAAGCGTCAATACATTCGTTTCCATGTATCGAGCAACGGAATCCGGCGCTTGCTGCAAAACCGCTAATACCTGATCTCGCTCTTCCCGCTTTAATAATTTAAGATTTTGGGCTAGATCATCATCGCTCAATTCATCAAAAAAATCAGTTAACTCATCAAAGGGAAGACGCAAGAGAAGCAACCGTCGGGCTTTTTCATCTAACGATCCAAAATAAGTGACTTTACGTACCGGACTAAATTCCTGAAAGAGTGACAATTGCACATCTTCATCAAAGGTAACAAAGAGCTCGCAAGCAACCGACTCATCCAATTCAAGCAAAATATTTGCTAAATCAGCTGGGTGCAAAGAAAATAACTGCGCACGCAACGCTTTGCCACGCTCAGTGACGCCATCAAGAACCTCGCCAAAAAACTCAGTGATCGCATCCAATAACTCTTTATATACCACGCTGTTTCCCTTTGCCACTCATTGCTTAATTTGACATTCATCCTATTACGCCTACCCTTGAAAAGAGAATATTATTATAAAGAAGTTTTTACATAAAAGATAAATTATGAAGCAGGTTTTTTTAATTTGTACGGCTTCACAAGCAGGAAAACGTCTTGACCAGGTTATAGGCGAACACCTCCCTCAATACTCACGTACTCGAATACAAAAACTTATTGACCAAAGCACCGTTTTAATAAACAACACTTGTGCCAAAAAAGCCAGTCTTTCTCTAAAAGAAAACGACGCGATAACGATTCAAATCCCTGAAGCAAAACCACGCCCAGTGCCAACAACTGATGCAGCAAAAACATTCTTCACGAACCACCTAATATACACCCACGAACACTTCATCATTGTAAATAAACCTGCTGGACTACTAACGCACCCTGCTCCAACAGCAATTAACGAGACGTCTCTGTCAGACTTTTTACATGTTACATATCCCGAAACGACTTCTGCTGGAGAAGAAGGCCGAGAAGGCATTGTACACCGCCTAGATAAAGATACCTCTGGTTTAATTTTATTAGCACGAACACTACATGGATACACCACCCTACGCAAGCTTTTTTGTGAACATGCCGTACAAAAAACGTATGTAGCCCTGGTTGAAGGCCATACGCCAAAAACAGCAACGATTCCCGTTCCGATTATGCGCGATCCATTAGATCCTAAAAAAATGATGGCAAGCTACACTGGCGCGGGCGTAACAGCCGTTACTCATGTGGCAACGCTTGCACAAGGACTACGCAGCAGTCTTATTCAAGCAAAACCAAAAACTGGAAGAACACACCAAATACGAGTTCACCTCGCTCACTTGGGGCACCCTCTTCTCGGTGACACGCTGTATGGAAAAGAGCACCCAGGAATACACCGTCATGCACTCCATGCAACAGAGTTGTCGTTTGTCTTCGATCAAGAACAGGTAACCGTACAGCAACCACTCCCATCGGATATGGTAGCCTGTTGCGCATACGAAAAAATATCTTTGTAATACTAGGAAAAACAAGTATGAATTCAGTAGCTCTTGCCACAATTTTTGCTGGATATGCCTTTTTTGCAAGCGCTATTTCGGTAAATAAACTTATTCTTTTTTCTCTTCCCCCTGCCCTTTTTGTTGCTCTTCGTATGCTCTGCTCTGGACTTGTATTGCTCATATTTCACAGAAAAACAACCAAAAAAGAAAAGGTTCGGGCCGATATGCGAGATCTCCTTCTTATAGCTGCGCTTACTACATTTATACCCTCCTGCCTAAAAGCGTTTGGAATGCAAAGCCTCAACTCATCACACGCAACCCTATTAGGAAGCCTCGATCCCTTTGTAACCGCAATCTATGCATACTTTTTGTGGGGTGAAACTATTAATGTTAAACAAGCAAGCGGCATGATTATCGCATTTTTGGGCATACTTTATTTAATCACTATAACTAATCCTACAACGACACTTTCAGCACGCTGGCTCTCGCTTCCTGAACTTGCCACACTTACCTCTATGATCATCAGTCGCTATGGATGGATTCGAGCACAGCGTATACTAAAAAGCGAACGATATTCCCCAAGTCAACTTAATGGAATTTTAATGACCATGAGCGGTATATACGCGCTAGCCCTATCTGGACTACTAGAGCCTTGGACACATATCCAATGGCCAACTACCTATCAATTTTATGGAGTACTAACCTACGCTATCTTTGTAGGCAACATTTTAGGATACTCTATCTACGGAGCACTCTTGAAAAAATATCCGATCACCCTACTCTCTTTATGCGGCCTTTCAGTACCATTATTTGTCCATCTTTTTGGCCCGCTTATTGTTGGAGAAGCTTTATCCGCAAACTTCTTTATCGCTCTAATCCTTGTCGTATGCGGAACTTGGTTTTTTATAACGGGATCAAGTAGAAAATCATCCCTCGTACGAAATAAATGAAAAAGTGTTTTCCTGAGCAGTAACCTTTAAAAGCACGCCTTTATCATTAACCCAAACAGGTCCCTCAAAAGACCTCTTTGTTAAATTTAATGGTGCCGTATAACCAAGCACAGCCGAAACATCTAATTGCTCAAGTTCCTTCATAACACGTTTTGCATTCATATCAGGATAACTTTTTTGCAACGCAGCAAGCAGCAAAGCAGAAGCTGTAAAGGCTTCAACAGATGCACGTGATAAAGGATATCGATAATGGTTCATAGCAGATCGATACGTATTCATAAATAAACCATACGCTCCGTCAGGACTCTGAAATGAACTGGATTGTAAAATCTTCACGCCCCAGCGCGATGCAAAATCATAAAAAATATCCGTGGAAAAATCAATTGCAAAAAGATGTTTACCTAATAAAAAGGAAAGTCCAAGTATATTTACAAAACTATTCAACTGCAACTGAGTAGAAACAAAGAGACCAATGACATCTGGACCAAACTCACGTATCCGATTCAAATCTTCTAAACGCACCGCTTGACCACGAAGAAGGCCCAAAGTTTCTATAGCACATTCCGGATACTGCTCACGCAAAAAAGCTACCGATGATTCCATAAGTGGTCTGCCAAAAAAATCATTTTGGTATATGAATGCAAAACGGCGAGCCCCATATAACTCCCGAATACGAACAAGAAGAGGATACACCTCATCAGCATATGAATGTCTCATGTGAATCATATGCGAAAACTCCGCATTCCGGAGTACAGGTATTCCCGTAGCAGGGAAAAATAAAGCAAGCTTCCCCTCCTTTACCAATGGAAGAATTTGCATCACCGTGGGAGATCCCATTGCTAACAGAATACTATCAACGTCATATTCACGCATACAATGGTGAACGTTCTCTTCCATTTGCTCTGGTACATATCCATCATCAAGAGAAACTACACGAAAAAAGGTATTTGGAAGACTTCTCTCCTGATTTGCTCGTAAAAAACAAGCCTCCATACCCTCCTTGAGCCCTTTACCCATCCCACGTAATCCACCAGATATATCACCTGATGAACAAATAAAGAAAGGCTTTCCTGCACGCAAAATCTCAATAAAATTATCATCCTCAAAAGAACATCCATACGCAAGGCTATACGCCCACCGGTCTTTTTCTGGTAAGAAAATACGCGATGTGGGTACATTTTTTTCCAGCGGAGCAATGTTTCGCTCTAAACCAGCAATCGTACTTGCAGAAAACGTTTTATCAACAGTAATAAGCGCATAGCTATCACGAGCAAGAAGATTAAGTCGAGAATATGCCGGTATCGGCGCGGAAAAAATATTCCATGTTGCCGAACCTGTTAAAAATTGATCAAACTGTAACCCACGTGAAAAAATAGCACGAAAATGACGATGTTCACCCTGAACAAATGAAATAACAGTACGCTTCGCTTCATATTCCTTAGGAAACATATGATGACTAATAATGATATTTTCCTCGACATCAGAATGCCGATACACAATTCCATCATATAACTGGCCAAAAAAGCGATTTATCTCTTGGCTCAATGGCAATATATCTTCCGTTTGTGACCATCTATAGTCAGTATAGAGCCGCTTAAGAAAAGATCGTGATGTTAAAAACTGCTCCCAATATCTCTCTCGCTCCTGGCGTCCACGCAGTAAAATTACTTTTCCAGGATTCTTCTCCGAAAACGCCAGCAACAAGGGCAACAAAAAAAATCCATACGGCGACCGATTTATATAATCTCCCAAAAAAACAAAATATGTATTAGGAGAAATAACTGACAAATCATCTCGAATAATCCCTTCGCGGCTCCAAGCAAGTAATAACCGAGCAAATGAGTGCATTGCGCCATGCAAATCACCAATAACATAGATATGATCACCTTTGCAAAGTGATTGTTTCATAAAAATATAAGATCCGTGTTCCTCGGCAGGAGCTTGAGCAACCGCATATTCTAACAATGCGGTGCGCAATTCCTTCTCTGAAAAAGGAGCCGTATCAAACCCCAAACTAAACAAAAAATTTCGCCTCGTTGGTTTTAAAAACAAAGTGTCATAAAACAATTCAAACTCTGGGTCTAACCAATTTTGACTATCAGGGAGTACTTCTTCCGGATACTGTGTGACAAATTGTACAATAGACGAAACTGTCTTGGGCCAATCAGCTGAAACAAATCCAACCCATATCAACGCATATATTGCTAAAAACCGCTTCATAATCTAGCCTTTTCGTCCATAGAAAGCCAGGCCCCATTCTCCTGATGGATCCAAACAGGAAGTTTAAAAGAACGAATAGTTGGATCAAATGAAAAATCCATGCCCAAAATATCAACCCCCTGAAACTCCTCAAATACCTGAACAAGCGCTGGCCCTTGAATAGACATCTTTTTTTCTAACAACCGCTGCACACCTGCAATAAAAACTTTTCCAGAAATAAAACCAAGTAAGGAATGTGTCGACAACGGATAATTTTTTCCAAAAAGATCACGATACGACTCAACCATATCAATTCGTGATGTATGAGGATCTGGAACACTTGATGAAAAACTCACAGGAATACCTTTTCCCTGTAAAACACGCAAAATAGATTCATCAACTAACACAAAAAAAACATGTCGCCCTTTTAAAAACACAGTCATATCACCGCCAAAAAAACCAAGTGCTGGACCAGCTGAAGTAATATAGTACCCCAATGCCGCAGCATTAGTTTCTTTAATAAGTTCATTTTGATATTCAAATGACGCTTGTCCCCGTACATAGGGCAAAGAGATAAGTTCTGGCGGCCGTTCCTTTATTGATGTGACAAATGATTTTGTCGCATCAAACAGAGGATTGCCAAACGCGTCATCCTGATAAACCGCAGCAATTTTTGATGGCACATATTTTTTTGTTATATACGCAACTAACTTGTTCACCTCAGCAAGAAATGAAGGACGCAGGTTGACTATATACGGCAAGTCAGGCGAGCGAAATTGTGTTGCTCCCGATTCTGAAAACAAAACAGTAAACTTTTTATCTCTCACCAGGTTAATATAAGAAGACAAGGTGGGAGAGCCCTGAGGCGCTAATACATACGTCGCCTGATATTCATCTCGAAAGCGTTTAATATTTTTTTGTGCAATAGAAGGAGTATACTGGTCATCAAAAACCACATGACGAAAGAGATATGGAGCACAAGTCCCTTTTTGATTTGCTTCAAGCAATACCGTCTGAACACCAAGAGATACTGAATCCCCCACTAATGCAGTACCACCGGTAAGATCTGCCGTAGCACAAACAAACACCCGTTCTGCATTAACTAAACGTTCTTCAGAATCTTGATCCGTCATTTCAATTCCAAATGTAAGCGCATATCGTTTTTGTGAAAATGAAGCCTCAGGATCCCTACGATTTCCATAGCGATACACCCCACATACTTTTTCAAATTTCTCACCAACAGGAATCGTCAAATAACTACTTATTTCATGCTGCCTCTCAAAATCTGGCGCTGAAAGCAATATCCACTGCGCAACTCCTGACTGAAATCGGTTAAATGCAAATCCATTATGAATCAATGGAACCACCGCATTATTACGAGATGCGATCCAAAAACAGATATTGGGATACCCTATATCTTCCGCTGGAAGGTGTTGATGGGAAAAGATAATTTCTTCTCCTGTCTGCCGTAAAACAACACGTAATGCATCCGGAAGCCCATTAAAAAAGACATTTAATTCTTGCGCATAAGGAATATATGTAACGGCTCTATCTCCACCTAATCGCTTTAAATATGCACGATGTGTTATAACATCTTCCCAATACGAAAACCGTTCATAACGGCCTCGGAGTAGAATCATCTGATCAGGATTTTTTTCTAATAATGTCGCCAACAAATCAAAGGTATACATCCAAAATGGTGAGGGCGCAGAAAAATCACCGTTAATAACAATGAGTGTCTTAGGATCAATAATACGGAATGATTCATCTAGCACCTTCTGATCAACTAAGTCATGCAAAATATGTACGAGCGAAAAAAATGATCCACCCAGATATCCTAGACTAATAATCGTATCTCCTGGATTTACCTGGTATGTACGGTAACTAAAACCTCCAAGACGAGGATGATAATTACGATCATGAGCTGCCAAAGATAATCGGTGCAATACTTCCAAAAAATCCACTTCCAATGATGATCTTTGTGATCCTAGGAAAGGAATACGAGCAAACATTTTAAATAAATATTTTGCCCAAGAATCCCAATACTCCTCTATTCGTGCTTGAGGCAAAGCATATACCGGATATTCTTCTAAACCGTACGATAATTGGGCGGACATTTTTTCATACCGCTCAAGCAAATCTTCTGCTCCCAATAAGTTTTTACTGCATAGCAACCAGAAAAAAAATAACCATGTCTTCTTTTTCACATCGCCCTCTAGATCCAAAAAAAGAAATAGCCAAATGCTGCAACGACAATGCTCTGAAGACCGGCAGCAATTAAACTTTTATAAAAACGCGTAATACGAGCACCAAAAATTGTCACCAAAAAAACCATTCCGCAAAGAATAAGAAAGACCAAGAACATTCGATCCACAATTAATAAATATCCCACAGATGGCGACATATTCTCAATAACAAAACGATAGCTGATAAGTGCAGTAATAGAAGCTGCAGCCAAAGACAACATAGTCGTTCGAGCCCCTGAAAAAGGATTCAAGGAAAAAGAGAGTAGCGAAATAAAAAAGATCAAGAGTAGCGGAATAAAAATGGTCATAATCTGGCGTGCGCCCAAACGATCAAAGTCTACTGTAAAAACAGCACTTGGATGATAAGAGACAATAGGGTTTGCTCTATCTACAATAACTAAACGCTCCTCTTCAAAACCTGTAACTACTCGGCGATCAACAATATTCCACCCAGGTATTTCAATGTTTCGATTTATTAAAAAATCATTTCGAACTGCCGTATAATAAACCTCGCCAGGAGAGATGTTCGGATGATAGACAACAAAATTTACCCGATGCCCATCAAATGGAAAGTCTTCATAATTTAAACTAACATCAAACTTTAATCGAAGCTCATATTGCACAAATAACTTGTTCCCAGAAATTTTAATAACCGGATCACTTTTGGAAAGTATTACACCCCTTTTAAAAAAAAACTCACTCACTCGATCTACTGACATCAAACGAGGGTCAAAAACAAAATACAAAGCAACATTAACAGAAAAGGTTCCTTTAGTCATATCAAAAAAAGGAAAACCACGTAGCAGAAAACCAAGCTGCAACTCGGCCGGACGCCCTCCAAAATCAAGCCGCTTCTGCGGAGTCAATGGTAAAATATTCTCATAAGGATCTTTTATCCGAACAAACTTTTTTGAATATATAAACATTCCCGCAAAGGAAAGAATCACCAGAATCATAGAAATAATTTGAAAATGAGCAGTTACCGTATAATTTCCAACACCGGCCTGTTCCAACTGAGCCTCATTCATACCCGCTTCTCCCCAAGATGCCTTTTTTGGCATCAATTTTCATCCTGATAGTGTGGATCTAATCTAACAACAGAACCATCTTCTTCAAAAATCCATATAGGCAAAATAAATCCTCGAACCTCCGGATCAAAATGCAACGTCATACCAAAAAAATCTGTTCCCGATAGTGCCTCTATCCCCTGTAATATTTTTTCTGATGTTACTGGTGGCTCAACGTTACGCATAGCTTTTAAAAAAATATTGCTACAAAAAAACGCCTCATACGAAGTTATTCCCAAAGGATAATGGTACTTTTCCATCAATAAACGAAATAGCTCCATGAGCCTCCCCTGGCGGAACCGAGGGGGCTGAAACGAACTAGAAAACATTGCCTCAACGCCCCAGCGACCAGCAACCTCTGCAAAATATTCTTCAAATGCTATTGCAAATATACGTTTCCCAACGAACGTATTGATGCCAAGATCATTAATAATAGTGCTAATTTGAGCAGGGTTTGTAATAAAAAAACCAATCGATTCAGGATTATATTTTTTTAATTGCTCTATTTGCAACTCCATAGAAAGTTGACCACGGGCAAACGGCACAAATTCAACAGATACTAATGGATATTTTTGCAACAAATACTCCTTTGCATGTTGCGCAAGCGGAGCACCAAAAACATCATTTTGGTATACTAACGCAATTTTTCTGGAGTTGTGTCGTCTTTGAAAATAAACCAATAATCTTTCTAATTCATCAAAATAGGATTGACGAGCATGCACCATCGAACGCAACTCAGACTTGCGAAATGTAGCCCCCCCTGTATAAGGGAAAAAGACAAAAAACTTTCCTGTTTTAATCTGTGACATCAACTCTTGAACAGGTGCTGTCCCTTGAGGCAATAATAAACTATCAACTCCATAGCGCTCACGAAATAACGCAACATTTTCTAATGTATTTAATGGTATATACCGATCGTCTAAAAACACCACTCTAAAGAAATATCCATGCACACCACCTTCTTGATTTGCATTTAAAAAACAGACCTCTTCACCCTGTTTTGTTCCTTCCGTAACTGAACGTAAAAAAGTTGACAAATCACCTGATGCGCATAAAAAATAAGGCTTTGATTTTCTCAAAAGATCCTCATCTTCCTTTGTCAAAATTTCATGCCCATACGCAAGGCTCCACCGATTCTCTATGGGAACAGAAAGAGGCTGCTCAATCGGCGTACATTCAGCGTGGAAAGAAGAAAGCACTCCATGAGAAAGACGCTCACCAACCACCAGCTCACACCACGCGTCTTGATCCAATCCTCCATATTTTTTATAGAGCGCAACTGGAGCAGAAAAAAGACTCCAACCTGCCGACCCCTCAAAAAAATCTTGAAAAAACAACCCCCGCTTTAACCACTTTCCTGATCGCGATTCACCCCTCAAAAATGCTTGTGTACTAGGCTGGGCCTTATACGAACCAGGAACAACGCTATGTGCACAAATAACATCTTCACCAGAGCCTTCATGGTGTAATATAAGAGCATCCGGCAATCGCTCAAAAACATTGTTTATCTCTATGGCCAATGGCAATACATCTAAACCCTCTTGACCAGACATAATCTTTAAAAAATCACGCGAAGCTAAAAAATCTTCCCAATAACGATTCCTCTCTTGATTTCCCCGCAACAAGATTACATTGTCAGGATTAACTGATGCAAAATGTAATAGAATCGCTAATAAAGGAAAACCATAGGGCGACCGATTCATATAATCACCTAAAAGAACAAAGAACGCTCGCTTATTCGTAATGCGTAACGCATCATCAATAAGACCTTCTTGTTTAAAGCGATCCAAAGCTCGTACAAAAGAATGAAATGCTCCGTGTAAATCACCAAATACTATGACTCGATCGCCTGACTTCACGTTACACTGATCATACATTATTGATTTATCTTTTTGCATGCGACGAAACGGTCGCTCATTAAATTGAGCAATAGCTTTAAGTATTTCTTTCTGTCCAAATGGTTCAGCTCGAAAAAAACCATAAATAGCATTCAAAATAGAGCTTTCATACGGCCGATTAAACCAAGCTCGATAAAACGGATAATAATCAGGATCTAGCCATGAATGAGCAGATGCAGCATCAACAAACTCAGGTATTGATGCCGCATACTGTTTTAGCATTTCAATGTGAGCCATATCATACGAATAGGAGTATGGAATAAACATGAGCAGAGATATTAGAGAATATAGTATCCTAAGATCCTTTTTCATACGTGGTATTCCTGTCAAAATAAGATAAAATAGTACCACACTGTACCAACAACAATAGCATGAGACAAAACAACAACACCCTTCTTAATCTTCTGGGAAATGGTTTCAGAAAAAACATTTATCAAAAAAATTACACAACAAACCCCTAAAACCACCAAAAAAATAAAGTCTGAAAGTATAAGATTTCCAACTTTAGGAGACATACTTTCAATAACAAATCGATACCCAATTAACGCAGTAACTACAGCGGCAGAAAGACCTATACCGATATTATACAAACCCTCAAAAGGATCAAACGAGAGCGTAAAAACCGCTATCAAAAACAAGAGCAAAAGCGGAATAAAAATGGTTAAACTTTGACGTACCCCTACACGCATAAAATTCATAGAAAACGCCGCACTTGGCGAATGAAAAGAAAACATTTTTTCTTCTTTGGTCACAGATAAAACATTTTCTGAAAAACCCGTGGCCACTAGATAATCAACAAGATCCCATCCAGGAATTACAATTTCCGGATTAATCGAATAATTAGTCCGTGTCGTTATATAAACAACTTCACTTGGTGTAAGGTGCGGATGTGTTAAAACAAAAAAGAGTTGATGCCCTTCAAACGGAAAACGCTTATAATAAAGGTCAAAATCAAATCGCAATCGAAGATCATACCGAACAAATAGCTGAGAGCCAACCATCTTTACAAATGGTTGGCTTTTTATAAGTACTTCCGAATTTAAAAATACAAAATCGCCAATACGCTCAATCGTTATCAATAGAGGATCAAAAACAAAAAATAGCGACACATCAACAACAAATTGTCCATCTTTCATGTTAAAAAGAGGAAAATCATTAATCGTCAAACCAACAGATAGATTAAAAGGATATTTTCCCATAGCCTGACGCATGGCCGGAGTAGTTTCTTGAAAATCTGCTTTGTGCACTTCATAAGGGATACGATTCACCGTCTGAACGAATATAGCTGTTAAAACAAACAAACTTAAACCCGCCGCTATAAACTGTAAGAGCATGGATACCGCAACAGATTGTTGTTGCTCAACACGAGTTTTCATCAACAACCCCTCAGTTTAAAAATTATAAAAGAGCGCGACCAACAAGCGAATGCTATCAACCGAATGAGGACAAATAACACGCGCTTCCGAATCAAGCGTCCCATACCAGGCACAATTCCATTCCGCTTCCACGCCAAACTTTATATTTTTTCGCTCAATCCAAACACGTGGCGCAATCCTAAACATACGATCTATTAAATACCCTGCGCCATAAACAATTGGTGCATCATACGTTTGAGTAGTCCCATTATATGGTTGATACAACCTACAACCAGCGCCATAATTTTTTGCAACGCCAATAAAAATACCCGGCTTAACAACACCGGAAATTTCTACCTCAGAATCAAACCAACCCAGCATAGTACGCAACGGCGCATATGTTCGAACACGGGTTTTTTCATCAAACGTTTTTACCGCATACCCTCCGTACGCATACAAATCAGAATATCCGTTACTTAACGCGCCATGAATCTTTAGATAACCCTTATTAAATCGAGCCTCTGCATACGCTACTGCAGCAAACGTGTTGAATGTTGCATGTTCATAATACTGATCACCAGAAGAAAGTATTTCTCCTTTATGTGCTGGCCTCAACGGGCGCATATCAAAGGATGCTCCAACCAATAATTCACGAACTAATCCCTGCATACGAAAATTCACACCAGGCCAAACGCCTTCGCGCATATAGCTACTGGAAACCACATTCCCAGGACCACTAGCGCGAGCACCCATAGTAGCAGACCATAACGTTATTGTAATTTGACTCTCTTCCCTTTCTTGTCCTCTAAAAAAATAATTCCAGCCAAGCTGGGGTACAAATACTGCTGAATCGTAAGGATCACCTTTCCCATAACTAACTGTATTGGGAAACGTTGTAGGTGCTGCAAATGGGTGATATGTCTGTCCAAAAAAATAGGCGTTATTTTCTTTTCCAAATGTTATAAGCGCCTTTCTTAATCTTAGTAGCGTTGATGTATCACCCCAGCCTCGAAAATCAGCTTCAACAAGCGTCGCTATATAATCAGAGCCAAAAACACCACTCGAATCCTTCCCCTTCATGCCAATACGCGAGTTAAAAGGAGTAAAGGATGTTCGGGGCACATCATTTGCATCCTTTCCATCCATGGTAATATCAACATCCTTAGGATAAAGCGTATAATGATAATCACGCGCCTCTACCATCTTTCTTGAATCATATGAATATTCAGGAGAAACAAACCCATACCACTGTATTGATTCGGGTAGTTTAGCGCTTCCCCACACAGGGAATAGTAAGGCGATAAAAAAAAACTGCTTACAATACATTGTCATATGCCTACCCATTTTATGCATTTTGAATGTGCGATATACTAACACACATACAAAGCTACCATGTTCCTTTTTCTGCGGGTCACTATATGAAATCACATGAAATTCGTCAAAAATTTATAACATTTTTTCAAGAAAAACATCATCAACAGGTTCCTTCCTCATCACTTATCCCTGCTGATGACCCTACACTGCTTTTTACTAACGCGGGGATGAATCAATTTAAAGGCATTTTTTTAGGGCAAGAGAATCGCCCATACAACCGTGCCGTTACTATTCAAAAATGTATGCGCGCAGGAGGAAAACATAACGACTTAGAAAATGTAGGACGTACAACACGACATTTAACATTCTTTGAAATGCTGGGGAATTTTTCTTTTGGCGATTATTTTAAAAAAGAGGCTATTACATACGCCTGGGAATTCCTTACTCGCAAGTTAGAACTGCCGCAAGAGAAGCTCTGGGTAACTGTGTATACTGAAGACCAAGAAGCTTATGATATATGGCACAAAGAAATAGGCCTTCCCGAGCAACGCATTATTCGACTTGGCCGTAAAGATAATTTCTGGCAAATGGGAGATACGGGCCCTTGTGGACCTTGTTCGGAAATCTATGTAGATAAAGGAGCAGCAACCCCAGCCGAAGAACAAGCTCGCCCCGGGGACGAGTGTGAAAGATTCTTAGAGGTATGGAACCTGGTATTCATGCAATTTAATCGAGATGCAGCAGGTATAGAAACACCGCTAGAAAAAACAGGTATTGACACCGGCATGGGCTTAGAGCGTATCTGTTCTATTTTACAGAACGTTGAATCAGCTTTCGATACCGACATTTTTGAGCCACTTTTCAATGCGATTGCAACACTATCTGGAATCCAGTACGCATCAGCGCAACCCGAACAAAAAATTGCATTTCGTGTTCTATCAGACCACATCAGATCATCATGCCTTGTAATTGCTGATGGAGGAATGCCTTCAAACGAAGGTCGTGGCTATGTGATTAGAAAAATTATCCGTCGCGCCGCCTTATTTGGACAAAAATTAGGCTCGAGCAAAATTTTTGCGCAACTTGCAGCACATTTTATCAACGCACATGGCAACCTCTATCCAGAACTTATAACGAATCGGAAACTCATCGAACAAACTCTTGCCGATGAAGTAACAAAGTTTGAATCGAATTTACAACAAGGACTTTCAATATTCGCTTCATTCCTTACACCAG
This sequence comes from Candidatus Babeliaceae bacterium, assembly GCA_007116155.1. Taxonomy (GTDB): domain Bacteria; phylum Babelota; class Babeliae; order Babelales; family Babelaceae; genus UBA12474. The sequence goes on along the minus strand of SKJC01000003.1, from coordinate 38,323 downwards.
GAACAACCTGCATTAGTGGAGAGCAAGCATTTAAACTCTATGATACCTACGGCTTCCCTCTTGAGTTAACATTAGTTTTAGCGCAGGATGCAAACTACACCGTTGACACCCATGGCTTTGAAACGGCCATGGAAGAACAACGCAAAAAATCGGGCAAAAAACGCCAAAATAGCGAAACATTGAGACTCCCAGACAACATCCCAGCTACTGATTTTGTAGGATATGCGAACGAACACGTAACAACACCTATCCTAACTATCCTTGATCAAACAGGAACCCTGGTAAATAAACTACTGCCTGGGCAAACCGGAAGCATAATCACCCCGGCGTCCCCATGCTACGTTGAAAGCGGGGGACAAATAAGCGACCAAGGTTGGATCGAAAGAGACAACATTAAATCACCAATTACTACTCTTTCCCGTATTTCCGGGACTATTCTACACACCGTTGAAGCTCAATCTACGTTTACTGTAGGCGATCAAATTACAATCCATGTAAACCCAGAAGTTCGATCAGCTACAAAAAGAAACCACACCGCAACACATTTACTCCAAGGCGCCCTTATTTCGGTATTTGGTTCACATATAAAACAAGCTGGTTCTTCAGTTACGAATGAAGCCTTGCGTTTTGATTTTACGCATAACCAGTCGCCAACCAAAGAAGAACTTGAGCAAGTAGAAAAACTGGTAAATACCGCCATCATGGCAACGATCCCCGTCGTCTGCACAACAACAAACTATCAAGATGCCCTTCAACAGGGAGCTCTTGCTTTTTTTGGAGATAAATACAATCCAGAATCTGTACGCATGATCAAAATAGCTGATGTGTCAACAGAACTATGCGGGGGAACACATGTGGCAAATACAGGAGAAATAGGACTTTTCAAAATTCTTGATTGCTCTGCGCTCGCATCAGGCATAAAACGAATCACAGCAACTACTGGTTTTGAAGCACTTGCCGTTTGCAGCCAGGCCTATAATGAAATTACAGAAATAGCAAAATTGCTCAAAACACCACAAGAACAAGCCCTTTCAGCAATACAAGAAAAGCTTGAGCTACTTCGAACCACAGAAAAAGAACGCCAAAACAGTTCGTATACCCTCGCTCTTTGTAAGATCATGCAAGAACAACCTATAGCAAGAAACAACCCTAGTAGGATTGTATTAAGTGAACTTTCAGATGCCCGACTTGCAAAAGACCTGAAAAATCTGGCCCAAGAATGTGCCAAACAGAACCAAGGAGTAACACTACTTATGTTACCCAATGAAAAAGGAGTACTATTTGCCGGAGCCGCTTCTGATGAACAAGCGCAAGCACTTTTGCAAAAGATTGCAACACAACTTACGCAACAACACAACCTACGAACTACGATACAAAAAACCCTCCTTATTGGAGGCGGTGCATTACCGTCGTACAAAGAGTTCACAACGAACTTCAAAGCCTGGTTAGAACAAACATAACGAGCAAAATAACAAAGCGGGAGATGTGTAAACATCTCTCGCTTCTAAAGAAGAACCTCTTCTAATTGATCGCATGCAGTAGCAATAACTGGCTCAACGTCAGACCAGGGGCATCCAAACGAAGAGAGAACATAGTCAGGAACAATTGCTCGATCATCAGGCCTACCAATACCGCAACGCAATCGATAAAACTGGTCCCCAACCGTACCAATAATTGATTTTAAACCGTTATGCCCACGCGCACTTCCCCCAAGCTTAATGGCAAATCGACCAAAAGGAAGTTCCAATTCATCATGCACCACCAAAATATCTTGTGGTGTTATACCTTTTTTAGTAAACGGTGCCAATGCTCTTCCTGAGCTGTTCATGAATGTTTGCGGTTTAACAAGATAGAGCACTGAAGAAGGTAGAGCAAGCTCTGCAACCAAAGACTCTCCCTTTGTACGCCACGTAGCAGTATGCCGACGAGCTAACTCTTCAACAACTAAAAAACCAAAATTATGACGGGTGTATTCATATTTCGCTCCAGGATTTCCTAACCCAACAATAAGCCGAAGGGGTAATACTTGTTGATTCGCCACGAAAAGACCTTTCTAAATAAAAAACGGGCCACGTTTTCACATGACCCGTTTTTCTTTGAACTACCTATGCTGCTACTTTTGGTCCAACAGATTTAGCAGAAGCTACTGGTTGCTTTTCTTTAAACTTAGCTGCTTGCTTTTCTGCACGATATGCACGGTTCATTTCAGCAATAATCTTATTGGTTACATCAACAGATTCTTTTGCATATAAAAACTTAGGAGCATATACATCTAGAGACAACTCTTTTGCTACAACCTCTGAAGCTTTTTCAAGCGCCGCAAAAAGTTTTTGCTGTGCTTCTCCCGAGCGGCGCTCGATATCAACCTGAATTGAGCGCATATCTATATTAAATTCTGATTCTTTTTTAGCTGCGTCTGCCTGTGTTACTTTGCCTGCTTTTTGTTGCTCTTCAAATGCAGTAACACGCTTACGCAACTCATCCTGGCGCTTCATAAACTCATCTTGGAGATCAGTACTAATATCCTTTGCCTGTTCACACTCTCCCATAATACGCTCGATATTAACCACACCTAAGCGCGCCGCAGGTTCAAACTTTTGACCTTGCGCTTCTTTCGCTGGTAGAGCCGGCGCTGCGGCTTTTGTTGCAGCAAAACTATTTATAGCACAACTAATCATTAAAAGAGCTATTGGTAAAATACGCTTCATAAGAACCTTTCATCAAGAACATATCTGTATGGTATTTTCTGCGCTTGAGTATACCCAGTTTTTGCACAACTTACAAAAGTTATGCAGCTACTGTATTAAGCCCGAAGATCCATAATAAAAAGCAAAAAATTTAAATGACCTTTAATGACCGAGCAAGAATCAACAAACCAACAATAGCAATTACTTCTAATACGCTCCCGGTTCCTTGGCGCACGGTCGCAAGAATCTCACGCGTAGTAGAAGGAATCCACGATTTCTGATTCTCCCGAACCTGAGCAATCTTACCATCCAAACCAGAAACCAATTGCTCACTTATTAACCCTTTTTTTTGTAACACACTTAAACTTTCTTGTTGATCATCAAGAAAGCATTTTTGCGAATTATTAAACAAAATAAGAACACGCAAAAGAGCGCTCAATCCTTGATGATCATTTTCATCAAAAAACAACTCTTGTTTCTTATTTTGCCCTGAAGATTCAACTACCGATTCGATATCTTTTTTTGGTTTTTTCTTAGAAAACCCCATAAGTGATTTCAACTGATCCCCCAAGGCAAATCCCGCTGACCGTTTTTTGTAGAGCTCCTGGGTACAACGCGGATGCAATTGAGCGCCATGTTCCTGTAGCAATCCCATTAATTGAACAGAAGAATCAGCACAAAAAAACACCGTTGGTATAAAAAGAAACAACAACGAACCTCTATAAAAACCCCACATATAAGCCTCTCTTTATAAAAATATAACTCCATTCTTCTACTGTTACTCTAATAAAGGTAACCAAATAGAGACAAGGCATCTTACAAGAAAAATCTTTCTATCTCATTATGAAAACAACTAAACTACTCTTGAAAAACGTATCGTCTATTTTAGGGCTTAAAAATGAAGAAATTTTTAGTTTACCCCTGTTCCCTATTTTTACTGTTTTGTAATCAAACCTTTACTGAAAGTTTTTGGAAAAAGATCCCTGCGTTATTTACATCAAAAACAGCGCCCCTTACATCACCACCCCAAGAACCTATTCAAAAAGAACAGAGCTACAAAAAACCAATGCTGCAAAAAGAAACTGTTAAAAAATGTCTTTCTATACTACAAGACGAGATCAAGATATTAACCAAAAAAATACAACGTCAAGGAAGCTCTCTTCATCAGACAAATCCAACATTCCTTCAAGTTTTCTTAAAAAAAGCCACCCCTGAAATTAAAGAAAAGATTGCAAACGTATATACCACCTTTCCAGAACTACAAACGTCACTCCTTAATTTGCCAAAAATACAGGCTAAATTTCTACAAAATCAACAGCAACTTTTTTCTATTTTAGGTGAAATATACAAACCAGAAAATGAACTCTTTCGATACTCCAACTTGCAAATGCTCACCGAAACATTGGAAACTATACAAAATAAAACTCAACGCCTTATAAAAAAAGCAAATACCCCTATTGCAAATTAAACCCCAATTAAAAAAATAAAGAAAAAACAAAAAAGAGGGGGCGAAAAAAGCCCCCCTTTACGAATAAAACAATAATTACTTTTTCAATGCAGCAAGTTCTTTTTCGAGCTCCACTATACGTTCATCACGCTCATCCAACGCATCTTCTAGTCGCGCTATCTTCTTCTTCATTTTCCGGATATCTCGACTTGAATAACCCCCTGAACGAGAAGAGTTAGAAGCTTTTCCAAGAATTGCTCCTGTTGCCAAGCCTGTAAATCCACCAACTGCTAAACCCGCACCAAAATCTCTGGCTTGCAGAAAACTTGGCGCGCCAATCATAAGCATGCTAACAAACATCAATTGCTTCATAGAATCTAAATATTTCATCTAGGTCTCCTTTTTTTTCATCAGCTTCTACTTTTAATAATAATAAAAACAATTACTAAAGGTCAATACATATTTATATTTGAAATATTGACCACGCATTCTCAAGAAAGCTAAAATGAAACATATAATTCTTTTTATGAAAATCAAGAAGTGAACTATGAAAAACATAAAAAAGCTACTGACTAGCCTAAGTCTTTGTTGTATTTTTTCCTCTTCCCTAGACCTTTCAGCAGGTTGGTTAAAATCTTTTTGGCAGTCTTCTAAAAACAAAAAATTGCCCCTTTTAGAAACGAATAAGCAAATTGATGCAATGGAAGAACTTTTTTTGCAGCAACATCAAAATAAACGACTTAAAAAAGAGATTATTTTAGAACTTGAAAAAAATGAGGCGCCTCATTCAAAGCCCATTACAGAAAAAACATGTAACGAGTTTTTCAACCTCGGGAATCAACTGCTACATAATTTTAAAAACAAAACTGACCAATTCGAAAAACATATTACAACAATATTTTCTACTAAAAATTCAAACCCAATTCTAATGCAAAATAATTCAGAAAAACAGATACGGACAAATATCTCGGATCAACTAACCAAACAAATAAGTAATGAACAACTACCCGATCAAGAACGAAAAAATGCGCAAGAAATAAAAGTGTTTTACGATCTTCTAATGAATGAAGTTCATGGGTATGGAAAACTCACAGAACTTCGACAATTATGGAATGAGAACGTACCAATACCAGAAAAGATATTACAAAATCCTGCCATGCCTAACAAACAATTCTCATTCAAAAACTTTCCCATATTCTTCCAACGGAAAGTTTCGCAACTCATTTTGCAATGGTTAGACCTCCAAAACATCTCCACATATATAAAAAAAGAATATTATACGATACTGCTAAAAAAACTTCTTGTAGAACTGCTAACCGTATATAATAACTGGGAACATGACTTAGCATCTTTTTGTCAAAAACATGAAATAGCATCAACATTATGGGGGACAGGAAAAGAACTCCGAACAAAAGCAAATCAAATTACCCTGGAAAAATTACAAAACTGGGAAAGAGAAAATCCGAGTGCAACCAAACACTTACGGTATAATCAAGACCAATATAATACCAGTCTCTTATTAGAATCCTTTTTGTATTCTTGGATTTTTGCTAATTCTTATGAGGAACTACAAAACTTCTTAGCTGAAAGCATAACGGCCACAATTACCACAACAGAACAACAACTAAAAACTTTTACTGCAACAGAGGCAAATGACCTTACAATGTCAATTATTGATATAAATGATGTTCCAATCCAAGAAAAACTTGATGATCAAGAAGAGCACGTTCGCATTAAGGAAGAAATCCCTCAAACAGAAGACTATTATTTTTAATTCACCTTTTATACAAGTCTATTACAGGGAAGCAACATATAAGTATTCGCTTCCTTTACCAATAGCCACTTTTAAAAAGCTCATGCAGAGATTTTTATTTTTTAATTGACAAACAAGAAAAACACTTTTATGATGATTCTGTATTTTTATCATGCAGGAGTTTTATCATGATGCCCTTAGACAGAGTTTTACTCATAGGTCAACCGCGTTCATCCGAACACAGAGTTACCAAAAATACTGGTGTTTCAAAAAACACATCCTCTCTCTACAGCCTTTTCCTTAGCTGGTCCCATCGCCATTACTGGCATAACTAAATTTCTCTATATATTCGTTTCTGCTTTTTTTAGTAACATACAACGCCGCCACTTATAACGTCGGTTAAGGGTTTTCCTTTTTTTAGAAGGTATCCAAAAAATAGTTATGTTGCGAAAAAAATAGAACAACACTCACGATGCTATAAATTATTTTATATTAGGAAATCACAATGAAATTAAAAAATATTTTCTACATATTAGTTATCAGTTATCCTCTTGCAACGCTCAACCTACAAGCAGGTAATAAAAGACCAAAACTGCTAATACCAGAATTAATACAAACAGAGGCTCTAGCACATTTACAAACTGGAAATCTGACCAAGTTTGATCCACTTTGCGGAGACACCGCCTGTCAATTGCGCGTTCCTCGGATTTTAAATCTTTTTAATAAAAACAAAAACAATGAAATGCTTACACCTGAAGATCTACGCTTTCTCTCACTCACATACCTATTAACTGAAAGCAAAACCAAGGAATATTCTGAGAACCAACCAGACACATATATAGAAAAAATTAATCTAAAAAAATTAGGTGAACTTCTTAACAAAACTAAAGAAGATACTGCATCTTTAGAAATACCTTTAAAAAGAGAAACTGCCAACCTAGCGCTTAAGTGTTTTTATCAACTATCTAAAAAAAGAAACGAGCCTAACCTATTAATCAAGACAGAAAAGAAAACACCGAAAGCAGATATTCCCACAATTCCCTGTTTTTTATCCATGCAAGGATTATTAGACATTTTAAAAGAAAAAGAAGTTCCAATTGTGCTACTAGAAGTAGGTACCAATAAAATTTTCCCTTTAACAAATAGTAAGAATCTCACGCCAAAATCGAATGACATCTATGCGATTATTTCTGGAACAAGCAAAGATGCAAAACTACTCACGACACAAAACGAAAAAGCATTAAAAAATATAATTTTAGCAAATGCACTTGATCACCCTCAAATTGGATCTAAAAAAGACTCTTCATCATTACAAAAACTTTTACTTGAATCATTACCAAAAAATATTGGTCAATCTATTAACTCAACAAATGCAACACTAGAAAGCGCGCTAGCAGTTCTTTCTAAGTACAACTCAACAAAAAAAGACAACAGCAAGGAAACAAACTGCAGCAGGAAAAAAATCAGTTCCGCTGACAAAAGCAAATTAGATTTCTATATCACAATCTTACAAAAAGCTCAGGAATTAACCACGCAAGGTATTCACACCTTAAAAGAACAATTTTCTATAGATCATATTTTCTTAGCTTCACAACACGAATTAGCCCAACTTATTACACCACAACACGAACTTTCTCCAATTAAAGAATGAGGTAAAGAACTATGAACATACAAAAAGACCTACTTGCCATTACTATACTACTTAGCGCTAGTGCCATAAGCCTACCCATCTTAACTAGTGGTTTTTTGGCCGGACAAGCTCTAGGTTTTTTGCCAGCATCTCTCTGTATTTTTATTGCAGGAAGCCTCGTCAGCATAATCGCAAGCCTTAGCAGTTATATTGGAGCAAAAACACATAAAGATACACTCTTCTTAGCAAAAGAATATTTTGGAACCGTAGGAATTGTGATGGTAGCAATTTCTTTAGCTATAGCCCTCACGGGATGGTTCGCCTTTCAACTATATTGTATCTGCTCGACGCTACAAACTCTTTATGTAAACATGCCAATACATCTCTGTATTTTTTTATTTGGATCAATATTGATCCTGTTCCGCTTGCTTGGAATAAAAAAAATCGGTTTCATTGCTGTAATATGTTCACCCCCGTTACTAGGAATACTCGTCTTTGTAGCTACACAGATTTCTACTATTCCAGACATAATCCATATAATACACCCAGCAACAGTCCTTCTCACTATCGGAGGACTGTTGGGAACAACAATTACTGCTACTCTTGAATTACCCATCCTATACCAAACGATTCAACAGCCTAAACAGGCCATCATAAGCTGTCTGAGCATTTTCGGCATCTTCATTCCAGGATTACAAATTTTGGGTGCATATATAGGTACTGCAACAGCAACCGACCTTCTCCCTTTCCTTGTTCAATCATTACCACAAGGAGAAGCTACCTGTGCACTACTTATAATCATCAGCAGCATGCTGGCTAATATCTTAAACCTGTATTCCTCTTCAAAAACAGTGGAACGACTTATTCCATCTCTTGGAACCACTAAAAGCACTTTTCTTGCAGGAATAAGCGGAATCTGTTTAGCACGATCTCCTATTCTAAGAAATTCCATGGTATTTTTTTCTTTGCTCACCGTCGCCGCCGGCAGTCTAACCATACTCTTTACCTATACACATCTACAAAAAATTAAGAAAACTAAGCGTTCTATCACTCCAATGCACGCACTATATATATGGATTGGAGCAATTATTGGAGCATTTTTCTCCCAATACATTCCAGCTCAAAATTTATTCATAAATCCGCTACTAACAGGAATAGTAATAACAACCACACTGGTAGTACTTATCCCTAAAAAGAAAGAACGGAATCTTACATGTTTTTTACACGAAACCTTATAACACCTCTTGCGCTAGGCGCAGAATTTTTAGGTTCTGGTGGTGGGGGGTCAAGCCAATATGAAACATTATTGCTCGATTCGCTATTACAAGAACAATCAGTATCTGTTATTCCCGTCGAGCAAATAGATAAAAATGCTCTTGTGCTCCCCGTTGCCTATATGGGCGCCCCCATTGTTTGCCTGGAACAAATACCGAGTCCCTCCAATTTTTTGGATCTCATTGCAGCAAGCAAGCGCATCTACGGAAAACAACCCGACTATCTCATGCCTGCAGAAATAGGCGGCGCTAATGGACTTACTGCATTAGTTGGAAGCTGTATTACAAATATTCCTGTTGTTGACGCTGACCTTTTAGGACGCGCCTATCCTCGACTAGAAATGGCCTCGACCAATCTTGTTCAAATTCCCCCCTCTCCTGCTATTCTGACAGACGGAATGGGGAAAATTGTCATTATTGAAGCCGACAGCCCCGAACAGATAGAATCCATAGCCCGCAATGTTTCTATTGCATTTGGCTCAAGCGCACTCGTATCATTGTATCCCCTACAAGGAAAAGATCTTGTGCGAGGAACTATTGCTGGATCAATCACCCAGGCCATAAACATTGGGGAATCAATACGACAAGCCAGGCAGTCAACGAAGCCATTAGATGTACTTTTAACACAACTACCAGCAGTAAAATTACATGGAACAGGATGTATCACCAACAGTACAACAACGTTACATGAGGGATTTGCAAAAGGCACCATGTACATAAAAACTGAACAACAGGAAACATTCTGTATTGAATATCAAAACGAATATCTTTTTCTTACCAAAAACAATTTGGATATCGTTTCAACCCCAGACATCATAACAATACTAGATGCAGAAAACTTACACCCTATCTTGAGCGATCAAATACAGATAGGTTTACGCGTAACCATAATCTCACTTCCCTCACCAGACTGTTGGTACACTAAGCAGGGCCTTGCGCTCGTCGGTCCCAAGGCTTTTACAAGGAGTAACGTATGAATAAATCATTGCGCATTGGAATTGATGTAGGCGGGACCAATACCGATCTAGTTCTTCTTGATCGGAAAAATACTGTACTTCTAAGCACTAAAATTACTGCACAAAAAGGAGTCTTCCAAGGCATTCAACAGGCGCTTGCTCTCGCTTTTAACAAGCTAAAAGAACAAAAAGCAAACCTTGATTGTATCTGTATTGGCACAACCCATGCCACCAATGCCCTTTTAGAAGGGAAAAATCTGTTAAAAATAGGTGTTCTACGAATTGGAAGCACTATGAAAAAAGCACTTCCTCCGGCATATACTTTTCCCAAACATCTCCAATCACTAATTTGCGGAGTAAAAACTATTCGGGGCGGGCATTATATTGATGGACGAAAAATTGAGCCACTTGTACTTGAAGAAGCAGAGATCGCGATTTCAGACCTTATCAAATTCGGCGCTCAAGGAATCGCTATCTGTGGAACTTTTTCTCCTTTGTATCCCGAACAAGAAAACCTCATTGCTCAATACATCCAAAAAAAACACCCAACAATCGCGATTACCTGTTCACATGTAGTTGGAGGAATCGGCTTTCTATCGAGAGAAAATAGCACAATCTGCAATACGGCATTACAAAAAATACTGCGCGAAACATTTGAGTATTTGCAAACATATATCCAACGGACCTACAACACAACCTGCCCATTATATTTCGTGCAAAATAATGGAACTACTATTTCATTTGAAGAAGCATTTACTAATCCAATAACAACTATTGCTGCAGGGCCTGCCAATTCGCTCATGGGAGGATCGCTACTGCAACAAGAATATCCTAACGCTATCATCGTTGACATCGGGGGCACATCAACAGATATTGGCTGCATAAAAGACGGCCATCCTAAACAGAGTTTTAACGGCAACGCTATTGGAGGAATTACCCTTAGTACAACTATGGCAGATCTTATATCACTCTCTATTGGAGGAGGCAGCGTTATTACCTTCAATAAAAATTATGAAAATATACTAATTGGTCCGGACAGCATCGCAAGAGCCTTACCAGAAAAAGCCATGGCATTTGGTGGCAGTACATTAACCCTATTTGACTGTGCAGTTAAAATGAACCTAATCCCTGAGCTTTCCGAACAAACTGTCTCAATATCACCTATGCTAGCAGATAAAGTGCTTTTTCACACAGCTGAAGTAATCGTTAAACAACTGAAACAACTACAACTCCAAGTGCCTAATGCGCCAATTATTGTAGTCGGCGGAAGTTCGTTTTTAGCGCACTATCTACAAAAACTCCAACCAAAAGAAAAATATATAATTCCCAAACAGGGGGCGACTGCAAACGCTTTTGGCGCAGCATGCGCTCGTATTTCCGGTTCTATTGATGAAACAGTATCATTACAAAACCAAGAAACCGCAATAGAAAGACTAGCCCAAAAAGCTATCAAAAAAGCCTGCGCTGCCGGCGCCTGCCCAAAAACAATAACAATCGTTTCAACAGAAATTATACCCTATGGCTATTCAACTGATGCCAAAGCGCGTGTTCTCATAACCGCCGCAGGAACAATTTTTTAACACAAAAAGCCAATAGTACGACTTTTCGGAATATTAAAAACCCTACTAAATTATGCTAAGCGATATAAAAATTAGACGACATCTATCCCGAAACAAGTATACGCAAAAAAAAAGAGCCGCGATTTCTCGCGGCTTCAATTTAAACCTGGCAGTACCTACTCTTCCAGTCCGTTACCAGACAAGTACCATCGGCGCTGTGGACTTTACTTCCGTATTCGGAATGGGAACGGGTGTTTCCCCACAGCTATACCCACCAGGAAATTTTCAGAATTTACCTGTGTTCTTAGAATATCGTAGATTTAAAATCAAGGTCTTGTATCTGAGTAGAAAATTTATTAAGTAGCCAAAACTTTCGATTAATTAGTACTGGTTAGCTAAACAGATTACTCTGCGTACACACCCAGCCTATCGACCTCGTAGTCTTCGAGGAATCTTATGTCTTTAAAAGACGGGGTATCTCATCTTGAGGCGAGTTTCCCACTTAGATGCTTTCAGCGGTTATCTCTTACCAGCCTAGTTACCCAGCCTGCCTGTTTTAGACAACTGGAACACCAGAGGCTGACTCATTCCGGTCCTCTCGTACTAGGAACAAGCCCTCTCAAATACCCTACGCCCACGATGGATAAGGACCGAACTGTCTCACGACGTTCTGAACCCAGATCACGTACCGCTTTAACTGGCGAACAGCCAGACCCTTGGGACCTTCTCCAGCCCCAGGATGCGATGATCCGACATCGAGGTGCCAATCCTCCTCGTCGATGTGGACTCTCAGAGGAGATCAGCCTGTTATCCCCGGCGTACCTTTTATCCATTTAGCAATGGCCCTTCCATTCGGAACCACTGGATCACTAACTCCTGCTTTCGCACCTGCTTGACCTGTATGTCTCGCAGTCAAGCTCCCTTTTGCGTTTACGCTCTACCGACGATTTCTATTCGTCTTGAGGGAACCTTTGAATGCCTCCGTTACTGTTTAGGAGGCGACCACCCCAGTCAAACTACCCACCAGACAATGTCCTTTGCCCGGATCACGGGAATCCAAAGTTAGATTCTTAAACGGACAAGGGCGGTATTTCAAGGATGACTCCACGAAAGCTAGCGCCTCCGCTTCAAAGTCTCCCGCCTATCCTACACAGATCAATCCAAGAATCAATGTCAAGTTATAGTAAAGGTGCACGGGGTCTTTCCGTCCAATCGCGGGTAGCAGGCATTTTCACCTGCACTACAAATTCACTGAGTATATTATCAAGACAGCGCCCAAATCGTTACGCCATTCATGCAGGTCAGAACTTACCTGACAAGGGATTTCGCTACCTTAGGACCGTTATAGTTACGGCCGCCGTTTACCGGGGCTTCGATTCAGAGCTTCACTCTTGCGAATTAACCCCTCCTGTTAACCTTCCGGCACTGGGCAGGCGTCAGACTCTATACATCCTCTTACGAGTTAGCAGAGCCCTGTGTTTTTGTTAAACAGTCGCTTGGGCCTCTTTGTTGAAACCTATAATAGCTCCTGGAGTAAACCATTCACCATATAGGCACCTCTTATCCCGAAGTTACGAGGCTATTTTGCCGAGTTCCTTGACAATACTTCTCTCAACGCCTGAGCATTTTCAGCCCGTCTACCTGTGTCGGTTTGCGGTACGATCACATACAAATTCACTAGAGGTTTTTCTAGTCAGCGTGAAATCAATCACACACCTATCATCCGAAGAATCAAGATGCTCATAACGCCCCAGAGTTAACGGTTTCGCGGATTTTCCTACAAAACCCTCCTCAACGCTTAAATTGGCAATCAACATTCCAACGTGACCTATCCTTCTGCGTCACCCCATCATTCAAACACTTGTCTGTGGTACAGGAATATTAACCTGTTGTCCATCGCCTACTCCAACTGGCCTCGGCTTAGGTATCGACTAACCCTGAGCGGATAAACCGTTCTCACGGAAACCTTAGACTTACGGCGAATGGGACTTTCACCCATTTTTTCGTTACTTATACCAACATATGCACTTCTCTAGCCCACACCTGTCCTTACGGTCAAGCTTGTATCTGCTAGAGAACGCTCTCCTACCCCTACTCATAAAAATGAGTAAGCCATAGCTTCGGTAACCTGCTTGAGCCCCGTTCGTTTTTAAGTGCAAAAACACTTGACCAGTGAGCTATTACGCTTTCTTTAAAGGATGGCTGCTTCTAAGCCAACCTCCTGGCTGTCTGTGTATTTTCACTTCTTTTCACACTGAGCAGGTATTTAAGGACCTTAGCTGATGATCTGGGCTGTTTCCCTCTCGACTATGAGGCTTATCCCCCACAGTCCGTCTCCCGCCTTCTAAATCTACGGTATTCAGAGTTAGTAAAGGTCCGGTAAGCTTACGCCCCCAAAACCTAAACTGTGCTTTACCCCCATAGAAAATTCAGCGAGGCTATACGTAAATATATTTCGGAGAGAACCAGCTATTTCCAAGTTTGATTAGCCTTTCACTCCTACCCACACCTCATCCGAGCAGTTTTCAACCTACACCGGTTCGGACCTCCATCCCATCTAACTGGAACTTCATCCTGGACATGGGTAGCTCACTTGGCTTCGGGTCTATTGCACACTACTAAATCGCCCTATTCAGACTCGCTTTCGCTACGGCTCCGTTCTTTCTAAACTTAACCTTGCAATGTACAATAACTCGTTGGCTCATTATGCAAAAGGTACGTGGTTGCGCGTACATATACATCGCTTCCACCGATTGTAGACTTTTGGTTTCAGATTCTATTTCACTCCCCTCCCGGGGTTCTTTTCACCTTTCCCTCGCGGTACTTGTTCACTATCGGTCATCAAGTAGTATTTAGCCTTACCCGATGGTCCGGGCAGATTCCCGCAGAATTTCACGTGCTCTACGGTACTCGGGCGCATAACAATATTACAATCAAGCTTTCGCCTACAAGGCTGTCACTTTCTATGGCGGCCCTTTCCAGAGCGCTTCGACTAACTTGATTTTCATATTCTGAGCATGTCGATACTCAAACATTACAGCCCACTACACCAACAATGCAACGCTCGACAGCTTGACACATTGCAGGTTTAGGCTCTTCCCATTTCGCTCACCACTACTAAGGGAATCACTTTCGTTTTCTTTTCCTGACGCTACTTAGATGTTTCAGTTCACGTCGTTGGCCTCTTTACTCTATGTGTTCAAGTAAAGATACTTTGGGTTTACCAAAGTGGTTTGCCCCATTCAGAGATCTCCGGGTAATAACGCTTTGTTGGCAGCTCCCCGAAGCTTATGGCAGCCTCATACCTCTTTCATCGCCTCTTGATGCCAAGGCATCCACCAAAAGCCCTTTTCAATTAGCTACAAATTTTAATACTCAGTCAAAATTTCTCACGATTTTTCGACAAAGACTTTAAATCTACGAATATTTCAAAGAACACAGAAATTATCCACAAAAAACACATGGTGGAGATGATCGGATTCGAACCGATGACCTCCTGCGTGCAAGGCAGGCGCTCTACCAACTGAGCTACATCCCCGATAAAAACAGCTTAATCAACCTTCAAGAAAACCAAGCCCATGGTGGGCCTAAGTCGACTCGAACGACTGACCTCCCCGTTATCAGCAGGGTGCTCTAACCAGCTGAGCTATAGGCCCAGTTACCCATTTTCCACAATCTTAAAACTTTAATTGCCTATGATCTATGCTCTAAATTGTACACCTAAACCTAATAGGTTTTAGAATCTCCCTCGAAAGGAGGTGATCCAGCCGCAGGTTCTCCTACAGCTACCTTGTTACGACTTAACCCCGATCACTCCCCACACCTTCAGTACCCGCCTCCCTTACGGGTTAGCTAAGATAATTTCGGGTGCAGACAGCTTTCATGGTGTGACGGGCGGTGTGTACAAGGTCCGAGAACGTATTCACCGCGCCGATCTGATGCGCGATTACTAGCGATTTCAGCTTCACGAGGTCGGGTTGCAGACCTCGATCCGAACTTAGACTAACTTTCTGGGATTTGCTCCGCCTTACGACATTGCTTCCCTTTGTATTAGCCATTGTAACACGTGTGTCGCCCTGGGCATAAGGGCCATGCTGACTTGACGTCATTCCCGCCTTCCTCCTGGTTTCCCAGGCAGTCTCGCCAGAGTGCCTTCCTTACGGAAGTAGCAACTGACGACAGGAGTTGCGCTCGTTAAAGGACTTAACCCGACATCTCACGACACGAGCTGACGACAGCCATGCAACACCTGTGTATCTGTCCAAAGCAAGCTCTGGAAAACCACATCTCTGTGGCGATCAAATACATGTCAAACCCAGGTAAGGTTCCTCGCGTAGTATCGAATTAAACCACATGTTCCACCGCTTGTGCGGACCCCCGTCAATTTCTTTAAGTTTTAATCTTGCGACCGTAGTCCCCAGGTGGGTCACTTATCGCGTTAGCTGCGACACTGATCTCGCAAGCGAGACCAACGTCTAGTGACCATCGTTTACAGCGTGGACTACCAGGGTATCTAATCCTGTTTGCTCCCCACGCTTTCGTGCATGAGCGTCAGTAGTGGACCAAGGAGCTGCCTTCGCCATCGGTGTTCCTCTCGAGATCTACGCATTTTACCGCTACTCCGAGAATTCCACTCCTCTCTTCCACACTCTAGCATGCCAGTATCTGCTGCCAAACTCCGGTTAGGCCGAAGCATTAAACAACTGACTTAACATACCGCCTGCGCACCCTTTACACCCAATGATTCCGAATAACGCTCGCACCCTTCGTATTACCGCGGCTGCTGGCACGAAGTTAGCCGGTGCTTTCTCTAGTGGTACAATCAGCCCACAAGTTTATTAGACTTGCGTATTTTTTCCCACTTAACAGAAGTTTACAACCCGAAGGCCTTCATCCTCCACGCGGCGTCGCTGCGTCAGACTTTCGTCCATTGCGCAAAATTCCTCACTGCTGCCTCCCGTAGGAGTCTGGACCGTGTCTCAGTTCCAATGTGGCCGTACACCCTCTCAGGCCGGCTAACCATCTCTGCCTTGGTAGGCCTTTACCCTACCAACTAGCTAATAGTACGCAGACTCATCCTTTAGCGACAGCAAAGAGGCCATCTTTCTTCCCGAAGGAACATATGCAGTATTAACTCCAATTTCTCAGAGGTATTCTCCACTAAAGGGCAGATAATCCACGCGTTACTCACCCGTTCGCCACTGTACTCAGCCCGAAGGCCTTTCTCGTTCGACTTGCATGTGTTAAGCACGCCGCCAGCGTTTATTCTGAGCCAGAATCAAACTCTTCATCTCAAAATCTGTAAAACAGATTCTATTTTCTTAGAGTCACAAGATCATAGGCAAAATTTTTGGGATCTTTTCCATGTATTTCAAAGAAGGTAATTTTTTTAACCATCTTAATCGTAGCTGTTAATCACATTTGCGTCAACAACATTTTTGATAAACTTAAGAGATTTTTAATCTTTTATTAAGCATCTAATTTCAACATCTAGTTTTTTCGTCCGGCTCGCTTTTCGCGTCGCCATCCGCAATTACTGAGACTTAGTATACCTGCCCCCAAGGTACTGTCAACAGATTTTTTCATTTTTTTTAAAAAACTTTTATCAACTTAAACAACATAGTATGGAAAGGTCCATCAGGTGGACCTTTCCATACTATGAACACACACACACCAGAGAAGCTATTTTCTGAATGGTACTCTCAAAAACATCATTTACAACATAATAATCAGCTAAAGGATCATTGGATTCTTCTGTTATCTCTTTCTCAGCCAATATAAGCCGACGAAGAATTTCTCGCTCATCCTCTGTTTGACGTTTCCGCAAGCGCTGCTCAAGAACCACAAGAGATGGCGGCGCCAAAAAAATAACGACTGCTCGGGGATATTCATTCTTAATACTTGCAACACCATTCCGATCAAGTAGAACAACAGGAATGTTCCCTTGTTCCCAAACATCCTCCACCGTCTTTCGCAATAACCCATAATAGGCACCATACTCACTACTCCATTCTATGAAGGCACGCTTTTCAATCAAATCCAGAAACTCTTCTTGAGAAATAAAGTTATAGTGATCCCCCGTAACCTCACCCGAACGGGGCTTTCTTGATGTGGTAGTAACCACCCTTCTCACGCGCGCGCACGATTCATTAGCCAGAGCAGCTTCTATAACACTTGTTTTTCCAACACCCGATGGACCGAAGATAATTACAATCGCTCTTTGAGAATCTTGCATAAAGCCTCCTCATAAATAATTTCCACCCACTACAGTTTTATAGTACGCTAACTAGTAATCACTATATCTATTTGTTACAAGAATGTTGTTATGCTATTAGACGAACTTAGAGAAGAACTAAAAGAAGCACATCCTGATGTTCAAGCAATTACAACCTGCTGGCAACAAAGCAACCTTGAAAAAACCTATCAAAACTTACACAAAGAGTGCAACGATGAAAACTTCTGGATGCAAGAAAATCAAGCAGAAGTGCTAAAAAAACTACAACACATAAAAAAAATACGCGATCAATACTTTCACATCATTGAAAGCTACAAAGGCTTTCCTGAACTGCTTGAGCTATTTGCTGATGAAAAAAAAGAACTCACTTCTATTCAACAGGCCATAAAAACAACACGCAGAGAGCTTTCATCATTAAAAATCGCCTTTCTCCTTAATCAAGAAGATGATGATAAAAACTGCTTTATCAGCATCAACTCTGGCGCTGGCGGCACGGAATCTCAAGATTGGGCGGCCATGCTATTACGCATGTATCTTCGTTTTTGCGAACGAGAATCATTTAAAGCCCAACTTCTAGATTATCAATCAGGCGAAGAAGCAGGCATCAAATCAGCAATATTATTTATACAAGGGGACAACGCTTTTGGCCTATTAAAAAACGAAGACGGCGTACACCGCCTCGTCCGAATATCCCCTTTTGATGCAAACAAACGACGACACACATCATTTGCTGCAGTCGCCGTGACACCAGAAGCCACTACCGCAGCAATAGAAATCAATCCAGACGAACTACGCATCGACACCTATCGCGCGAGTGGCGCCGGTGGACAACACGTCAATAAAACCGAATCAGCTATTCGTATTACCCATCTACCAACAAACATTGTAGTTCAATGTCAAAGCGAACGCTCACAAGGACAAAATAAAGAAAACGCCCTTAAAATGCTTAAGGCTAAACTAGTTCAAAAACAAAAAGATGAAGAAAAACAAAAACAAGATGCAATAGAACGTAAAAGCATCGAATGGGGATCACAAATTAGATCATATGTACTACATCCATACAAAATGGTTAAAGATCACCGAACAGACTTAGAGTCGCCGCAGCCGGACGTAATCCTCGACGGCGACATTATGCCATTTATTGAAAAAAATCTACTTAAAGAACAAGAGCTTCGAGTAAAAAGCAAATAACCTCAAACAAAAACATGCCCCCTAAAGATTCCCTACAACCCAAATCAAACCTATCCTGTTCTGTTGTTAATCATTCTCATCTTCCGAAGAAGATGAATCCAGAAGAGCATCTTGAATAATTTTTTTCCCGATACTCACCAGAGAATCCTTTTTTTCCAGAGGAATAACATGTAAAGAGCTTACTTTCTTATTTATCGATTCAAGACACTCATATCCCCAAGCATCTTCAGACAATGTAATCTGTGGCGACTGATACCAGGATCGATTTTTTTGAAACGATTCACATGCCTGCAACACAATGCCTTCTTTCCGTGTTAAAACTTCCGGCTCATATACATAATCAACAAGAGGGGAATCCTCCAGTGTTCCAAGCAAGACACCAGCAAACAAACCTTTTTCTGTTGTAAAAGCATAGGAAGCCATAGAACCAGGCCCAGCATTATCTTCTAAAATTTCACAATTTATCGCGCCAGAAAGAGAAGACAAGCTCTTCAGAGAACCGCTTTTCATTCGCAATAGAAGAAAATTAGTTCGGGGGATTGCCACAATTGATTCCACAGACTCATCTGAAACAATAAAAGACAAAAGACTCTCTTCCTCATCAGCCGAATTCCAAGTCCACAAAGTACCTTCATCAAAAACTAAAGCAAACTGCTGCCGCAGACCATCTCCCTCCTTTTTTATCGTAGAAACAAATCCGATACAAGTAGACGACTCAGAAGACAAAAAACCCCTCTTAAAATCTTTATTTCTTGGATAAATATCTCTTTTTCCATACACCTCTTCCACTGCTTCTTGCTGAAGATCAACAGAAAAAACAGAGCCATCTATATCAGCAACCAGGAGCACATTAGGATCTTCTATATCCTCAAATAATCCAATAATAGATTTTTTCGAGCATCTAATACTATCTTTTGAAACTAGTTTACTATCCTCAAGAATACCTCGCACGATCCGACCATCAACCAAGCCTAGCCGTAAATCATATACTTTCTTACTGCCAACCTCCTCCATGCGCCAATAAGAGGAAACTACGGGAAAATTATCTTCCATATCATACTTTTGAGCAACCTGCCTTTCAAGATCCCATAAAACAACAAATCGCTTTTTCTTTGAAAAAAATCCTCCCGATGCTTCATGAAAAGAAACAACAAATAAGTCATCAGGACTCCAGCAAATATTTTTACACGTAACCTGTGAGCTAAAATTACAACCATCTGGCGCCTTAATTCTTTTTTCAACCTCCACCTGCAATGGATTAATAACTTCAAGAAAGCCCTTTGCGTTAAATGCGGCAACCAACGTGTTTTTTTGATTTGAACAGACACGACCGCCACGAAATTCTGGATCACTTAAGGGATACGCAACCAATGCGTGCTCACGAAAAAAAGGCCTTGCTCCATCACCAAGACACCGGGCAATATCTTCTAATACTTCACCAAATGAAACATCAGACAAATTTTGGGTTAAGTTTTTAAGAAATAACGGCTGAATTCGTAAAGATAAATCCTTTACAAACGCTATCGGAAGCTGGAGATAACCGGCGCAGAAGACAAGATCTTTTAACTTCTCAATCGAAGGCGTAAAAAAAGTAAGCATAGTAGAAAACCGAGTCAAATCACCCCTATTTTCTAACAACTTTTCTAGCTCAAAAACAGCATTCATGGGAATGCTTGAATTTGCCTCAATCAAAGATCGCAAAAGAGCGGCTGAATCAACTTTACTCTTCGTAACTGCTCGTATAATTCCAGATTTTGCAATAATCTGGGGAAATACACTCTGATAATCAAGCTCCAAACATTCTGCCTTGCTACAATATGTAGCACTAAAAGAACTGAATACGAGGAACACACCAACTAACAATAGTATCTGCTTCATACTGACCACTTTTTACCTTAATTCTTATTTCGACACTTAGAATATTTCTATTATAATAAATTATTAAATTGCGTAAAGAATAACCTGGTCTGATCAAAAATAATAGATAAGATTATGATTATTCAGCCAACTCAGCGCCTACCAAAAAATGCGCGTGTACATGAAAAACTCGTTGCCCAGCACAATAGCCAGAGTTAATTTGCAGACGAAATGCTTCTACCCCCGAGATAGTTTGTAAAAGCAATTGAGCCCTAATACCTACCACCGAGAAACGCATCATTTTTACATGCATATTCTATTAATAAAATTAACAGCCTATATCCGTTCAATAAAATCTCTTCCCACATCTTCAGTAAATTTTTTTATTGGCAATTGCACAACGCCACCCAATGAACTCAACTGCTCATGAATTGCAGATATATGACTTTCTCCAACTGGAAAAATAGCATTTTCTTGATTAACAACCTTCGTTAACTCTGATGTAAAACGCTCATTTCGCATTTGCATTCCCGAATTAGAAAGTGAAAATATCTCCATAAAAATTGCCGGTGAAAAAATTTGAAACCCTTTTGTTAAAAAGATTTTACTCAAATATGGATTTGACTGCCGAAACTGGAAGGATCTTTTTAATAATTCTAACAATGAAAAATAGCCACCAATTTGAGGAATTTGGGCAACATCAAATGGCGCAGGATCTTTTGCTTGCTTCCAAAAAAGTGCAACATCTTCTCCTATTTTCTTGACTTCCTCTACTCCCTGATCACCAAATTGAGGCCCCATTCGATTTTTAGAAGGAAAGTCAACACAAACCTTTTGCAGGCCAACCCAAGAATAAATTTTACAAGGAAGTAACGATGATTCGCGAACAGCAGGCGTGTCTTGAATATCCGCAGGAAGCTCTAATAAAAATGTAAGCTTAGGACCCAACGCATCTAAATCAAACACATCAGAAAACTCAGGGAATGAATTTTTATCATGCGTTTCACCAATGATCAAGCATTTTTTTCCTGAAACCTCATCTTGAACAACAAAATAGTTGCGCAACGTTGCCATACTTACCTGGGGCATAAAAAAAATACTTAAAAAAGCAGCCCCGTTCACTAACCAATGATTCATAAAAACCCTTAATAGAAATTTAAATCTCTTATACACCAAAAAAGATTACGTATATATTTATTTTTGTCAAATTTTTATGCTATGGTTTAATAGTAAAGTTTAAATAAACAGTTCAAATCATTAACTAAAAAATTAGTATAAGGAGAATTTTATGAATTTCATACAAAACATAGGCTTAAGCCTTTTACTCGTACCATTTTTACAATATGGGGCCCAAATGCCTTCCAATAAAAAGATTGTGTATTTTTATGATTCCATAGATATGTTTAGTTCAAAACCAAAACTCGAGGAAACAGAAAAAACAATGATTACCGAAATCAAACCATATGAATTCTTTAAAAATCGCGAAAAAAATGATGCACTAAACAGTCTATTAAAACAAGGAGAAACGATAGATATTCTCGCAATTACAGGCGGGCACTCTAATCAAACTGATGTAGAAAATCGAAGCTTATGGAACCAAGACATTCAGAACGATTTTAAGCCAAATATTTTAGATAAAATGGAAGCCCGGAACAATAAAGCCAACGTCATATTTCTCACCTCCTGTTTTAGCAGCGCCTTAATTCCTGAATTTAGTAATATTTTACTAGAAGATGGCATTATTCTCGCGCATAGCCTTATCTCAAACGCGCACTATTTTGTTGATAACAGCATTCCTGTGCTCGACAATACAGAGCGCATTAAGAATATCATTAGAGAATTAAATACTATTAATAATGCTAACAAACCAATTGATTTTAAATGGCTAGAGGAACAAGGAGCGATTAGATATTGGCCTACACCAGAAGTTCTCAGCACAAAGATATTGTTTGATTTTTCTTCTAAAATAAATGCTTTAAATATTTCTTCTCAAGAAAAAGAAGAGCTACAAGAAAAATTACTCTCTCTCGCGCCTACTTCAAGCCAAATCCAGATTTTTGACCTAGTAAATATGACCACTAAGCACATTACGTTAAATAAAACTTTACTAGCAAATCAACACAAGGTTGAAAACGTACTAACCTTCAAGGATAATACTGGCACGATCACAATCAACTCCCTTCTGCCCTGCACGAACCAAAAAGATGGTGAAAGCGATTGTTGCATCGTATTAAATGACGAGCCATTATGCGCAAACAGTGCAATCAGTCTAAAAGAAGATTTTCAATTAGACATCTTTGCCTCTGATCAAAATATAAAAACATTTTTAGAAATATTGGTTGCACTCGGCATCACCAAGGCACCTCAACAGTTTGTTCTTTATGACAATAAAACCAAAAAACTATATTATGATAAAAACTTTCTTGCAGAAAATAATCCAGCCAGTCTTGCGCCATATCTCGCTGATACTAACTCAGATAAAAGTCTCGAACAAGAATTTAAAGAATTACTCAAAACAATAACTGAAGCTGCTGAAATAAACAATATTAAAAATTTTAAAACACAAGCAATTGAGCCTGAAGAATTACTTCAAAAAATAGAAACTTGTCTAAACAATCTCATTTCTTAACATTTTCTACTTCTCTCATAACGGTTGTATATTGCAACCGTTATGAGAGAAACAAAGATTTCAATATCCTTACGCTGCTAACTCAGCACCAGCCAAAAAATGCGCATGGACATGAAAAACCCGCTGACCAGCCCGATAGCCAGAATTAATTTGCAAACGAAATTCTTCTGCGCCCGGGATAGTTTGTGAAAGCTGTTGGGCCATAGCAAAAATTGCCTGAGCATACACAAAATCTTCCGGAGCAAATGATTGAATATCTTTTATTTCTTTTTTAGGAACAATCAATACATGAATCGGCGTCTTTGGGTTAATATCCCGAAATACAATCACCTGATCATTTTCTGCAACAATATCTGCAGGAATTTCACGATCGATAATTTTTGAAAAAATAGTTTTCATACCACGCCTTTCTTATGTCAAATTTTTTGCCACTAACCAGCTAAGACAAATCGATATAGATCTAGTATGCTTCCAAAAAACTATTTTCAAAACTTGGAAATTCTATGAATAGACTGTTTCATGTGCTACTAAAATCACTCCCTGGGATAACTATTTGCCTAGGTCTCGGCTCGCTTTCAGGGTTAGTTGTACGCGCACGCAATCTTGCCTGGTATGCAACCCTAATGAAACCTTCTTTTACCCCGCCGAGTTACCTTTTTGGACCAGTTTGGACGCTGTTATATATACTTATGGGAATTAGCCTAACCATGATATGGGAAACACGATCCGAACATCCTGTGCTCACTTGGCTCTTTTTTGTACAACTGGCGCTTAATGTATTCTGGTCACCAGTCTTTTTTTATGCACAACGCATCGATCTTGCCCTACTCGTAATTATCGCACTCTGGCTCGCACTACTTGCATGCTTAGTACTCTCCTGGCATAGCAAACCACTTTTTCTACTCTGGATTCCTTATTTTCTCTGGACATCCTTTGCCAGCATACTAAATGCATCACTCTATCTGCTCAATTAACAAAAAAGACCGTATCAATGCAAATAAAGCTAACACCATCGAACTATTGCAGTCCGCAGCAACAGAAACAGAAAAGCCGCGCCTTCTGAATACAAAAAGTTTTTTAAAATCATGCAAAAAAGAGAAAAAATAAATAAAGTAAAGATATTGGTGGAGCTGACCGGAGTCGAACCGGTGGCCTCGTGAATGCGACCCACGCGCTCTACCAACTGAGCTACAGCCCCAAGATGTTGGTGCCGGGGGTCGGACTCGAACCGACACAGTGTCACCACCGCGGGATTTTGAGTCCCGTGCGTCTACCAATTTCGCCACCCCGGCAATTAGATTTCAAAAAGATCTGATTTTTAGAGTAACACAGCCGTTACAACCGTCAAGAACACTCTGTTATTATCATTAACCAAATACATTACAAAACCGAAGCCAGAACGCTCCAAAAAAACAGACTCGCCTGATAGTCAAAAAAGATATGCGTATACCGACAATACGCTTATGATGCGCACTTTTCGAAGAAACACAAACGCATCGAAGAGATAGCACAAGTCATGATCTCTGCCGCGGCTACCTATACTGCCGAAGAAAAATTATATAAGCGCAATCTCACGCCATTTTCCGAAGATCTTACATCTAACTTGCAGGCAATTACTCAAGACAGAATGTCAACAAGTGATATGCCCAAGCACGCATTTTGGGCGGCTAAAAATAATATTAGCACAGACATAATTCTCGGAAATGTTTTCATTCGAGCCTTCTGGTAAAAAGACCAACAAAACTGTCTTAATTTGTGTTAATATGTTGACAAAATTAAAATAAAAAAGCAAAATAGAATAAAAAATACAAGGAAATTTTCCATGAAACATTATATAGCCATTTTAAGCATATGTCTGAATATAGGTCTACAAGCAGCTGAAAAACAACCAACTACAAATGAATTGCAAGAAGAAATAGCCGCCTATCGCTCGGAGCTCAAAGCAAAAACACGCAATCCCAAGAACAGATATCAAGAAGCACAAGAAAAAGCCTATGCAAAATTTGTTAAAGATAAGACCAAGGTTAAAATACCAGTATTTTGCCCAGAAACGCATGAAATCGGAGCACACCTTTCCCGCTTGCGCGTCAGCGGTGGTAATCTCATTGGTATCGTTATTCCAGCCATTGATAATACAACCGGCCAAAAGAAAAACGGCCAAGAATGGACTCTTCTGCATGAAGCAGGACACGCCTTTCAAAACAATTACGTTGATTACTGTTATTTTCAGAAACCTTATATGGATGCCAAAAAGAAATATAAAGACCTCAAATGGAAACTTGAGCTTTGGACTTCTAAACTTAACAACCTCGACGCTAACAATTGCGAAAACAGTTTCGAATATTATAACAAAAAAGAGCTATACTCCCGCTATATAGCGGAATACAAAGCTCAACTACCAGACGCAAAAATTCAATTTTATGCCACCTCGCAACTAAGGGAAGCTGCGGCGGATGCCTTTGCAAATCAAAAGGCATCGAACCGAAAAGAATTAGAAGAAGGCAAAACTCTTTTCCAAAGACTAATCGACTTAGGATTCGAGTCAGGCTTGAAACACCCCTCTTATGAAAAACGCATAGAAACCATCGATAACGAAATTAATCGTCGCAAAACTAATAATATCCCTGATCCTCTAGGAAAAAGTCTCGAAGAATATGTCCAACACTACCATCCCCGTGGTTGGTACCAACGCATTAAAAGCTTTTTGAAGCACACAAACAATTGCCTTGATTTATTTGAATAACACCCCTACAAAAACAGACGGCCCGGATTTTATCCGGGCCCCTTTTCTCTATCCAAACAGAATTCAATCAAAACCTTACGCCAATAATCGCGCGATTAACTCTTGAGCCTCAACGTCAAACGGCAACTCAAACATCTTCTTTCGCGTTCCCCCGCCATACAGCAGCGTAATTTCAGTCTGCGGAACGCCCAGTTTTTTGGCAAGCAATTGGATCAACTCCTTATTTGCCTTACCACCCTCCGGCGGACTTTGAACATAGCACTTAACCCCAACCTCGCTATCAGGCGCAAAGCCCTGACGTGATGAGCGGGGAACAACCTTAATTACAAATTTCATGAACTTGGACTTGCCATCTATGCATAAAAGCCGTATCATTATCTTTGCATAGCGTAGCATGTTCGCAACGCTTTTGAAATCTCGAGGAGAGATGGCTGAGTGGTCTAAAGCGCTTGCCTGCTAAGCAAGAGCCTCCAAAAGGGGCGCGAGGGTTCGAATCCCTCTCTCTCCACCATGTCTCCAAACATTATGCGCCCATAGCTCAATTGGATAGAGCGTCAGACTACGGATCTGAAGGTTGAGGGTTCGACTCCTTCTGGGCGCACCAATTTTTATCACATTAACCTCTTTCTCTTCTCCTGTTTTTGAATAATCTCTCAATTAATACGCTATAATTATTTACATAGAGGCCAAATCTTTACAAAAAAGAGTGAAATCATGAAAAAGCTAATTAAAGGCATCATCAATTTTCGTCAATGCAAGAAAGATGGCTATTGCGAAAAATATGCTTTTTTAGCTGACATGCAAACACCTGACGCTCTATTTATTGCTTGCTGCGATAGCCGAGTTGTTCCAAATGTTTTCGCATCCACCGATCCCGGCGATCTTTTTGTGTTACGCAATATCGGCAACATAGTTCCACCCTATCAAGTACTAGGCAGCACTGAAACATCAGTTGCCGCTGCGGTAGAATATGCCCTCCTTGAACTAAAAGTAAACGATATAATCGTTTGTGGCCATTCAGGTTGTGGAGCTATGAAAGCTATACTTGAACAACAGCAAGTTCATCCCAGCATCTCTTCCTGGGTAAACATTGCTAGACACTCATACGAACAATTTTTATCAGAAAATATTGGTATCGGAGAACACTTATCTCCCGTTGATCAACTCTCACAGATTAATGTCTTGCAACAACTAGAACATCTCAAAAGCTATCCTTCAGTTTCTGAACAATTAAAACAAGGTGTTCTAACAATTCATGGTTGGTGGTTCGATTTAAAAACAGCCGACGTTTTTCAATATTCATCAACCGAAAATCGTTTTATTCTAATCGATGAAGAATCTTTGCAATCATAGCTACCACTTGAAGGATTACAACACTTCAAGATCGTTCTTCATCACAAAGTTAATTGCCTAGCTACCAAACCTATAGTCTAACAATTGAAAATCTCACCTATCAATAAGCGCAATCTGGTTACAAAACTTCTAGTTGCCAAGGCACACCAGCCCCTTATTCACATACAATATCTCCCGCCCAACAGGAAAAAAAACAAAACTCCACCCTTCTATTTACTCTTCTATTTGAAAATTGATAAATTAAAAATAATAACAAAAAAGATATCACTATAAAAAAAGGAGTTTTTATGAAACGTATTATAGTAAGTGCTCTATTTGTAATGCCAATAATAATACAATCTGCCGAGCTAAAGATGATTACAATGCCGGCTCCTACTGAAAACACAACTAAACCCGCCGAATTGACAATGAATTATTTTGAAATATTAGGCCTATCTCGCAGTGCTGAAAACCAACAAATAAGGACCTCATACAAAAAACAAGCGCTCAAGTGGCACCCCGATAAAAATCATAGCCCATATGCATCAGACGTATTTAAGCGTCTTACAACTGCTCAAGAAACGCTACTTGATCCAAAAAAACGAATGCAGTATGAAGAAGAGCAAAATACTCCTCCAATATTTCGAACTCGTCAAAAACTAATAAATGCGATCAAAACTAAAAAAATACAAGATTTTAAAATAAATTTAAAAGAGAGCGCTACTCTTTTAAACGAAGAAACGAAAAATAAACGTGAAGAATTACTCAACTGGTTAGTCGACCAAAATCTTCACGATGCAATTAATAAACTAACACCCCAAAACATAAAAACCAATTTTGTTAATGCACTTAAAGAAATTTTCCCAAATATTATTTATTCCAATACAATGGGGCTTCAGACTATTGAATCCTGGGGAGATAGATTAAAAAAAGCAACTCTATTAGCTCAAACTCAGAACAATTTTGATGAATATATTGAAAAAATTCTGCCCCAGCTTAAAGAATATCTTAAGCTGATTCCAGAAGACGTCTCAAATTCATTAAAAAATGAATTTTTAATGAATTTACCAACAAATTTCATTAAAAACTAAATCTTAACCTAAACAGAAGGTAAACGGTTATTTAATAACCGTTTACCTTCTGTTATATATCAAACAATCTTAAAAATTTCAATGAAGCTATCTCACTCGAAGCCTTACCGTCCCGATTACATAACACCAATGACTTATGTGCCTTACCAGCCGCGCGTACCTCTTCACACGTTTTCATATTCTTAAAAAGCTTCGAAACCTTTGTGCAGTGTACACAGCCGAATCCACTCGAATAACCTCGCGCTTCAATAACCTCGTTATTTTTCATATTCCCAACGATCATTATATGTCCCGGCATCCAAATAATATCACCCGCCAAAATAGGCTCATTTTGCGGAACTTCCGGCAGCAACTGAGGCGCCAGAGAACTAACTTTGCCTTTATATTCAGATCCAACCATACGGGCAAGTCGATAGACTAATTCAGAGCAATCAAAGCCACTATAAAAAGGCTGATTACGCTCACGAACCCATCCATGCTCCGAAATTTGATAGGAATCGGTATACGGAGCAACATAACTACAACCACCCCAAACATATGGAATAACGCCACCCGATTTTTGTGCATCGGCGATAAGTTCATATGCTAAATTAACAAATAATACTCGTTGTTCACCAATCGATAATAGCTTCTCTTCAAAAACATAATTACGAGGAATACGCATAACAATAGGATCGCGCAAAGGATCAACCAACAACAGCACAGGAACCAACCTGTCCTTACGTCTATACTGCAACTCATCAACAACAAAACGTGTTCCAAATGAATAACCATTCCACGGTTTTTTGAGCACAACAACGCGCCCTCCCCTCTCTTGCTGCAGGGGAATAGCCCGCTTTTGATAGGTAGTTAATCGAGATAAAAGAGTAACGTCATCTAATGAAATAATAAACGAATTCAATGGTTTTTTTTCTGCAGCTGAAACGCTATAGATCAAATCATCCATAGCCACTTCCGCAGTATGATTATTTATCATGCGAATAACCGATACACGCTCATTAAAAAGCGCCTGGTGCATCCGCGAACAACATGAAACACCCCGCCTAGCTGGTGCAGCAACTACTTGAGCCCGAAGATATAAACGATCGCTTAAATCAACAACCGGTTTATTAACAACCCCATCAATAGCGAGAGTAACCCAACAAAAACAAACCGTAATAAAAAGACTAAAAACTCTAAAAACAATAAACAAACGATCTTTAGCAACAAAAACACTACACATCATTCCCCCTACTTTCACCCGTTTATCAAAATAAAATAATAGAAATTAAGAGGTCAACAAAATCGTAGAAAAATTAAAGCAATCAAAAACAGAGCAACTCCTATAAACTCGCCCCTGTAAAGAAGTAATACATCATGAAAAATCTTCGCATCGACAAAAAATATCTAATCGAAATTTATTGATGTCTGCGTCAAGCTTACAGTACAGTATAAAAAATTGGGGGAATTAGTATGAATACTGTTTTACACGTAAAAACTATTTTGTTCTGTCTACTTATTGCAAAACCGATGTATGCCAGCACTTTTTTGCAACTAAAAAACAGCTATGGGTTATTTCCAAAAGAATTTCGCAGTCTTTCAGTATTGCCAGGAGCCATCGCAGCGGAACGAGGCGTCCTCCAACGGCTCTATACATTTGGCAGCTTCATACAAGAACCGAAGCGACAAAACTATGAACAAGAAGCACTATATAAAAAAGCCTTTTATGATTGGCGCAAGAAACTTGAAAAGAAACACCCTGTAATCTATCTTCTCAAAAAGCTCTTCTATGAAATACCAGAAAGCGATTCCTTCTCTGTGACAAAAGAACTATCTGACCAAATTGTTACATCAGAACATACGCTCAATGCTATTGCCCAAAATGCGCTAGCCTACATTTTAACCGATACTAATTGCGAAAAACCCCTTTTGGATTTTGTTGATCTCCCAAAAATTGCAAGCAAAAGCAGCTTAAAAAATGTATCCAAAGAAATAACATACCCAGGAAAAACCATTGCCCTAATAGCTCTATCTGCAACAATATGGATAACTCAGAAAAAAAACCCCGAAAAAACAATCATCAAGAATTATTACTCATCTCTTCTTGCTATCTTAAAAATGATAGTTAAAAAACATACCGCACCACAAACCCTTCCTTTTCCGCAGCTGCAACATGCGCTTCAAGACCTCAGCACAAAACCCCACTCCTTTACCAAACAACAACTTATTGAAGCACTAGGAGAACCGAATCTAACAGAGACTCATGGTGTACCAAATGCAATGTTATATGAATTAATCACTACCGCTCTTTTGTTTCGAGGCAACAACAAGCCAGAACATATTCATCACGATACCGTCCACTGTATCCACGAAGGGCTCCCCATAACGTTTTCTGACTGTTTTGAAAGTACCCTGCGAAACATTCTTAATATTCTCCTTTATGAACCAGAAGAAGAACGCTTTACCACGAAAAAAACTCAACTTCTACCACAAATTCAAAAATTTTATAAAAAATACCCAACACTGACGGCAGCTTTATCCGAAGCGGCTCGAATAGACTGGGCCAAGCTTATGGTCAACATTCCAGGAATCCACTATCTACAAACTATAGGAAAACATCAGTTTGAAATGGACACCACCATTACCAATCTTATCGTGGCTCTCTTTCACTTGCTCAACATAGCCAAACTGAATGCAAATATCCAAGCTATCCATCAAAAGCCAAAGCTCTATATACCCAAACTACTTCCTAAAATCGCAAATTACTTCTCGCGGTGGGAACCAATTACCATACAAGAAAATATTGGGAAATTTTTAATACATCAGACCTATCCCAACACCGAAAACATGACTGAAGAATTTACCCTTGCCATATCCAAAACCCATGCGACTCTTCAACCATTTAATAAAGCATTAACCCTGCCTCTTATGATGTGTATTTATCAACATCTTGAAGGGCTCATAAAGGAATACCCAGAATTCTCCTTTCTTATACCGATCGCTGCACTGAGCGCAATAGCTAACAATAACACATGTCCACCCCTCGCTCTCTTTTCCCTACCCTTGGAAAACCCTCAAAATATAGCTCTTTTCCTTGAACACGCTCCCCGCATACCACTGAGCTGGAAACATATAATTCTTCATCTACTTGAAACAAGAAATGAAATCGGTCAAAGAGACAACCTAAAACTACTTCTCTTCAACAAAATAGTTCCCAATTTAAAACAAAACGAGGCTCAAAAAGAACTCACTGAATATGTTGCAACACTAAAAACAGCGCCCAACGACTATCTATTTAATAAAGTCCGACTTCTAACAAAGTTAATAAACTTACAAGTTTTTCCACTTGAGCGAGAGCAAGCACTCGTCCTTGCTCTCGCAGAAAAATGCTCCCAAAGCGAACATCCTACCCTGCAAAATTATGCGTCATTCCTTTTCCGAGCACTTATTCAAAAAAATATTGCTATCGAAAAAATTCTGGACATCTGCAAACGCCATATAGAAAGTAATGAAATCATACAACAAAACACCGGCGCAAACATCCTATACGATTTAATAATAGAAAGAAGAGCGCCAATATTCATTGAACAGCTCATAAAAAGCCTGCTAACAAGTAAATCAGGAACACTACAAATTAAAGCTATTAAAATTATCACCAGAGCAGCTGGAGAAAATTTAATCCTTTTTGAAAGCATTCAAAATGCTCTCCAATTAATCAACCAAAACAATATCTTTATCCAAAAAGTCCTCTTCTCACTTATTACTCTTTTACTAGAAAAGAGAACAACACGTGACCTTTTTTACAACACAATAAAAGAACTAAAAAGAAAACCCAATCTCAACAAAAAAACAGTAGAAATAATATCTAACCTGTTAGCAAAAAATAAAGGACTCCGAGATAAAAGCCTCCGCTAATTTTGGAAAAAATAAAAAATAGTGTAAAATAAAAAATCTATCCCGCAAAATATAAAGGAATTTGATGTACAAAAATATACGCTTTTTAACAGCATTTTTTATGTTTCTTCCCTCACTAATTACCAGTGGAGAAAACATACAAGGCCTGGACAATCTATCTGATGGAGGACAAATAAACCTTATCACCAACGCTTGCACTTCGTTTCTAAAAAGTCGCTTTTCCATCAATAACCCAACGGATATTCCACACATTGTTTCATCAAACAAAATAAAAAATTTCAGCGCTATCCCTAAGCTTAAGACCATCCGCATCCCAATGGATAAGGCGCTACAAAACCTAGAAGCACTTGAGTTTACTCTTCTTCACGAATATGGCCATCTCTGCTACCCAAATACAGAAACACATGAATCTGAAGAATTTTGGGCTGATCGATTTGCGACAAGATACGCAACAAATACAAAAACCATAGATGCTGTATTCAAATCAATGGACCAGGAAAACCGCAGGAAATATGGCCTTAATATTTTACGACAACTACACGAATGTCCAGCCAAACCGCCTCTTGAATCAAGTAATTCTCTTATTTCATATATTAAACAAGAAGCAAAATTACAAAGAACAGATGCAGCAGAAAAATCACATAGGTGGGAAAAACCGGCATAACTCAAAAAATCACTCACCCCTCTATTAATTATCAATCAATAAAATTAAAAAGGATTTTTATGCTGCCAAAAAATAAAATCGCCATGCAGATAATATGTTATGTAACTATTAATCTCGCGCTTGTAGCGGGCAATGGGGATTTGCAAGAACAGCGCAAGAAAAAAGAATATCAAGTGGCAACTATTTTAAAAACATCGATTACCAAATTTTTCCAACATATTTTTCCTCAAGTCCCAGCTTCCGAACATCCCCATGTTACTATCTCCCCTAAAATAAAGGATTTTGGAGCAATTAATGCTTTACACTCCATTCGAATCCCCCTAAACCAGGACACTCTAGAAAACTTAGAAGCACTAGAATTTCTTCTATTACACGAAGTAGGCCACCTTTGCCGAATCTACAAAAATACAAAAAAAGATGAACTTAAAGCTGATAGTTTCGCCACCAAAACCGCAACAAACCAAGAAACCTGCAATGCTTTTATTGCACTGACATACAGAAAAGAAAAAGAAATGTGGAATAAAGGCTTTGAAACAGATCCATCCTATCCAACAAGCTCAGAACGGGAAGAAAATATTAAAAAGATTCTACAAAAAAATCCGCTTCCTGCAACATCAGAAAACTCTCTTAAAAATATTATTCTGAAACAGCAACACAACTCTACCCTGAGTTAATAACCAGATAATAAATAAAAGGTAGGTGTAGTATTTATACACCTACCTTCAAAAATTATGCTGCTAAAAGCTCCACATCAAAAATCAAATCAGCGTTAGGTTGAATAACTGATCCTGCTCCACGCGCACCATAGCCCAATGTTGAAGGAATAAACAGCCGACGCATTTCGCCAACATGCATATCAGCAACACCCAAATCCCAACCTTGAATTACATAGCCAACACCAACCGGGAATTCAAACGGCTGACCACGATCAAGGCTACTATCAAATTTTTTACCAAGCCCATCTTTGCCATCGTTCAACCAACCAGTGTAATGAACCTTAACAACCTTGCTCTTAGTCGGTTTGGCAGCACCTTCTGGCGCTGGGGTAATAATTTGATACCGTAAGCCATTTGGCGACGAAACTATTTCGGACACTTTTTCCCCTTGTTTAAATTTTTCTTGCCGAGAACAGGCAGGTACGCAGAGTGCAAACCCAACCAAGCCAAGCAACATACAATACGACATCTTCATGGTATACTCCCCTGTATTACGATCATATAATTATTGTAACAAAGGAATTTCTGATGACCAAATCAAAAACATTTCTCTTTCAAAAATTAGTGCGTGATTATGTCCCGACCCTACTCGAAAAAAAAGTATTACCGTTACACGGAAAAATCTAAACGAGCGGGAATACAGGCATGAACTTCTCAAAAAATTCACCGAAGAACTAGAAGAGCTCAGCGCTGCGCAAACACAAGAAGAGATTATCGAAGAACTGGCAGATCTTTTAGAGCTTATACATGCGTATGCAAGCGCACAGAACATTACTCGTGAAGAACTAGAACAAAAGCAACAACAAAAAGCGGCAGCTTCTGGGAAATTTAACAACAAAGAATTCATTGAATCAATCACGCTCGATGAATATCACCCGGAAATCAACCGCTATATAACTCAACCAAATAAATATCCAGAGAAAAGATAATCTGGTGCAAATATTTACCTTTTTTCCAAAACCAGTAGCCTAAATTATATCCTTTTTATGGAGAGATGGCTGAGCGGTCGAAAGCGGCGGTCTCGAAAACCGTTATACCGTGTAAAGCGGTATCGAGGGTTCGAATCCCTCTCTCTCCTCCAATTTACAACCCCATGCAAGGAGCCTGCCGCATGGTAAAAAAAGAATACCAAGAATTACTCACGCAAATCATAAAAAAGCATATCCCTAATGCAAAAATTATTCTTTTTGGCTCCCGTGCACAAAACCAAGAACGTCCAGGCTCAGATATTGACCTTGCAATCGATACTGCAATCCCAATTCCTTGGCAAACCATTACCAATGTTCTTAGAGAAATAGAAGAAACGATAATTCCAGCATCAGTTGATATTGTCGATCTTCAAACCTGCGATCTTACGCTTAAAAACGAAATTCAAAAAAAGGGGGTAGAATGGACAGCGTAGCCATAAAAAACAACAACTTACCCAAGCACTCAGCGCACTAGAAGAATCAATAATGTTATTAGAAAAACTCAGAGAAAAAAAACAGAACAGTTTTGGACCATTTGATTTTGAAGCATTATACCCCCTATTTCGCGAATCCATAATTCAGCGATTTGAATATACCATCGAGCTTACCTGGAAATATTGTAAAAAATTGTTAGAACAGAAGGACATTAGTGTCGAATACAATGCTCCCGTACCCGTTATTCGAACAGCATATGCGAGCGGCTTACTTCAAGAAGACATTGCAGAAACACTACTACGCGCTATAAAAGATCGGAACCGAACCTCGCATATTTACAAAGAAGCGGTCGCAGAAGAGCTTATTGCACACATTCCGCTCTATGCTGCGACCATTAAAAAAATCATACAACTAAACTAACGTTACTCAGTTACATATTCGAGTATATCACCTGGCTGACAATCCAACGCACGGCATAACGCCTCTAATGTTGAAAAACGGATAGCTTTTGCTTTTCCCGTCTTAAGAATCGATATATTTTGCGTTGTAATACCAACTGCTGCAGCCAGCTCCTGTACCTGCATTTTCCGCTTAGCAAGAAGAATATCCAGATTTATAATAATAGCCATTATTTTCTTCCTAGATAGTAAGGGATTGTTCTTCTGCCAACCGAGTTGCTTCCGCCATGATAAACGCTAATAACAAGACCAACAGGCCAGCAAAAATAGAACCTAATGAATCAGAACCCAGACTAATCATAAACAACCGATTACCAACTCCCAAATCTATTGTTTCTGCAAGCCTAAAAAACGTGTTTTTCAAAATACTGCAACAAAAGCCATCAATGAGTAGCACAACACTAAGAGCCCTAAACAAGCTAACCGTTTTACTATTAAAAACTGATCCTGCCTGATATCGAATCAAAATACTCCGGATAATCCACAAACTCAAAAGAAACGGCGCCCAATTTAAACATTCGCCAATAATCCAAAAAAAAACAGCCGCCCACGAAGTCCCGGCACCCAGTAAAGATATCCCTCCAGAAACCTCTTCTGATGGCCAAGCATCACCAAAATGAAAAGATGAAGAACGAAATATAAAGAAGGGCAACACAAGTAAAAATCCGTAAATCCCCCAAATAAGCCAAGTACTTATTCTCTGAAAATTCATAACAAACTCCTTTCAAGAAGCAATACATACCAAAAAAGCAGCTCTTCCAAAACCGCAACTCGAAACGAGTATAAGTAAAAAATAAACGATAAGCAATAATAAATGATTGAAAAACAATATAAAACAAAAATTTTTACCAACCAACCGCGGCGCAACAAACCCAACATCAAACAACGAGGCATAGTATTAATATTGACTTTTTGTAAAAAAATTTCTAAACTATATAAGATTACATTACATAAAAACCATTAAACTAAAAAAAGACTTTTTTATGAAAAAATTACTAATAGTAGGCATACTGTTTACTGGAAGCGTTATTCAGGCTTCAATCAACTCACAGCGCTATACACAATCTCATGCGTACGAAATGAGGAATTTTCAAAACCAAACATATACTCCAAATAAACAAAATATCCAATCCTCAAGAATTATTTGGGACTGGTTGGGCGACAAAACAAAAAATGCAACATCATGGCTTCTTGATCATCCCAAATCAGCAATTCTTGGATTTACCGCATCTCTTGCTACGGCATATGGTATCTGGAATTTTTGGTCTTCTTATGCACAAGATCAAGCTAGGCTAAAGAAAGAAAAAGAAAGAAAAAAAGAAGAAGAGAAAGAGAAAATCAAACTAACAGAAGCATTGAATGAGGCAGGGCCTGCTGAAGAAAAAGCAGAAAGAGATTCTGACGCAGAATGGAAAGAATTTGAAGATGAAAAAAACTCTGAGAAGAAAAACAACATCTTCATCGAGAAAATGAATCTATTATGGCAAACCCTCGAAAAAGATCTTAACTTAACAAGAGAAAAAACAGTAGACCCAATCTTAGACAGAGAAGCTCCCTACATTGCCATCCTACAAAAAATAACCCTCGACAATACTAACCAGCCAATTACGCTCGATGTGATCGGTGATTTGCATGGTGACTTTGGGCACATTGAAAATGTCTTACAAAACCTTGAAAAAAAGGGAAAGTACGACCCCAACTCTGGAGAGCTATCCGAGAACACCTATCTCATCTTTTTAGGTGATTATATTGATCGTGGCCCGAACAGCATAAAAAACCTCTTTTATCTAACCAACCTAAAAGCAAACAACCCCCAGCAGGTATTTTTGTTGCGCGGCAATCATGAATATGAAAATATATATAGCGGCTATGGCTTTTGGGGCAATATAAAAACAACAATGTATGAAGAACCCGTTATCAGTGTCGATTACCATAATTCGCGAGAGCAGTTGCTCGCTGAGGCAAGAAAGAATGAAGAGACTGAGCACAAACAGCTCGAACCAACCAAAAACAGTATAAACCAAACATTTGCACTACTCCCATCAGCTCTCTTTATTAACTTCACAGGAAGCGACGAACGTCTTGCTTTTGCTCACGCAGGAATAAAACACGATTTAACTCCAGAAGAAAAGGCCCAGATAAAGGTCCTCTTAGATCATAAAAACGCTACTAACGCAATGATTTTTGAAATGAATGATATCAAGGAACTTCATAAGAAAGCTAAGAAAGCTGAAGACGAATATAAAGCGACCCCGCCACCTACTGGGCGGGCAAGATTTTATTCAAGAAGACCGGTTAGTTTTGGCCATCCTGCTAATCCATTTACTTGGAATGATATCCACTTTAATTCAGCAGAGAATACAAGGGAATCAAACCGGGGTGTGAAAGGTATTTATATAGTTAGTGCAACTGATTACACAAAATTGCTCAATCATCTAAATATTAACACACTCTTTAGAGGCCATCAACAAAACAATGAAGAAGCTTTTACCAAAGGAAAATGGCTTGGAATAGCTTCTTCATGGGATAAAATAAATGATAAAAAATACCACGATAAAGTCATAACACTTAACGTTGCGCCAAGAACCAACTATTATGAAACATGTAATACGTATTATACTGCTCAAGGAACATGGGCGCGCCTCTGGTGCTATGCAGAACAATATAAAGGCCAACGACTTGCTACTGACGATAAAAACAATAAAGCCGCCAAAAAGATAGCATCAACCGACCATTGTATATTAGAGCCAATATACTACGCACCAAAATAAATTAAGGTATAAATTTTTAGTTTCATTAAAAAT
>SKJC01000002.1 GCA_007116155.1 Candidatus Babeliaceae bacterium | reverse complement strand
TGGATTTCTCTAAGAGTGAAATCTACAACTCCCAGTCTTTCAATAGCTGAAGGTTTTTCTTTGGCTACGAGACCCCAGCCAAAGTTGATCTCAGAAGAAGCCTCACAGGAAGGTAGATTGCCACTTCGTTTATAATGTTCATCTGGATTTGTAAGAACAGTGAGAAGTTGAGTCGATATATTTTTAAATTGTTCTGCTGTTTGCTTTGCCAAGCCAGTTTTTGTGTTATTGCTCATAGTTCGGTTAGGCCGATCTTTTGCCTGTGGATGAATTTTATCCTTAGATAAGTTTGTAATTAATATTGTAATTAAATTTTTTTCAGAAATTTGGTCTAAGAACTCCATGAAATCTTTTCGGGCATCAGTTTGGTTATTTCCTTGCCCTGTGTCTGTTTGATCACTGATAAATGTATCAACTTCATCAATGATAATAGCATCCCCAGGTTGGAGGGTTGTTGTGATTAATTCTTTTAGAGAACTCCATCGAGCGTTTCCGCTTCCTGCATAGATTACTGTTTTGAGTGTTTTTGCATTTAAATAGATAGAAGTTCTACCTAACACTTTTACTGCATTATTTGCCCATGTGGTTTTACCAGTTCCCGATTCCCCGGTTATTAAAATACGACCACCAAGGGTTGGACTTGCCTTTGCATTTTCCAAGAGTTTTTTAAGTTTTTCTTCTTGTGTATTGTTGTACAACCAATCAAAAGTGTTTTTATGGGCTTTTTGACGAGGGGTAAACTTATAATCGAGTTTCAGTAATTCATTCTCGGTTAATGAAGACGGATTATTATCCACGTCTGGTTGTGATTTCCATCTATGAAGAAGTAGGCCACCTCCGACAGCGATGGGGATAGTATTTACAACAGGA
Source organism: Candidatus Babeliaceae bacterium (assembly GCA_007116155.1). GTDB lineage: Bacteria > Babelota > Babeliae > Babelales > Babelaceae > UBA12474. Next base: position 288,138 of record SKJC01000002.1, on the reverse strand, counting down.
TCTTTTTGTGTGCTATCTACATTGATTTTATTTAAAAACCAATTAGCCCCGGCTTGGGCAGCAACTGCTTTAGGAAGGTCAAGTAGGAGAGTTCCTAGACCTTTGCCTGTTCGAGAAATGATACTATTTGGTGCTCCATATTCTCCTCGGGTAAATTTAGGAAGTGTATATAGTACGGGAATCTCAGGAAGGGCGACCTCATAAAAGGCAACTGCTGTCATATATGCCGCGAGCTTTTGCGTTGGAGAGATAGTTTCTCTAATGTTTTTGATCGAAGAAGATGTTGGTTTTAGTAAGTTTTCAGTTATGTTATCAAACTGATTGGCAAGCGCATAAGGTTCTCTTCTTATAATTGAAGGAACTGAAGATATAAAATCTTTGGTCGTGTCTGTGAATGTAGTTACTTGTTGCTCATTTTGAGTGCTAAATCCAAAGGTATTTGCACTCAGTGTAATAATTATTGAAAATAGATATATATTTTTTTTATTTGTATATTTCATAGTTTTTTCCTTTTTTTTGTTTTTAATTTTAAGAAAAAATTTGAGGGAATGTTTCAACTAATTGTTTGCTTACAGCGTTGTTCTTGATTTTGTATTGTGAGATGTTGTTTTTTAAGTCTTCTAATTGATTAAGTTTTTCAATTGCGTTTGTGTTTATATTTCCATATGTGGCGATTAAATACTGTTGTTTTTTCTTTAATGTTTTTTGAAGTGCTTGTATTTGCTCTTCAAGCTCGTATTGTTTTTGATCTAGTCTGTTTTTTTGTTCCATCTGCTCTGGGGTAAGTTCTATTTTTTTTAATAATTTTTTCTGAGCTGCGTATATGAAAGTTCCGCTGCTAATTATACCAAAAAGACCTTGCAAAGAAAGATCAATTAGTGTTTTGTGTTCTGCTCTATTCATGGCGCGTTGGCTCGTAATCAAACTTATTTGTTCTTTATAATGTGCTGCTTCGGATTGTAAATTTTGTTGCTGTTCTTGTAAAACAGCTATTGTTACGTTGTCTATGGGGGTTTGTTGCGTTGCAGCAGTCAGTTGATCATCTAATTTTTTTTGTTTCTGCGCGTTTTCGCGCAATGTTTTTTTGAGTGCAGTTAATTGCCTTTCTAGCGTAGCTCTTCGCGCTGGAGCAAGGTAATTTGTATGCAGGATGTGATAACTAAGCAATCCAGTAATGCTTGTGCCAAGTCCTCCCAGTCCAATTGCTATTTTTTTGAAAGCGCGAGATGTAGTTTGGTTGATTGTCTGTGCTTGTTTGGCAAAATTATATTTTTCTTTGTTGAGTGCTTGAATTTTTAAGGGAAGATGATTGTTAATTTCTTCGAATAAGCTAACAACTTTAGTTAGGTTGTTGATGGCTGCATTTGCTTTTGCTTCTTCACCAAGTTGCTTTTGAAGCTCTCTTTTGAGATCTCTATAAAATGACTCTGTTTTTTGCAATTCTTGTTGTTGATTTTGGCTTAAGCGTTTTTCAGGAAGTAATTCTTGTGCTGCATCATTTGTAATTTTTAATGGAAAGGTTACAGCATTTGTGACGGATTCAAATAACTTTTGGCCTAGGTTGGTACTGGTGGATTCTTTTTTTTCGACAGAATTTATAGTTTCTATTGGTGCTGATGGTTGTTTTTTGTCTCGGCGTTGTTTGATTTTTTTTATAAATTCGTCCATCAATTGAGCATCTTCTTCGGGCGTGACTGTTCGCCCAAACAGAGGAGCGGTTGGTAGAAATAAGAAACAGAGATATGCAAATGCTTTTGTTTTACGCATGTTCACAGTTTTCCCTTTTTTATCACTCAAGTATCTTAATACTAGTTTTTTAATGCAAGATATTATTAAGAATACAACATTATATTTGTTTCTTTAATTATATATATTTTTTTCTGTTTGTAAAGTTTTTTTGGAGTAATTGTGCGCGAGTGCTATTTTGTTGTTGATGGAGGAGTGCCGCTCTCTGGGGTAATCTCTGTAGGGGGCGCTAAGAATGCCGTATTGGTAGAGCTCTGTAGTTTGCTACTTTTCCCGGGGCGACATTGTTTGCATAATGTGCCAAAACTTGCTGATGTAACTGCGCTTATTGAGCTATTTGAAGAACTTGGTTGTTCTTGTTGTTGGCTCGAGAATGGAACCTCCTTGACGGTGGATACGACGCAGAGTTGTTTGCGGCCCCTTTCAGCTTCTGTATTGCAATCATTTCGCGCATCTATTTTATTGCTTGGACCGCTGCTTGCTCGATTTGGAATGGCGGAAATCTCTTATCCAGGAGGGTGTCCTATTGGTGCTCGCCCTATAGATTTTCATTTAAAAGCGTTTGAGCGGATGGGTGCGATTGTAGAGGTGCATGGTGATCTGTTGCGTGTGATTGCAAAAAAGGGCTTACACGCAGCGCGCTTGGTATTTGAATATCCAAGTGTTGGTGCGACGGAGAATGTGCTTCTTGCGGCAGTATTAACCAGAGGGACTACAACAATAGTCAATGCGGCATTGGAGCCAGAGGTATTGGATTTAATTCAACTTTTGCGTTCTATGGGTGCAGTAATTGACCTTAATGTGCCCGCAACAATTAGTGTTACGGGTGCTCTTCCGTTGCGCGCAGTTGAGCATACGGTGTTACCAGATCGTCTTGAGGCGGGCACCTATCTTGCGGCAGCAGCTATGACTGGTGGGCAGATTGAAATTTCGAATATTGATCCAGAACTTTTGGATGTTTTTTTGATGAAGCTTGATGAAATGGGACATACCGTAACGCTGCCTGCTTCCGGTGGAGTTGTCCTTACGGGAACCCTTTCGGCGCGTGCGGTTTCGTTTATTACAATGCCATATCCCGGATTTCCAACTGATTTGCAAGCTATCATGAGTGCGCTGCAAATCTGCTCAGTCGGAACTAGCAAAATACATGAATCGGTTTTCGAGAATCGGTTGGTGCATTTAGGCGAATTTCAAAAAATGGGTGCGACTCTTTCTGTTGCTGGGGATCGTACATGCATTACAGGGGTTGATCGTTCGTTGCTGCGGGGAGCTGCGTTGCATGGGGTTGATATTCGTGGAGCTGCTGGATTAGTTATCGCAGCTCTTGGGGTTGCTGATCGAAGCAGCATTACCGGAATCCAGCATCTGCGAAGAGGGTATGATCGGTTTGAAGAGCGACTTCAGTACTTAGGTGCGCGTATACAACTTGTTGAGCAAGATTAAAACATTCCGCCCATGAGATCTAGAAGTTCGTTTGTAATCGCGGCTTGACGCAATTTATTGTAATCACGCCGCATGCCCTGGAGGAGTTTTTCTGCGTTTGTCGTTGAAGAGTCCATGGATAAAAAACGAGCGGAATATTCTGCGACTAAGGAATTTAAAAAGAGGGTTTCCAGCTGCGCCTGAAGATACATGGATTCAATGTATTCTAGAACAATTTTGGGATTAGGATCGCATAGTCCTTTGAGTTCTGGATTCGCGGTAAATTCAGGCAGGTTCGTACAAGGAGGCGTTATGTGTGCAACTGAAGGCTTTTGATTAAAAAATGATTGGGGATGATTGCTGACGACAATAATATGTGCATATTGTGATTTACCCAAAATATGCTGGCAGAGTTCACGAACAAGGCCAAAAATATTTGCTGGTGTTATATTCGTATATTGATGCAATATGGGACTTTGATTTTGTTTGAATAGGTCAATAATTTTTTTGCCTATGACGATGCATGAGCCATGATATTTTTTTGCAATTATTTCTTTATAATATCGAAACAGTCGTGTATTAAATGACCCGCAAAGTCCTTTTTGAGAGCCTAAGATTATGATTAGGGTGTTTGTATAGTGGGTACATGTTTGTGGAATTTCATTTGATGGCGCATGCATGTTGCGGATATTTGTTATTGCTTGTTCTAGTTCTTGTGAGTAGAGAAGGAGTGCTGATTTTTGTTTAATTAAGCGTGCATGTGTAGACATGGAGGTAAGTCTCATGGCGTGTGTAGTTTTTTGTATGCTTTCTACGGTTTTAATGCGGCTTTTGAGCTGAATAATATGAGACATTTTCTCTTTTTCCAAAAATCTAGAACTTGGTCAGCTGCTGTGGCACACTAGTGATTATTCATATTCGTAACAATGGTTAGGCCATGCAGGTTTTCTAGTTACTATAAAACTCTGTCTCCGGTTCGGCAAGGGGGCTATTGGTGTATATTATTATTGATGCGTGCAATGTCTTGTTTCAAGACAGCTCTGAGAAGACAATTAGTGCAAAACGCCGAGTACAATTTTTAGATGAACTTGTTCAATATACCTGCATAAAAAATCACGAATTGGTTGTTGTTTTTGATGGAGGATTACACGCTCGAGCGCGAGTTTCTCGGCACCAGGCGCTTGAGGTTTGGGATGCAGGGTTTGAAAGTACCGCAGATGATTGTATTTGTCTGTTGTTAGATCGTGTAAAAAATGGATATGAAGCGCTGCTCGTCTCATCTGATAACGAGTTAAATAAGTATGCCGAAGATCTTGATATTGTTTCGATAGAATCTGCGTTATTTAAAAAAATAGTACAACAGTCGGTGCAAAGGCTAAAAAAAAATACGTTGGTAGCAAAGCAAAAGACTGATTATATAGCGTTTGGGCCAGACTGCCCAGAACTAGACGCGCTTATGATGAGTCGTGCGGATTCGATTTTTGATAAAGATGCTCGAAATAAGAGGCGATCTGAAAATAAAAACGTCGCAATTGCTTCGGATGGGGTGCGTATGAGTAAGTTGGAGCGGCGCTTGGTACGTATTTTGGAGAAATTATGAATCATGTAGCCTTTGATCTTTCCAATCTCCCAGAAATAATATGTCAGCTTCTGCCCGTTGTTCGAGAGTCTAAAGTTGTTACATTTACCGGTCCACTTGGGGCCGGAAAGACAACACTTATTCGGTCATTGCTTGTTGAGCTTGGGGTTGATGAGTCGGTTATTTCAAGTCCTACGTTTGCGTATGTTCATGAATATCGATCTATCTCGGGGTTGATTGTTTATCATTTTGATTTATATAGACTTTCATCTTTAGATGATTTTTTTGCGTTAGGATTTGAAGAGTATCTCTACATGCCAGGATCGATAGCATTTATTGAATGGCCGGAGATTATTAACCCAATTTTACGTGAGCCTATGTGTGCGATAGAGCTTGGGTATGGAGATATGTTTGATAGGCGCTGGATATCTTTAGATATTGAAAAAATAGCAGGACTCTAACTATTGAGTCCTGCTGCGTAAGAATTTAGTTTAAGAATTCAACAAATCGCCGTCTACGATCTTTGTTGGAGAACCACCATTTAGGTTTCCCTTGGAGCATTTTAAAGGTTTGTATAAAATCTTTTTTATTTTCATGTTCAAGTACATCAACATAATAATTTGCAAAGGCGCCGTTTGTTGCTTGTTCAAGGTTTAAGGGCTCTGCGGTGTGGGTGACCAATAAGATAGTACAATTTTCTTGTTGTGCCATGGTACGGCATTCTTGATAAATTTTATCTCCGGCAAGTTCTTCAATAGTGCCTTTTACAGGTTCGTCCATAAATAGGAAGGCTTTTTGATTTTTCGGTAACGACAAGACTTGCTTACGCAATGTTTCTAATCGTTTTTTTTCAGCCATAAAGGCAGACTGTCCGGTTGCGATGTTTTCTTGCTCATTGAATGCAGCCCAAAAATCGGTATACGGCGTAAGGGAAAACGATTCAGAAAATGCAAAGCCAATAGTTTGGGCAAGGAAAATGTTTAAAATGATACCTTTTATATTGGTGGATTTACCGGACCCATTTGGTCCTGTAAGTAAGATGTTTCGTGCTTTATTAGGCGCAAGAGTGATGGAGTTGCAAACTGCTTTATGCTCTTGGACAAGAGGATTCCAAAAGTTGATTGCTATAATTTGTGGTTGCTGTTGCTCTAAAAACGTGACATGAGTAATTGGGTTATTTGCTGATTCTATTTGCATAAACTGGCGAGCAATTGTGCTGTAGACATCGAGCTTTGCCATATCTGCTAATATATTGAAAAGGTAGTCCTGGTTATTTTGAATATGCTTGCTGCTTGCTAAGATTTCCCCTTCTTTAATAAGAAGCATAAGGGGGCTTAAATCTTTAGCTAAGCTGATATTGTTTTGGAATATGTTTTTTTGCATCTGATTAAATTCAGCGCTGTGTGTAAAACAGTGTTGAAAAATATCAGGATGATTCTTACAGATTTTTTGTAGCTCGTTGTATGCGGCAAGCATATATTCAATAGCTTTAATAGAAGCGTGTATTTTTTGTAGCGCTGCTAGGTGATCCCTTTGATATTGTGCATACGGTTTCATGTTTTGATAGTAATCATATACAGCCGATCCCGCGAGTTGGCTGAAACCGGCAAAAACTGCTAAATTCCATGCAGTGCTTCGTTCTGATGGAGTTTTTGCGGGAAATTTTTCTGTTTTTGTATAATTTTCAACATCTTGTCCGTAGAGAAGTGCTTGGTAATTTTTATAAGTAACATCTTTTATTGAGGGATGCGGTGTGTTGGTCGGTTCAAGAACAAAGTCCGTGTTAGAGATGGGCCTAGGGAGATATTTTTTGTGTTTCCATTGATACAGGTTATAAAATGCGCTAACCCCATTTTTGATTTTTGTAATGGGATTTAGTCTGGATATGAAGTCTTTTGGATCCAGGGAGATTCCTTTCTCTGCATCGAGAAGGTTTTCCAGGAGTGAGTATGAAAAATAGGCTCTTAGGATATTGGGCAGCGCTTGCTGCAGCTTTGAGGCGTGATTTAATGCACCCATGAAAGTAAGAGCTATTTTTGAAGTGTTCAGTTTTTGAGATAGATCTTTAAGATAACCCCACCCAAGTGGGCCATTTTCATCAAAATATATGTTTTGGAATTGTTCTTGCAGGTCTGATTTTTTGTCATTGTTGCCCAGGGCTTGTTCTGCCTCTTGGATTTTTTTCACGATTTCTTCAATTTGTTCAAGAAGCTCCGGGTTTTCTTTAAGTGTCTTGATAATTGATGCTCGCATCGTTAGTTCATGAACATCAGTGATTGGGCGGCTGAAAAGATAGGCGTTGTATATAACACCTGTTTCAGTTTTTGGCCGAAAAAGTTCTCTAAGGGAGTGTTGTGGTGATTCAGCCGGCCCGATTATTAGATTTATTTTTTTTAAGTCTTCCTGAGAGCAGTTTAGCTCTTTTTTTGAGTTTTTCTTTAGAATGGATGCTTCTGCGCGTAGGAACTCGTTAAGTAGTTTCGTTTTTAGTTTAAAGGCATCAGGTGTTACTTCTTGTTCGTCAATTAATAGTCCCTGTAACTCTTTTTCAAGGGGGCTGATTGTTTCGTTTGATTTCAGGAAGGCGAGCAAATCTTTTTCTTCCATAGCTAGATTTGCTGATTGGGAGAAGATGCCAAAAGAGCAGCAAAAAAACATAATCATTAATTTATGATTCATAGTGAACGTTCCCCCATATTTCTAATAATGTTTCGCGCAGGCGCGCGAGATTTATATTGTTTCGAATGCATGGGTTGAAGACAAATTCTGTTGAAAAACATATGTAGAGACGACTAGGGTTTTGTGTAGCCCGAGAGAATAAAATCATTCCCTGCACTATATTAAATAAAGTACAAACATCATATCACGTTTGGGTTGTTTCCGCAAATTGTGCACCCTGTGAACTTTTTTGCGAAATATAACTTCTTGTTGAAATTCCCTAAAAAAGCGTTAAAATGGGCTTTAGATGTGTGGCGAGATACCCAAGCGGCCAACGGGGGCGGACTGTAAATCCGCTGGCTAATGCCTTCGTAGGTTCGAATCCTACTCTCGCCACCAGGATGCGGGAATAGCTCAATTTGGCTAGAGCGACAGCCTTCCAAGCTGTAGGTTGCGGGTTCGAGCCCCGTTTCCCGCTCCATGAAACCTTCGTTTTTGCTGGCGTAGCTCAGTTGGTAGAGCAGCTGATTTGTAATCAGCAGGTCATCGGTTCAAGTCCGATCGCCAGCTCCATTTTTTTTGTTGTCAAATGTTTGTAATTAGATTACCATAGAGCAAGAGTGTAATGGGCCCACGTAGCTCAGTTGGTTAGAGCACTTCCTTGGTAAGGGAGAGGTCACCGGTTCGAATCCGGTCGCGGGCTCCAATAGGTTTGTGGTGGTTTAAATAAAAATAGGTATAATATGGCAAAAGATCGGGTTATCTCCCATCTCTCTTGTGAGAAGTGTCGCATGCGCAACTATACGCAGGTTGTTACTCGTCAGCGCAAGTTGGGCGATTTAAAGCTGAGTAAGTACTGTTCTCGTTGTCGTGAGCACACACTCCATAAAGAGACAAAGTAGGTATATGGATAGGCCAGTAGCTCCAACGGTAGAGCAGCAGACTCCAAATCTGCGTGTTGGGGGTTCGAATCCCTCCTGGCCTGCCACTTTTTTTGGAGTGTTGTAATGATACAAGATGTGTCTAAGTTTTTCGGCGAAGTTCGTCTTGAGCTGCGTCGTGTAGAGTGGCCAAGCTTTGAGGAGTTTAAGGGCGCAACGGTTGTCGTTGTGTTTCTTTTGCTAGTTTTTGCTGTCTATTTAGGTGTGGTTGACCGAGTTCTTCTTCTTCTTGAGAAGATCTTTTTGTCTTACACGGTTTAGGTATTGTAATTATGAAACGTTGGTATGTAATTCAGGTTCAGGTTGGTGGAGAGGCTGTTGTAAAAGCCGATTTAACCAAGCGCATTGAGGAGAATGATCTGTCGGATGTTTTTGGGCAGATATTAATTCCTTCTGCTAAGGTTCGCCAGTTTTTTGGCGAGGATGATTCGCAAGAGGATCAGCAGCTGTTTCCTGGTTATATGCTGTTAGAAATGGATGCGCAACCAGAAGCTGTTCGAGCTGTTTTGGTTACGCCTCGTGTAGTTCGTTTTCTTGGTGGCGCGAATCCGGTAGCTCTTTCTCAGGGAGAGGTAGACCGTATTCTTTCTCAGATGCGCGGTGAGGTTGTGTTCTCTGTGGATAAGGACCAATTTGAAATTGGCCGCGAGGTAGAGATAGGGGACGGTGCTTTTTCTGGCTTCGTTGGGCTTATCGATTCCGTTGATGAGGAAAATGAGCGACTGATTGTTATGGTCAGTATTTTTGGGAGGATGACTCCCGTGGAATTGCGTTTTGATCAGGTCAAGCGTTAGTTTAGGTAGGTTTTATGGCAAAAAAAATAAAAGCTATTGTGCGCTTGCAAATTGCTGGGGGTGCGGCAACGCCGGCACCACCGGTCGGTTCTGTACTCGGTCCTCATGGTATAAATATGATGGATTTTTGCAAGCAGTTCAATGCAAAGTCTTCCGATAGAAAAGGGCAAACAGTTCCTGTTGTAATAACGATTTATCAAGATCGGTCCTTTGACTTTATTTTAAAGACACAGCCTGTTTCAGAGTTGATCAAAAATAAATGTCGAATTGGAAAGGGTTCTGCTCGTCCACATGATCAGAAAGTAGCAAAAATATCGTGGGCGGATGTAGAAGACATAGCGAAGATCAAAATGCCTGATCTTAATGCGGTTGACATCGAAGCTGCGAAAAAGATTGTTGCTGGCAGTGCTCGTAGTATGGGTGTTGAAGTAATCGATTAAAGATAGGGTTGTTATGTCCAATCGAGGAAAAAAATATAAAAAGGCGGTAGAGGCACTGGGTGAAAAAAAAGTTTTTTCACTGCAGGAGGGTTTGGCTAAGCTGAAAAGTATAGCGTATGCCCGTTTTGACGAGTCTTTGACGGTGGATGTAAATCTTGGCATTGATCCAACCAAGGGTGATCAGGTTGTTCGTGGAAGCTTAGTTCTTCCTCATGGAACTGGAAAGCGATCTTGTGTTTTGGTCTTTGCTAAGGGTGAGTATGCTGAGCAGGCACAGCGCGCAGGTGCTGACTATGTTGGGGCAGAAGATCTCATCGAGAAGATAGGTGAAGGCTGGGTGGATTTTGATTATGCGGTTGCTACGCCAGATCTTATGGGTATGGTGGGCAAGGTTGCTAAGAAATTGGGTCCGCTAGGTTTGTTGCCTAATAAGAAGTTAGGAACGGTAACGTTTGAAGTTGAGTCAGTTGTTTCTGGTCTCAAGAAAGGCTTAGTGTTTTTCCGCAACGACAAGCAAGGATTGGTGCATTTTATGTGTGGCAAGCTTTCATTTGGTGAAGAGCAGTTGCATGAGAATGTTGTCGCCTTTTTGCGTTCTTTATCAGCAGCAAAACCTCCGGCAGCAAAGGGGCGCTTCATTAAGAAGGTAGTTGTTACTTCTACGATGGGCCCTGGATTGCAGATAGCAGTAGAAGAATTATAGCTTTCAGTTTGAGGTTAGGATGAATCGACAAGAAAAAGAGATGCTTGTTCAGGACCTGAGGGGCCGATTTTCTGATAGCCAGGCCGCATTTTTAGTTGGTGTTCAGGGTTTGACGGTTGCTCAAATGCAGCAGCTTCGGCGCTCTGTTCGTGCCAAGGATGGTTCAATGCTTGTGGCAAAGAATACATTGCTTGATTTGGCGGCAGCAGAGGTTGATGGGGTTGCTGATTTGCGCCCACATTTTCGATCTCAATTGGCTATTGTTTTTGCAAAATCCGATGTTCCTGGAATCGCAAAAGTGCTTTTTGACGCAAGTAAGGAGTTTGAAAAGCTTGAGGCATCAGCTGGTTATTTTGAAGGTGCAGTACTGACAAAGCAAAAGATTGAGTTTTTGGCGACATTGCCGCCTCGAGAAGTTCTTTTGGCACAGGTTTGTGCAGGTATTCAGGCGCCTATTTCTGGTTTTGCTTCGGTCTTGCATCAAATGGTTGTTCGCTTGCTCTATGTTTTGAAGCAGGCTTCAGAAAAGCAGTCGTAAAGAATAGGTAAAATACAAAGATTTGTGTGATTTTTTAATTTTTTGGAGAAACAAAAATGGCTTCTAAGACATTGGAACAACTTATTGATCAAATTGGTGCGCTTACTGTTCTTGAATTAGCAGATTTAGTAAAGGCTCTTGAAGAAAAGTTTGGCGTTTCAGCGGCGGCGCCGGTAGCAGCGGCTCCGGCGGCAGTAGCGGCTCCAGCAGCTGAAGAAAAGAGTGAGTTTAAGGTTGAATTAGTGGATAGCGGCGCTGATAAAATGAAGGTTATCAAGGCGCTTCGCGTTGTTAATAAAGACCTTTCTTTGATGGATGCAAAAAAAGTTGTTGAGAGCGCTCCTGTTGTAATTGCAGAGGGTGTAAAGACCGAAGACGCGAAAAAAATGCAGAGTGAATTGGAGGCTGCAGGCGCGAAAGTCAAGCTTTCTTAATTGAAAACGACGTATTTGACTGCATGAGCAAGGTTTTTTCCTGCTCATGCAGCGTTTGTGTTTAAAATAGAATAATTGAGAAACGGAGGAGCGGTCTGATGTCAAACCTGCGCGAGGGTACCCGCGTTGTCCGGCGGCCATTTGGACGAATTAAGGATGTTGTTCCTGTACCGAATTTAATAGAGATACAGTCGAGATCGTTTAATGATTTTGTCCAATTTGATTGTCTTCCTTCTGAGCGGAAGAATATTGGTCTCGAGAAGGTTTTTCGTGATATTTTTCCTATCCAGCATGGGGATAGGATGTCTCTTGAGTATATTTCTTATGAGTTGGGAAATTGGTCCTGTACGTGTGGCAAGCTATCTGGAATAGCACAGCGGTATTCATGGACTTGTTCTTCTTGTAAGGCTTCTGGGTGTTCTCGGTTAAGTGATACGCTTGAGTGTCCTGAGTGTAAAAAGCGGACGGCAAAATATAAAACTTGTCCGAATTGTCTCTCTCGTGTCATGATAAAAGTTCCGCTTTCATTGGGTGAGTGTCGTTCAAGTGAGCAATCTTATACTATGCCATTAAAGGTGACGGTTCAGCTTCTTAGTTGGGATGTTTCCGAAGAGACTGGCGAGCGCTCTATTCGTGATGTTAAAGAGCAAGAAATATTTTTTGCCGATGTTCCGGTCATGGCTGACCTTTATGAAGAGGGCGGTCGTTGGAAGCTTGGTAGTTTGGGAACTTTTATTATCAATGGTGTTGAGCGTGTTATTGTTAGTCAGTTACATCGTTCACCGGGCGTTGTTTTTTCTTATAGTAAAAAATCAAAAGATCTTCAGGGTAAGCCGAGCTATTTAGCGCGTATTATACCTGCTCGTGGTGCATGGATTGATTTTGAATTTGATAGTAATGATTATTTGTACGTACGTATTGATAAGAAGAAAAAATTATTAGTCACCACGTTTTTGCAGGCACTTGGTGTCGCACGTAAAGATATTATTCCACTGTTTTATGCTGCGGATTCTATAATTTCTTCAAAGGGCGAATTTTATCAAGAAGTCTCGAATAAACTTTTGGGTGTACGTCTTAAGCCTGGGATGGTTGACCTTGAAGATGATGGATTATATATTGGTCGTCCAATAACTCAAGAAACGCTTGCCTGGCTAAAGAAGTCTGGTATTAAGCGTTTGTTTGTACCTTTAGATCAATTATATAATCGTGTTTTTGTTGCTGATGTCATTGATCCTGAAACAGGTGAGGTTTTGGCTGAACAGGGACAGGCTTTTTCGCAGTCACATGAGTTGATTTTCAGTAGTTATTCGAAGTTGTCTTTTGATCTGGTTGTTTCTGCTGGTTTTGTTTCTCAACATATTATTCCAGCTACGCTTCAGCAAGATAAGAATATGACGCAGGAAGAGGCGTTGCGTGATTTGCATGCTAAGGTTTGGCCTGGCGATGGGGCTTCATTGCGTGAAGTTCGTGAGCGGTTAGAAAACGTCTTTTTCGGTGAGCGCTTATATGATCTGACGAAGGTTGGTCGTATTCGAATGAATCGAAAACTCAATTTATCTATAGATGAGACCCAGACGGCTTTAACGCGTGAAGATATTTTTGCTACTGTTCGTTATTTGGTTAATTTACGTGAGCGTGGCGAAGGTGAGCTTGATGATATTGACCACTTAGGTAATCGTCGCATTCGCCTTGTTGGAGAGCTTCTTGCAAATCAAGTTTATTCTGGCTTGTTGCGGGTAGAGCGCATTGTTCGTGAGCGCTTCCGTATTCAGGAAATACATGGTGCGCAAACGCCGCAAGATTTCTTGAATGTTAAGCCATTGAATGGTGTTTTGCGTGAGTTTTTTGGAACGGGGCAGTTGTCGCAGTTTATTGATCAGACAAATCCTTTATCTGAGATTGCGCATAAACGACGTCTTTCAGCTCTTGGTCCGGGCGGTGTTACTAAAGATCGTGCAACAACAGAGGTTCGCGACGTTCACATCTCTCACTATGGACGAATTTGTCCTATCGAGACGCCAGAAGGTCAAACGATCGGTCTGATTTCTTCTTTAGCAACGTATGCGCTAGTTAATGAACTTGGTTTTGTTGAAACAGCGTATCGGCCAGTTGTGGATGGTAAGGTCAGTGATGATGTTGTCTTCCTTGATGCGTTTTCAGAATCGGATGCATATATTGCGCAGTCTGATGTTATGAAGAAAGGAACAAAGCTGCCAAAGACTCCAATTTTTGTTCGTCATAATGGTAACTTTTTATATACAACAGCCGAAAAAGTAAATTATATCGATTTATCTCCTAAACAACTTGTTTCTGTTGCTACAGCGTTGATTCCATTCTTGGAGCATGATGATGCGAGTCGTGCATTGATGGGTGCGAATATGCAGCGTCAGGCAGTCCCGTTGATTCGCACGCAGGTTCCTATTGTTGCTACGGGGATGGAGGCTGAAATTGCTCGCGCTTCAGGCGCTTGTGTTATGGCTCGTCGATCTGGCGTTGTTGAATATGTTTCATCAGAGAAGATCGTTGTTCGTGCTGATGAAAGTGCGTTTGGTAACGTCGATGATTGGATTGCATTTGGTGTTGACACCTATGCCTTACGTAAATTTGAATTATCCAGTCATAATACTTGGATTCATCAAACGCCAGCAGTTGTTGTTGGGCAGCGTGTTGATCGTGGCGACATGCTTTCTCATAGTTCTGCTATTGAGCGGGGTGAGTTAGCATTGGGAACAAACTTGTTGGTTGCCTTTATGCCTTGGCATGGCTACAACTTTGAAGACGCAATTATCTTAAATAAACGTTTGGTAGCAGAGGATGTTTTAACTTCGGTTCATATTAATGAGTATGAAGTTGAAGCTCGAGATACGAAACTCGGCCCAGAAGAGATAACGCGTGATATTCCGAATGTTAATGAAAAGGCCCTTGAGGGTCTTGATGAAGAGGGTATTGTTCGTGTTGGAACTCGCGTAAATCCTGGTGACATTTTAGTTGGTAAGGTGACCTTAAAGGGTGGCGTTCAGTATTCCCCAGAGGAAAAGTTGTTACGCGCTATTTTTGGTGAAAAATCGCGGGAAGTTCGAGATACTTCATTGCGTGTTCCACCTGGTGTTGATGGTACTGTTGTTGATGTGAAAATTTTCTCTCGTAGTGGTATTCGCAAGGACAAGCGTTATAAAGAAATGGTCTTGCAGGAGAGCGAGCGTTTTTCTGCGGAGTTTGCGATGCATTGTGCAACGCTTGAAAAAATGTTACTTGAGAAAGTGGCCTCCCTTGTTGATGGAAAGGATGTTCCAGCGGCTTATAAAGGGGTTGGCGCTGTTGGCAAGAAGTTTTCAGCTGCGAAAGTCCTTTCGTTGACATTGCAAGATATGAAAGACTTGCAAACAAAAGATGGCGAGATAAATGATTTAGTTGCCCGTCTTCTAGATCGTTATGAAAATCAGCGGCGCATTCTTACAAGTCTTCATGAAGAGCGTTTATCGAAGTTGAAGAAGGGCGACCCTCTCGCTTCGGGCGTTATTAAGATGATCAAGGTGTATATAGCAATGAAACGGCCTATTCAGGCTGGTGATAAAATTGCTGGTCGACATGGTAATAAGGGTGTCATTTCATTAATTGTTCCTCGTGAAGATATGCCGTATTTGTCAGATGGAACCCCTGTTGATGTGATTTTAAATCCATTGGGTGTGCCGTCTCGTATGAACGTTGGTCAGATTTTAGAGACTATTTTGGCTTTTAACGGGGTAGTTAATGGCCGTATTATTGCTGATGCAGTTAAAGCTGGCAGTTATAAGAATGTTCTTGCTTCATTGCGGTGTGCCTATGGTGAAGATTTTGTTTCAGCATATGAATTAACGCATGGCAAAGAAGGTGTATTGCGACTGGCGGAAGAATCTGCTCGTGATGGTGTTCTTTATCGTGTGCCTGTTTTTGATGGGCCACAGTTTGATGGAGAAATTCGTCCATTACTTCGTGAATCAGGGTTGCCTGATACGGGCGCGCAGTATCTTTACAATGGTCGTACAGGGGATCGTTTTGATCAAGCGATTACTGTAGGGTCTATTTATATGCTTAAGCTTGATCATATGGTTGATGACAAGTTGCACGCACGATCTGTTGGTCCATACTCACTTGTTACACAGCAACCGCTGGGTGGTAAGGCTCAGATGGGGGGACAGCGTCTTGGTGAGATGGAAGTTTGGGCACTGGAGGCGTATGGTGCTGCACATATTTTACAAGAAATGCTTACCTATAAGTCTGATGACGTTAGCGGTCGACATAAGGTATATGAGGCAATTGTTCGGGGTGAAGAAGTTCCTGAGCCAGGATTGCCAGAAGCGTTTAATGTTATGATAAAAGAGCTGCAAAGCTTGGGAATCAGGATAGATCTATTCAAGAGTGGCAAGGAGGATGTCGGTGAGTAATCGAATGCTTGAGCGCTTTAGAGAATATGTAAAAACGGATCAATTTAATGCGATCCGTATCGGGCTCGCATCGCCGGAAAAAATTCTTTCGCTCTCTTATGGTGAAGTAAAGAAAATAGAGACGATCAACTATCGAACGTTAAAGCCTGAGCGTGATGGCTTATTTTGTGCGCGCATTTTTGGTCCTGTGAAGGATTGGGAATGTACGTGCGGAAAATACAAACGTATGAAACATCGTGGCGTAACGTGCGAAAAGTGTGGTGTCGATGTTATTGAATCCCGTGTTCGGCGTGAGCGCATGGGGCATGTTGCACTTGTTTCGCCAGTTTGTCACATCTGGTATCTGAAGGGCATACCGAGCTATTTAAGCTTGGTGCTGGATGCACCTGTTAAGGATATTGAGCGCGTTGTCTATTTTGACATGTATATGGTTATTAATCAGGGTCGTTCTCCGTATGCTCGCAAGGCGTTGTTGTCGGCTGTTGATGTTGATACCTATCGTTCATTACACCCTGAAGATACTGAGTTTCGTGTTGAAATAGGTGCTGAGGCGATTCGACAGGCTTTGTCAGGTATCGATTTGAAACTTGAAATTGAGCAATTGCAACTTGATTATTCCAAAAATAATTCAATTACTGCGCGTCATAAAATCATGCGTCGTGTGAAGGTGCTTTCAGGGTTTTTACAGGGTAATTTACGTCCAGAGTGGATGGTTTTATCAGTGTTGCCTGTTTTGCCGCCAGATCTTCGTCCATTGGTTCCTCTTGAGGGTGGTCGTTTCGCGAGTTCTGATTTAAACGAGTTATATCGTCGAGTACTAAATAGAAATATACGACTTCAGCGTCTTATTGAAATTGATGCTCCGTCTGTCATTATTAAAAACGAAAAGCGGATGCTCCAAGAGTCAGTCGATGCGTTGATTGACAATGGACGTCGTGGTCAGCCGGTTCGTGGTACGAATAAGCGGCCGCTTAAGTCGCTGAGCGAGATGTTGCGCGGTAAACAGGGGCGATTCCGTCAAAACTTGCTTGGTAAGCGCGTTGACTATTCGGGTCGTTCTGTGATTGTTGTTGATCCTGAATTGAAAATGAATCAGTGCGGGATTCCTAAACTTATGGCTTTGGAGTTGTTTAAGTCGCATGTTTTTGCTGAATTGCTTATGCGTGAGCAGGCTGCGAATTTACGTGTAGCAAAGCGTATGGTTGAAGAAGCTGTTCCTGAGGTTTGGGACGCCCTGGAAGCTGTTGTTAAAGGCTATCCTGTTCTTCTTAACCGTGCTCCAACATTGCATCGTCTTGGTATTCAAGCATTTTATCCGACGCTAGTTGACGGGAAAGCCATTAAGATTCATCCGTTGGTTTGTACCGCGTATAATGCTGACTTTGACGGTGATCAGATGGCTGTCCATGTTCCTTTGAGTACCATGGCACGTAAAGAGGCTGATAAGTTGATGATGACAGGTGATAACCTGTTGTCTCCAGCCAATGGTAAGCCAATTGCGACACCTTCAAAAGACATGGTTCTTGGTATTTATTATTTAACTAAGGCTCGCAATTTTTCTAAGGGTGAGGGGTTAGTTTTCAGCTCTGTAGCGCATGTGCTTACGGCTCATCAGTGTGGTGGGATTGATTTGCATGCACGAATTAAAATACGCCTCGATGATGGAAAAATTGTAGAAACTACAACTGGTCGGGTTATCTTGTTTGATGCTTTACCGAAAGGTTCGCGTTTTGAATGGGTTAATAAAGTACTTGCTCGGCGTGATTTACAGAAGATTATTGAATTGATTTACTATCAATTTGGTAAAAAAGCGACAGCAGAAACCCTAGACAAGGTGAAAAAACTTGGTTTTTATTATGCAACTATCAGTGGTATTTCCTTTACTATTGACCAATTAGCTGTTCCTGAAGAAAAAGCAGCGATATTGCAAAAAACTGAAAAAGCTGTACAAAAAATTGATTCGCTGTATCTCGACGGTGCTATTAACTCAACAGAGCGATACAATAGGATTGTTAGCTTGTGGGATAAGGCTACCCGTGATGTTGCGGATAAGATGCTTGATGGCTTAAGAAGCTATGATAAGCTTGCTTTTCAGAATAAGGACAAAGACTTTAAAGAGTACAATTCTGTTTTCATGATGGTTGAGTCTCAAGCTCGTGGTTCTCTTGATCAGTTTAAGCAGTTAGCTGGTATGCGTGGCCTTATGGCTAAGCCGTCTGGTGAGATTATGGAAACGCCGGTTATGTCTAACTTTAAAGAAGGCTTGAGCGTTTTTGAATATTTCATTTCGACATCTGGTGCTCGTAAGGGTCAAGCTGATACGGCTCTTAAGACTGCAAACTCTGGTTATTTGACGCGTCGCTTGATTGACGCTGCGCATGATGTAATCATCACGATGCATGATTGTCATTCATTTGGATATGTTACTATTGAGGATCTTCAAGAAGCGGGTGATGTGATTGCTCACTTAGGTGATCGTGTCCTTGGTCGTGTTTGCGCAGAAGATGTGCGTGATCCGATTTCTGGTGAGCTTATTCTTGCGCAGGGTGCTATTATAGCAGCGCAAGATGTAAAGCGAATCAAAGATTCTGCAGTTTCTAAAATGGCCGTTCGATCTGTTCTCTCTTGCCAGGCTAAACGGGGCGTTTGTGCTGCTTGTTATGGGATGGATCTTTCAACGGGGAATCTTGTTGATGTTGGTTCAACTGTTGGTATTATTGCAGCGCAATCGATTGGTGAGCCTGGTACGCAGTTAACGATGAGAACTTTCCATATTGGTGGTACGGCAAGTTTGGCCGAAAGTTCTTCTTTTGTTGCAAAACATGAAGGTCTTGTTGAGTTGCGCGGGATGAGAACTGTTGTAAATCAGCAGGGTCAGGTGCGCGTTCTGAGCCGACGAGCTAAGTTAGTCATTGTTTCTGATGATGGTCGAGAGTTGCAAAAACACTCTGTTGAATATGGATCAGTTTTGCTTGTCCAGGATGGGCAACGTGTTGCTGCGGGAGATAAATTAGTTGAGTGGGATAGCTCGAACAAGGTTATTTTAACTGAGTTTGAAGGAGCTGTTCGCTATGTTGATTTGCAGCCAAACGTAACGATTCGTGATATGTATGATGAGAGTACTGGACGTTCAAGTAAGATTATTCTTGATGTTCGCGGTGATAAATATCAACCTGCATTGGCGCTTTTGACGTTAGATGGTGAGGAGTTAACCCAATACTTCTTGCCAGCTGGAGGTTATTTGAGCGTTGAAGACGGTGAAACAGTCAAAGCCGGGGATGTGTTGGTTCGTATTCCTCGTGAAGCATCTCGAACAAAAGATATTACTGGTGGCTTGCCTCGTATCGCTGAGCTTTTTGAGGCACGAATGCCAAAAGATCCGGCTGTTATTACTGAGGTAGATGGTCAGATTACCATTGGCGGTATACACCGAGGTTCTCGCAAGGTATTTGTGGAGACAACTCAGGGTGAGCGTGTAGAGTATCTTATTCCTCGCGGTACCCAGCTGAACGTTGCAGACGGTGATCGTGTACGAGCTGGGGATTCCCTTACTTCGGGATCTGCTATTTTGCATGATATTTTGCGAATTATGGGCCCGGCTGCCTTGCAGCGGCACTTGGTTGATCAAATCCAAAGTATATATCGTTTACAGGGTGTCGATATTAATGATCGTCACGTTGAGTTAATTGTCCGTCAAATGTTGCGGAAGGTTCGCGTTATGGATCCAGGAAACACGGATTTCCTTATTGGGGATCGTGTTGAACAGGCACATGTGCGTTCAGTAAATGAAGCATTAATTGCGGAAGGTAAAAAGCCAGCGGTTGTGCAGCCAATATTGATGGGTATAACATTAGCTTCGCTTGGTACTGAAAGCTTTATTTCTGCTGCATCGTTCCAAGAGACGACGAGAATTTTGGCCGAGGCTGCAATTAATGGTCAAAACGACTATTTGTATGGGTTGAAAGAAAACGTAATCATAGGTAAGCTGATACCGGCTGGTACAGGAATTGAAAGCTTTAGACAGCGAACCATTGGTGAATAGATAATTGAAATGTGTTTGTAGGCGCGTAGCTCAGTGGTAGAGCACTGCTTTGACGTAGCAGGGGTCAGCGGTTCAATCCCGCTCGTGCCTACCAAAACACAGAGCGCATGTTTTAAATAAATTGCATGAGGTTTTTTCATGACAAATGCTGGCGATAACAAGGGACAAGTAGTACAAAACTTTAAGCGCCATGAGAGCGATACAGGTTCTGTTGAAGTACAAGTAGCCTTGCTAACGGATCGTATTAATAGTTTAAACAATCATTTTAAAGTTGCTCGTAAGGATTATGCTTCACGCACAGGTCTTATGAAAATGGTTGGGCATCGGCGCAGTTTGTTGGCGTATTTGCGTCGCAAAAGTGTTTCTCGCTATGAGCAGCTTATACAGCAGCTTGGTCTGAGGAGGTAGTTTGAGGGAGCTGCCGTTGATTGAAGTGTTTTTTTTTAGTAGGTCAATGTAAATGGAAAAGAAATATACGTTATCTGAATTTGGTTATACGGCAGTTCTTGGCAAATATGCCTGTCAGTCTGAGGGGGCTGTTTGGTTGCAACAAGGATCTTCAGTTGTTTTAGCGACGGTTGTTTCGGAGACAACTCGTGATTTCCCGGGTTTTTTTCCGTTAACGGTAGATTACCGTGAGCAATTTTCTGCTGCGGGTAAGATTCCTGGGGGGTATTTAAAGCGAGAAGGCAAGCCGAGTGATCAGGAGGTCCTCACGGGGCGCTTGATGGATCGGGCAATGCGTCCGCTATTTCCAGAAAACTTTTTTGATAAAGTTCAAGTTTCGACATCAGTCTATTCGGCTGATAGAGATAGCATTAATGTTCAGAGCTTAGCGCTATTAGCTTCATCTTTAGCGTTAATTACCTCACCAGTTCCGTTTTTAAGCCCTTTAGGGCTTTGTGAAGTTGCGCGCGTTGATGGAGAATGGATTTTTAATCCCTCGTACGATCAAGTCACCAGGTCTGATATTCGGCTCATTGTGGCTGGAACAGCCGATGGTATTAATATGGTTGAGGGCAGTTTTGCTGAGTTATCCGAAGAAGAGGTTGTTGATCTGTTCTTTAAGGCGCATGAGTATGTTAAAAAACAGGTACAGTGGCAGCTTGATATTAAGCGTGATTGGGGTGTTCAAGATCGTTCTGTTAATGATACCTTTAGGTGTGATTTTTGGTCTGAGCGCGCACGACAATTTTTAACAAAAGATCGTGTAGAGCGTGTTTTTGTTGCAGATAAAGTGTTGCGTGGAGAAAATCAAAAAAACTTAATTCAAGAATTTTATGCAATAAATGTTGATGATATAGCTCCAGAGCTTATGGGTGCAGGTATTATTGAATATGTTTTTGATAAGATTCTCAAAGAAGAGTTAAATGAATTAATCTTCGAAAAATCAGTTCGTGTTGATGGGCGTTCATTCGAGACAGTACGTCCGATTGCAACAGAAGTTGGTCTGTTACCCTGCGTTCATGGATCTGCGTTGTTTACGCGAGGTCGTACACAAGCATTAGCTATGGTTACTTTGGGCGGAGGCCAGGACCAGATGCGTGTTGATGGATTGATGGATGATAAAAGCCAACCCTTTATGCTGCATTACAACTTTCCTTCATTTTCTGTTGGAGAGGCTCGGCCTTCTCGTGGACCTGGTCGTCGGGATATTGGACATGGGTATTTAGCTGCTTCGTCTTTAAAAGCAATGTTGCCATCTCAAGAAGTTTTTCCTTATACATTACGCATAGTGGTTGATATTCTCGAATCTGATGGTTCATCTTCGATGGCAACAGTCTGTAGTTCGACTATGGCTCTCATGCAGGCAGGTGTTCCTATTACGCGTATGGTTAGTGGCGTTGCCATGGGATTGCTTATGAACCGTGCAGGTGATTTCAGGGTTCTTACTGATATTTCTGGCATTGAGGATGCTTTTGGGTTTATGGACTTTAAAGTTGCTGGTACTGAAGCTGGAATTACGGCGATACAGATGGATATCAAGCATAAAGGTGGCCTTGGACGCTCTGTATTTGAGTCGGCCCTTGCGCAGGCTAAACGTGGACGTATGCATATTTTGGATGAGATGAAAAAAGTGATGTCAGCTCCCAATACAAATGTTTCTTCGTTAGTTCCTCAAATTGTTTCAGTAAAGATACCAAAAGAAAAAATTGGAGCAGTCATTGGCTCTGGTGGTAAAGTTATCCGTGAGATTACAGAAAAGACGGGAACATCCATTGATATTCAAGATGATGGAACAGTTAAAATTTTTGGAAAGCCGGGAGAATTATTAGATCGTGCGGTTGCAATTGTTAAGATCATTTCTGGTCAAATTGAAGCCGGTAGCCGTTATCCAGGGATAGTTCGTCGATCAGCAGAGTTTGGGCTTTTTGTTGAGCTTGCTCCGGGGGTTGATGGCTTGGTGCACGTTTCTACTGTGCCCCGTCAAGATCAGCAGACATTGTTAACGCGTTTTAAAGAGGGAGAGGCGGTAGTAGTTGACGTTCTAGATTATGATAAATCTAACGGGCGCATCCGTCTTAAAATTGTTGAATGAGTCCGGTTGGAAGAGTGATAATGGAAAAAAATATCATGTGTTCTAAGATGCGTGCTGGTGGAAGATCAAGTGAAGATCTAAGACCGTTAAAGGTAACGTATGATGTTTGCGAGTATGCAGCAGGTTCTGTTTTGTTTGAGCTTGGTCGTACGCGTGTTCTTTGTGCAGTTACATTACAAAGTGGTGTTCCTCATTTTTTGCGAGGGAAGCGTCGTGGTTGGTTAACTGCAGAGTATGCATTGCTTCCTGTTTCGACGCCTATACGTACGGTTCGAGAGGTCACCTCCAATAAGCGAAATGGTCGCACGATTGAAATATCTCGTCTGATTGGTCGAACGTTGAGATCGGTTGTTGATCTCCAGGCGTTTGGTGAGCAGACGGTATTTATTGATTGTGATGTTTTGCAGGCTGATGGTGGTACAAGAACCGCGTGTATTACGGGTGCCTTTCTGGCTTTGCGTGCTGCTGAATTAAATTGGAAGCTTCGTGGCATGATTTCTTCTTCGTTTATTCGAGACGATCTGGCTGCGATTTCAGTAGGGGTTAATGGCGAATCTATTCTTTTGGATATGGATTTTGCAGAAGATAGTGCTATTGATGCTGATTTTAACTTTGTGCTAACACGCTCTGGTGGTCTTGTGGAGATGCAGGGAACGTCTGAGCGACAACCTGTTGCATGGGATTCTTTTGAGCTGGCTCGCACTGCAGCGCTCAAGGGAGCTCAAGATCTCTTTGAATTTTATGATATGAACGGCTATCAACCACGTGATCTTGGTCGTTATTCCAATGGATTTGCCAGCAAAAATGAATATGGATTTATAGGTAATCATGCCTCAGGCTCCTCATTTCAAAACGAATATTAAGGAATTTGTTGCGCTTATAGATTCAAAGAAGGTTACGGGTGGTCAAGTTGTTGTTACGGCAGCAAGGGACTACCCGGTTTCCTTTTTGCAGTATCTAGCGCAGTATATTTCCAAGCAGGTAGGTTTGCCGTTGTCCATCTTGGCCGGGAATAGTTGTTCGGATATAGTTTCGGCACTTTCTATGTCTTTTTTGGGTTCGGCATATCTCTATGTGATTCCGGATATTTCTATTTTTTCTGCGCAGGATCGTAAGTTCTTGGAGCTTTTTTTCTCTTCCTATTCTGGGGATCATTTGATCATAGTCGGTAGTAGTCAGGCATGGTCATTTGAGCTTGCATCTTTTATTGTTGCACTCGAAGAGCGTCTGGAATGGGACCGTTTTGGATTTTTTTTGGAGCGATTTTTAGGGCGACAGGCAAAGCAGTGTTTTTGCGATTATTTTCCGAAAAAACCAGTTCGTCTTGTGGATTTTGGTGTTATTGCGCAATTTTGCTTGAGTGCTGCAGGAATTTCTTCTTCCGTACTTGCGCCGTATGTAGCACGGGTAATTACGCCTGAGGTTTCTCTTTTTTCTTTGGCAGAGTATTGGCTTAGTCGCGATGTAAAGAGGTTCGGTATGCTTTGGGGAACTATGAGGCGAATGTATCCAGTAGAATATTGGACATCTTTTTACTCGGATCTTCTCTGGCAGTCTTTATATGTTGTTTCGCACAAGGGTGTTGGATTAGAGCGTCAGATGAATAATCGTCTTCCTTTTTCATTTAGCAAGAGCTCCTGGAGAACTCATGCGGCGCGTAATTTAGTTATCGCTCATACACAGATCTATCTTCTTGATTGGGAGTATAAGAATGGCGGAAGCGCTTTAGAGCGACTTGAGTATATTTTATTTAGGTTTTTGATTACAGCGTAATTGACGCAAAAACTTCCAAAGTTCTGCTCCATCGTAACCTTGCTCTGGTGAAGTCATTTGGTAGATTTGATCAATGGTATTGATATCCCAGATTTTTGGTTTTAGGGCTTTTAATGTTGCGTTAAAAATTTTCTTTTTAAGCGATGGATTTTCAGTATTGTTTGTGCTGTAGAGTTCTTTTATAAATACCAATATTGCTAATCCTGTGAGACCACCAATACCTCCGGCCATTTTACGAGAGAGTTTTTGTAGTGCTGTCTGCTTTTTATTATGGGGCCAATAGAATACTGAGCGTCCTTGGTTTGGAGGGATTTCTTTTGTAAGCGCATAGATACAAGGGCCGATGCGAGCGGTTGCAAGTATAGGTTTTGTTGGATCTCCTATGAATACTTCAACTCTTGGGGCCCCTTGCCAAAGTGCTACGAGGGCATGAGCCGTTTCATGGGCAAAGGTTGCTATAGTTTGTGTTGTACCACCGACAACCATTCTTTTTATAATTTTTTGTATTTGCAGTTCCTGTGAAAAACTTTCTCGAGGTACAAGTAAAAAAGAGCTTACATACGCGTCGGAGATTTTGCCTAAACCGTTAATAATTTGCTTTGGAGATGGTGAATAATTTTGTAGAACCTCGGTATATTTTTTTAGTCTGTCTTTGTTTTGTTCGCTGATTTTTTTGAAATAAGAAAGAATTTTTCTTATGAGGGAGTATTTTTGGCGTTTTAGCTTATTGCTTTCACCAGTTTCAGTCTTAGGGTCGTCTTGTTTTTGTATTTGAGCATTCTGTACTTTTAGTATGTTACTAGCCTCGATTGATGGTTGTACTATGCGAGATTGGATTGTGAGTGGGCATGGTAATAAAAATAGTAAAATGGTTAGATTAAGACAGATTGTACGTATCATAATAATGTTCCCCCATGAGTATTATTAATAATAATTATATCAGATTGTATTTTTTTGGCAATTGTAGGATAGGTAGTTGGGGCCTTCGCGGTATATCTGCTATACTTTTAGATATACAAAATAATGATAATAGGTTTTGGGATGCTTATGCAAACACGTATTCTTTCTGCAACAACAATTGGAATTGATGCTTGCTTGATTGATGTTGAAGTTGATCTTTCGATGGGGCTTTTACAGTTTAATATTGTAGGACTTCCTGATGTTGCTATTAAAGAGAGTCGTCAGCGAATTATTACTGCCTTAAAAAATTGTGGCATTCGTTTACCTGAGCGCAAAATAACGGTTAACTTAGCTCCCGCCGATGTAAAAAAGGAAGGTGCTCTTTTTGACTTACCAATTGCACTTGGAGTGCTGCATGCGGCGCATGAAGTTCCTATAGCGGCAGCTTTTTTGGCGGAGACGTTGTTTGTTGGTGAATTGTCACTAGATGGCTCTATTAGACCAATCAGGGGTATGCTGCCGATCGCTCGCGGTGCTCATAAGCGGGGTATTCGTCGTTTGATGGTGCCGCAAGCTAATGCGGCTGAGGCAGCCTATGTTAAAGATCTTGAGGTTTTTGGTTTTGCTCATATTACTGAGCTTGTTGCTCATATTCGAGGCGATCGAACTGTTGCTCAAACTGTTTCTTCTTTATCCCAGGAAGAGTCTCGCATTGGTGAATTGTTAGATTATGCTGATGTTGTTGGTCAAAATCAAGCAAAACGAGCACTGCAAATAGCGGCAGCAGGAAGACATAATATTTTATTTATCGGCTCTCCAGGATCTGGCAAGACGATGTTGGCTCAGCGACTTGCGAGTATTATGCCGCGGATGTCGTTTGAAGAGATGCTTGATGTTAGTACTGTTTTTTCAGTGAGTGGAAAATTAGGTTCAGAATCATTTATTTGTCAGCGATCATTTCGTTCACCACATCATACTATTTCCGCAGCAGGATTGGTTGGTGGGGGTTCCTTTCCGCAACCGGGTGAAATTAGCTTGGCTCATCATGGAGTTCTTTTTTTAGACGAGTTTGTTGAATTTCGTCGTTCAGTAATTGAATTATTGCGACAGCCCCTAGAGAGCAAGGAGATTTCTATTGCGCGAGCGCAACAGAGTATAACATTCCCGGCTTCCTTTTTGCTTATTGCTGCGCTTAACCCATGTCCATGTGGTTATCGAGGAGATCCGATTAAAAAATGTATTTGCACAGATGTGCAAGTAAAGAGATATTTGGAACGGTTATCGGGTCCATTGTTGGATCGTATTGATCTTCAGGTTGCCGTTCAGCCGGTTACGTATCGTGATGTTGCAGGAGGAGCAAAGGTGCGGCAGGAAAAAACATCAGAAGATCTACGAGTTGGTGTTGAGCGTGCGGTTGCCTTACAGCAAGAGCGCTTTAATGGTCGCTTATGGTGGAATGCGTGGATGAGTAAAAAAGAAATAGATACCTACTGTATTCTTACTGAGCCCGCAAAGATAGTTATAGAAAAGGCTTTTCAGTCGCTTGCATTAAGTATGCGTGGGTATCATAAGTTGCTTAAAATTTCTCGAACAATTGCTGATCTTGATGGCGTTGAATATATTGATAAAAATCATGTTCAGGAAGCCATTTTGTACCGCTCACTTGAATCATATTTAGAAAAAATACGAGGGTAATAATTTGCGATGGTTATGTCTGTAGGATTTGATATGACAACTATAGCTCGTTATGAAAATTTTAAGATGTATTCCGTTCATACGCTTAGTCGTATTTTTTCTGAGTCTGAGTTGGGGTATTGTTTAGCAGATAAGCAAAAATCGGCACAGCGGTTTGCTGTTCGTTTTGCGGCGAAAGAAGCATTCTATAAGGCGTTGGTTAGTAGCGGTCGATTACAAAAAACACCTTCATTTTTTCATGTATGTCGAGCGTTTTCTCTAGTGGTGCAATCAGGGTTGCATGCTATTGTTGATTGGAAGTCATTAGTTGTTGATCCTGTTTCGGTTTCCCTTTCTGTTTCGCATGAAAAAGGATTGGCTGGAGCGGTTGTTTTATTGTCATGGGTTTGACTTTATCGTTTCGAGGTATATACTAAAGATAATCAATGACGCGGGGTAGAGCAGCCTGGTAGCTCGTTGGGCTCATAACCCAAAGGTCGCTGGTTCGAATCCAGCCCCCGCCACCAATTTTTAGTAAAACAAGGACAACTTTTAGGTTGTCCTTGTTTCTTTGCTGTTCCGATTTTTTATCTCGTTATTTTGGTGTTTCTTCTTGTAATAAGAGCTCTGCTGCTCGTTGAATATTTTCTAATATGCTGCGAACCCTTGCATCATTAGCGAGTGGTGTAAAAAAGCTGGTCATGGCTTGAGCCTGATTAAAGATTTCTTCTTTAGTTGCATATGGAGGAAGACGTAGCCATTTGTATGCAAGTTCTTTATTTGTTGAGTTTGCAAGAAGGGGCGCTTGATCGATAAAGCTTTGTAAGAACTGTTCTTCGGTTATTACTGGTGCGGATATGCTTTGCGTATAATTATCTTCTTCGTATATAACGGGTGCAGCTGGAGCTGTTGGGGCTAATTCCTGATACGAATCATAATATGAGTTATTATCTGTTGTGGTTGTTGCACTGTACATTGTTGCGCAAGCAAATAGCAGGGTGATGGGTAAAAAAATAGTTGTTTTCTTCATGATTATCTCCTTTTTTAACGTATGTTCTTTTATTCTACCAGAAAATATTTTCAAATATCAATAATTATAAAAACTATTAGAGGTTAGTTTTTTTATGTGTTCATTCTTGTTTGTAATTTTCATTTAGTTTTTGAATGGGATTACGGTTGTTGTTGAGTATGTGGAGGTCTCTGTTCTGGTCTGTTGTACGTAGTAGTATCTAGGATTATTATGGCAATGTTTCTTGTTGTGTAATATGTTTTGCCATAATAATCTTTCGGTAAAAATGTAAATTTATAGTGTTAGTTGATCTATTTTATTCTCGGGAAGAGCGTTTGCAAGTTTTGTAGCATCGATTAACATATACGGTCTCTTTGCGCGAGGTTTGTTTTCGTTAGGTAAAACTGGTTGATAAGTTTTAGTTTGTAGCCATTGATGATTTTCTAGAAATAAATTCATTGTTTGGTTAATGTTTTTGGTTTTTAGTGCGTGTTTTACTATAGGTTCAGGAGAAGTGGATAGATTGTCCACAAAGATTTCACTGTTTTCTTTGAGCTTTGCAAATCGTTTTATAATTTCCAGCATTTGTAAAACGGGCGTTGTTATCATAAATAATACATTTGGAGCTGTTTTTGTAATAACTTTGGCACCAAAGGAGTGTAGTAAAATAGATAGGGGGAGGGGGAGTTCTTTGTAGGCAGTGGCGTTTTTTTGTTGGCGTTTTTTTGATGTTTTTGTTCGCGCAATTCCCATGTTTGAAAAGCAGATAGCATCAGCTGCATGAATCATAGAGCAAGATATTTCAATGTTCTCGGCGTTTGTTGATAGGTCGATTTTTTCGGTGATGGGTGCATTGGTTCCAAAGAGCACCCAGAGCTGATTAGATGCAGATATTTTTTCTTCTTTATATTGTTCAAGAACATCTTTAAAATGATTAAATCCTGCATTTTTTGGATCATATTCTAGTTCCTTTTTAGCAAACTTAATCCACTGATCAAGTCGTGTAGGAAGTTTTGAAATGTTTTCAGCCCCGAAGGAAAGCCATGTGTTCGTTTGTAAAGTCGTTAGATCATCAGAGATCTTCACGAGCTCTATGTCTGTTGTATTTGCCCCGCAAAAACAGTTTACGGTAAAGATGGAGGCTGAGAGGCATAGGGTTCTTATGTATGATGATAATTTCATAAAATTCCTTGCGAAAAATGATTAGTTAATGAGCCATGGAATGGCTAAATTGTTCTTATTT
This sequence comes from Candidatus Babeliaceae bacterium, assembly GCA_007116155.1. Classification (GTDB taxonomy): domain Bacteria; phylum Babelota; class Babeliae; order Babelales; family Babelaceae; genus UBA12474. The sequence goes on along the minus strand of SKJC01000002.1, from coordinate 259,279 downwards.
AGCATAAGCCGATTCTTTCTGATGGCAATGCCTTTAATTAGTTTTGTTTTTGATCGGCAAAGATTCCAAGTGCTTTTGTTAAAAATTCTCACAGGTATACTTAAAACAAAATGTTTTTTACCATTCCAAAAGTAGGGGTATTATGGCGGCACGATTGGTTGAAGGACGGCTTGAGGTAATTTGTGGGTCAATGTTTTCAGGAAAATCTGAAGAACTTATTCGGCGTATGCGCCGGGCACAAATTGCGCGTCAAAAGACACAGCTATTTAAGCACGGGAATGATAATCGTCGTTCCGTAACGCATGTTGATGCGCATAGTGGTATGAGTTTAGAAGCTTGTGCGGTCGCAAATGTTGAAGATTTAGAAAAAAGCATTTTGCCGGGAACAAAAGTTGTTGGCATCGATGAGGTTCAATTTTTTTCTCCAGAAATTACGCTTTTGTTAGATCGGCTTGTAAATGCTGGTAAACGAGTAATTGTTGCGGGATTAGATCTTGATTTTCGTGGTCTTCCGTTTGGCTGTATGCCGATCTTGTTGGCCTTAGCCGACGATGTAATTAAATTAAAAGCGGTTTGTGTGCAAAGCGGCGCAGATGCTCGTTTTTCGCAACGTCTTATTAATGGTGAACCAGCAAACCACAATGATCCTATTATTTGTATTGGCGCGCAGGATGCGTATGAAGCTCGTTCTCGAGAGTGTTTTGAAATCGATTATAAGCCGCTTGCTGAGTATGTAAAACAGTATTATACGGGCGCATAATTTGGCGAAGGATCAGATTCAGTATCAATGTTCTGAGTGTGGCGCCCAAACATATAAATGGTTTGGGCGTTGCACCTCGTGTCAGGCGTGGAACACGCTTGAACATGTTCGATCTAGTATGCAGGCTGGAGGTGTAAAGACGGCGCATAGTTTTCCCGATTTGCGTGAAATATCTTCAGTTTCTGCGGGCGCCTTTGAGCGCATTGTTTCAGGCATTGATGAATGGGACCGTGTAGTAGGTGGAGGACTGGTTCCTGGTGCATTTATTATTTTGACGGGGGATCCAGGTATTGGAAAGTCAACCCTGTTGTTACGTATTGCACACGCATTGTCGCAAAAGAAAATGGTTATTTATGTATCAACAGAAGAATCGCTTGAGCAAGTTGCCTTGCGGGCAAGGCGCATTGGTTGTGAAGATTCTCGCGTGCAGTTTTCTGATTATGCTGATCTAGATGCGGCTATAGCCTGTGCTGTTGAAAAAAAGCCGGCGCTTCTTATTATTGATTCGATACAAAACTGTTTTACTAATTCAAGTGTTTCTTCTATTGGAAGTATCGCGTATTTGCGTGAGGCAGCATTTAAATTGATGCGCTTAGCTAAAGAACATTCCATTACTGTGCTTGTAAGTGGGCATATTACTAAAGATGGTGCAATGGCCGGGCCGAAATTGCTTGAACACATGGTGGATACGGTATTGTATTTGCAATGTGAAGATCGCTGGCAGACTCGTATTTTGCGTGCAGTGAAAAATCGTTTTGGAACAACCGACGAGTTGGGCTTTTTTGAAATGAGTGAGCGAGGGCTTGTTGCTGTGGCGAATGTTACGACCCATCTCTTGGATGAATTTTCTGCTGCACCTGGTTCAGTGTTAGTAAGTTATGTTGAAGGATCGCGCCCTTTGATTTTAGAGTTGCAGGCTTTAGTGGCTGCGAGTCAGTACGGTATTCCACAGCGTGTTATTTCGGGAATTGATCCTAAACAAGTTGTTCTTATTGCTGCAATCTTAGAGAAGTACTTGAAGATTAAATTGAGTTCTCATGATCTGTTTTTTAAAACGAGTGGTGGCATCAAAATATCTGGAAGTTCTTCTGATCTTGGAATTGCGCTTTCATTATTATCTAGTTATTTTCAGACACCTCTGTCTCGTAAAAGCATTGCCATTGGAGAAATTAGTCTGACTGGGCAGATTAAACCAATTAATTTTATTGGGTTTCATATGAGTGAAGCTGAAAAAATTGGCATAGAACAGGTGGTGATTTCTCATGCACAACGTGTTGAAAAGAGTTCCTTGCAATGTGTACGCCTGCAAAATGTAGCAGAGCTGCTTTCGCTTTTTAAGTAGCCAAAGTGCTTCTCCTGAGCTAAACTTGGGCAAATCGCGAGTAGTTTTTGCGTTATAATACGGGAGTATAGCATGAAACGTATAGCCGCGTTGTTTGTTGGCATGGCAAGCTTAGTATGCGGCTTTGCCTATGCGTCAACAACGCTTACAATAGCTGAAGCAAAGCCATTTCCGGCACATTTATCAACGGCAGTTTTTGATGTGGATCGATCTTGTTCATATGTTGGTTTAGGAGCTCCCGTTGCTGGGGTAGATGGGGTATATGCAGTTTCGATGGCAACGCCTTTTGATATCGTCTATCGAGGGGTTACTCCTGAAAAGATTCGTATTAATGCTTTGTATGATCAAGCAAATCCGTTGTATGGAAAACAGATAGCTCTGTTAGGATTAGTGAATCACGCTCCAGCGGTTGTGATCGAAAATGAGCCTAATAAGCTCTATTTACTTCGTAATCCAGGCACCAGTTCCGCGTTTCTTTTGCCAAGTGAGGTTTTGAAACTACATGATGATACTGCATCTGAACGCATTGTTCAGATGGTTGGGTTTTCGGGGGAGGGCTCATTTTTTGCTGCTTTAACTGCCCCTGGTTCGCCATTCGGTCAAGGTGATGATTCTTCTTTAACTATTGGTACTGTGCAGATTAACGAGGGGCAAAAAACCATTGAACTGCAACAGGGAACTTCTCGTGCAGTAACAATTGGTTCTTCATCGCTTAAGATTACTAATGACTTGCAGTCAATTGGCGCGTCTGTTTGTATGTGCGTTAGTGAACATCTCAAAACGGCATATACCGGGCTTCAGGTTGTTTCTGGCGCTGGTGTTGGATCGGGTGCGCGGGCAGTTTTGATGGGACTTGATATACCTATGGCGGTGGATGCTGCGGTAGCGGCGGATTCTGTTGTTGCGACAAGTAACGTGAATAAAGCGGTATCTATCTATCAGATTGATACTATGTGGACGACAACGGGTCTTGATTATCTTGTAGTCGTTGGTGGTGTTGAAACGGTTCCTGGAGACCATAATAAAAAAGTTTATGCATTGCCGCTTGTTGGTCTTGGCTCTGGGTATGGGACATTAGCTAAAAAAGATTCTGCTATTTCAATCATTAATAGTCCGTTTTCAGCAAAGCAAGTTATTGGAAGAGCTTTTTCTGAGGTTGCTACGGGAGCTGGTGATCTTTTTACGAGTACCGATGTAGCCGCTGTGGTTGGTGGTGATGTTGAATTACCTGGTCCAGTTATGCGCATGTGGGTTCAGAAGGATGCAGTTTTTTCTGTTGTTGCACAAGATGATGCTTTAGCAGGTGGGGTTTTTTCGTCGCAAGCACTTTTTGATGGCGATGGTCGTATTACTGGGTGGACAAGTTGGGCCCATGCCGGTGGCTGTACTCATCCCGCAGTTGCATCCTACCTCGATGCGACTAATGGTGTCTTCTACACCATGGAGGGAGCTACTTGGAATGATGTGACATCTGTGAATCGTTCAGAGTGGGCGAAGTCCTTGTGGGCGCAAGAGCTATCATTGTTGTTTTCTGATGATGCGCACGGTATTCAGGGTGTTGTTGATTTTCCTTCCAATCATCCAGCGTTTTCCCAGGTTGCAGCTGAGCGCTGCTCACTTATCTGTTGTACCGGATATGGCAAGGTTGCCTTTGCGCAGAGTGGGTTTACCGATGGGGCCGATTGTTTTAGAGAGACGACAAATCTTTCATCAATAGAGCGGAATTCAACGCAGAATCCTGCAGATATTTTATTCTGGGATTCGGGCGTAATTGCAGAGCTTGGTGCAATTATTACGGCAGATATTGTAACTGATGGAACGTATTCATGGCTTGTTGTTGGGGGTAGTAACGGAGCTGCAGTCCTTTGTGATGCCAATGGACATGGATGGAATATTGGAGCTCTAGCTTCTGGATTTGCTAATCTGCCGACTGATCTTGTATGGCGACGCTTTTTTTCTGGCGCACCGGTGCGTAAGATTTGTGCAAATAGGAATCAGTTCTTTTTGTTAACGGAAGAATCTTTGGAGCGGTATGATTCGGCCGCTACTCTCTTCTTACAGGCTAATGCTCGAGGTACTCTTTTAGTTACATCAGATTCATGGGGAACTGGAAGTTTTGTTCGGTTTTCTGATGTTGCAGTTTCCGAATCTGCAGCATTGTTGGCAACTGATCAGGGATTATTTAGAAGTGGCAATGCTGTGGATGTTCGTACGAGCACATCGTTTGGAGCGACTCGTTGGGCAAAGATTATACTTCCAGAGAGCATGCATTCAGTGACACGGCTTGTGCCGATTGCGGCGCCCGGTATTCCTTCGGCATTTTGCTCTGATGAGCGTGGAGGGAATGTATTGGCGGTTAGTGGTTCTGTTGGACGGAGTGGTACGAGTGTATATCGACTTGCTTGTCAATATCTTGCAGCTGGTGTTGTAGTTTCTGACGATACATTTAGCCTCTTGCCTGATTGTTATATGATGCAGTGGGCAAGGGAATCTGTGGGGAGCGATATTCATCGCACGTATTTTGTTTCTCGTGGAGATTATCGAAATCATGTAGCTACTGATGGGGCTCTATGGTTAATGAGTTGCAATACGTATGCGCCATCTAATATTCCGGCATTTGTTGAGCTGTTACCTCAAGAATATCGAACAATGTTGCTTATGAGTAGTTCTGGTGGCCGCGTTGTTGCCTCAGCTCATTCTGGTGGTGTTGCAATGGGGCCACTTGTTCGTCGCTCAAGTAATGGAAGCTGGTTAATCGGTGGCAGTACGTTGTATGGACAGCAAAACTAATAGGGACAAGAATGAAAACGTATATAATAAAAAAAGTTTGGTTTATTGTGCTTTTTGTTGCACTTTCTGTCTCATGGATATATCCACAAATGCCCTTTACGAATATGTTTTCACCCAATGATATATGGCTCTGGAAACCTTATTTAACTCCATCTAAATGGGGCTTCGAGGCAGCGTATGAACATGCATTTGATTCTCGAGCATATCAATACGCGACTGATGAGATGGGGAATTCTAACTGTTTTCGTAAGCGGGGAGACGTTTTACAGCTTTTTGAAGATCGGCAAGATTTATTGGCGGCGCTGAAGGGGGATGCGTTTGCAGCAGCTCGTACGCAGTTGGCGCAGCGATATAATTTGAGCGGAGATGATGGGACCTATGGGTGGTTTATTCCGAAAGCTAATATTCACATTGATCAGCTTTTGGTCTCGGGGCGCTGGTGTATCAACGGTGCTTTTTCTCTGGTTGCTTCGTTGCCGATTGTTTCTTATAAGCTTTCAGATGTTGCTTGGTTTAAGGCTCCGGGAAATCATGCTGATGGTTTTGATGCCTCATTGAATGATGATTTTGTTCGAGATGTGGCGGCGGTAGGTGGCTGTAATTTTTTTGATTATTCAGCGTCTGGCGTTGGCGATGCGACAGTGCAGCTTTGTTGGGCAAAATCATTTCCTCAAGCACGAGAAATTTTAACAAACGTTTCTTTAAATGCACGACTTGGAATTCTCTTGCCGACAGGTAAAAAAGAAGATTCAAAAGCATTGTTTGCTCCTGGTCTTGGATATGGTGGTGGACTTGGTGTCCCTGGTGGAATGCAGCTTCGCATGCAATTTGGTCGATATATGCACGCTGGGCTAGATGTCGATTTACTCTATTGTTTTGGGAGTTCTCAAGTACGTAAAATCAAGACAGATCGATCCCAAACTACTCTGACATTGCTTGATGCTCGTTCTACGTATCAAGATCCCGGTCTTTGGCAAAAGTTTACGCTATTTGTTGAGGGGGCTCGTTTTTGCAAGGGATTATTGGTACGCCTTGGCTATCAGTATCTAAAACAGAGTGAATCACGTATGTATGTTGACGGGCTCTATACCGATCCAACACTGATTAATATGCGAGAAGATTTAGATTTGTGGACGGTCCATTCGCTTATGGGAATGGCTGCTTATGATGTTATTTTTGATACGGTAAGTTTTCGGTTAGGCGTTACTGCTAAGTGGGGTTTTAATGGGCAGCGTGTAATTGCGTGTGATACCGTTGCTGTGCAGTTTGGATATGATTTTTAGTGGGAAAAAACATATTGTTGAGTAATGGTTTTTATGCTAGGTTTTGTCTGCATACGTACCGTTTTTATGTAAAGGGGTTTGAGATGAACAAGAAATTATTTATGGTGGCAAGTCTTTTGCTGGCAGGAACGGTTGGTTCGTTTGTCTGCGCAGCAGATACGGTTGAAGCAGAGATGCAACATGAAGATTTAGCGGTTGAGCAAGAGTTATTTACGTTGTTAAATGGACATTTACAAGAGCTTGTTTTTCCTGACGAAGTAGTTAATTTTGGTCAAGCGTGTGAATATTTAGTTGCAGAACTTGAGAAAACTGCACAAACATGTCCTGATTTGTTTCAGCAAGCCTTAGAGAAGTATGGAAAAGAAGTAGAAGGACTCGAGCAAAAGTTTGTTGAGGTCTTTTTAAGCTTTTATTTAACCAATCTTCCTTCAGTTAACGTTGATGAATTGGGTGAAGTGGATGAGGCTGCTTTCTTTAAAGTTATAGAGCAAGCGCTTTCACAGTGGGAAATTCCGGCGGATGTAAGAACGTATGCACAATTTATTGCCGCAACAACAGCTATTATGGAAGAAGCTGCACAATCGGTTCCTGAGGTTTTTGCCGCTTTAATTTCAAAATATGTGCAAAAGATGGAAGATGGACGAGAAGTATTTGTTGTCACCTTGCCTTTGTTGATCAAGGGATAAGGCAGTAATCTAATTATTCTTGGTAGTGAGGCACGTAAAAATACGTGCCTCACTTTTTATATGTATCGATCAACATTAAGTCCCGAGGTGTAGGCTTCTGATTTTGTTATTCCGCGCATAAGAACATTCATAAGATAGCTTTCTTTTGATGTAATATCTGACTCTTGTTCTCGTAGGAGGAGGAATGAATGTTTTTTTTCTTGAAGTTCTGCTTGAATATTTTTGTATACTTCGGGGCTTAATTGCGATCCAGCACATTCTATGAAGAACCCGTAGCGATATATGAGGCTCCAGATTAGTGTGTTTAAATCTTCGTATGAGCTTATGAGGTGTGATTCAAAAAATGCTTGGTATTGGTTGGCAATTGCCACAACCATGCGCCAGGAGTCTATTTTTTCGCGAGGATGCCAAATGAGCTTGCTAGTTGCGGAAAGTAAAAATTGAGTTACCGCTGATTGTATTTCACGAATGACAAATTGGGTGTTTCCAAATGAGGCAACTTGGACGATATTTTGAGCAACGTGTGCAACAAATGCATCAGGTTCGTTTTTTAATAGTTCAAATTTCTCTAGAAATGCTTTTTTTAATTCAGCTTCAATAAGGGATGTTGTGTCTTTTTCCTCTATTTGCATGCAATAAGTGGTTAATACTTCGTTCATGCGTTCAAGCAATGCAACAAGGGCGTAGGGATTAACCCATTCGCATGCTTGAAGTCGCTGGGTGAATAATGCGAGTACTGATAAAAAATATTGCGCATTTTTTTCATGCGTTTGACCGAATTCTAAGAAATCGATGATGTGGATAAAACATGCGGGCAAGAAGCGTTCAATATAGAATGTGGAATTGTATTGCCTCATAAACTCTTTGAGTCCGTCAGGTGTGAAGGAGACAGGTCGTAGTAATTGGTTAATAAGCTCTTCCGGTGATTGCGTTTTTTGGGTGTTAATGTTTGTATACGGGGCATTGGTTTTAGCTTGAATTTTTTTATGTTTTCTGCGCGCATTAAGCATTGGTGGAAAAAGCATACCTAGAAGCATACTACTGGTTAATAATCGGCAAAATACGTTCATATGGTTCCTATAGACAATACTGTGTTTTTTTGTGTACAGTTCTTTGTAGTTAGGGTACCACTATTTGCCACAACCTTAAGGTTTTTTATGGCGTTATACAACTACCAGGCGTTTACGCGTGATGGTAAAAAGATTTCAGGATCACTTGATGCAAGCTCTTCAAAAATGGTTAAATCGGTTTTGTTAAAACAAGGCATTTATCCTGTTTTAATAAAGCTTGCAAGTGAAGGTTTGGGTTCAAGTTTTTTACTGGGTGCTCTTTTTAGTCCATCAGTTTCTGAAAAAGATACGATTTTTTTTACTGAGCAGCTTACTGTTTTGCTAAAAGCAGGAGTTCCTCTGGCAGACGCATTACAGTTGCTTGTGGAGCAGACGAAAGGACAGTTGCGGCGCATTGTAGGTTCATTGCGTGATCGTTTACAAGAGGGGCAGTCTCTTGCGTCTGGTTTAGCTTTTTATCCAAGTGTTTTTGAAGTTTTATATATTCAATTGGTAAAGGCTGGCGAGGTTAGTGGCAATCTTGATTTGATCTTTGAGCGCTTAGCAATATATTTGCGGCGGCGCATGGAGATAAAGCAAAAGATTCAAAGCGCTATGATGTATCCGTTGATTCAGCTTGTTGTCGTTATTGGTGTTGTCGCTGCATTATTGATCTTTGTTGTTCCGCAAGTTATTCCTGTCTTAGCTGATCAGGGAAAGAAGTTGCCATTAGCTACGACGATATTGATAACGCTTTCAGATTTTGTTCGAGCTCATTTTATTATGATTCTAGTAGTGCCAATAGTAGCAACGCTGCTGTTTTATGCATGGAAGAAAACAGCTTGGGGCGCGCGTTTTTTAGATGTAATGTTATTGCGAATGCCTCTAATTGGTCACTTTTTAAGAACAAATACTATTGTTAGCTTTTCTCGCACCTTGGGAATGCTGCTTTCAAGTGGTGTTTCACTTTCAGAATCACTCGATATTGTTTGTAATATTGTGAATAATAGTGTTTTGGCTGAAGCATTACGAGGGGCGCGCGAACAAATTATTAAGCAGGGCCGGGTTACTGAATACTTGCGTCAGACGGGATTATTTCCTTCAATGGCTATTTATTTGCTAGATACCGGAGAGCAATCAGGTAATTTGGATGAGATGTTATTACAAGTGGCGTCACAATATGAGTCTGAGCTTGATAGATTAACAAGCTCATTGCTCTCGATAATCAATCCGGTATTTTTAATACTGGTAGCTGTATTAGTCGGTTTTTCTGTTTTTGCTATTATGTCGCCAATTTTGTCGTTAGCGACTTCTGTGGGTGCTGTTTCGTAAGGAGCTTTATATGAATACTATTGCCAAGGGTCTTTTGAAGAGTCGAAAGCCTGGAATAACCATTCTTGAAATCACGTTCGGGTTATTAATTATTGGTTTATTTATAGGTATGATGTTGCCAGTAGTAAATAATTTTATGAATCAAGCGCGTATGCGCAAAACCGATACTAATTTACAGTCGGTTAAGGTAGCGGTACAGACGTATATTAATGATGTTGGGTTTCAGCCAGGTTCAATAACGGACTTATTAGAAAAACCATCGGAACCTCGTGCTGCGGCTCGTTGGCGCGGTCCGTATGTAGACGAGCGGATGTTGAAAGATGGTTGGGAAAATGAATTGGTCTTTACGCCAGGTCAAGCTTCAAAATTCCAGCTTTATTCGTGGGGTCGTGGCGGTGAAGGCTCTGATGATACGGTGATTAGTGCTTTTGAAGACTAAGGGTATTACCTTTATTGAAATATTGCTCGGCCTTCTGGTTTTGAGTATTTTTTCAGGTATTATGGTTCCTCGATTATTTCGCTCTCAAGAGCGCGATATTCGGGGAACTTTTGTAGCTCAATTACAAAATCTTGTGCAGCAGGTGCGAGCGCAGGCTCGTGAAATAGAATTAGTACACAAAGTTGTTTTTGACATTTTAAAGCATGAAGTTTTTGTGGAGCGCGCGGAGAAAAAGGGATTTTTGAAAAATATTGCTACTGAAAAATTTGTCCGACAAGATCAGCAGATATTTTTACCTGAGGCCTTGGTGGTAAAATCGTTATTTGTTGATGGACAATCGGAGGTTGATTCGCGAACAACGCAAAGTTGGTTCTTTGTTGATCAGGATGGCAATGTACAGGCAGTAACTTTGCGCTTAGGTAGTGATGCAGATGAAACTGAGTCGATTTACGAGTTAAATCCTTTTTCTGGGCAATTTGAACAAAAAGAAGATGTATGAAGTTAGTGATGAATGGTTTTACCTTTCTTGAAATTATGGGCGCGTTGCTCATTTTTTCATTGCTAGGGACGGCTGTTATTATTTCGCAAGGTTCTATTGCGCAAGCAATGCAGCGGGCAGTTGGGGATGTTGCTACGTTCTTTAATGCGCGTGCTGCATATGGTGTTGCGGCGCGCAATGCGTCCTTTGTGTTAAAAAAAGAAGCTTCTGAAGAACGCATTATTAGTGGAAAAGAAGAAGATTTTGAGCGGTTTACTTTTTTGGTGAAGGAGTTGCCTGAGGGTGGTCCGTTTGCATTGTTTGGAAACGTTCAATATGTGCAAGTTCGTCCATTTGCCGCCGTAGATGATGTAGCCCCTCTTTTTGAAACAATTCCGACGCGATCCTACGTTGCTCCGAAGTTAGAAAAACAGAATTCAAAATCCGCTGCCACGAAATCTTCTTCATCGAATATAGGTGGATTGCCTCAGCGAGCAAAGCCGGCTGGAAATTCGCAGGTGGCTTCAGGGAGGCTTAGATGATAAAAAATTCTGGGTTTACCTTCATTGAAATTAGCTTTGGATTGCTTATTTCATCTTTATTAGTGCTTATGTTGTTTCAGGTTCAGGGAAGTTTGTTTCGATTAACAAGGCGTATTGATGCTGAGCTTGCGTATATGCATACGGTGCCGATTTTATTGCATCAAATGGAGCGGGATTTTTCAGCGATACTTGTACCAGAGCCCATTTATGAGCAAATTGCCAAGAAATTAAAAAGTAAAAAACGGGGTAATGAGGGGGAGGTGCCAGAAGGTGAAAAACAAGAAAAACTGCAATCAGAGAAATCTCCCGAATCACCTGATAAGAAAAAAGAAGCGTCTATAGACTGGGATAAGGTGCAGCCATTTTTTTGCAAAAAACAGGATGCTTCAATTATTCTCTCGTGTATAACAACGAGTGCGCGCCCTCTGTTTCAACGGTCCAATAAGCGGTTAGTTCGTGTTGTGTATTCTATTGAGCCTGAGTCTGAAGATATTAGTTCATATCTTGTTAAAAGAGCAGAGACAGAGGATCTTTTTGAGGAGGATCCTGCGGTCTTGTTAAAAAATTCTTTCGTTCTTGCCCGGGGTCTTCGATCATGTATTGTTCGTTTAATTGCGCCTTCAACTTCAACGGCTGAAGAATCAGGCGCGGTAAAAAAAGGGGACCTTGAGAAAACGGAAATACGGGCTTTGCCAACGACTACGCTTGATTCCTGGGAGTTTGATGTTGCTAGTGAAGCATATGTCTCGCTATTGCCATTGGCTATTGAATTAGATGCAGTATGGCAAAAGTCGGGCGTTGAGGGTTCCTGGCCATGTGTTTCTTCTGTTTCTCTTGTTGCATCGCTGGATGTCCTAGCGCAAATGGAGCTTCTGCGTGCCAGGGTTGGTGGGCAACAAAAAAATCAGAATTCACCGGCTGATAATTCTAATTCCTTTCTTAATAACAAAGATTCGGCGAGTTTAAAAAGGTTGTCTGGTCAAGGCAAAGAAAATGCTGGTAGTGTTTCTAGGCAGCAAGGAGGAAGGGTTTAGTCTATGGTTTTGCGATCGCGTCAACCGGGATTTATTTTAATTTTTACGATCATGATGTTGTCGGTTGGGGTAACTTTGATCGGATCCGTTGCGCTACGTGTATATGGTGTTCTTAAAGAAAAGCGGTTTCTGTTATCGCGTGAGCGTGCACGTTTAGCGGCATTGAGTGGAGTTGATTTAGTTGTAAGCCGGCTGTCTGGCAAGAATGAAAAGGAAGCGTTGGAACAAAACAGTCGCTGGTTATTAGAAAATTATGATCGGTGGATTGTGCTTCCCGTAATGGGAAATGATGATACGCAAAATGAAAAAATAGTGTTACGCGTTCAGCCTGAAGATGGGAAAATTAATCTGAATGCATTTTATAATTCTGATAAAAAAGTATTTACATTGCCAAAAGTTTCAGCAGGCACGACTTCTTTTGCAGGTTCTTTTTTTAAAGCTTTTGATGAGATAGCTAAGGGCATCGGTTTTGAAAAGTTTTATGAAACATTGCAAGCCCTTTTAAAGGAGCGTAAAGAACCGTTAGTTGATATGTCAGAGATGTTCTCTTTAGAATCAGTTAAATCGGAGCGTATTACGCTCTTTCCTCCCCTTCCGTCTTTCGGGGAAGGTGGCTCTATAGATACGCCATTAGCGCTTTCTGATTTTTTTGTTATGGCGCCTATTGTTCAAAAGGGCTTGCAGCTTTGGCCACTACATTTTAGTTCTGGTATGATGCAGGTTTTGGGATTGGCACCTTGGCCGGTTGATGAAAAAGAGCGTGCTGAAGTTGCAAAAGATTTGTTGAAGAGATTAGGAAATAAGCCTGTTATATGGAATCAGCAGTGGAATAATCTTGTTGGAAAGCCCTTTAAAAAGAGCTGGTCTGATATAAGTAAGTTGGGGTTAGACGCTGGTGAAGCACTTGAGAAGAGCAGTAGAGCGAGTTTTGTTTCTGTGGTATCCTATGGGGTGGTGGGGGGAGTGACGCAAGGTGTTTATGCGATTTTGCGATTGTATCAAGGTGTTGATTCATCGTACGTGTATACAGTAACACGGTTATATTGGATTTAGCTACAAGGAGCTTTTTGTGCGCATCAAGACAGAGACTTCAGTTGGTCTATTTATCCTGGTCGCGGTTGGTATCTTCTTGTATATGAGTTTTCAAATTGGTGTTTGGAGGCTTGATTCAGGTCGTTATAAATCGTATTACGTCTATTTTAACGATGCAGCTGGATTAAGTGTAAAATCAGAAGTTAAAATTGCTGGCGTTACTGTTGGCTGGGTTGATCGACTTGATCTTGCTCCGGATGCTCGCAGTGTTCAGGCCCGAATAATGATCTTGGGCACCTTTGTATTACATGTGGATGCGTATGCGTTAGTCCGTCAAGATGGCCTTTTAGGAACAAAATTTGTGGAAGTTGCTCCCGGGACTCCCGAGTTGGCAACAATCTCTCCAGGGGGGTTTTTACACAAGCCGTCTCGTGAAACTGCTTCAATTGATTCTATTTTAGATGAAGTTCAGTTGGTGGCAAAAAGTTTATCGAAGGTTTCTGTTTCTTTGGAAGCGGCGCTGGGCGGTGAAGAAGGTCTTTTGCGTATAGAAAGCGCCGTTAATGGTTTTAATCGCGGCGTTGAGTCTGTTTCTCGCTTAGCTGAATCACTCGAGTCAGTTGTGCAAAAAAATAGCAGCACGATAGATTCAGTGGTATCGGATCTTGGTTCAATGGTGAGTGATTTAAAACAAGAATTGCCTCAGACAACGCGTGATTTACGTGAAAGTTTGAATATCTTTACTGAAAATATTAGTTCGTTGAGCGGTACGTTTGAAAATGTTGCAGGTCCTGTGGAGACTATGGTTGGGAAACTTAATAAAGCTGAGGGTGTATTAGGCTCATTGATCTCGGATAAGGACATGGGGCGAGAGGTTCGTTCAGCCGTACAGGATGTGCGACGCTATCTAAATAAAGTTGATCGCTTGGCTGTTTCTTTTGATGCGCATAGTGAATCTATGTGTGGTGTAGGAAATATGGCACAGATACATGATCGCCTTGGTATTGAGGATTCAAAAGGGATCTTTAATGTTTGTCTGCATCCGACAGAAGATTATTTTTATCTTTTAGGTATTGTTGGTTCATATAATGGCTCTATTGAGCGCAAGCAAAAATATCGTTTCTGGTATGATCATTGCGGTAAGCCGATTTATCCATGGGAAGAACAGTTAGAGGGTAGAGATAAGTTGCGTTATGCATCTTTAAAAGAAACAGAAGAGCGCAAGCTTGATACCATCCGTTATAATTTGCAATTTGGTAAACGATATAATTATGTAACGTTCCGTGGTGGTTTGTTTGAAAATTCATTTGGAGTTGGTGTTGATTTTGATATTCCACTTGGCTCTGATCTGGTTCGATGGATAACTACCTTAGAAGCCTATGATTTGCGCGGGCGCAACCGAATAAATGACGATCGCATGCATTTGAAATGGTTGAATAAAGTATTTTTTGCTAATACGCTCTGCTTTACATTTGGAGCGGATGATTTTGTAAGTCGAACAAATAAAAATGCATTCTTTGGAGTCGGTATTCAGTTTTCTGATGATGATGTTAAATATTATGCTTCGAAACTGAGTCTTCCGGCTTTATAGTGAGGCAATAAAAGTGCGGTGTATTTGTTGCTGCATTTTAAAATCAGCCATCCAGCGTAAAAATATACTTTTTAGCAATTCGGCATAATGTAACCAGAGTTTTGTTCGTTCATTAATTTCTGTATCAAAAAAGATGTAGGTGTGTACTCCTGTCTTCTCTGCAAATCTATTAATACGTTGATATTGTTGCAAGTAATAAATTTCTAGGTTGATCTCTTTTAGGAATCTTATTAAGGGTGTAACAAAGTCTTCTGGTGTTTGTTGATCAAAGTATCGTCCTTGAATTTCTCGTATAAGTTCTTGGCTGATGCGATTAAAATTTTCTTCAGTAAAGCCTGCTTGGCCGATATTTTGAATAGTCCAAAGATACCAACGAGAGGTATCTAAGAGGTAATTTTTTAAGGTAGTATTGTAGCGGACTATGTAGCCATAACTTCCTGCTGCTGCTAGAAATAGTAATTTCCACTTGTGGAGTAGTGCAAGATCTGTACTAATTTGGGTTAATAGTGAAAAAGAAGCTTGAAGATTGTTAGTGAAATTTTTTGTTTGATCGTGAAATCGGTGGTATGCAGCTTCCATAAACTCAGGAATTATGGAGAAATTTACTAAGACATTATTGTTGTTAATGTTATTATTATTCCCTCTATTTGTATTGGGTCCCCAATCCCCGTAGATTGTTCCAGCAGCCATGATCAGTAAACAAATCGATAGATTTTTTATTTTTTCATAGGGAAGCATAATAACTCCTAGCGTGAGTTTGATAGCGTTGATATAGCTTACTGAAAATGTTTATTGAGAGAAAGTTTTTATGAATAAACGAAATTTTTGTATTCGATTGGCCCTATTGTTGGGGTTAGTTGTAAGTGTTGGTTTTTTTTCCCTTGTGCATCGTGTATATCTTCTTTCTGTGCTTGCTGAATTTGAAACGTATATAGGCCGGGCAGTTGCGGAGCGTTTTTATGTTTGTGCTTTTTGGTATGTAGTTGTCTATACATTAGACAGCATTTTTGCGCTTCCCTTGGCCTCTATTTTGGCTTTTTTTGCCGGGCGTTATTTTGGATTTTTAACGGGTTTTATCTTGACCATGATGAGCATGCTTTTGGGCGCAATGCTTGCTTTTTTAGCGATTCGCTATTTCGTGGGATCTTATTTTCAAACCTTGTATAAAGATAAATTTATTCGTTTCAATAAGCTCTGGAATATGTATGGTTCGGCTTTTTTATTTTTTGTACGTATGGTTCCTATGATTCCTTTTTCTTTTGTTAATATAGCGGCAGCATTTACGCCGATTCATTTTTGGAATTTCGTGCTAACTACATTTTTTGGAATGGCGCCATTACTTTTTTCACTCACCTTACTAGGAGCTTCTTCTACAACTTTTTCTCTTGATTTTTCATCAATAATGATTCTTCTTTCTCTATTTGGCATCCTATCTTTTTTATTGTTTTTTTTACTGAAAAATATCGGCCTATGCTATAGTAAAAACAACGTATGCTCAGATAAAATACAAGGATGAAGCCATGAGGAGAGTTGATGGATCTAGCAATACAGAATGAATTAGCTGAACACTTGTGTCAGTTTATTACCCCATCTCGCCGAGAAAAACTTGAACAAATACTTCAAGAACGGACTAAGTATATCGTTCCTGTTTTGGAAGATTTAAATCAACCTCATAACATGAGTGCGGCAATTCGATCTATTGAATGTTTTGGTTTGCAGGATGTGTATGTTGTTGAGCAGCAGAATCGTTTTGCTCCGAATTTAGGGGTTAGCAAAGGGTCTTCGAACTGGGTTTCTATGAAGCGGTATGCCAACCCGGGACATAATAATACAGAAGATTGTTTTAGTGATTTGCGAGCACAAGGATATCGAATTTTTGTTACATCACCTCATGTGCATGATATACCCTTGGCGAAAGTTCCCCTTGATAAAAAAATAGCGTTAGTTTTTGGCTCTGAAGAGCGAGGTGTTTCTTTATATGCTCAAGAACATGCTGATGGTCATGTATATATACCAATGCATGGCTTTACCGAGAGTTTTAACGTATCAGTAACAATTGCCTTGTGTTGTTATGATCTAGTTCATAGGGTCCGGTCCTCATCACAAATTAATTGGCGGCTTTCTGAGTTAGAAAAATCAGCTATTCGTTTAGAGTGGTTACGAACATTGGTTCGCGGCTCTGATTGTTTAGAGCGAGATTTTTTGTCTTTATGACCCCATAGTTAGGTAATGCGGCCGTCGACAATGGTTATTATTCGATCTGTCTGTTTCGCTATCTCTTGATCATGTGTGACAATAATGAACGAAATATTTAGAGATGAATTTAGTTCGCGGAAAATATCTATAGTTTGTTTTCCGGTTTTTGAATCTAAATTCCCTGTCGGTTCGTCGGCTAAAATTAGTGTTGGTCTATTAATTAATGCTCGAGCAATAGCAACTCGTTGTCGTTGACCACCTGATAGTCGATTGGGGAGATAGTGTAGGCGGTCTTCCAGGCCTAAGCGAACAAGTTCTTCTTCTGCTCTTTTTTGTGCTTCGATAACTGGTATCTTGGCGTATAATAAGGGCAAGGCAACATTTTCAAGCGCTGAAGAGTCATCTAGTAGATTAAATGTTTGGAAGATAAAACCAATTTTTTGATTGCGAATAAGTGCTAGTTGATTTGCCGTTTTTTCAGATACATTTTCATTTTCGAAGAAATAGGAGCCGCTGCTTGGCCGATCTAAACAGCCTAAGATATTCATCAGCGTAGTTTTCCCTGATCCTGACTTGCCGATAATAGAAAGAAATTCACCTTTGTTTACAGAAAGAGAAACGTCTTTTAATACAGCAATTGGTTCATTAGTCTCATTGTTAAAGTTTTTTGTTACATTTTCAGTACGAAAAAGTTCCATCTGGGAGTCCTTTATTAGAGGTTGTATAGAGCTTTAACAGGATCCATACGAGAAGCTTTTTTTGCAGGATAGTAGCCAAATATTAGGCCAATAATAATAGTTATTATAAGGGCAACAACAATAGGTTCGATTTCAATAAATCCAGGCAGGTTGGTTAGGCTGCTTAAGAGCGCGCTAATGCCTAATCCAGATAAAATACCGATAATCCCTCCTATAAAGCATAGAGTGGCTGATTCAATTAAAAATTGTGCTTGGATAATGCCTTGTGTTGCACCCAGTGCTAATCGAATACCAATTTCGCGCGTGCGTTCCTGGACGGATACAAGCATGATATTCATTATGCCTATCCCGCCAACAAGTAGAGAAATAGATGCGGCTATAAGGCCAAATAATTGGATAATATCGGAAGCGGTAGCAGCAGATTTTGCAATAGACTGTTGGTCGAAAATGGTAAAGTCATCTGTGTCCCCGGGGCGAATATTATGCGTCTGTCGTAAAATACGCATAACTTTGCGTAGTGTTTCGCCAGAATGTTTTTCTTTTCCTATTTTTATAGTTATAAAATCAACATCTTGTAGGGTTTTACCTTCTTTTTTAAAGTATTTTTGAGCGGTTGTATCTGGGATAAAGCCCTTTTTATTAGGGTCATCAGTCCCCCAGTAGTTATCTCGAGGCTCCAGGACGCCTATTACGGTAAAAGGTGTTCGCCCGACACGAATTGTTTTGCCAATAGGGTCTTCATCTTTAAACAGGATATTTGCCAACTCTGAGCCAAGCACAATAACGGTAAGCCCGTGTTTGCGATGATAATCGTTGAAAATTTGGCCTTGGGCGATTTTGCGTTCTTGAATAACGGTTATTAATTCAGGATTAGCCCCGAAAATACGATCTTGAGCACTTGCCGTTCTGTAGACAATTGGCTGTAAAATATCAAACCCTCCGGTTATAGCCTCGAGAGAAGGGAGCTGTTCTTTAAGGGCATAAACATCGGTTTTTGTTAATCTTGGATTTGTTCCAACCGTTGCGCGGATTTTGCCTCGTTCAAAGACGTTTCCCGGAATAATATAGGCGGCGTTTTCACCCATGCCCATGATTTGTGAACGAATACGCATTTCTGCGCCTCGGCCAATGGAAAATGTTGCAATAATTGATGCAATTCCAATGGCTACGCCAAGAATGGTTAAGAAGGATCGAACGGGATGTTTAAAGAAGATCATTACTGATGTCTTTAACAGGACAAGCGTGTTCATTTATTTTAATCCTGTGTTAAACATTTTTTTAAACATTGCTTCTACGGCATTTGTTTCGATTGTGTCCACAATGATCTTGTCGTTTTCTGCTATTCCGTCAATAACTTCAAAATATGCACCATCGGTAATGCCCGTTTTTACTGCTTTTTCAACGAAGTTGTTATTGTCTTCGATCCAGAGGAATTTAATATTTCCCTGTGTTGTTAAATCTTGTTTTTCTTTTAGCGGGATTGGTTCGTATCCGTATGTTTTAATTTTAGCGACTTGTTCGATTGTATTTGGATTTATTGAAAAGACTTGTCCTTGAACGACCAATGAGGCATTTTTTTCGTTGATGACGATATCCGCATCTAGTGTCATTCCTGGCTTGAATAGAAGATCTTCATTAGCGATGGGGAGCTTTGCCATATAGCTTACCGTTCCGCCTTTTGAAATTGGATTGTTGCTGATTTCTTTAATTCGGCTTTCAAATGTTTTTTCTGGATATGCATCGAAGATGAGTTGCGCAATCATCCCGTCTTTAATTAGTCCGACACTGCTTTCATCTATTTCAATTTTTGCTTCCATTTTTCGAATATCTTTTGCGATTGTGTAAATAGCAAAACTAGACCCAAAGTTTGTTACCATTTCACCTTCACTGCCATTTTTTCCAACGACTACGCCATCTTCAGGAGCCGTGATTTGTTTTTTGGTAAATAGACGTTTTTCATCAGCGAGCTGCTCTTGTTTTATGAGAACTTCTTGTTGTTTTGTGGTAAGTTCCGTTTTTAGTCGCAAGAATTCATTTTCTGATAAAAATCCATTTTCATAGAGCGGCTTTTGGCGTTGAAGAAATTGTTCGAAATAGGTGGCGTTTGCTTGGGCAATCTCTAGGGCTTGTTCTGCAACTCTTACTTTTGAGTCTTCTCGTCCATCATCGATCAGGACAAGAAGTTGGCCTTTTTCAACAAAATCATTTTCTTCCACAAACATTTTTTGAATGATTCCAGAGACAAGTGAACCAACTTTAAGCATATCTTCAGGTTCTAAGTTGCCGGCTGCTTTTATTGATTGGCGAATATATCGTGCAAAGGGCTTTTCTGTTTTGTATAAGAACGGCTCATTTTTTTTAAAATAACGGTGGTAGGCTAGAAAACCACCAGCTATGCAAATAAGAGCAATGGATCCTTGAATAAGAAGTTTTTTCATATGCACAATACATCCTTAAGAAGCTAAAATGGGGTATTCTAGTTTGTGGCCTGTTTTGTAATGTAACAAGGCACAATTTTTTGCAGCGTTCGTGTGTGCGTTAGTATAATTAGCTTGGATCTGTTCCCAATCAGCTTTCGCCTGTAGCAATTCTAGAGGGGCCGCCAAGCCAGCTTCGACTTCGAGTTGTTTTTTTTCAAATGCTTGTTGTCCGTGCTGGTAGATTTGCTCTGCTTCGGTTATTGTTGCTTGATCAATTGCTAGTTGCTGGACGGTTAAATCGATTTCTTTTTTCATGACCCATTCAGAGCGTTTTTTTTTCAGCATTTGAGATAAATATTCAGCTCGAGAGGCGCGTACTTCAAACATGTTTGTAAGACTGTCGAAATTCCAAGAAACGCTTAATCCGAGAGTCCATGGATAGTTGAGTATTTCTTCAGCGGCTCCTAAAAGGGTTTCTGCTTTGCGCGTTGCATACATTGAAGCAAAAAATGAAGCCGAAGGTAGATATTGGGACGCATATATTTTTTCCTGGATTTCGGCTTGCTCCATGGCATAGGCCAGAAGTTTAAGATCTGGTCGTGCATGGAGAGCTTGGGTATATAATTCATCTTTTGGTATATTAACTAATTTTTTAACAGTTTGTTTTATTGTTTCTAGTGGCATCCAAAGAATAGTTTTGCGTTTGATTTTTTGTTCTGAAGTTATAGCAGATTCGTTTTTAGTGATTTTTTTTCCTCGAAAAATTTTTTCGATAGTTGAAAGCGTAGATGTATAGACAGATTTTTGTTGCTCAAGATCTACGGTCGAAATAAGTCCATTTTCAAATTGTATCTGAGCTTTTTTGAAGACTTCTGGTCCTGTTTCGCGCAAGATTAATTCGAGGTCGTTTTTAGCGTAGTTGTTTTGCAAGTCAAAAAATGTTTGCTCTACTGAAAGTTGGGCTTGTTGTTTTTGATATTCGGTTTGACAGATGCTTGATTTCGTTCCTATTCGTGCGAGTTGATAAGGAAAGTATACGGAACCTGGAGCAAAGAGTGCTTGCTTTAGCGAAAGTTGTAATTGTTGCTCAGGAAGGACGTTTTTTTGACTTTTCTGTGCGGTATAGTTGAGTGAAATTTGGGGGAAGTGTTTACTAAGCCAAGAAAGTTCTTTAGCCTTTTGCTTTTCGGTAATTTTTTCTTGTGCGCGGATATCACTTCGTTTTGTTTGTGCTATGTGGATAATTAATGGAAGATCTATATACGAATTTGAAACAATTTGTACAGGATCGCCTTGAGGCATGGCATTTATTTTTGGTGAGACAGAAGCGCAATAAAACTGAAGAAAAAAGGCTAAAAATAGCAGTTTTTTATTCACGGAAACTCCAGGTAATATTGTTTTACTCGTAGTTTAAAATACTATGAAAAAAGATATGCTGGTTGTTATTCTACATCGGGTTTCTTTTTTGTCGAGAGGTTGCTAGTTAGTGATTATACGGATCTATGAGAAAGTTTTTACTCAAGCATTGGTCTTGTACTTTACTAATCAAAGAGGGCCATTTGCCGTTTTATTAGTTCCTGAGCTTGGTGTATGTCGTGTTTTTTTTAAAAAAAATAATATAAAGCTTTCTGTTGGAATGCATATTTCACTCTGGATGCAGCAGGTGAAGGCTGGAGGTTGGCGTGGTTCAGATGTCGCCGGTCTATTTTTCCCTAGCTCTTGGATACAGGAAGATTTATTATTTTTGCATCACTTAGCAGAGATTACTATGAATTTTGTTTTTAGTATCGAAGATGCAGCGGTTGTTTGGGATTTATGGCAGGGGCTTTTTTTGAGAGATTCGTGTGATATAGAAGATGTAGAATTAAAAAAATTAATGATTTTAGGTTCATTTTTTCTTAGAATAGGCCAGTATGTTCCGTTTGATCAGGTTGCGGTTCATGGTGAATTAGATCAGTATACAGTAACCTCACGTGTGTTTGCTGATGGAAACGAGTTGAATAGTGGAGAAAAAAAACGGCGTATTAAGATGTGGTTGCGTTTATGTATTTGTTCATGTGAGCCTGGATATGCGCTGAGGACAATACACTTTTTAAATGCGTAGCAAGGAGCGATCTTTTATGAAAAAACAAATACAGGTAGTTTGGTTTCTGGGCGTAATAGTCTGGAATGCTTGTTCGGCAGCATCATTTTTGTCGCAGGCAAGCGAAGCTTCTAAGCTTGAGGTCGTGAGCGATGCAGCGCGCAAATTTGGCAACCTGGAAAAGCAGGTGGCGGGGTTAAAAAATCATATAAGCCAAATTGAGCGTGAATCTGAGCAGGAACGATCTTTTTTAAGGCGGTTTGGAGCTGATTTACAGCAGGCTAAAGAACAGTTAGAGAGTGCAGATGGAGCTCGGGCGCGGTTGTTTTTTCAAAAAAGGGTTGCGGCAATAGGGGATATTTACCAGAGTGTTAATGAGGGATTGCAGGTTCTTGGGCAGATGCTGCGAGAGCTTCAAGAACATAAAGCTCTCTTAGAACAGCTTCTTGCGGATCCAGTCTTTACGGTTTTAAGTAAAGAAGATCGAAGCGCGCCGGACTTTGAAGATTTACGTCGGGTCAGTCGTATGGCCGGTGATTTGCGTGATCAAAAAACGTTTTTGCAAAGGAGTCTTCGTCTTTTAGCAGTTGATCTAGAAAAACGTCGTCGTACCGTTGATGATGCGAATAAAGAGATTCAAGAGCAAGAGGAAAAACAACGGTTGTTTTTAAAAAGTGAAGGCGTCCTTGACGCTATTAAAGATTTTTCTCGAAGTGAGCAGGGCGAGCTTATTGACTTGCAGTTGCAGAATGCTCAACAAGCAAAAAAACTGGCACAGTTTCGGCTGCATGAAATCGAGGAAAAAAAGGATTATTTAGATTTGCAGCTTGTTGTAGCAAAACAAAAGCTTGATGTTGTAGAAAAAACTTATGAAAAAATAAAGCGAAAAGTTCGCATTGATGTGAATGCAGTGCGTGCAGCTGAGGCAAAGTTAACGCAAGATCGTCAAGATTCGTTAGCGCAGCAGGCCGCATTGAATGAAAAAAAGCGATTAATTCTTCCGGCTATAGAAAGTGTTAAGGAAAATATTGCGGTTTTTTCTCCTGAGCTGAATGGGCTAGTGGGGGATTTAAGCACGGTCCAAAGTTGGAATATTGATATAAAAAAATTAAAAACCGCCGCATCTTGGGATTTGGCTTTAAAGGGACTTGGCCAGTACGCGAAACTTGAGCTTCTAGAGTCTCGAAGGAGCCTTGTTGAGGCGCAGATTGATTCAGCTCGTTATGCATATCTTGAAAAAGAACGGACGGTAGCGATTCTCGACACCTGGCGGTGGTTAACACGTGAATATAGAGTTAATTTAGGAAGTTATATTGATGAGGCGGTAAAGTCATACGAGTCAATTAAGATACAGCTTTCTATGGAAGAATCAGATATTCAGGCTCAGCGCGATGCAGCTATTAAAAAACTGTATCAGTTGAATTTAATGCGTGAAGATGTAAAGCGGTTTTCTTTAGAGGTTCGTGAGGACAGTATAGAAAAGAGTATTCCTATATCTTCTGTCAGTCGGCAGAAAATGGTTAAAACTCTTGTAGGCGTTGATGATGATCTTCGAGCTGCATTAAATGAGGCAACAAAACTAGTTGAAGCATTATCCAAAAACTTAGCGTTTATTCAATCTCAGAAGAAAAATATTGAGGATATTTTAACTGAGTTGTCGGCGCGCAGCTTTTGGATGCGGTCGGATCAATCCATAAGCATGCAGGATTTAAAGGACTTTTTCCCTGACTTAGGGCGTTTTTTTTCGCTTGTTTGGACAACGTTGAAGGCCTATAGTTCGCATGCGTCTTTGCAATATTTCTTTGAGAGAGCTGGGAATTATTTGAATGATTTTTCCTCTATAGTTACTCTGTTTTTCTGGTTTTTATTTGTTGCGTTAGCTTTTTTTGTATTGCGTTGGGGATTGCCACTTTTACGACGATTATGTATGCGTGTCTCGGGAAGGGGCATGCGCTTTATGTCGTTTTTAGCGTTCCTTTTACATTTTCTTCAAGCGCATTTTTTTCTTGTGTATGGCTGGAGTGTTGTTTTTGTTTTTGTTAGTTATGTTTGGTCTGGCCAGGGTCCTCAAGCCCTCTTTTTCTTCTTGCTTTCTATCCCGATCTTGTTGTATGTAGCGGTTCGTTTTTTTGCAATATTTGCCCAGACGAACCGAGAGCATGGGTTTGTTTGGGTTTCGGCTATCTATAGTCATCGTTTTTTTGCAGGGATTCCATCTTTGTTTTTTGGAACCATAGTGTTTTCATTTTTACGTTGGGCTTTTATAGCAAGTAATAGCGCCTTTGATTCGCAGGTTCCCGAAATTTTACTTGCGGTAAATATTATCTTTTTACAACTTGTCTTGATCAGTTTGATAAGCAAAGATGTTTTCATTGGTCAAAATACTGTTCTTTGGTTTATACCTCGTTCTTCTTCTATTGGTTCATTCTTGGAAGAAAAGATTGAGCGATACTACTTTGTATTCCAAGCATTTTTAGCTGTAATTATTGTGCTTAATAATCCATATGTTGGATATGGTAAGCAGATGTTTTATGTATTGGTACGAGTGTTTGGTACATTAATTATTGTCCCGTTGGTGGTTTGGTTCTATGATTGGTTCAAGAAGGTTTCCTCTGAATTATTTTTTCATTATCCCGATGGGATTGTCGCAAAAGAACGCTTTTCTAGCGGGAAAATGTGGTATGGTTTTTTTGTTCTCGGGTCTTTTATAGCATTTATTTTTTTAGGTTTCTTTATTGTATCCTTAATTTGGGGGCATACGGTAACGTATACCGAGTTAATACATTTTTTTCAAAAAGAATTGTTCCCGGTTGGAAATGACGCGTTAACTGGAAAGCCTATACAGATTACTGTTTATTCATTAGTTAAAGTTTTTCTGTATGTTTTTGGTGGAATCCTTGTTGTTTATGTGCTTAATAGCTTTATTTTGTCTCGAATTTTTGATCCTATGCTCGTTGGTTCCGGCGTGCAAAATACCATTATGACGTTTAGTCGTTATATGATTTTTGTAGTTGCATTCTTTATGGGTTTGCAAAGTGTTGGGTTAGATTCGTTAGCGACAAAACTCGGTTTGATTATCGCGGGTGTTGCATATATTTTTAAAGAACCAATTGGTGATTTTCTATCCTATTTTATTATTCTTGTGCAACGTCCGGTTAAGGTTGGTGATTTTATACGTATGGAAGATCCGTATAAGTTAGAAGGTTTTGTGCGTTTTATAACACCTCGATCAACAATAATCCGAACGCGTAATAGTAACGTATATATTATTCCAAACACGTTAATTATAACGCGTCCGGTTCAAAATTGGCATTATTCAAAAACATTCGCATCGACTGAAGATATTATGTTTGTTGTCTCTTATGATATTGATCCGTATTTTGTGCAAACATTATTGAGAGAAGTGTTGGCAGCGCATCCTGCTCTTTTAAAAAACCCTGAACCAGTGGCGCGTTTGTTTGATTTTGTAAGTAATGGGCAGCAGTTTTTGATTCGAGGTTATATTACTGCTGAGCGAGTTGTTGATAAATGGGAAATTGAATCTGATTTACGCTTAGCTGTTGTTAAAAAGCTCGGCGAACATAATATAACTGTTTCTGTTCCTATACAAATTCGAACGAAGTCATAAAGAACAATATTGTTAGAAGGGGGGTATTATGGCCCCCCTTTATTATTTAGTGAGAGCTTTTCCAATAATCACGTAGTAAATTAAGAAGACCTGATAGGTATAATCCTTGCAGTATTAACCACGTTGCTAGAAGTAATAAAAGTATTGTGGCAAATTTTTCTACAAATCCTAGAATGTTGAGAAGCAATAATAGTCCAGCGAGAAAGAATAGCGTGCCTTTGAAAATATCTGCAATTTTTTGTGTTTGCATAGTGACTCCTTCAATATTCTGACGTTTCAAGTGGCTTTCTTGTCATGAGAAGAAAGCCATAAAGAATGAGAATCGGCCCTAAGATGAGTTGTAATTTTATAGCGATGCCGAGTGCAGTGCATAAAAAATATGTTCCGAGTATTATAAAAATTAATCCTTGAAAGAGTGATGATGACGTTTTACAGGTCATTGTTGCTCTCATTTTTTTGTGTTTGATTCCAAACGGAAAGCATCAGTGCACCATAAATTAAAAAACTGAGGGCAAGGAGCATTCGAAAGCTTTGGACTATGCCTAAGACACTGAGTAATAAACTCGATCCTATTGCTAGGGATCCAAGTCCTATAAATAAAAATTGTTGTGATCCTTTGAGCCATTTTGGTTTATTCACCGATTCTCCTTAGCCAAGATAACCTATCTATGTATCTGTTGTATCATCTTTTGAGAGCTCTGCAAGACTGTTTTTTATTGCGGTACTCAGGGCGGGCATAATTTTCGCGAGATTGGTTGTTTTTGTTAGACCGATTTCGATACTGATTGCTGGACAAGTTAGACCCATTAGAGGTTTAATTGGTGCTCCAAGTAGTGGATTTAGCGCGATTGTTTTATTGAACTCTTTGCGAATATTATTTTCGAGAGTGGACCCGACTAGAATTGTTGCTTTTAGATTTTTTTTATATGCGTCGGTAATGGGAACCCAGAAGGGTGTTTGTTGGCTCCATATTGTGCTTGAGGGATTATTAATATAATACAGCAAAAAACACTCTGCCGGTTCAGTTGATTTCCAAAAAAAATTAACGTTAATAAAGATGTCTGCTTGTAAGCGATTAGAAAACATGGCGTTTTGTAGCGGCTCTATGGTCTCGCCAGGAAAGCGCGTTAGAATAGATCGGTATGAGGTGTCTTTTTGAAGAGTCTTTTTTATATATTCAGCACATTGTAGTGTTATACCGCGTTCAAAGGTGCCATCAATAAGTCGGCCTTTATTGGCTGCATCTCCTGCTGGATCAAGCATGATCGTGAGATTTTTTTTATTGAATACTTTTTTTAGTTGGGGTTGCTGTATCTTTTTTTTATCGATAAATCCTTCAATTGGCCATGGTTGGGTTGTATCTAAATGACAATCATTTAGCGGTGCATGATGCACAAGCCAGGTAATGGTACGCACGTTTGGAAGAAGTGGTATCAGGGTCTTACAGAGGGAGTTTAGAAAAAAAAGTTTTTCATATATGCTTGCTTGTTTATTAAATGGAGGCCTGTCAAAGGAAACGATAAGATCTTGTCCATCTGCATTTAGACTTACATCTTGTAAAGAAGTCTGTTTCTCTAAAAGTCCTTCTTCGTAAATTTTTGCTAACCAATTTGCAATGCTTGTTTGAGCTACTTGTGCGTTACAATCAGTTATTAAGATGGATTCTCGTTCGATGTGATTTTTTTTTCGCGGCATGTATAGAAGATATTCTTGTTTGTTACTTTTTTTTTCTTCTTGTAGCGAAGTTTGGTTTTTTTTAGAAGTTCCAAATTGGGGAAAAAGAAAGATGACCCATCCATTGGCCCAAAAGAAAAATCCACAACCGCTGATGATTCCTATAATTGAGAAAATAAGTAGGGTTGAAGTGTAAATTTTTTTATTTTTTTCATTGTTCATGATAAAGCTCAGGGTCTAAAAGAAGATCTTTTAGAAAGGTTGCACGTGTTTTGCTTTCTGTTTTTTTAAGAGCCATGGCGATTGCGCGAGGTTCACCGATAAGTATGCAGAGTTTTTGGGCTCGTGTGAAAGCGGTATATAATAAATTCCGTTGAAGGAGCATGAAATGCTGCATAAAAATAGGGATTATTACAACAGGATATTCAGATCCTTGGCTTTTATGGATTGTTACTGCATAAGCTAGTGTCAATTCATGCAATTCATCTTCTTCGTATTCGACTTCACTTCCGGGACCAAATAAAACAGTGAGTTTTTTTTCAGAGCTATTGATGTGTTGTATTGTTCCGATATCTCCATTAAATACTTTTTTATCGTAGTTGTTTCGTATTTGCATGACTCGGTCACCTTCGGAAAAGGGGGTGCCAAAAGAAAATAATTGTGCCCGAGGTTGGGGAAATAAAAGCTTTTGGATGTATTGATTTATTGTTTGAGTACCCGCTATTCCTCGATTCATTGGGCATAGAATTTGTACGTCATCTTTATTGAAGCAGCGTTTTGGAAGCTCATATTCAATGCATCGTCTAATATGGGGGAGAATGTTGGGCGCATCTGATTCTTTAATAAAGAGTACATCTTTTTTGGTTTCCATATCTTCAAGTCGTGTAATAGGGAATTCACCGTGGTTGATTCGATGAGCATTAAGGATTATTAAGCTTTCTTTAGCTTGGCGAAATACTTCAGTTAGGCGGATCGTTGGAATGTATGTACTTTCGATGAGGTCGCGTAAAAAATTACCTGGGCCAACAGATGGCAGTTGATCAGTATCTCCGATAAAAACAACAACGGCTTTATCTGGGATTGCTTGTAGTAATGCATTTGCTAGAAAGACATCTATCATTGATGCTTCGTCGATGATGAAAAAATCAGCAACCAGGGTGTTTTGCGCATTGTGTTTAAAGTGCATTGATTGAGGATCAAATTCAAGAAGACGATGAATTGTAGTAGCAAATCGTCCAGTGCTCTCTATCATGCGCTTAGCGGCGCGGCCCGTTGGAGCTGTAAGTTTGTATGAGATTTCTTTTTTGTCGAGTATTGAAAGCAGAATTCGAATAAGGGTTGTTTTTCCGGTTCCTGGTCCGCCCGTTATAATCGTAATCTTTTGTGCAAGAGCCGTTAAAATACCTCTTATTTGTTGTTCATGCAGCTCTAGTTGGTTATTTTTGTTGGTACATAATTCTTGAGCGAGTTCTTCTGTAGCTCTGTTTGTTCCCGCCGTGTTAGTAATGATCCGTATTTTTTCGGCTATGCGTTGCTCAATGCGAAGATGTTTGCGGAGACCTAACCATTTTTTTTGACGATGAGTTAGGGAGACTATTTTATTTTGTTCGATTAGAATCCTGAGAATGTTCTGGATTTCAGATATTGATTGTTCGAGTGAGAGAAGCTCTGTAATTTGTTGGAATATCTGCGATTCTTCTATATATAAATCTCCGGATGAGGCGGCGTTCGAAAAGAGGTGTAATAGTCCGGCCGCAATTCTCCGAGGATCTTTCTTTTGTATACCCATATTTTGTGCGAGGGTGTCAGCGCTAAGAAAACCAATACCCCAGACTTCTTCGGCCAGTCGATAGGGGTTTTCCTCGATTACCGAAATTGTCGCATTCCCGTAATGCTTGTAGATGCGCATCGCGTATGCTGGAGATATCTGCTTTTCGCGTAAAAAAATTAAAATACGTCCGAATTCACGTTGTTCTTTCCATGCGGATGTTATTTGTTCAATACGTTTAGGTCCTATCCCCTCAACAGTACCTAAGCGATGGGGCGTTTCTTCGATGATTGAAATAAGTTCTGGGCCAAAGGTTTTGACTAATTTTTCTCCAAAAACTTTTCCAATACCTTTTACCATTCCCGAGCCAAAATAATTGATGAGCCCTTCTTGGCTAGTAGGAATATTTACAATGCAGCTTTCGGCTAAAAATTGTTTCCCAAATTTTGGATGTATTGTCCAGGAACCTTGAACTTCAAGAGAGATTCCTTGTTTTAATGATGGAATTGTTCCTCGGACTACGGTAGAGAGTTTTGCTGTTGAAAGAATAAAAATAGTGAAACCGCTGGCTTCATCGTAATAAACGACTCGCTCAACGGTTCCGTGTAAGGATTCTGTTGTCGTTGTTTTTTTTGTCACAAAAATACCAAATTTATTTTTTTAATCCTTCTCGATAGGCTTTATGCGATTTGGGGCAATTTTGAACGAGATCAGATAAAAAGAGTAGTAAGTCTTCAACAAGCGTAGCAGAAATAGAGAAATTTGTGAGCATTGAGCTTAAGGCTTCTTTTTCGTTGTTAGCAATTGAGCTCCATTGAAGAAGTATTGAATTTGGGCGATTGCGAACTATACTCCAATTTTTAATAAGCGGGGTCATAAAAGCTTTATTTTTTTGCAGTTCAGCCAGATATTCTATTGAGAGAAGTTCGAAATCCTGTTTTAGATATTCAAAGGAATCTGTGAGGTCAGAATCCATGCCGCCTAGCTCTTTTTCAATAAGCGTTAACTCTTGCATGGTTTTATAGGTGCCTTGGTAAGGGAGTAACCCGAATCGTGTTGGACCGGAGGTGTTTTCTGAAAATTCATAGGGCAGGGGAAAATCATAGAGTTTGGCGAGTCGTAGAGCTGTTTGTAGGTTTTTTGCGCCACTTGAAAGAATAATAAGGTTTTGCGCATAAGAGAAGACTTGTTCTATGCAAATCATTGATGTTCCGTCGACTAACCTTAGTACTGCGGAGTCAAGAGCTACAGGTTTTGTTGGTTTTGCCGATTGTGGATATAGGGCAAGACTTAGGCTGATCGCAATAAGGCGTAATCGATTCATACTGTCTCCTTTTTTTATATAATTACCAATAAATGTTTCCGGAAAAGCCAAGGCTCCAATCATTTCCAGTTCCTTGACTATAAAACGTATAATCTCCAAAGAGCGCAATATTCCAATCTCGCGTATTGCGTGAGCCTATCCAGGTTAGCGAAGCAAATAGCTTGTTTTCAAATGCGTTTGATGGTCGGGCAGTTTCCATGTTAAGTGAAAAATATCTTGTATAGTTGTGCTGTAGGGATATCTGCTCTGCGCCCTGAAACCAGAAATCATAGCCACATTCAAGCTTTCCGGCCCAATGTTCTTTTTTAAGGGCTCCTCGATATTCAAGACGTGGACCAGGAGTAATTAGGACAGACCGGGGAAACGGGTATGTTGATGAAACAAACTGATCTTGCAAGAATCGGAGATTGTCTGTTGCAAGTGCTTGGCTGTCATAATCTCGATCGAATGCTGCGGCCTGTTTGTTTTCGTTGAAAAAACGAGTGGTGTAGTATGAAGTTCCTCCGCCGATACGAATCATATGTTTTTGGCTAAAGCTTGGCGTCATAAAATATTCAATTTCGCCTCGCCCATACATGCTTAAATAGCCTTGTCCTAAGCTTGTGTTTCCGGTGATGCGCGTTAATCGTTCGATAATCCCAATGCCAAATTGTTTGACAACGTCGAGTTCTTTTTGGGCAAGTCCTTCTTCTAGGGCGCAAGCAAACATTAAAAAGTTGATACTTGGTTGTTTAGGGCAATTTTCAAAGCGGCCGCCTATTAATTTATCGGTAAAGATACATGCGCTTGGCAAGATGAGCTCTGGGCCCAATGAACCTGAGAGATTCCCCACGCAGCCTTTGGCTAGAAATGATATTTTTATATCTCCTAATCCAAGTAAGTCTTCTGCTACATGTTCTCTTATTGCTTTGTTTAGGGCGTTTGGATCATTTGCCGGTTGGTCTCTGGTAAATTCTTTTACGAATTCATTGTTTGCAATAGCAGCTTGTTCATCTTCGGTGAGCATAAAATTATGTTCTATGTAGTAGAGCGGAAGTTGTGTTTGCAATTTAAAATTGCGAGTTTCCCAGTTCCATGCAAATACAGTACCAGCCCGACGTTCTTCGAGTTTTATATTAGAAAAAAGACCCAGTATGCTGTCGACTGAAATTTCTTTAGAGTCTGGATCGATGTTTTTTAATGCTTTACTTAGATCTTCAAAGAACTCGGTAAAATCATCGTTAAATAATCCCAAATACTCTCTAATAGAGCTGTCCTCATTATAAAAATATTTGCTTGTTGTTTGATTATAGAAAAAACTGCATTGGAGATTTTGTTTTTGTGTTGAATGGTAATCTGGTGTTGTTTGGAAATAAGGTAAATCCGAAATTGGCCGTGTTATAGTCGGATTTGTTCGAGCGTATAGATTTTTTTGAGTTAATGTTTCTAGGTGTATGGGGATTTCTGGACTGCTTCCGGTTAAAATTTGGACAAGATCCAGAGGATCAACCGTACATGATCGGGATGTTAGGTATGCGTTGAATGATTCATCGATTTTATTCTCTGCATCTTCATCAAAAAAACTTATTAAATCATATGATTGGAATGTTGTGTTTGCAGGTTTTAGATTGCTTGTGCATTGGCATATGCTGAGTAAAAAAAGAGAAAAGTAGTAGCGTTTTTTTTTGTTTTTATTCATGTTCAATACACTTTTTTGGTGTTACACTGTGACCCATCGCGTTGGGTTTTGAATTGGGGTTCATCCTAGCAAGCTTTGTCTCCGTTGACAAAATATTTGTTCAGCGGTCTAGTGGTGTAAAAAGAAGATTAAATTCTGGGAGATTTCATGGCATATTTTGTTGTGGAGGGTAATATTGGTGCGGGTAAATCAACATTTATGCGTGTTGTTGGATCACTTTTAAACGCTCAGATTGTATATGAACCTCATGAGGCTTGGCAAAATATTGGTGGTGAAAATCTTTTAGATGCGTTTTATAAAGATGGAAATCGGTGGGCGTATACGTTTCAAACGTATGCGTTTATTACACGTATATTTGCGCTAGAAGAACATATTAAAAATACTACTAATCCGTATTTGCTTTGTGAACGATCAGTGTATGCTGATCGTTATTGTTTTGCGAAAAACGCCTATGAAATGGGCATGATGAGTTTATTAGAGTGGAATCTGTATTGCGATTGGTTTTCGTGGTTTGTTGGTAAGCGTTCTCCGTTGCCAGCTGGTTTTATTTATTTGCGAACAGATCCGCGAGTTTGTCATCGGCGATTAAATAAGCGTAATCGTTCAGAAGAGGCGCTTGTTTCGCTTGATTATCTTAGTTTGCTTCACAATAAACATGAAGATTGGTTGGTTCACAAGCGAGATGTTTCAGCACTGTTACGGGACATTCCTGTTTTGGTGTTAAACTGTGATGAGGATTTTGAGTCGTCAGAAGATTTGCGACGGATACATGCGGGTAGTGTTGCTGACTTTGTCGTACAGCAGACCGGAATTGATCGGTCAAGCGTTATAGCTGGTAATGTGTTAGTCTAGATAAAGGAGCTTTTCATGGAAGAGTATACGTATATTGTTAAATCAGCAGCATATCTTGGTGCGGCTATTGCTATGGCAATAGGGGCACTCGGGCCAGCATTGGGACAAGCACTTGTTGCATCTCGTGCCTGTGAAAATATTGGAAAGTATCCAGAGAAATCGGGAGATATCCGGTCTGCTATGATTATTTCCCTCGGATTTATTGAAGCATCAGCTATTTATGTTTTATTGATCGCTGGTGGCTTGCTGTATTTGGGTTATAGTATTTAGGTGAAAGGTATATTGTGATTGTAAATGCTCTACTGTTAGTACAGATGGTGCATTTTTTAATCGCCTATCTTCTGTTAAAGTATATTGTACTGCGGCCAGCGCTTACATTGTTGAAAAAACGTGATCGGGAAGCATTTTTAATGCGGAGTAATATTGCGTTATTGCAAGAAGAGGTTGCTCGTAGAAATGCAATGATTGAAGCTCAATGGAAACGGCACTGTGGTGTTTTATATTCACGATATGTGTCGACAGAAAAGCATCGAATAAGTGATCTAGGCGTCACAGTTTTATCTTCGAGCGTTATAAGGTTAGATGAAGCAGTTGCGAGGAATTTAGAAGAAGCTTTTGCTAATTCTTTAATCCGTGAGATTTTGTTTCAGGAAAAGATCCATGGGAATAGTTGATTTTTGTTTTGGGCTTATTAATAGCGCTTTGGTTTTTGGTTTATTTGCATATGCCTTTCGTACGTGGATTTTGCCTGCGATAAGATGTGAAATAGCTAACGAGAAAAATCATCGACTTGAGCAAATGACATCTCAAACAAGACTTTCTAGTCTGCTTCTTTCTCTCGATAAAGAACGTGAATTGCGCGATGATTCATATAGGAATTTAATGGGGAAGGTTGCAGCTTGGGCGCAATTTCATGAAGAGCAAGCGTTGCAGGAGCGAACGTTTTTTTCACGAAATGAGCTTATGTATCAAAAGCGGCTAGAGCAGCAACAAATGTATTTATTAATGCATGCTATAGAAAGAAAGACATTGTCTAAGGCTGTTGAAAAAGCTGAAAGTGAGCTGCAGGGTAACTTTGAGTCTTTGCAAAGGGGATCTAGATTCGTAGAAATAGCAATCGATTCGTTGTTGGGCGATGCTCATGTATAGTGAACAGGAGGCGGTTCTTTCATTGAGTTATGCACGTGCATTTTTACGTGTTGCTTCGTTGAATTATGAGCAAGATTTGCTAAAGAATATTCAACAAGCGGCTCTTTTTTTTACTCAGCACACAACGTTGATTTGGCACCAGTCAACGGCTGTTTGGCAAAAAATACTTTCGATATTTTCATGCGATCTAAAGGAGTTTTCTTGGCTTTTCCAGCTTTTAGAACGACATAATCGATTAGAACTCTTTCCAAAGATATTTTGCGCATTTGTTCGGTTATATAAACAACAGGAACAGGCAGTTTTTATTCGTGTTACGTATTCCCATAGT
This sequence comes from Candidatus Babeliaceae bacterium, assembly GCA_007116155.1. Taxonomy (GTDB): domain Bacteria; phylum Babelota; class Babeliae; order Babelales; family Babelaceae; genus UBA12474. The sequence continues at coordinate 225,123 of SKJC01000002.1, read as the reverse complement.
TTTTCCAAAGAACAAGAGCAGTTTTTTACTGCACGTATTTTGCATACTATTAATGCGCCGCATATGATGCACGTTGTCTATGTTCAGCCAAATTTGATTGCTGGTGTTCTTGTTCAAAGTGATACAGTATCTTGGGAGTGTTCAGTTCGTCGAAGTTTGCGTCTGTATGAACGTGGTGTACTAGGGGTAAATTAATGGAAATAAAAAGTACAGATTTAATCTCTCTGTTTGAACGATCTTTGCGCGAAATTAGTGAAGGTTCGCAAAGTAAAGTTTTGCGCGAATCGGGAACCGTAATTCAGGTGGGCGATTCAAGTTGCAAGATTATAGGTTTACAGGGTGCTGTTTTTGGTGAGCTGCTTGTATTTTCAGGTGGAAATAAAGGTATTGTGCTTGATTTGCGGGAAGATTCATTAACTGCTTTTGTTTTGTATAGTCATATTCCCGTCTCGGAGCAAGAAGTTGTTGAGCGGACCGGAGATGTTTTCAAGGTACCAGTAAGCGAGGCTCTTCTTGGAAGAACTATTAATGCAACAGGTTTGCCTATTGACGGGCTTGGAGATATTGCTTCTCGAGAATTGCGGCCAATTGAGGTCCAGATTCCAGGAATTATTGATCGTATTCCTATTAGTCGATCTCTTGAGACAGGTATTATGGCTATTGATGCGCTTGTTCCTGTTGGGCGGGGGCAGCGAGAGTTAATTGTCGGGAATCGCGGAACCGGAAAGACGGCGGTTGCTCTTGATGTAATTTTGCATCAAAAGGGAAAGAATGTAATTTGCATTTATGCATCTATTGGGCAGCGTCAAGCGAATATTGCCCGGATGATACGAACTCTTCAGGAGCGCGGAGCATTAGATTACACCGTTGTAGTCAATGCGGATGCAGCTTCTTCTGCGTTGAATCGTTATTTGGCGCCGTATGTTGCGACGACTATTGGTGAATTTTTTGTTGAGCGGGGACATGACGTTTTGGTTGTGTACGATGATCTTTCAAATCACGCAACAGCGTATCGAGAAATTTCCCTCTTAATGCGGCGTCCACCTGGGCGTGAAGCATATCCTGGTGATGTATTCTATTTGCACTCGCGCTTGCTTGAGCGTGCGGGGCGGTTTAAAACTGGTGGATCATTAACGGCATTACCAATTGTTCAGATACAAGGTGATGATATTACCGCGTATATTCCAACTAATTTGATTTCGATTACTGATGGGCAGATATTTTTAGATACAACGTTGTTTAATTCGGGTATTCGTCCTGCGGTTAATGTTGAGTTGTCAGTTTCTCGGGTTGGTGGTGCGGCGCAAACAAAAGCTATTAAGTCTGTTACCAAGGCATTGCGGTTAGAGTTGGCGCAGTATGCTGAATTGTTGGCATTTTCTCAGTTTGGTTCAGAGTTGGATGCTATTTCTCAGCGGCGTTTAGCGCGCGGTGCTGTTGTAGTTGAATTATTAAAACAGCCGCAATTTGCAACAAGTTCCTTTGTGGATCAGGTTTTAAAGTTGTTTTTATTGAGAGAGGATTTTTTGGACGATGTGCCATTGCGTGATGTTGCTCGGTGCGCGAGTCAATTTTCGGAGTATGTCGCTAGTGTTTATGCAAAAATTTACAGCCAGATTAGCTCTTCAGAAGAGTTAAGTCAGTCTGTGCAGTTGCAATTACGCGATATTGCACGTGAGTTTAAAATAATTTTTTCAGGAAGAGTGAACAATCAGTACTCGTGAACTCTTGGATCTCTTGAGTGATTAGTTTATACTAGAACATTATGCGCCCATAGCTCAGCAGGATAGAGCAACGGATTTCTAATCCGTAGGTCGTAGGTTCGAATCCTACTGGGCGCACCACTTCTTTCTATGCTAATCTTTTTCTTTATTTGTGCGTATTGAGCATTCTTTTTTATGAAAAGTTTTATTTGATATTGCGCTCTCTGAAGTTTTTTCGTTTTATTTTTTTGTCAAAAATCTCTTTTATAAATGCTTTCCATTTTGTTTATTTTGCAAAGATCCTTCTATTAAGGCGTTTTGAATTATTTGGTAGTATATATCAAATGGATTGTTTTTTTATAAAGGAGCGCTGGATGTCTGTTTTTTGTAAATTCAGAAAATTTATCTATGTTTTTTTATTTGTGATTGCTTATTGTGCTAAAGGAGAGATAACTAATGTTGTTGATCATAAAGACGCGCAGCTAAATTTATATCTCGACTTTATTCGGTATAATTTGCAGGAGAAGTTGGGTATTATGCCATATATCTTGAAAAAAGGTGAAGGCAAATATCTTGAAGTTGGTGCCGGTGGGGATCCAATAGCTTTTTTATTATCAAAAATTCCTTCTGAAATGTCTCCCATTATTATTGCATCTGATATAGACATTAATGTTCTTGATGCTTTGCCGGCTCGTCATCCTGAATTGACTAAATATCTTCATTCTCAGGTTGGACCTGTTTTACGTTTGCAGCAATTGGATGCTACATCAATGGATTGTTTTCATGATAATGAATTAGATGGAATTAATGCATCTGCGGTAGTCCATGAAATTATATCATACGCGGGAGGCATGAATGGATTTGAGAGTTTTTTTAAGGAGGCCTTGCGAGTTCTTAAGCCCGGTGGTGTTTTGATTTATAGAGATCCTGAGGCAGTTTTAGATAAGAAAAAGATGATTGTAGCACATCTTAAATCTTCTATTATGCGCTTGTTTGCGCATATTTTTTTGTGCAAATATTTATCTAAAGATCCATTTTCTTTGGTGGCCCGAGAAAAAAAACAAGTAGAATATGATTCTCGAGATATCTCTTTTACTTTTTATAAAAAAAGCGATGATAAGCAGAGTTGTTTATCATTCAATGATTATTTAGCTTTACAGTCGCATACAATTGATTTTATGAGGCCGTATTCTATTACTATGCCCAATGGATTATGTCGGGAGATGGAGCGTCATTATCTTACTTATTTGCATCAATGTAATCCTCTGGCATTTATAAAGTGTATTCCCGTTGTTGGTTCTGATTTATTTTTTGTAAATTATTTAGCACACAGCACCGCGTCGATTTTTGAGGAATTTTTAAATAGCAATCGGTTGTCTTTTGATAATTCTTTCATTGATATATTAGTTAAGAAGAAAATAGAAGAAACTATAAAGTTGAAGGGTAAGGTAATTGAATATGGTATTCCCTTGCTGTTTACCTCTGCTACAAATGAGCGCCGAATGTTTGCTCTATTAAAATACTATGGTTTTGATCCTAATCATTATATTATACCATTCAAAGACCATTGCTATTTGCTGGATTATCGTATATTCGGGTTATTATATGATTGTTTTATAGATGAGAATATTTTTGATAATGTAAATGGCCCTTTAAATAAAAAAGACAGAGTTCATGCGGAATGGTTAAAGCGTGAAGGTGAAGAAAGTTATATTTATTATTCTGATGATGCTTTGCTTGCACATGTTGCGGAACTCTCTTTTAGAGAGAGTTTAAAAAATAGCCCCGAAGATATTTTTTTGTTGTGTCCCGTTAGTGCAGAGCAAAATAAATTTATACCTCGTTTGTGTTATGAGGAAGTTCTTAGAGAGGCTATTGAGGTTACTGATTTAGAAGGATATATTCAGGAGATAAAAGAGGGAAAGCGTATTGTTCATTTTTCGAAAATAAAATTGGATGAGGCGTGTGGTGTTTTGACTGATATTATCTCATCTGATCCTGAACGGTATGTATTATTAAAAAAAGCCTTAGATATTATCATTAGTGTTAATATGACGAGCGATGCGCAACATTATGAATGATGAATTGTTAGATCTTGTTAATGAGTATGATGAGGTAATTGCTCAAAAGTCTCGCTTAGAAGTTTATAAAAACGGATTGCGAAATTTTCGAGTAGTTAATGCGTTTCTTATAAATGAGCAAAAGCAGGTATGGATTCCTCGTCGGGCTCCAACTAAGCGACTTTTTCCTTTGTGTTTAGATGCTAGTATGGGCGGCCATGTGATGGCTGGGGAAACCTATCATGAGGCTTTTTTGAGAGAGTTGCATGAAGAGCTAAATCTTGGACTTGAAGGTTTGGATTATGATTGTTGTGCAAAACTGGTACCTCATGAGCATAATGTTTCAGCGTATATGCAGGTTTATCTTGTTTATACAAATAAAAGCCCTGATTATAATAAACAAGATTTTGATAGTGCTGCTTGGTACGCTATCTCTACATTAGAAGAATTTATTAATGCTGGTATTTCAACAAAGGGCGATTTACCAATGCTTGTGCAAACAGTCAAAGCTTTTTTAATATAGATGGTGAATTTGAAGGCATGATGACAAGGGTAGAAAATTTCTACCCTTGTTCGTCGTTAGTGCCTATGTTGCGCCATTCCTGATAGGCCAGTAATTCTGCAACTGGATTTTCTTTATGAAAGATTGCTGAGCCGAGTACAACATCTTGTACGGGAATTTGTGCCAATGTTGCTATGTTTGTGCTTGATATGCCTCCATCCATGGCAAGTATAATATTATGCGTTTTGCAGAGTTCGTACGCTTTTTTTGCTTTTTCTATAACGGAATCAACAAATGGTCTACCCGCTGAACCAGGGATAACAGACATGAGTACAAGGTGATCTATTGCTTTAGAAGAAACAAGAGGAATGATCTTTTCTAGAGAGGTTTCTGGATTTATTGCGAGACTAGCTTTACCTTGCTTGCTACGAATATAGGTAAATGCATCGTTGGTAAATGTGCTTTCCGCATGAATAGTAATAATATCTTCGGGTTCGATTTCAAGACGCGGCAATACTTGTTCTGGGTTTGCCATAAATAGATCTATCCAGAGAGGTTTTTTAACTGCTCTGGATAGCTCGTTTGCGAGATTGATTCCACCTACTATATTATCAACAAAATCTATATCCATTATATCTAGATGGAAGCCATCACAGAGTGGTTCGAGTTGTACTACGATTTCACCGAGATATAATTGATTGGCAGCCATGAGAGATGGAAAAATACGCATACAAAATTCCTTGTACTAAACATGAGGGGATTTACATTTTTTAGAGTACCATGTTTGATCTTTTGTTGTATATAGGTTTTTAGTTCTGAATTAGTAATTTTGTAGTTTGTATGAGTCTGTTTTATAAAAAAATATTAGTCTCTTGTTGTAAAATATTGAAGAGATAAAAAAAAGAAGTATACTCATGGTAATGGCACTTGCCAATGTAAACAGAGACAGATAGGGCAATTATATTTTTACGAGGACTTGTATATGTTCGAAAAGTTGCAGCCACTCTATGATAGAATTGTAGTTTCTCGTCTTGAAGACGTAGAAGAAAAAAGTCCTGCGGGAATTATTATTCCTGATACTGCTAAAGAAAAGGGGCAGCTGGGACGTGTTGTTGCCGTTGGCAATGGACGTCGCCGAGAAGATGGTTCTTTAACGCCGCTGTTGGTTAAGGTTGGAGATACTGTTTTCTTTGCTAAGTATGCAGGAACTGAAGCAGGCAAAGAGTTATTGGTGCTCCGCGAGGATGACATATTAGGTATTTTGCCACAGTAACTAAGTAATATAAAGATTGGGAGTTTTACATTATGGCTAAAAAATTGCTTTTTGGTGCTGATGCGCGCCAAAAGATTGTAAAAGGTGTTGATGCACTTGCTGATGCAGTAAAAGTAACACTCGGGCCCCGGGGGCGCAATGTTGCGTTGCAAAAGTCGTTTGGCTCGCCCGTGGTAACCAAAGATGGGGTTAGTGTTGCTAAGGAAATTTCATTAACTGATCCTGCTGAAAATATGGCAGCGCAGCTGGTTAATGAAGTTGCTAGTAAGACTGCCGATGTAGCGGGTGATGGGACGACAACGGCTACGGTATTAACCCAGGCGATTTTCCGTGAAGGAAATAAGTATGTTGTTGCGGGGGCAAACCCTGTTGAATTAAAGCGGGGCATTGATAAGGCTGTTGAAGTCGTTGTTGCGGATGTTCAAAAACGTTCAACTCCGGTAAAGGGAAAACGTGAAATTGAGCAGGTAGCTACGATTTCTGCTAATTCAGATACGTTTATTGGTTCACAGATTGCTGATGCAATGGAGCGTGTTGGTCGGGATGGGGTTATCACCGTTGAAGAAGCCAAAGGAATGGAAAGTTCTTTGGAGGTTGTTGAGGGAATGCAGTTTGATAGAGGCTACATTTCTTCCTATTTTGTAACTGATGCTGAAAAAATGACGGCTACGCTTGAAAATCCCGTAATTTTGATTTTTGAGAAAAAGATTTCGAGCATGAAGCCCTTACTTCCTATTTTGGAATCGGCTGCTCGAGCATCTCGTCCATTGTTAATAATAGCAGAAGATGTTGATGGTGAAGCGTTAACAACATTGGTAGTAAATAAATTGCGCGGAACACTTAATGTGGTAGCAGTAAAAGCACCTGGTTTTGGTGATCGCCGTAAAGCAATGCTAGAAGATATTGCTGTATTAACTAAGGGTGTTTTAGTTTCGGAAGAGCTAGGACGCAATTTAGAATCAGTTACTATGGCTGATCTAGGAACTGCTCAAAAAGCAATTGTTACCAAAGACACCTGTACGCTTGTTGGTGGGGCTGGCTCAGATGTGGATTTGCAAGCTCGCGTTGCACAATTAAAGATGCAGGTTGAGAACAGTACGTCAGATTATGATAAAGAAAAATTGCAGGAACGTATTGCAAAATTGTCTGGTGGCGTCGCAGTAATCAAAGTTGGTGCGGTAACTGAAACAGAAATGAAAGAGAAGAAAGATCGTATTGAAGATGCATTGCATGCAACGCGCGCAGCAGTTGCTGAAGGAATCGTTGCTGGCGGTGGTGTTGCACTATTGCGAGCAAAAGATGCTCTAAAAAGTCTTTCATTAAAAGGTGATGAGCAGCTTGGTGTTCAGATTATTGACCGTGCGCTTGAAGAACCGCTTCGTATTATTGCAAGTAATGCTGGGTTTGATGCTTCAGTTGTGGTTAATCGTGTGCGTGAAGGATCTGATGATTTTGGGTTTGATGCCAAAGAAGATCAATATCTCGATATGGTTGTAGCGGGTATTATTGATCCGGCAAAGGTCGTTCGTTCAGCAATTCAGCACGCTGCATCTATTGCGGGGTTGTTGTTGACAACAGAGGTTTTGGTTGTTGAAATTCCAGAAGAGAAAAAAGCTGCTGATATGGCTCCTGGTCATCCTGGCTTAGGCGGCATGGGTGGCATGTACTAATTTTTATAGTATGCTGGGTGCGGGTTTCTATCCGCTCCCAGTATTGAATGTACATACGGTAGCTACCCTTTAAGGGTAGCTTTTTTTGGAGATGATTATGGAAGAACGTTTTTATGCACAATCGCGTTCGGCGGTTGGTTCATTTTTTGCAAAGGTATTCGGTTGGATGGGCTTAGGGCTCGGAATAACAACGTTAGTTGCATTTGCGGTTGCTACATCTCCTAAAGCCATTTCACTGGTTTTTGGTTCAAGCTTTGTTCTTATTCTTCTTGTTATTGCGCAGTTAGCTTTAGTTGCAGGGCTTTCTTGGCGTATTAATAAAATGAGCGTTTCAACAGCGTTGGGTATGTTTTTTTTATATACTGCTCTATCCGGCATGACGCTTTCTTCTGTTTTGTTGATATATACGAGTGCATCGCTACTTAGTGCTTTTGTTGTCGCTGTTGGTATGTTTGCAGCTATGGCTGTGTACGGCAGTGTAACAAAGACTGATTTAACTCCAATGGGAACATTTTTATCGATGTCTTTGTTTGGATTGATTATAGCATTGGTTATTAACATGTTTGTGCGTAGTCAAACATTTGATCTGATGACTGCAATTATTGGGGCTATTATTTTTGCATTATTTACCGCCTTTGATATTCAACGACTGAAAGCATTTGCGCAGCAGTCCCAATTACATTCAGAAGAGGGAAATCGCATTGCAGTAATTGGTGCACTTATGCTTTATTTAGATTTTATTAATTTACTTTTGAGTCTAATTCGTATTATGGGCAAGCAGAAGTAATTAAAAGTTATTCTTTTAGTAGCGGGGATTCAGGTTTACTGGATCCCCTTTTTTATTAACAGGAAGAATGTTGTGGTTGTTCTCCTTGATTTGTTAGGTTGAGCCCAAAGTATGCCTACAAAAAATACAAGGGGAGGGGAGATGGAGTGTAACAAGATATATTATTTTTTGGTTATTTGTTTTTGTGTGGGGTCTACTGTTTGGGCAGATCAAATGATACAAAACTTACGCCAAAAAATGTTACAGTGTGAAGCTTTGGCTAAAGAGGGTGAAAAGCTTTTACAAACAAATTTGCTTAGTACGGCATGTCGTTTATTTGAAACTGATAAGCGCTGGCGAGTTTCTGATATAACAATTTCAGTTTTTGGGTTACATCAAGGGGCTGCTATTTGTTATTTAGATGGGCAAGATACTCATTTAATTTGGGATTCTATCGGATCTTCACAAACAAAAATGAATGGAATGCAGCCGAGCGGCTGGTTTCAAAGTAACTATGGAAAAAAACCGGAAGTTCCTTTTACGCATGCAGATAAAGATGCACATGCGTATGTTGTTGATGAGATGAGATCGCAGGGGCAGACTGGTGGTTGGATTTCATATGAGTGGAATGGTAGTGTTCGTTTTTCTTTTGTAAAGATTATTAAAAAAGGTGATGAAGAACTTGTTTTAGGAGTGAGTTTTTATCCTGATTCTCCTCAGTTTATTATTCAACAATTGGTGCAACAAGCTATTTGGCACGGTCAAAAATATGGAGCATCTCAATTATTTCTACAGATTAATAATCCAAGAGGTCCGTTTGTCATAGGGGATATGTATTTATGGGCATACGATATGGATGGTTTTGCATTTGCGCATGGTCGTAATCTTGCCTATGTGGGTCAGAATAGGATTGATTGGAAGGATGCTGATGGAATCCTTCGTAATAGAATTATGATTGATTTTATTGCGCGTGAATCTAAGGGCTGGGTTGATTATAATGAAGATGGCATGGCTAAGCGGGCATATGTGAAGGAACTTGTTGATCCGCGAACAGGTAAGCGATATGTTGTCGGCGGGGGGTATTATCCCGGTTTAACATCTGATACAGTTCGAGATTTAGTTAAACGGGGTGAAGCATATTTAAAAGCTCATGGCCCAGAAATTGCATTTCGCGATTTTACTAGCTATGTTGGGCAGTTTTCTCAAGGTCCACTTCATATGTTTGCATATGATCTTTCTGGAGTAAGTCGTGCTGATGGCGAAAATCCTATCTTTATTGGCCAAAGCTTATTTAATATGCAGGCACCTGATGGGCGCTTTTTGGTTCGTGAAATGATTGATACTGCGGTGAAACATGGTAATGGCTGGATTAACTTTGTTAATAAAGGCGCTTTTTATTCAGTGTATGTACAATACGTTGAAGTACCGGACGGAAAATTTGTTATTGGGGCTGGTTATTGGCCAGTTTCAAAAGAGAGTTATGCAAGTTTGTTAGCAGATAATGCTGTTCGCTATCTGCAAAATAATGATACATTTGTTGCTTTTAAAGAATTTTCTACAAATAGGCGTGATTTTGTCTATGGGGATCTCTTTATACAAGTTTATGCTGAAGATGGAACATGTTTAGTATATGGCACTGATAAAAATCGTGTTTGGGACGATGTGTCCAGTGAGTTAGATGAGCAGGGGTATCCATACATTAATCGTGTTCTTGCGTTAGCTAAACAGGGTGGTGGTTGGTTAACGTTACAACGTAACGGTAATTCGTATGCAATTTATTGTTCTTTGGTCACAAAAAAGGCAAATGAGCATATGCAAACAGCAGTTACTCTTCCTGATTCTGCTACAAAAAAAGATCCTTCTGGTGTCTTACTAGAAAATCAACAAAAAGATTCGTTTGCAAATACCAAGACTGATGAATGGTTGTTATCTGAAGGGGGGAGTCAGAAGTTGCCGCAAAAAGTTCAAGAGGTGGCTATTGTTGAACTTCCACCGCAAGGTCTTTTAGATGGTGGACAGACGCGTGTGCCGATTGAAAAAAATCAAGAGAACATACTCAAAAGTCAGTTTTCAGCAGCTGTAGACAGGAATTTTATTGTTGCCGTTGGCTTTTATTTGTAGAAATATGCGTAGTTATTTGGGTGCGGTAGGTTTCCCGCACCCGTTTATTTTATACTGTTGGAATGTTTTGTAATAAGAATAAGCCAAGCGATGATATAGGTGCGCTTGTTACAAATGTTATTACTTCTTTATCAGTCGGATCGCGAAATTCTTGTATTTTAAGGAAAAATTCTTGGGCGGGATTTTCTTTGCTTGTTGCTTTCAATATTGAAGAGTGATTATTTTCCTGCTGAGCTAATTGTTCATATGAAAAATTTTGTAAATTAAAATTGTCTGTGTATGAATTAATTATCTCTTGCCGGGAGAATCCTTGAAATAAGGTTGTTGTATAGTCAAAATTATCTTCCATACGTTCATTAAAAGATGTAAGAATGTATGTTTTTTGAGATTCTGGAAATGTAAATGAGCGCTCTTTTAGTAAGTGATTGCATAAAAAATCATAAAGGCTGGGCGGAGAATCTTGATATTTTTTTGTTCGTGTTTTTAGAGATTCAGCAATGTTTTTAGTACGATTTAGGCCTGATGGATGGCTAGGATGAATATATGGCATAATCTTGGTGGTAAATTTTATGAAAGGGAGCTGCTTTTTCATTTTTTTAAATATTTGTTCAATCTTTTTATTTGGAAGAGCTAAAGACTCTTTTCTTTCTAAGTAATTTTTTTCTATATAGCTCTTGTTAAACGTTGCTTCTAAAAATTCTCCGGAAGAGATGTCCTTGCTTTGCTGGAGGCTTGTTAAAAAAGTGAAAGATTCTTCAAGTAAAACAAAATTAACGAGAGTGTTGGTTTTTTTATGCTGAATTGCGAATGAATCCGCTTTCCATTCAGCTGGTTTATATATGAAATGCAAGCTGGGAGGAGTCGTTATAAGGAAAGTTGTCATTACGGTAAGCGCGTTTGAGCCCATTCTTTTTAGGAAAGATTTTGCGAAATCAATTCGTGTTTGTTCTGGTGATTCTAATAGGGCTTTGTTGTTCAAAGTATATAGTATTTTTTGGGTTATCAAGCTTGGCAGAACCATTGAGCCTATAATTCGCCATCGTAGCCATTGGTCGTGTGCGTGTCCTAGCTCGTGGAGGAGGACAAATTCAAAATTCTCTAGATTTGTATCTGAAGTTAGAAATAAATCTACCAGATTAGGTGTTAATGAAATGTTTTTTGTTGCTAGTTCATAGGATGCTACATGTAGATTATTTTGAATTTTGACCTGGCATTCTTTTTTTACAGAGTCATCACTGTGTAACTGTATAAATTCGTTTAACAGGTTTTCTAAGCATTCTCTCTCGGTTTTGATTGAGTGGGTGCTGTAAAGTCTGTTTGTTAAAAGCATCAATAGAATAACAGCGTATGCATATTTTTTCATAATACAGGACTTTTTTTATGAGTTTTTATAATAAAGAAATGGAGGAGAGAGTGGGATTCGAACCCACGATCCCGCGCGAACGGGATAACGGTTTTCAAGACCGCCGCTTTCGACCACTCAGCCATCTCTCCTCGCAGAGTTTTCAGTTTATGCTGATATTGCTTTTTTTGCAATATATATTTTGAATGACCATTGATTCAGGTCGCCTAGCTATGAGAACCTTGTATTGGGGCAATGTATATGGAATAAGAGAATAGGTGGCATATGAAATGGGGAAATATATGCATGATTGTACTTGGTTTTGTTGCTGGTTTTTTTCTATTTGGAGGGCGTACACGGTCTGATGCACAATTGCATCTTGAGCGAGCACGTTCGTTTGTTGAAGAGTTAACATCTTCCTTAACCTATTGTCAGGTTTTACAAGATGGTTGGTATTCTTTTGAAGATCCTAAGAAATATATAGCGATGGTTCTTTTTGAAGCTCGTCATATGCTCGAGCGCGAGTGTACCTCCTACGGCTGTTTGGATCTTGTTTCTGGAATAGCTCAATTGGAAGATTTTCTATGTAGATCAGGTAGTGGTTTTTTTGATCTTGTTTTTGACGCCCAATGTAATAATTGTTCTATTGGTTTGGAAAATCCGTTTCAGAAGATGTGCGGAGAGCTTCACAAGATACAAGGTGCGTTGTTATTTATATTTGAAAAAACAGTCGCACAGGGAAGAAGTTGTGATTCTTTAAAGAGTTTTTTGGAGCTTTTGCATTCTGTCGATGCTCTAGTCTCTGCCGTCAATGAAGAATGGCTCTTCTGTCAGAAGCTGCAGATTTGTATTCATGAGGCAGCGCATTTGTAAGTAGGGAGATAATATGGTTTTTGCGATAATTAAAGTTTGGTTTTTGGCTCTGGCAAGTGCAATACCAATAGGTCCTGTGGGCCTTTCTATAGTTCGATTTTCTCTTGGGAATGGTACTGTATATGGGTTGCTTGCAATTTTGGGTGCTATGGGGGCGGATTTTGTTTATGCGACACTTGCTTGTTTTGGAACCTCTCTTTTGACAGAGCTTTTAGGGCAGCATCAGGTGGGTTTAGGATTGCTTGGTGGTTCTTTACTGCTATATTTAGGAATTTTTTTTATGCGGCATCCGCCCATGTTTACTGATGGGGGGATGCCATTAAAAAAGGTACATATTGCTACACCAATAATTTCTACATTTTTTTTAACGTTAGCAAACCCAACGACTCTTTTAGCGTTTGTTGGTATTTTTTCTGTAGTTGCTTCTACTGAAATAAGTCTTTTTCGTAACTTTGCGTTGATTGTCTCTTTAGTTGCGGGTTCCATGTCATGGTGGTTGTTTTTAGTAACGATGCTTCATGTAGCTCGCAAGCGTGTCTCTTCGTCAATACTTCATTGGGCTAACTTTATAGCTGGTAGTTTGGTTGCTGGGGCAGGAGTATTTGTGCTGGGTAATGCTATATTGCGTATAATTCAATCTTTTCTATACGGTAGCGTATGTCCATGGTAATTTGCTTACTTTATCAATGAGATAATTTGGCTCATGGTATCTGCTCGGCAACTTGGCTGTGCAGACATAACCCATTTTTGATACCAATTATGTTGGGCATGACCACCCCCTAAAAATCCGACAACAGCCATGTTTGCTGCGTGTGCAGCAGAAATGCCCGTTACGCTATCTTCTATAACGAGGCAGGCATCTGAAGTAACCCCAAACTGCTTTGCGGCAAATAAATAAAGGTCTGGAGCAGGTTTGCCTTTCGGGACCATATAGGCTGTGAATCGTTTATCTTCGGGGAAAAAGCGGTCTAGGCCACTGGTAAAAAATGCGGTATCTAATCGTTCTTTGGTTCCATTTGTAGCAACACAAAATGGTATATTTTTATGTTGTAGTGTGGTGAGTAGATCTACTACGCCAGGGTTTGCTTTCAATGGGCGATCGATAAATGCTAGCAATATCTGTTTTTGTATGCGGTCGCCAATTTCCTTTTGCTCAGCTTTGGACAGGGTTGGTAGTGCTTTTGCAAGGATTGCTTCATGAGTCAGGCCGGATGTCTCTTCCATTAGAAGAACAGGATCTTTGCGTTCACCAAATTCGGATATAACGTTTGCGTAAATTTCAAAGGAGAGCTGTTCGCTGTCGACTAAAACGCCGTCATTATCAAAGAGGACAAGTTCTATGGTTTTTGGGACGCAGGCTGATATAGAATTCATGATTGCTCCTTTTTTTCAGTTATTGAGGTTTGACGAATGTTGCGTCAATTTTTTTACTTGTTCCAGAAAATGAAATTGTTAATATCGTTTTTCCGTCCGCTTTCGTTTCAATGTCTGTAATAATACCTGTGCCAAATGTTTTATGCATGATTGGTTGAAGTCGCTTCCATTTTTTTTCGGCAGTAAGTTCAAATGGTTTAGTTGAACATGTTTCTTTGAGGATAGACTGAAATTGTTTAATGTTCGATTGATAACTGTTTTGGTTTTTTCCTAGCCATAATTGAGATGCTTGTTGTATTTGGCTTGTGCTCCAATATGCCGTATTTTCGATCGGTTGTACCATAGTCAGTTCGTGTATAAAACGTGATGGAGCTTGCTGGGAAAGATATCCGTATAGGGCGCGTTGCTCACTGTAGCTTATGGCTAAATATTCTCGAGCCCGGGTAATGCCGACATACAAAAGTCGTCGTTCTTCTTCGAGGGCTTCAGTTTCTTGTGTTGCGCGCATGGTCGGGAATAAACCTTCTTCTAGTCCTGGTAAGATGACGAGGTCGAACTCAAGGCCTTTTGCCGCATGAAGGGTCATTAATGTAACACGTTTTTTGGCTGATTCTGTTTTTCGGGAAAATTCTTGGAGGAGTCCGATTTCTTCTAAGAATGAATTAATAGTGGTGATGCCCCGCTCTTGCGCCATGTATGCGGTCGAAATTAGTTCTTTAACGTTTTCAATTTTTTCTTGGGCTTTTTCTTGCTCATGTTGACTGCGAAGATAGCTTAAATAATCAAGTTTTTGAATTAATGTTTCTAGCGTTTCTGCAGGGCTTGCTTGGGCCGACTGGTCTTGAAGTAATTGGGCAAGAAGGATTAAGTTGGTTTTTTTTACCAGAGTAAGTTCATCGGTAATAGTTCGTGTTATGTTGAAAAAATCGAGCAATGGTTCATTATCCCATGCTGAAAACAGGCATTCTTCAACCTTCGGGCCGAGAGAACGGAGTGGTACATTGAGAATGCGCCGTGCTGAAATTCTATCAAATGGATTATTGATAAGGCGAAGATATGCGAGAAGATCTTTAACTTCTTCTCGTTCATAAAATTGTATGCCGCCAATAATTTGATAGGGAATCGAGTTGTATAGTAAAGCTTCTTCAATAATGCGTGATTGATGGTGGGACCGATATAATACTGCGCATTCAAAGTTTTGCTCCATGCCTGTCTTGAGTAGTTGCGTGATGATCGCACTCTCTTGTCGATCAGATTGTGTCTGTAGGAGTTTGATGCGATTTTTTCCTTGTTTGTTTGACCATAACTGTTTTTCTTTGCGGGTATTGTTATGTTTAATAATTGCATTTGCTAATTCAAGGATTGGTTGAGCTGATCTATAATTTTGCGCAAGTGTTATTTCTTGAGTGCCGGGAAAGTGTGCAGGAAAGTTTAAAATGTTTGAAATTACTGCTCCGCGCCAGGCGTAAATAGATTGGTCTTCATCTCCCACAATACAGAGCGAGTCTGTTTTACAGTTGCCAGAAGGACAACAGGTGAGTAGCTTGAGAATTGCATCTTGTACCAAATTAGTGTCTTGATACTCATCAACTAAAAGGTGTCGAATATGTTGTTGTATTGAAGTCCTGATTTGGTCGTTTGTGCGTAATATGCGTATAGTTTCTAGTAGTAAATCATCGAAATCAAGGCAGTTAGCTTTGTTTTTTTCATTTTCATATGAAGAAAATATTTCTCTAATTAATGGATTTTCTAGCGCATAGATTTGGACATTGCCTTCAAGAGCTTGGTTCTTAGCTTGAGAAATTGCGTATAAAACACTATTAGGGGTGAATTGTTTTTGCAGGCCTGATTTGCTAAGTATGGCGCGTATAAGTTTTTCCTGATCTGTGCTGTCAAGAATAGAAAAATCTGGTTTTTGTTGAGCAATACGAAATCGTTTTAAAAAGCGTAAGCAGTATGAATGAAATGTTCCCAAGTAGGGAAGTCGACTCTCTGGGGGTAAGAGTTTTTGCATACGCTCTTTCATTTCTTGAGCAGCTTTATTAGTAAAGGTAAGAGCGGTTATTGTTTGTGGATCAATGCCATGATTGATACAAAGATTTGCCATGCGCATGGTAATAACGCGCGTCTTTCCTGATCCTGCGCCAGCACGAACAAGGAATATCCCTTTTTCTGGGGCTACAGCTTGTTGTTGCTCGTTGTTTAGCTGCGAGAGAAGTGAGTGTTCTGGGTTCATTTCGCTTTCCATGATGTGAGTAGGCCAATGAGCGGCTGGCAATCTTGTTTGTTTATGGCAGAAATGAGGGTGTATGGCTTGTAAAATGTTTCTAGCTCTTCAAGATTGATCTCTTTTGGATCTATTTGATCTATTTTATTAAATACAAAAAGAACCGGTATTGTATGTGCACCAATTTCTTCTAACGTTTTTTGTACAACGCGAATATGGTTGCGCCAATTTTTGTCTGAAATATCTGTTACGATAAGTAAAAGCTTTGCGTATAAAAGCTCAGAGAGTGTTGATTTAAAAGCATTAATCAGGCTGTGGGGAAGATTTTGAATAAAGCCAACAGTATCTGAGATGGTCCCTATTTTTTTGGTTCCAAAGCGTAGTTCGCGTGTGGTAGTGTCAAGGGTGGCAAATAGTTTGTCTTCGGCAAGGATTGTGCTGTTGGTAAGAGTGTTTAATAGCGTTGATTTGCCTGCATTAGTATACCCGACGATCGCAATATGTGGCGCTGCGCTTTCCAGGCGTCTTTTTCGTTGAATATCACGGGTTTTTTCAAGTTGTGCAAGTTCTTTGCGGGCCTGCGTTATTGATCGCTCAAGGTGTTGAATTGCTTTTTCTTTGGCGGTTTCTCCCGGTCCTTTAGAGCTAATTGTTCCGCCTTGTTGCGACATAAACATGCCATAGCCAACAAGACGGCTTTTTTTGTGCTTTAAAAAAGCCATTTCAACTTGAATCTTGCCTTCAGCGCTCTGTGCTCCAAGTTCGAAGATGCGCAAAATAAGTTCGGTTCGATCGATAATTGGTGTATTTAACGATTCTTTTAAGTTTTTTACTTGTTGAGTAGTTAATGGCTCAGAAATAATTATTTCATCAAAATTTTTATCGGAGCAGAATTGAATAAGCTCGCTTAGCTTTCCTTTAGTGAAAAAATAGGAATAGTCGATACTTCGAAGTTTTAAATAGAGTTCTTCTGTTGGGTTTACGCCGCTTGTTTTAACCAGG
This sequence comes from Candidatus Babeliaceae bacterium, assembly GCA_007116155.1. GTDB lineage: Bacteria > Babelota > Babeliae > Babelales > Babelaceae > UBA12474. Next base: position 208,210 of record SKJC01000002.1, on the reverse strand, counting down.
TTTCTAAATTCTTGAAAATATGATTCGGAATCAAATGTTTTATTTTGTGGTGTTTGGACGCTAATAATGAGAACAGAAACCTGTGTTGCTGTATCAATAAGATTTTTTGTCGACATAGGCGGAGTTCCTTAGTAGGTGGTTGCGGGAAATATATGATGGGTTTTTTATTTGTTAGCTTATCAAAAAATAAGAAGCTGGTATAATATCACTCGAAGATGTAACCAGAGATAATAGGTTTATTTCACAGAAATACTCGTCCATGGCTTGAGAGTTTTAATAATGTTTGATTTCCTTGCGCGCAATTTTTCATCACTTTTTTCTTGTTTTTCTCGGAAAGGGCCTCTTTCGGAAGATCAGGCTCGTACATTTGGGGATACTGTTCAGCAGGCTCTTTTAGACGCCGATGTTCCATTGACAGTCGCTAAAGGCTTTGTCCAGGATGTTTCGCTGGATTTAGTTGGTTCGATGCCTCCCAAGAGTGTTGATTCTCAAGAATATTACATGAAAATAGTTTATGATCGACTTGTTGCGTTTTTAGGTGGTGTTGAGGGCGTTTCAGACCCGCTTTTAAAACCAGGTGTTTTTGTAATGCTTGGATTGCAAGGATCTGGAAAGACTACGACGATTGCTAAGTTGGCTGTAAGTATACATAAGAGGAGCCCTGGTGCGCGCATACTTTTTGCATCAGTAGATTTTCAACGACCCGCAGCAATTGATCAGCTACGTATTTTGGCTGAGCGCGTTGATTGTTTTTTCTATCAGGCATCTTCGCCCGATGTTTTGCAGGCAGTTGCGGAAATTCTTTCAGTTAAAGATGCGCAAGGCTATGACTATCTTTTTTTAGATACGGCGGGCCGGTTGCATGTTGATGATAGGTTGCTTGCTGAGCTAGCTGCAGTTGTTGCTCTGGTCAAGGCGCCGAGTCGGTTATTAGTGCTTGATGCTATGACTGGCCAGGAGTCGTTGAATGTTGCGCGTTTGTTTGATGAGCGCGTAGGCTTTGATGGTGCAATTTTGAGCAAGGCCGATAGTGATGCGCGCGGTGGTGCAGCCTTTTCATTTAGGTATGCACTTAAAAAGCCTGTTTTTTTTGTTGGCACAGGAGAGGGTGTTGCCGATCTTGAGAGATTTTATCCGGATCGCATGGCCTCTCGTATTCTGGGTCTCGGGGATATTGCAACACTTGTTGAGCGAGCTAATGAAAAATTAAAAAAAGAGGAAGATGAGCGCATGTTGCGTGCGCTTAAGACGGGGAATTTTACATTAGATGATTTTCTTCGCCAAATTGATATGATGAATAAAATGGGTTCTTTGGGATCTCTGCTTAAATATTTACCTGGAGCTATGCAGTTTAAGATTTCTCCTGAACAGGTGGCTCAGGGTGAGTTTGAAATGGCGCGCTTTAAGGCGATTATTCAATCAATGACGAAAAAAGAACGATTAATGCCAGATCTTGTTAGTGGTTCGCGTAAGCGGCGTATTGCACGAGGCGCTGGTGTTGAAGTTGCTGTGGTCACGCAAATGATGCAGCGATTTGAAGAGGGACGTCGATTGTTTAAGCAATTGGGCGGTGGAAAAGGTTTGTTCCGTTAATATATAAGGATATATATGGCAGTAAAGATGCGTTTGACGCGTATTGGTAAAAAACATGCGCCATTTTATCGTGTGATTGTAACTGACAGTCATAATGCGCGCGATGGCAAGATTATTGAAAATCTTGCCACATACGATGCTTTGAAGGGTGTTTTAGTACAGTTCCATAAAGACCGCGTTGAGTATTGGATTGGTCAGGGCGCTGTGTTAACCGATTCAGTCAAAAAGTTGTATGCAAAATACAAAAAGACGGCCGTAGCGTCGTAGTGCATATGATATCGATTGAGCGTGTTTTAGAACATATAATTCGGCAGATTGTTGTACAGCCAGATGCGGTTTTGCTTAATGTTGTAGAATCAGATGGTCTTTGTACTATTCGAGTGCATGTTGCAAGTGAAGACATAGCGCGTGTTATTGGTAGTGAAGGTCGCATTTTACGTTCTTTACGGCATGTAGCGTCAGCTCTTGGAACCTCCGAAAAAAAAGATGTTCGTGTTGAGTTAGTAAAATAGATGAATTTTTCAATCATTACCCTCTTTCCTGATTTATACCAGCAATTTACCGCAACAAGCTTGATTGGGCGGGCTGTAAATGATGGTCTTTTAAAGATACAGGTAGAATCTCTCTTGTCGTTTTGTTCTCCTAAGGAACGAATAGATGCGCCAACGGTAGGGCATGGTCCCGGTATGTTGCTGTGTCCAGATATTGTAGAAAAGGCTATTGTTTCGGCAGAAGAGCGTTCTGGTAAAGCATATCGAATCTTTTTTTCTCCGCATGGGCAGCCCTTAACTCAGTCATTACTGAGTCAGCTGTTCGAGAAAATAACAAGCCAGGGTAGTCATTGCATGTTGCTGCCAGCTCGATATGAGGGTATGGATGCGCGTTTAGAGGAAGAATATGCTGATATAGTTATTTCTATTGGGGATTATGTGCTTATGGGGGGGGATCTCCCGGCTATGGTTTTAATGGAAGCTATGAGTAGGCTTATTCCGGGGGTAATTGGTTCTAAAGAATCTATAGAAGAGGAATCGTTTTCGGGTCCGTTTATGGACCATCCACATTATACGACCCCTGTAGAATGGCATGGGCGGCGCATTCCTGACGTATTGCGTTCTGGTAATCATGCGGCGCAGGCTGCATGGCGTCGTGAGCGTTCTATTGAGCGAACGGTGTTCGGTGGTCATTTTGAATGGATGCGATCCCAAAATTTAACCAAGGATGATGTTGCTGATGCTGCGCGTATATTACCGCATCATTATGCTATTTTAATGCATACAGATGTAGTAGTGGATGATGGGCGAATTGGTGAAAGTTCGGTAACGTCTTTGGATATTCACGATATCGCACGGTCTGCAAAGACCTTTGGTTTTCATGGATATTTTATAGCGACACCTTTGCCGGATCAGCAAAAGATCGTGAAACAGTTACTTGATTTTTGGCATGTTGGGTCGGGTGTGACGTATAATCCATCTCGGCATACGGCTCTTGAATCAACGATGTTGGTTGATAGCTTAGAGCAAGCGATTGCATTTATTACTGAGCGGGAGGGGATTGCTCCTTTGTGTATTGCAACATCGGCTCGTTGCGATGAATCATTGCCGGTAATAACCTATGCCGATCAGCAGGTTGTTTGGGGGCATAAGCGGCCAGTTCTGCTTGTGCTTGGTACGGCACGTGGTTTATCTGAGCGTGTGTTGATGAAGTGTGATTTTGTATTGCAGCCGGTTCGTGGTTTTTCTGAGTTCAACCATCTTTCTGTGAGATCGGCAGCTGCAATCATTTTTGATCGTTGGCTTGGGATTAAGGAAAAGCGATAGATAGTATAAGTTAGTATGGTATTGATTTTTTGAGGCGAATATGAAGGCAAAAGGTATAACAAAAGAAACGATATTAGATCGTGGTGTTGAAGGTCATAAACTTCCAGAGTTTAACGCTGGTGATGCAGTTCGCGTTGCATATCGCATTAAAGAAGGAAATAAAGAGCGTACGCAGTATTTTGAAGGCGATGTAATTGCTGTTCATAATAATGGTATTTCTTCAACCTTTATTGTCCGTCGCATTGGTGCTAACGGTATTGCTGTTGAGCGTATTTTCCCTTTTTATTCTCCTCGCTTAGAAGGTGTTGAATTTCTTCGTCGTGGTGATGTTCGTCGTGCGAAGTTGTATTACATGAGAAGTCGTATTGGCAAGAGGGCGCGTGTTCAAGAGTTGGTATTGTCTCATGAAGCGCAAGAGCGTCGTGCTCGTAGCAAAGAAGAGCGAAATGTTTCTGCTCAGGAACAAGCGCAGGAACCAGCTTCAGCTGAATAAGATTTATGGAGGGGAAGATATAGGTGGATCGTGTTATTTGGTTGTTTCTTGGTGTAAGCGTATGTCTTATTCCTTCATGTTATCGACCGATTGCGCGGCTTAGTTTGGAAGAAGTATCTTCTTCAGCTGAGCTGTTTGAAGCGCGATATGCAGATCTTCCCCTTCCTTTAGGCAGTGTTATTTCATCAACTACAATTTCTGATAAACCTTCTGATGGGCGCGCGATTTGCAATTATCGGGTGAATATGCGGGGTGATGCTGTTAAGGGTTTTTATGAAAAAGAGATGGAGTTTTGGGGTTGGGACTTACTTCTTTCTTCTGTGTCGACTAATGAGTATATGTTAGTGTTTCAAAAACCAGGCAAAAGTTGCGTTGCAATTCACATAGTTCAATGTTTGCAAAAAAAGAATACATATTCTCTAGTTTCTTTATTTCTTCAATGATTTTTGGTTGTTTTTAATCAGTTCTAGGGAAAGCCTATTTACAGGTCCAGCGCCAAGGAATAGGACTAGATCACCACTGCATACCGTTTTTTCTAGTTCTTTTTGTATGAGAGAAAATTCTTTGTCTGCGGGTATATAGTGAGCATATTTTTTATTACTATGAATGTTGATAGCGGCAGCTAAATGTTGTGAGGTTTTTTCGCTCTGGCTTTCGTTCTCGCTGGCGGCATAAATGTCTGTTATGTAGAGCTTATCTATTGCGTGCTGGTTAAATGTTTGTATGAAATCATCCCATAATGATTCAGTGCGGCTATATCGGTGTGGTTGAAAAACAACAAGTAACCGTTTTGGGTTTTTTTTACGAGCCATGCTGAGGGCATGATGTATTTCTGTTGGGTGATGTGCATAATCGTCTATTATTTGAGCGTTTTGATAGTGTCCGCGCAGGGTAAAGCGTTGTTCTGCTCCGGGATAGGCGGCGAGCGCTTTGGCAGCATCTTCAAGATTTATTCCACAAAGATATGCTGCTGTTAGTGCTCCGGCGGCATTTTCTATGTTGTGAGTTCCACTGTAAGGTATTTGTAAGTCAATCGACGTCTTGTTGGGAAATTGTATTGTTGCAGAGCTTCCATGTGCAGTATCACATTCATGTTGTATTTGGACCGTCGCCTTGGGCGTTCGACCATAAAAAACGCACTTAGTGGTAAGATCTGAGGGAAGTTGCTTCCATTGATTATAGTCTTGATCTAAAAAACAGATGACTTTGCCGAACCATGGCACACGCTGCATGAACTCGATACATGCTTGTTCCATTGTTTCTATACTTTTATAGGTTTCGGTATGTTCTTTGTCAATGTTTGTGATGAGTGCAATTGATGGAAAGAGTCGCGTCATAGATCGATCACTTTCGTCGGCTTCAACAACTAAATAACGACTGTTATCCGAGTAAAAATTGGAATTGATTGATTGCAGAAACCCGCCCAGTAGTAGATTTGGTTTTTTGTTACAATGCTGAAGGATGTGGCTGATCATGGCGCTTGTTGTTGTTTTTCCATGGGCACCGGTGACGGCTATACAAAAATATTGTTTTGTTATTTCGGCTAAAAGTTCAGATCGATGAATGCAGGGAATGTTGAGAGATTCTGCAGCTCTTCTGATTGGTGCATTGGGTGCTATAGCAGTTGAATAAATCAGGTAATCAGGGCGCAGTATAGCAAGGTCAACAGTATCTTGAGAGGTAATTGTGCATCCTTGTGCTGTTAATTGAGTAATTGTTTTTTGCTCTAGGTTTGTATCAGATCCTGAAACAGTATATTGTTGAGCTTTTAAGAAACCAGCAAGTGCACTCATTCCAATGCCGCCTATACCAGCAAAGTGAAAATGTTCAGAGCCTCGAATCATGCGAAATAACCTATTTGAAAAGCTATGCTATATCGCTTTAGTTTATACTAAATTTTTAATCCGTGTTAGCTGGTTTTTAATTTCTGTGAGCGTTGATATAAGATGATTTTTAGAGTGGTTTTGGACTGGTTCGTTGCGAGATGGTATTTTTATGCGTGGTGGTTGGTCTGAATGTAAAAGTAACTGTTTTGCACCAGCTATAGTAAATTTTTTTGTATGTAATAGGTCGTGAATCTGAATAAAGCGATCGATGTCTTCTTGTGTATAAAAACGATGACCTTTTTTTGATCGTTTGGGCTTAATGGCGAATTCTTTTTCCCAAAAACGAATTGCAGAGGGTTCAGCATGAATGCCATAGTGCAATAGTGTTTGGGTTAATGTTCCTATCCGAAATGTTTTTTGGTCGGGTCTCATAGCAAGCTCCTTGTGATAGCGCTATATTGGCTTGATGCTAGCACATTGTTTCTTTCCATGTTAATATTTAGATAAAAGTTTTTTTGTAGTGCTTCTATTTTTAAAGGTTATTATTCTATGAATTGGCGAGAACGTTTTTTGCAGATAGCGCTTTTTATTTTGTTGTTTTGGGCTTTAAACGCGGTTATAAGTAAGGCTTTGTCATATTTTTTTCCGATGGCGCCTAAGGCAATTGAGCAGAGGATAAAACCAACGCAATCGGCTGTTGCAGGCTCTTGCTATGAGGTGCAAACTGTTGCTGAAGTTAGCATGCCATTGTTACGGGATGTTGATTTTCTTGATAGTTCATTGCCAAGTGGGGAAGCACAGCAAAGCTATACTGTCTTGACCTCCGAGCAATTACAATACCAATTTTCATCTTTTGGTGCTGGGTTGTCTAATGGGGTATATAGCCAGATTATTGAAGATAAAGCTATTGATATGAATTTTCTTCAGCAGAGTGCTGGCAACGATTTAGAGCAGGCGTTGTTCTTGGTTGCTTTAGATAAGGAGACTCCATATGTTTATCAAAAGCTTGCAGGGGATGGTGCTGGTTTTATTGCAGAGAATAAAGATGCTCGTATCACTAAGCGGTTTTCGGTCGTTAAGGATTTGCCGGTTGTTGATCTTGAAATAACAATTGAGCCGCTTGGTACAAAATCGGTTCGCCCACGTATTTTTGTTGCTGCGCCCAATCTTGATTTAGCTCGTGATTGGGATAAATATCCAGGTTTTGTTGTGTCAAAAAATGGGAAAATCGACAAAATTTATGCGAAAAAAATAGCGCAGTCTGTTTGGGCGCAGCCTGAAGTTATTGGTGTGCAGGATCGTTATTTTGCATGTGCCTTGGTAACTGATATACATAAATTTGTGCGGCGAGGTTATTTCTGGTTAACTCCAGAAGGTCGCCCAGGATTCATTTTAGAAGGTCCTGAGATAAACACGGCACACAACTGGAAGATGCGATTTTATTGTGGGCCTAAAGAAACAGCAAAGCTAGCATCTGTGGATGCCCGGCTTGAAGGATTGATGGAGTATGGTTGGTTTTCTTTTTTTGCTCAATGGTTGCTCTGGATTCTCAATTTGGTAAATCATTATGTTAAAAATTATGGGTGGGCAATCGTAATTGTGACGATTGTTATGAATTTGTTGCTTGCGCCGTTTACCAACAAATCCATTATTTCGGGATGGAAAGCTGAAGAGCGTCAGCGTGAATATAGTCGTAAGCAGGCATTGATTAAAAAGAAGTATGCGAATGATCCGGAAATGTTGCGGCAAGCACAGATGGAACTTATGAAAGAGATGGGCATAGGGGCTTCACAGATTTTGCCATTATTACTTCAAACGCCCTTTTTTATAGCTTTAAATCGTGTTTTATCGAGTGCAATTGAATTATATCATGCGCCATTTGTTTTTTGGATTACTGACCTTTCACAGCCTGATGCGATTTTGCCATGGATTGTTGGCTTTGCAATGGTTGCTTCCATGGTGTTGACAGGTATGCATGGTGGTAAGAAAAAAATTCAGCCTGTACAGTTATTGGTCGCATTAGTTATGGCGCTTGTCTTTATGGGTGTGGCATTTAAGTTGTCCGCAGGTTTGACGATATTTATTCTTGTTGGCCTGCTATTTAGATTGCTTCAAGGATTTATCTTAAAGCGGGTGTATGCGTAGTGGAAGAATTGCCTTCTTTGCAAAGATTAATACGGCAGCTGCAACGGCTGCCGTATCTTGCATCAAAAAATGTATATCGAGTTGCACAGCATTTTTTAGAATTATCAGAGTCGCAACGTGAGGATTTTTGTAGAATTCTTTTAGATTCTTGTAACGGTTTGTGTCGATGTCCGGTTTGTTGGGCTTGGAGTGAAAAATCTTCTGGATGCATGTTTTGTAATGTGAGCAGGCGAGATGCTAGTTTGTTATGTGTTGTAGAATCGTGGCATGACTTACAAGCAATAGAACAAACTGGTGTGTTTAAGGGCATGTATCATGTTCTTGGTGGCGTACTATCCCCCTTGGATGGAATAGGACCAGATGATTTGTCGATAGAACAGCTGAAAAAACGTATTGATGGGTCGGTTAAGGAAGTTATTTTGGCTATTAACCAATCGCCGGAGGGTGATGCGACAAGCGCCTTGCTTGCTCGTTCTTTAAAGTCAAGCGGCGTGGTTGTTACGTGCTTAGCTCGAGGACTCCCTGTGGGTATTGCTCTTGAGTATTCTGATCGTTTAACGTTAAATAAAGCACTTTTGGATCGTCGTATCTTTTAATAGAAAGATTTTTATTATGGAAAATCACGTATATGCGGAACGTCGTCGAGTATTGGTTGAACGATTGCAGCATTCGGTTGCGTTATTTGCGCCCGTAGATGTCGGGAATAGTCCTTGTGGTGATGTAAATACTTTTTTTTATTTTACAGGGCTTCGTCAATTGGGGTTGGCATGTTGTATCATGCCTGATGGAACTTCTATATTGTATGTTCCCCGGTACCGTTCTGAGCGGCTTCGCTGGGAGGGTGATTCTATTATTCCCAGTTTAGAGGTTGCCCAAAAGCTTGGATTTGATTCAGTAGTTTTTCTTGGTGAAGAGTGTACGCGTTTTTCGGTCTCGTTGTTTGATCCGGCTGCCATTTGGAGTAATTTGCTAGGTGACTTGAAAGATTGGTTTGAAAAGGGGCTTTCAGTTGGTTGGTGTAAGCATCCATTAGGATTGAGATTTGAGCTTTTATTGCCAGAATTACATGCGCACGTTGTTTCTATTGATTCTGAAATTGCACATCTTCGTCGGAGAAAAACAAAGGTTGAGGTGGGCCATCTTACTCGAGCTTGTGATATTACCGCGTTAGCGCATGAAGCTGCTATTTACAGTATTCTTGATAAATCGCCGAATGAATTAACAGTGCGTGCTGCTGTTGAATATCTTTTTACAGAGCATGGTGCTGCATTGGCTTTTCCATCGGTTGTTGCGAGTGGAGTGAATGCCACGGTGCTTCATCATAAGCCTGCTAATATTGCTATAGAGAAGAATGATCTTGTGGTTGTGGATGTTGGGGCTAAGTTTGAAGGTTATTGTGCTGATATTTCACGCACGTATCCAGTTTCTGGAAAATTTTCAGATCGGCAGCGGTATTTATATGAAATTGTTCTTTCAGTTCAAGAAGCGGTTGCTGAGGCTGCATGTCCAGGCATGTTCTTGCGCAATCCTGAAGAACCAGAAAAATCATTGCATCATATAGCGTGCGCTATCTTTAAGGAGCATAATTTAGATGCCTATTTTATTCATGGCATTGGTCATTATCTTGGATTAGATGTTCATGATATCGGATCGTATTCCGAGCCTTTAGTTGAAGGCGATGTGATAACTATCGAGCCAGGTGTTTATATTCCAGAAGAAAACATAGGAATTCGCATTGAAGATGATTTTTGGATTGTTTCTGGTGGTGCAGTTTGCTTGAGCGATTCACTTCCTCGTTCTGTTGAGGATGTTGAGCGTTTATGTGCTGAGATTAAAACTATTTAATTATAGCAGTTTTCTTTTTTATGACTTATTAGGCCAATAACGCTTATCGTGATTGTAATGCCTAGTATGAGCATGATGGTGCAAGAGCCTAAGTTTGTAGTGATATCCGGATAGAGTCCGGTTATTAAAAATAGTAGTCCAGTTATCAAAAATGCTGGTGTTGCATACACTAATTGTGTTTTTACATGTTGTAAGTGGTCAGCTTGTGCTGCTGTGGAAGAGATAATAGTTGCTTCTGTTAGAGGCGAAATATGTGCTCCAGCTACGGCGCCTGATAATATCGCGCCAATAGTTTGGTACAGCAAGGGCGTGTTGCTTAGTGTTGCGGGTAGCGATGTATCTGTTAATGTAGCGATTGTTTGTAGTGCAAGTGGAGTGATAATTGCGATGGTGCCCCAGGATGAACCGGTTGATGCCGTTGTCGCTGAAGCAAGAAGGAAGATTATTGCCGGTAATAAAAAAGTTGATAAGTTGCAGCAGATAAGTGAGGCGATATACGATCCTGCGTGTAAGTCTTGTGATATTATTGCTCCAAGGGTAAAGGCGAGCGTGAGAATTTTGAAAGAGTTTCTCATGCTCCATATACTTTGGATACTAATGTTAACGAGGCTTTTTATTGTTTCTTTTTTTTGATGTATTAAAAAAGTACCCAGAATAATGGCGGCGATTGCGCCTGTATAACAGAAGCTAGCCATAATGTTGGTGGTTTTTAGGGCGTCTAATACAGAATTTGTTCCACCAAAAAGGTTGCTATTGCCAAGATATAGTAAGAATATTGGTAAGAATAGTAAAAAACATGCTAATGGGATAAGAAATCCAGCTATTGATTCTTCATTTTTAATTTTTTGGGTCTGCTGTTCCTGCATTGGTTGTTGTAGCTCGGCCTTTTTTTCAAGGTCTAGCATTGGACCATATGCGCGACGAGATAGAACAATATAAAGTGCAGAACTAATGATGAGGAACGAATAAAAGGTGCAGGGAATTGCATGAAGATAGACAAAGAAGGGGTCGGCGCTAATAAGTTGCGTTGCGCTTTGTGTTAGGCTGATACCCCCTGTTTCTAATCTGGTAATAATCATGGCAGCCCAGGTGCTTGCAGGGATAATTGCAACGACGGGGGAGCTGAGTGAATTAAGTAAAAAAGCGATTTTTTCTCGAGCTATGGAAAAACGCTCAGCAAAGGGTCGTATAATTGCGCCGGTTAACATATTATTTATGTAGTCATCAATGCAAAAAATTCCAGAAAATACAAATACTGCGAGTTCGGCATGTTTCTTATTTTTAATACGTTTTTGTAAGAACCCAACGTATGCAGCAACTCCGCCAGATACGCGCATTAGTTCAATTATAAAGGCGAGTAGGGAGAGAAAAATAAAGAGAATTAGTGTGCTTGGTGCGAAGAGTTGTGATGCGATTCGGTGTATAGAAAAAGATAGGCTTGCGGTTATGGAAAATTCGGTGGCAAGATAGCTTCCAAAGCCAATGCCAAGAAGCAACGAAAAGCCTACGTTTTTGGTTATTCCTGCAGCAAGAAGTGTAATGAGTGGGGGAAGAAGCGTGCTCCATGCAGGCAAATTCATGAAAAATCCTTTTTATGTATATTGAGAAATAGTTTTATTTTTAACGTACTGATCTTTATTTTCAAAGTAAAGAGTTATGGGGGGTGTAAAGCTTTGGCGTTGGCAACAATTTGACCATCATGTCTCTTTTCGATACGATTATGTATGAGTCCTCGTTTTTTTATGTAACAAGTTTTTAGATACGCAACTGTTAGCTATAGGTGTTTTTATGGATATGAATCGCGCATTTCGTTTGAAGGCTGAGACCTTTGCGCCAGAGTGGGTTTGCATTGATGCAACAAAAAAAGTTATAGGTCGTCTTGCTACAGAAATAGCCGATATTTTGCGCGGAAAAAATGATCCTCGGTTTACACCTCATGCAGACGTTCCTCGGTATGTTGTTGTTGTAAACTCAGCAAAAGCTGTTTTTACAGGCGATAAAATGACCGACAAAGAATATGTTTGGTATACAGGATGGAGAAGTGGTCAAAAGCGTATGACGCCGCGTGAAAAATTGCAGCGTGATCATGAATTTTTAATTCGCAATGCAGTTCGCGGCATGTTACCAAAGAATATTATTGCGCGTCAGCAAATTAATCGGTTAAAGATTTATGCAGGACCTGAGCATCCGCATCAAGGTCAATTGGCAAAATAAATATTTTGTTATGGTATGAAAGAAGGCCCGATAAAAATCGGGCCTTCTTTCATGTTATCTTACCAGCCCAGTATTCGCCGAATATCTTGATAAGAAGCGAATATAAATAGGGCAATAAAAGCAAGCCAACATATATTGCTGATCAGGATTCGTGTTTGGTTGGAAAGGCTCTTCCCCAGGATAGTTTCGATTGTAATCAGGAGAAGTTGTCCTCCGTCTAAGATGGGAAGTGGGAGCAAGTTGAAGATTGCAAGATTAATGCTGATTATGGCAACAAGGAATAAGAATGAAAGAAGGCCCAATTGTGCTGCTTTTGTTGTCACTTGAAGAATTCCGATGGGGCCGGAGAGAGAGGATGTATCTCGTTGGCGTACGAGTCGTCCAAGTGATTGAATAATTTCTTGACTTATAAATACGGTTGCTTGAAAAGCATTTTTCATTGCCATTAAAAGAGGTACTTTATGTTGTTCAAAAATGAAGCAGAGTTGTTGCTGTGCGCTTGCTTCAGCGGAATTAGATTTTTCTAGGGGAATAATTGTTTGTTTTGTTTGTCCATTTTGAGAAAAACTAAGAATTAGTTTTTCTTGCGCATTTTTTCGTGCATGGGAAATGGTTTGGTATGCTTTATGGGGTTTGTCTTTCACGTTGACTTGGTTGATAGATAAAATTGTGTCGCCCTCAGTCAATCCATGCATGGCAGCAACGCTTTCTTTTTGGATGTCAACGAGTTTTGTAGAGTTACACCATTCGCGCAGGAAGCCTTGTTGAATTAACAAGGTAAGAATAATAAATGCGAATATTATGTTTCCGCAGATGCCGCCAAGGATAACGAATGCTTTTTGCCACCATGATTTTGAGTTGAATGAATTCTTTGAAATGTCTTTGGCGTATTTTTGCTCTCCTTGTCCGGGTTCATCAAGTCCTGATATTTCGACATAGCCTCCAAGAGGAATAAGGGCAAGTCTAAAATTTGTTTCTCCAATTGTTCGTTGCAAAATAGTTGGTCCAAACCCTATAGAAAACGTGGGGGTCGTAATTTGGAAGAGTTTGCAAAAAAGAAAATGTCCACATTCATGAACAGTGATGAGAATGCCAAAGGCGATGAGTGCCAAAAGAAGTGGAATGATAGATGATGTCCATGATAAAAAAATGGTTAATGGCATAGAAAAGTCCCTTTCTTTCTGCTTGTATTTGTTTTTGGTTGAGCTACACTATTAGTGTAATTTGCGAGAATACAAGTCTAGCATAAAAATGGTTTTGGATACCACGTTTGCATTATTTCACATTGCGTTTTGGGTTGAAAAAAACGCGAAAATAGCTAGAATAGAAATGCCCCTCTTTATATTTCTGTGGATTGGGAACGTAGTCCGCAGCAAGCGAGTGTGGAAGAACAGGTATACCAAATTAGTTCCTCTTTTGTTTATAGGGATGGTGTAATGCCCACAATTAATCAGCTTGTCCGCTTCGGAAGAACGCGGCAAAAAGATAAGTCTAAAAGTAGAGCCATGGAAAGTAATCCTCAGGTTCGCGGTGTCTGTACGCGTGTTTTCACAACAACACCCAAAAAACCAAACTCTGCGCTCCGTAAGGTTGCGCGTGTTAAATTGTCTAACGGGACAGAAGTAACTGCATATATTCCCGGTGAAGGACATAACTTGCAGGAGCACTCGATGGTGCTTGTGCGCGGTGGTAGAGTGCCCGATTTGCCTGGTGTTAAGTATCATATTATTCGCGGAACATTAGATGCTTCCGGTGTAGAAGGACGTAAGCAGGGACGTTCTCGTTATGGTACAAAGAAACAAAAGAAAAATTAAGGGTTTTTGAGAAATGGCAAGACGTAGATCAGTCAATTTTATCCGTGATATTGGGGTAGATCCTCGCTTCGGATCAGAATCAGTTCAAAAGTTTATCAATGTTGTTATGTGGCGCGGTAAAAAAAGCGCGGCACGCAAGATTGTATATGATGCCATGGATGCATTAGTCAAAAAGGCTGGTGCGGAAGATAAGGCGTTAGAGCTTTACAATAAAGCGGTAGAGCAAATTACTCCGCTTATAGAAGTTCGCCCTCGTCGTGTTGGTGGAAGTGTGTATCAAATTCCTAAAGAAGTTCCTTCTCGTCGTGGTCGCGCCTTGGCTTTTCGTTGGTTAATTGAGGCTGCTTCAGGTCGCCCTGATAAGACTATGGGTGCGCGCTTGGCTCATGAATTGATCGATGCTATTGAGGGGCGTGGTGGTGCTATTAAAAAGCGTCAAGATGCTCATAAGATGGCAGAGGCAAATAGGGCATTCTCGCATTACGCTTGGTAGGGGGGTTGTATGGCTATTCCTTTAGATCGATATAGAAATATTGGTATTGCAGCACATATTGATGCTGGAAAGACGACCGTTACTGAGCGAATTCTTTTCTATACGGGTTTGGTACATCGTATTGGTGAGGTTCATGAGGGCGGTGCTACTACTGACTGGATGGAGCAAGAAAAAGAGCGTGGTATTACTATTCAATCAGCTGCGGTAACTGCTCTTTGGAAGGATCATCAGATTAATATTATTGATACCCCTGGGCACGTTGATTTTACCATAGAAGTTGGTCGTTCCTTGCGTGTCTTGGATGGCGTGGTATCAGTTTTTTGTGGTGTTGGTGGTGTTCAGCCTCAAACAGAAACTGTTTGGCGTCAGGCTAATAGATATCGTGTTCCTCGCATCATTTTTGTTAATAAGCTTGATCGCATTGGCGCTGATTATTTCAGAGTTATTGCAGATGCAAATAAAAAGTTGGCAGCAAATGCCGTAGCGATGCAGTTGCCGGTAGGTCAGTCAGAGGATTATGTTGGCAACATTGATCTCTTGACCCGTCGCTTTTATACCTTTGGTCAAGAAAATCGGGGGGCCGAGGTTATAGAGTCTGAGGTTCCTGCTGAGTATGTAGATCGGACTGAAGACTTGCGTGCCGCATTGGTTGAAAAAATCTGTGAACTTGATGATGTTTTGGCGGAGCGTTATCTCGGCGGAGAAGAAATTCCTGTTTCTGATTTAAAGGCGGCGCTGCGCAAAGGTGTTTTAGAGCGCAAGATTGTACCAGCGTTTTGCGGAACTGCTTTTAAAAACAAGGGTGTTCAGTTGCTTCTTGATGCGGTCTTGGATTATTTGCCTTCCCCGCTTGATATCCCTGCGGTTATGGGTGAAGTTCCTGGCACAGAAGCCCAAGAAGAACGTCATACAGATCCTAAGGGTCCTTTTGCGGCGCTCTTATTCAAGATTGCAGCCGATCAGTTTGGTACACTTTGCTTTATCCGAGTTTACTCTGGAACGGTGACTTCTGGTTCATATATTTATAATGCTACGAAGGGCAGCAAGGAGCGAGTCAGTCGCTTAGTTCGCCTTCATGCAAACAAGAGAGAAGAAGTCGAGCGGATTTCTGCCGGTGATATTGCCGCTATCGTTGGGCTTAAAGATGTTATGACGGGCGATACGCTTTGTGATGAAGCACATAAGATTATTTTAGAAAAAATTGATGTGCCAGCTCCAGTTATTTCAACATCTATTGAGCCGAAAAGCAAGCTTGATTATGAAAAAATGACTCTTGCGTTACGTAAGATGACACAAGAAGATCCGTCGCTGCATTTTACTTTTGATCGAGAAACGGGACAGACTGTGATTCGCGGTATGGGTGAATTGCACCTTGAGATTGCGGTAGATCGGTTGAAGCGTGAGCATAAGGTTGAAGCAACACAGGGTCGACTTCAGGTTGCGTTCAAGGAAACGTTGCAGCGTGGTGCTGACGTTGAGGGTAAATTCATCAAGCAGTCTGGTGGTCGTGGTCAGTATGGGCATGTTCGTATGCGCTTTGAGCCTCTTGAGCGTGGCAAGGGGTTTGAGTTTGTTGATGAGGTTGTTGGCGGTTCTGTTCCTCGTGAATATATTCCTGCGGTTCAAAAAGGTCTTTTAGAGGCATTGAATTCAGGTCCGCTGGGTGGCTATCCAGTTGTCGATATGCGTGCTACTCTGTATGATGGATCGTATCATGAAGTTGACTCTTCTGAGATGGCATTCCAGGTTGCTGCATCTATGGCGCTTAAGGAGGCTATGCGTCAAGGTGATGCATGCTTATTGGAGCCTATTATGAAGGTCGAGGTTGAGACGCCTGATGAATACCTTGGCGATGTTATGGGTGATTTAAATTCTCGTCGTGGCCGTATTCTTGGTATGGAAGAGCGTCATGGCGTTCAAGTGATTCACGCAGAGGTTCCTTTGGCTGAGATGTTTGGGTATTCAACGCAATTGCGTTCGATGTCTAAGGGGCGTGCAACCTATACGATGGAATTTGATTCGTATCAAAAAGTGCCGAAGTTTAATCAAGACCAGATCTTGAGTGTAAAATAAGTTTGTTAACAGTCTATTTATGACCGGAGAAGACAATGGCAAAAGGTGTTTATGAGCGTAAAAAGCCTCACGTAAACGTAGGTACGGTTGGTCACGTTGACCATGGAAAAACTACGTTGACTGCGGCGATTACAAAAGTACTTGCTGATAAGGGATATGCAGAGTCTCGTCGTTTTGATCAGATTGATAATGCTCCTGAAGAGCGTGAGCGTGGTATCACGATCGCTATTTCTCATGTTGAGTATGAGTCAGATAAGCGTCATTATGCACACGTTGACTGTCCAGGTCACGCTGACTATGTAAAAAACATGATTACGGGTGCTGCGCAGATGGATGGTGCGATTTTAGTTGTTTCTGCAGCTGACGGTGCCATGCCTCAAACGCGCGAACATATTCTTCTTGCTCGCAACGTTGGTGTTCCTGCGTTGGTTGTTTATCTGAATAAGGTAGACATGGTAGATGACCCTGAAATGATTGACATGGTTGAAGAAGAAATTCGTGATCTTCTCAAAAAGTACGAGTTTCCTGGTGATGAAATTCCTTTTGTTCGTGGATCTGCATTAAAAGCATTAGAAGGCGATACAAGTGAAATTGGTTCTCAGTCAATTGATCGTTTAATTGATGCGTTGGACTCCTATATTCCTGAACCTGCTCGTGAAATCGATAAGCCGTTTTTAATGGCGGTTGAGGGTGTATTCAGTATTTCTGGTCGCGGAACTGTTGCAACTGGTCGTATTGAGCGCGGTCAGGTTAAGGTTGGTGAAGAGGTTGAGCTTGTTGGTCTTGGTGCAAAAACTAAGACAACGGTTACTGGCGTTGAAATGTTCCGTAAGACCTTAAATGAAGGTGTTGCGGGAGATAACGTTGGTCTCTTGCTGCGTGGCGTTGGCAAAGATGATATTGAGCGTGGTATGGTCTTGGCTAAGCCTGGTACAGTTACTCCGCACAAGAAGTTCAATTGTCAGGTTTACGTTTTAAGCAAGGACGAGGGTGGTCGCCATAGTCCGTTCTTCAATGGCTATCGTCCACAATTTTATTTCCGCACAACGGACGTTACTGGCGTTGTTACGCTTCCTGCGGGACGTGAAATGGTTATGCCGGGTGATAACGTTGAGTTGTCGGTTGAGTTGATTTCGCCGATTGCTATGGAAAAAGACGGTCGTTTTGCTATTCGTGAGGGTGGTCGAACGGTTGGTTCTGGTATTGTTACTGCAATTTTAGATTAATGAGTGGGCAGCGATGAAAAAACAAAAAATTCGTTTGACGCTCAAGTCTTATGATCATCAACTGCTTGATAAATCTGTTAAGCAGATTGTTTTAGCTGTTCGTCGCACAGGTTCCCAGGTGGTGGGACCTGTGCCGCTGCCTAATCGGCAGCGTTGTTTTACTGTATTGCGTTCTCCGCATATAGATAAAAAATCGCGCGAGCAATTTGAGATAACCACACATAGGCGCATTTTAGATATAGTAGCGCCATCAGATCAGACCATGGATGCTCTTATGAAGTTAAGCATCTCATCTGGTGTTGATGTTGAGATAAAGTAGGAAGGATATAGTTTATGATCAGTGGCCTCTGGGGAAAAAAAGTTGGCATGAGCCAAATTTTCCAAGAAGATGGAAGGGTCGTGCCTGTCACGGCCGTGGATGTGTCACATTGGTATGTGACACAGGTGAAAACAGCAGCTCGGGATGGCTATGAAGCCATTCAGGTTGGCTTGTTGCGCCCACGCCACCAAGATAAAGCGTTTTCGCTAGATTGGTTGAAGAAGCCAGCAAAATATTTTGCTGCATTGCGTGAAGTTCGTATAGCTGATGGAGGGGCTTTTGAGTTGGGATCTCCTGTTCAGGGGTCATTAGTTCTATCAGCAGGCGACGTGTTAGATGTTGTTGGCACGA
Organism: Candidatus Babeliaceae bacterium; assembly: GCA_007116155.1. Taxonomy (GTDB): domain Bacteria; phylum Babelota; class Babeliae; order Babelales; family Babelaceae; genus UBA12474. The sequence continues at coordinate 190,001 of SKJC01000002.1, read as the reverse complement.
CGATTGGTAAAGGTTTTCAGGGCGTTGTAAAACGCCATGGTCACTCTGGTGGGCGCGGTAGTCACGGGGATAAGCTGGGGCGTGGTCCTGGTTCCTTGGAGGGTATGCGCCGAAGCGGGCGTGTTCGCAAGGGGCGTAAGCTTCCTGGTCATATGGGTGTTTCTCGGCAAACGATTCGTAATCTACAGGTTGTTGCGATTGATCAGGATGTTAACGTTGTTTTTGTGAAGGGCTCGCTACCTGGTAAGGCAGACTCCTTGGTTTTCATGAGAAAGAGTGAGTAATCATGGTTGTAAAGAAAAAAATAGAAGCGATAAAGCCTCACGACCTTGGTCTTGGTGAGCGTCCAGTTGCATGTGATGAGCGCAGTTTTTCTATTGCGATTCGCGCCCAGCGTCAAAATTGGCGGCAGGGAACGGTTGCGTGCAAGGGGCGGAGTGACGTTGCGGGCTCAAATAGAAAGCCTTGGCGGCAAAAAGGGACGGGGCGTGCTCGTGCTGGTGCGGCTGATTCTCCAATTTGGCGTGGTGGTGGTGTGACATTTGGTCCGCAACCTCGAGTAAGAACGCTTTCAGTATTGAAAAAGGTTCGTAAATCTTTGTTTGTTGATTTGCTTTGGCAAAATCTTGAAAGAGAAAGTATTATTGCGTTAACGATTTCTTCTGATGTTGAAATGAAAACAGCAGTTGCTTTTAATGCATTGCGCGAAGCCGGTTTAGCTGATATTCGTGTAACATTATTTGTAGCGCCTGATGACTATAAGACGCAATTGATGTTTGCAAATATTCCAAGTGTTCGTATCGTTTTATTTGACCAGCCCAATGTATATCAACTTACGGATGGTAGTTGTTGGCTGTTTTTGGATCGCGATATTGAGTTATTTAAGCAAATGGTGAGCGCATGGAATTAAGTATTTATGAAGTAATTCGTAGACCGCGCGTTACAATAAAAGCATACGACCTTAATCGTCAATACCAACAGTTGGTTTTAGATGTGCATCCCCAAGCAAATAAACCGCAAATAGCGGAAGCGTTAGAGCGTTTATTTGATGTTAAGGTTGCGAGTGTTCGTATTGTTGTTAACAAGGGTCGTCGCCGTCGTTCTGGCCGTTTTATTGTGCAAGGAAATTTGCGCAAAAAGGCTATTGTTTCGCTAAAGGCGGGGTCTGTAAACTTGGGTGTCGATACACCTGTAGCGCCACAGGCTGAAGGTGTTATGGATAAAGAATAATTGCGTAGGAAGTTTTCATGACAATAATAAGAAGAAAACCGCGCAACGCGTCGCTGCGTTTTCAAACATTTTTAGATACAAGTGATTTAACGAAAAAAAAGCCTGAGCGGAGTTTAACTAAGGGTTTAAAGCGTGGAGGCGGTCGTAACGCATATGGACGAATTACCGTTCGTCACAAGGGCGGCGGCGCTGCACGAAAGTATCGCTTAGTTGATTTTTGTCGTATGGATCGTGATATCGCTGGCAAGGTTGTTGCTGTTGAATATGATCCTAATCGCAACGTCCGTATTTCGCTTGTTGTTTATCCTAACGGTAGAAAGCGATATATTTTAACCCCAGAAGGATTGCAGGTAGGCAGTGTTGTTGCTGCAGGTGTTTCTGTTGATGCACAGGTTGGTAATTGTTTGCCATTGCGTAATATTCCTATTGGTTTCTTTGTGCATAATGTGGAAATATTTCCTGGCTCGGGTGGTAAATTTGCTCGTAGTGCAGGAACATCTATTCAGTTAGTTGCTCGAGAAGAAGGCTATGCAACATTGCGTATGCCTTCGGGCGAAATGCGCAAGGTTAGCGAAGAATGTTGGGCATCAGTTGGTGTCCTCGGAAACGCTGATTTCAAAAACGTTTCGTTAGGTAAGGCCGGAAGAACGCGTCATCGCGGGATACGTCCAACGGTTCGTGGCATGGTTATGAACCCTGTTGATCACCCAATGGGTGGTGGTGAAGGTCGCTCGAAATCGGGCAAGATACCACAATCTCCTTGGGGCAAAAATGCGAAGGGTGCAAAAACTCGTCGCCGTAAAAATTCACTGATTATTAAGAGAAGAAAGTAGGCGAGGGTATATATGGCTCGTTCATCAAAAAAAGGACCATTTATTGATAATTCGCTCTTGAAAAAGGTCGAAGCCGCACGCCAAGGGGGGAAGCGGGACGCAATCAAGACATGGTCGCGTCGTAGCATGATTCTTCCTGAGTTGGTTGGTTTAACCATAGCGGTTCATGATGGTCGTAAATTTGTTTCGGTTTTTGTTACAGAAGATATGGTTGGACATCGCCTCGGTGAGTTTGCGCCAACTCGTACCTTTAGGTTGCACAGTGGTCAGCGCAAAGCTGAAGCTGGTAAATAAAAAGTAAGGAGTATATCGGATGCAATTTAAAGCTCAAACTCGGTATATCTGGTATTCACCATATAAGCTGAGACCGTTGGTGGATGTTATACGTGGAAAAGATGCCTTGGTCGCAATGCATTGGTTAGCAACGTATCAGGTTAAACGGGCAATTCCTGTCGCAAAAACATTGCGCTCGGCGATTGCTAATGCTAAGGATCGTGCAAATCATGATCCTAAAGATCTTGTGGTTGTTGAAGTTCGCGTAGATCAAGGTCCTATTCGGCATTATTTTAAACCAGGGGCTCAAGGTCGGTCTGTGCCGTTGCGCTCTCGTCAGAGTCATCTTACGATTGTTGTTGCACCACGGGAACAGGCAGGTAAGAGTGTGAACAAGAAGAACAAATTAGCAAAAGAGGCGTAGTGTGGGACAGAAGGTTAATCCGATAGGATTTCGAATTGGTGTGTATTTAGATCATCCATCACGTTGGTTTGCACGTCAAAATAAATATGCGTCGTTATTAGCTGATGATTTAGCGGTGCGTGACTACATTAAAAAGCATCTTGCAACAGCAGAAGTTGGTCGTGTTGAAATAGAGCGCCAGAGTGATCTTATGCGTGTTATTATCTTTTCTGCTCGCCCTGGTGTTGTTATCGGGAAAAAGGGTCAAGAGATTGATAACATTCGTAAAGAGTTAACGAAACTCCTTGCAGCACAGGGAGCGCGCGTAAACGTTGAAGTTTCTGTTCAAGAAATAAAACGCCCTGAATTAAACGCAGCTGTGCTTGCACAAAGTATTGCAGCTCAATTGGAAAAGCGCGTGAGTTTTAAGCGCGCCGCCAAAAAAGCGGCTGCTGATGCGTTGCGTGCAGGTGCGCGTGGTGTGAAAATTCGCGTTAAGGGTCGTCTTGGCGGTGCTGAAATTGCGCGTGAAGAATGGACTCGTGAGGGATCTGTGCCGCTGCATACGCTCCGTGCTGACGTTGATTACGCGTTAGCTCAAGCCTTAACTACCTATGGAATTATCGGGGTTAAGGTGTGGGTTTATCGCGGTGATTATACTATTGCTCCCAAGAACTAGGATAAACGACTATGTTAATGCCAAAAAAAATTCGTTATAGAAAAGTTCAGCGGGGCACGCTTAAAGGTTTATCTAAGGGTGCTCGAGATGTCGCGTTTGGTCAATTTGGCTTGCAGGCAATCGAGCCTGGTTGGATTTCTGCGCAACAAATCGAGGCGGTCCGCGTGACGCTTTCTCGTAAGTTGAAAAAGATAGGTAATTTTTATCTTCGCGTATTTCCTGATAAGCCTGTTTCTAAGAAGCCTGCTGAAACCCGAATGGGTAAAGGTAAGGGAAGCGTTGAGCTGTGGGTTGCTCCAGTTAAGCGTGGGCGTGTTATGTTTGAAATAGATGGAGTTGATGAAGTTGCAGCGAAGGATATTTTCCGAATTGCTGCGTGCAAGCTTCCTATTCGAACAAAAATAGTTAGACGTATTGTTGAAGCTGCGGTGGAAGAATAATGAAAGAGATAACAAAGCAAGATTTAGCTGCAATGGATTTGGAGCAGTTAGCATTAAAATCAGAAGAGCTGCGCCGAGATCTTTTTCAGTTGCGCTTGAAGGAGGCGACGTCGCCAACGAAGTCCTTTCCTTCTGATCAGCGTAAATTGAAGCGCTCTATTGCGCGAGTTTTGACATATATGAATGAAAAATTCGTATTGGGCTTGAGAGGTTAGGGGAAATAAATGATATCAAATGAGCCAGTAAAAAAGGAACAAAAGAGTCTGGTCGGGCTTGTTGTTTCTTCGGGTAAGATGAAAAAAACGGTCTCTGTTCAAGTTACTCGTATGTTTGCACATCCTTTGTATAAAAAGGTCGTGCGTATAAAAAAAATGTATAAAGTGCACGATGAACAAGAACAAGCGCATACCGGCGACGTGGTTGAGATTTATGAAGGTCGTCATATTTCGAAGACAAAGTATATGTATTTGTCGCGTGTTATGACCCCAGGCGCATAAGGAACGGTGTAGAATGGCAATACAAAAAGAGACATATTTAAAGTCAGCAGATAATTCTGGGGCTCTGGATTTGCAATGTATTCATCTTGTTGGAAGTACAGGCAAAAAGAAAGCTCGCATTGGTGATATTATCAAGTGTGCAGTTAAAAAGGCTGTTCCTGGTGCTGCGGTTAAGAAGAGTGATGTCGTAACTGCGGTTATTGTTCGAACACGGAAAGAACTGCGTCGTGATGATGGGAGTTATATTCGGTTTGGGGATAATGCAGCAGTTATAATCAAATCGGCTGATGATCAAACGCCTGTTGGGACTCGTATTTTTGGTCCGATAGCTCGTGAGCTTCGTCAATTGGGATATACTAAGATTGTTTCATTGGCGCCAGAAGTCTTGTAGGATTGAATTAGTATGAATATAAAAAAGAACGACCTTGTTGTGGTGATAACAGGAGATGATCGGGGTAAAACAGGCCCTGTTATTGATGTTTCTCTCAAAAAAGGTAAAGTAAAAGTACAAAATGTTGCAATTGCCTCTAAGCACGCGCGTGCGCGTCGGCAGGGTGAATCTTCTGGGATTCATAAGCAAGAGCGGTGGATTGACGTTTCCAATGTTCGGCTTGTTGAGCAATAACATTTAGAGTTTTGTACGATAATAATACAAGGTAGTTTATGACAAACCAGAATAAAGCTTCTTCGCATCAAAATCGTCTGAAGAAATTGTATCAGGAGACGATCCAGAGGCGCTTACAGGAGGCTCTTGAGTTACAGAATATCATGGAAGTCCCTCGACTTTCGAAGGTTGTTCTGAATGTGGGTGTTAAAGGGGCTGTGGGTGATAGCAAAGAAATGGGCGGTGTTTTGCGCGTTTTAGAAGCTGTCACAGGTCAAGCTCCTATCAAGCGTGCGGCTCGGGTATCGATTGCGGGCTTTAAAATACGCGAAGGTATGGAGATTGGCGCGAGTGTAACATTGCGTGGTGAGCGCATGTATGCATTCTTGGACAAGTTGATTAATTTAGCATTGCCTAAGGTGAGAGATTTTCAGGGCGTTGGTTCTCGCCTTGATGGTCGCGGAAACTATAATCTAGGGATAAAAGATTGGATTATTTTCCCGGAGGCAGAGGCTGCTGGAGCTGGTGATAAAACGTATGGATTAAATGTAACAATTTGTACGACAAGCAAGCAGGATGATCATGCGCGTGCTCTCTTGGCAGAACTTGGTATGCCATTTTCGAAAAAAAGGAAATAGGGAATTGCTATGGCAAGAAAAGCTTTAATAGAGAAGAACAATAAGCTTCCAGTAACCTCAATACAGCATCGTAATCGTTGTCGACGCTGTGGTCGTCCTCGTGGGTATATGCGGTATTTTCAAATGTGCCGTTTGTGTTTTCGTGGTTTGGCTAGCCAGGGATTGCTCCCCGGCGTTAAAAAATTGAGTTGGTAAGTAGATAAGTTGAGGACAAGAATGTCAGTAGATACAATTTCAAATTTTTTGACGACTGTTCGCAATACTATTATGCGCTCAAAGCGATCTGTTGATTTTGCATATTCAAATCAAATTCTTAGAATTGTTGAAATCATGCATCAAGAAGGTTATATTAGAGACTTTCAAATTATAGATGCTTCTGAAGATGTAGCGCATCGTTGTATTCGTTTAGTTTTAAAATATGTTGGCGGTGAGTCGGCTATTCACGAAATTAATCGTATTAGTACGCCAGGGTGTCGTTCCTATGCTGGTTCGAAGAGCCTTACTCATGTTGCAGGGGGATTGGGCGTTTCTATTGTGACCACAAGTAAGGGTGTCATGACAGATAAGGCCGCTCGTGCGCTTGGTATTGGTGGCGAAGTTTTGTGCGAGATTTGGTAAGGCGGAAAAGCGATGTCGAAAATAGGAAGAAGACCGATCCCTTTGGCGGGTGTCTCTGCTAAGGTTGTGGGTCGAGTTGTTGAATATAGTGGGAAGAGCGCAAAGGGAGCGTATGAAATTCCTGATATCTTGCAGGTTGCGCTTGATGGTGAATCATTATTGATTTCTCCGGTAAAGGTCACAAGTGATACGAATCGGCTTTGGGGGTTGCATCGCGCTTTGTTGGCAAATAAAATCAAGGGCGCCGGTGAGGGATTTGAAAAGAAGATCACCATTGTTGGCCTTGGTTTTAAAGCAGTAAAAAAGGGAACTACAGAATTAGAGTTTTCTTTGGGCTTTAGTCATAAAATAATGTTTATGATTCCCGCTGATGTAAAAATTGAGATTGATAAGACTGGTCAATTAATAACTGCTTGGTCTAGCGATCGAGAGTTGTTGGGCCATTGCTGCAGTCAGATTTGCGCTTTGCGGCCACCTGAGCCTTATAAAGGAACTGGGGTTTATCTGCAGGGCCAGCAAATTCGAAGAAAAGCTGGTAAAGCTAAGTCGTAGTAGTTCTTCTTATTGAAGATTTATTTTTGGAGTTTATATCGTGTCTTTGAAAAGAAAAATTGAGCAGCGCACAGAGCGAAGAGCTTTGCGTGTTCGCGGACGCTTGACCCGGGGTGGGCACCCTCGTGTTGCTGTTTTTAGAAGCGCTCGCAATATATATGCTCAACTGATAGATGATAGTGCACAGCGCACACTAGCCAGTTGTTCGACATTAGAGTTGTCTAATATATCAGGCAGTAAAAAAGAACAGGCTCATGCGGTTGGTCTTGAATTAGCAAAGCGTGCGAAAGCTTTAAATGTTGATCATGCTATTTTTGATCGCGGGAGCTTTTTATATCATGGGCGGGTTCAGGCTTTAGCCGAGGGATTACGTGCTGGCGGTTTAACCATCTAAACGTGAAATTTGTGAATTAGGATATTTGTATGATGGAAGAGACTAAAGATTTTATTGATGCTGTTGTAAGCGTCAGGCGTGTCACTAAGGTTACCAAGGGCGGCAAGCAATTCTCCTTCTCTGTTTTTGTTATTTCTGGAGATGGAAAAGGTCGCGTTGGTATAGCTCTTGGAAAGAGTCGTGAAGTATCAGCGGCGATAGCGAAAGCAACTGTTCGAGCACGTAAAAACATGTTTGATGTTGCTGTTCGTGGTACAACGTTACCATATTTGGTTAAAGGGCATCATGGTGCAAACCGCGTTATCCTTTGTCCTGCATATAAGGGGACAGGTTTGATTGCTGGTGGTGCTATTCGGGCTGTTATGAAGGCTGCGGGTATACAAGATGTTTTGGCAAAGTCTATTGGACCTTCAGGGTGTGGCATTAACTTGGTTAAAGCAACGTTAAATGCGCTAGCAAAAGGTCGTACTGCAAGCCGTATTGCACAGCTTCGGGGAAAAACAATTGAACAGGTGGTAAAGGGTAGCCATGGTATTCAGTCTGCATAATCAATCTAAATTAGTAAAAGAGCGCAAGCGTGTTGGGCGTGGTGGCTGTCGTGGTTCTAGTTGCGGCAAAGGCCAGCGAGGACAAAAAGCTCGTTCAGGTGGTGTTAAGGGTGGGATCTTTGAAGGTGGTCAAATGCCTCTTGCTCGCCGCTTACCAAAGCGTGGTTTTAGTAACGTGCGTTTTCAAGATGAAGTGATTATTTTTAATGTTGGGCAACTTAGCAAGCTGTTTGAAGATGGTCAAGAAATTACTCGTGAAGTATTTGTACAACGAGGGCTCTTGCGGTCTGCTAATACAGCGCAAATTAAGGTGCTTGGTGGTGGCAGCCTTGATAAAAAGTTGATTGTTCATGCTGATGCATTTAGTCTTTCGGCAAAAGAAGCATTAGAGTCAAAGGGTGGCGCGGCGCATCTAACCAAGGAGAGGTAGATTGTGGTACTTATTCGGAATTTGAGGAATATTTTTTTAATTCCTGAGCTTGCTCGTAAATTAGTCTTCACTCTTGGAGTGTTGATTGTCTATCGCATTGGTTCGTATATACCTGCAATTGGTATAAATGCATCGGCATTGCAGGAGACTTTGGAGCATGGAAGCAAAGTTTTGGGTGGAGTTTTATCTTATTTAGATATTGTTTCTGCGGGAAGTTTATCGCAAGGTATGCTTTTTGCATTGGGAATATCGCCTTATATTACTGCTTCGATCATTGTTCAGTTTATGGGCTTTACGATCCCTTATTTTGAGCAATTAACTAAAGAGGGTGATTATGGGTATAAGATTATGAATCAATATACTCGATATATAACCTTGGCATTGAGTATTTCCTATAGTATTGGCTATGCTGCTACATTAGAATCGATGCCAAATGTTGTTGTTAATCCGGGGTTTGCTTTCCGTTTTGTTTTTGTTCTTTCTCTAACCGTGGCATCTATGTTCGTTATGTGGATGGGCGAGCAGATTTCACTTATGGGAATAGGCAATGGAAGCTCTATGCTTATTTTTGCGAGCATTGTTACTCGATTTCCGAATGATGCTATTCAGATGATAAATGCTTTGCAAGTTGGCAATATGCATATTTTTGCGGCATTGTTTATCTTGCTGTTTTATTTTGTTTTAACAGCAGCAATTGTTTTCTTGGAAAAGGGTGAACGTAAGATTCCGGTCCAGTATGCACGACGGGTTGTCGGGCGCAAGGTGTATGGCGGACAGAGTTCTTATATACCATTTCGTATTAATACGTCAGGTGTTATGCCGGTAATTTTTGCGTCATCTTTTTTGCAAATTCCGACGATTTTAGCAGGGATTTTGCAGTGGGCAGGATTGTTCAAGGGTTTAACCGCAGTTGTTTTAAGTGATGGTTGGCGGACTAGCTTTTTGTTTAATGTTTTGCAGTTTGCGTTGATTGTATTCTTTACGTATTTTTATACAGAATTAGTATACAATCCTGTGAAATTAGCAGATCAGATGAAGAAAAGTGGGGGGTTTGTTCCTGGGATTCGTCCAGGGAAAAGCACCGCAGAATTTTTTTATTACATTTTAACTCGTGTTGGTTTACTCGGTGCGGTCTACCTAGGTCTTCTTTCGATTTTACCTAACATTATTTACCGTTTTGTGTATATGCCATTCTTTTTGTCCGGTGTTTCTTTGTTGATTGCTGTTGGTGTTGCATTAGAGTTTGCTTCGCAGGTTGAATCTTATTTGATAGAGCGCAGATATGAAGGTTTTCTGTCTGCTGGTCGTATAAAAAACAAGGTTTGATAGCGCAATGAAACAGCAACTAGTTGTATTAATGGGACCTCCTGGATCAGGCAAAGGTACAATTTCTCAAATGGCAGTCGCAAGATTGCCATTTGAGCATGTTTCTATTGGCAACATCCTGAAGTGGCAAGCTTCCCAAGGGGGAGCCCTTGGTGAACAGATAGATTTTTGTGTTCGATCTGGTAAACTTGTTGATGATGCAATTGTTATTAAGGTTGTACGTTCTTGGTTGCAAGAGCGCGAGACAGAAAAAAATTTGTTGCTAGATGGGTTTCCTAGAACGAGAGTACAAGCAGAAGCATTACATAAATTATTACAAGGGGAATATCCTGATTTGCAGCTTTGTTTAGTTCTGTTTGACGTTTGCGACACTGAAATTAAACGTAGAATGGCTGCTCGTCGTGTTTGTTCAAATTCGGCGTGTAGTTCGATTTATTCTCTTGCTAGTGACGCTCTTAAGCCTAAGGAAGATGGTATTTGTGACCACTGTGGCTCCGCGTTGCTGCTCCGGGGGGATGATAAACCTGAGGTTGTGCAGGAGCGTCTTTATGTGCATCATCAAGAGGCGGATAGTCTTGTTTCTTATTACCAAGAGGCTGGGCTGGCTGTTAAGATAGTTCATGCAGATGGGGATATTGAAGCCGTGTATGATGATTTTGTATCAGCGTTGCGCTTGTGTGTGAGTGGCAACACGTTTTGTTAGATGAAAGATGTAATGATACCGATTCGTGGAAAAGAAGCGTTACAAGTTATGCGAGAGGCTGGAGCACGCTTAGGCGATGTTTTTTTGCATCTCGCTGATTTTGTTCGCCCTGGTTTGACGACTCTTGAGATAGATTCTTGGGTTGATGCTCAGTTGCGTCGCCGTTCGTTGATATCTCAAACAAAAGGGTATCATGGGTATCGTCATGTGACCTGCGTTTCTGTTAATAATGTTTTAGTCCATGGTGTTCCTAGCCGTCATGTTGTTGTTCAGCCTGGAGATATGGTGAAGGTTGACGTTTGTGCCGCATGGAAAGGTTATTGTGCTGATGCTGCGCGCATTTTTCTTGTGGAGCCTGTCTCAAGGCAAGCGTTTAGCCTTGCGAAAGCGGCGGAAGCGGCCTTTGATGCTGGTGTTGCAAAGCTTGCACCTGGAAGTCGTTTATATGATGTTTCTAGCGCTATCCAATCGGTTATTGAAGATCGTGGGTTTGGTGTGGTGCGTGATTTTTGTGGCCATGGCATTGGACGCAGGATGCACGAAGATCCGGAGATTCCCAATTATGGTGTTGCTGGATCGGGGCCATTGTTGAGGGAAGGTATGGCTTTTGCTATAGAGCCCATGTTGACTGAAAAAAGTTTTGAAGTTTTTGTGGATGCGTCTGATGGTTGGTCAGTATTTACGCGCGATGGTGGATTGACGGCTCACTATGAAAACACTGTTTTGCTTACGGCAAATGGGCCAGAGGTTGTAACGCGAATAGATAGTAGGTAGGTGCTTGGTGATAAAAAATCAAAAAGAAGATGTTGTTCGGTTAGATGGTATAGTGAAGGAAACCCTTCCTAATGCTATGTTTCGCGTTGAAGTTGAGGGTGGCCATATTGTTCTAGGTCATATCTCTGGGCGCATGCGTATGAATTATATTCGTATACTTCCTGGTGACAAGGTTGCGTTAGAGCTTTCTCCGTATGATTTAACTCGTGGGCGCATTGTGTTGCGCTATAAAAAAGGTGCTATATAAGAATTGTATAGTGGTAAATTTGTTTAGATGAGGTTATGCAATGAAAGTAAGAACATCGGTACGTGTAATGTGTAAAGATTGTCGGATTATTCGTAGGAATGGCATTGTGCGAGTTTTGTGTAAGGCAAATCCTCGTCATAAGCAGCGCCAAGGTTAGTTAGTTTGATCGATTTAGTGTTATAGAAGGACTGTATGGCAAGGATACAGGGTGTTGATCTCCCAAGTGGCAAGCGTATAGAATATGCGTTGCCGTATATATTTGGAATTGGTTTGGCAAAGTCTCGGGAAATCTTGACTAAATTGGCCATTGATTATTCTGTTCGCGTAAGAGATTTGAGCGAAACTCAAGTTGCAGCACTGCAGCATGAGGTTTCTGAAAACTATGTAACAGAAGGTGACTTGCGGCGCAAAGAAAGTGAAGATATCAAGCGGCTCAGGGCAATCGGTTCTTATCGTGGATTACGTCATGCACGTGGTTTGCCTGTGCGCGGACAACGTACAAAGACTAATGCGCGTTCTCGTAAAGGTCCTCGTGGTGTTGCTGTTGCAGGAAAACGTAAGGTAAGTAAGAAGTAATGCTTTTTGAGGTGAAAATTTAGAAATGGCCTACACAAAGAAAACAAAAAAATCTCGTCGACAAGTTGATTCTGCGATTGTACATGTAAAATCAAGCTTTAATAATACGCTTGTTTCTGTTACGACCCTTGAAGGTGACGTTTTGTTGCGTTGCAGTTCTGGCAAGCTTGGCTTTAAGGGATCAAGAAAAGGTACTCCTTATGCAGGTTCTCAGATTGGTGTTCAGCTTTCGAAGGAAATGTCGGTGTTTGGAGTGAAAAACTTGGAGATTAATCTTCAGGGTCCGGGTGCTGGTCGCGATGCTGTTGTTCGTTCGCTGCAATCTCAAGGATTAAATATCGTAATGTTGCGAGATGTTACTCCTTTGCCTCACAATGGTTGTCGCGCACCTAAGAAGCGTCGAGTATAAGGCTATTTAGTCATAGATTTATTGCAGTATAATTGTTGAAAGATGATTAATGGAACGTAAAACAAGAGAAGCCGGACGTAATCGCGAGGACGGCGTAAAACAAAAAAGTGTAGTGACTAAGCGCCCGCAAAAGGTGACTGAATATGGTCGTCAGCTTCGTGAAAAGCAAAATTTAAAAGAAGCATATGGCATGCGTGAACGTCAATTCAAGCGTTTTTTTGATATGGCGGTAAAGAGTCAGCATGCTACTGGTGAGATGTTGCTGAGTTTTCTTGAGCGTCGACTTGATAACGTTGTGTATCGCTTAAAATTAGCAGGAAGTCGTGCTCAAGCTCGCCAAATAATTGTTCATGGACATGTGTTTGTTAATGGCGCGCGTGTGCATTCTCCTTCGTATCTTGTTCGTATTGATGACGAAATTACGCTTGCTCCTAATTCTCTCGAAAAAGAAGGTTTTTTGAAAGAAGTTATAGATAAGCGGGGTCCTGCGCATAAGGTTCCTGAGTGGCTTGAGCAGGATAAAAAAGCGCGCAAGGGAAAGGTGCTTCGTATGCCGGTGCGCGATGATGTCACGATACAGGTGAATGACAGTGCAATCGTTGAGTTGTATTCGAAGTAGGATGATCGGTTAGGCCTTCAGGGTGTTGGTGAACGTAAAATAATCGTGGAGTTTAAATGGATAGAAAGACGTATCAACCGCTGACTATTCCTAAGATAAAGTGGGACGCGGAGACATTAACGCAAACAGAAGGGCAATTGGTTGTTCAGCCTCTTGAGCCCGGTTTTGGTTTGACGTTTGGTAATGCATTGCGTCGTGTTTTGCTTGGCGGAATAGAGGGTAGCGCGGTTACTGGTGTGATTATCAAGGGCGTCAATAATGAATTTTCTACCTTGTCTGGTGTCGTTGAAGATGCTATGCAGGTTATTCTTAATTTGAAGGAAATCATTGTTGCTAACAAAACAGGTGAGCCTGGATTAATGCGTCTTTCGGTATCTGGGGAGTCTGTTGTAACTGTTGCCGATATTGTTGCTGATGAGCATTTAGAGCTTATCAATAAGGAACATGTTATTGCACACATAGCAAAAAATGGGTCATTAGAGATTGAATTTTTTGTTGAAGCTGGGCGGGGTTATCGTCCTGCTACTTGGCCGGCGGGTCAGATGTTGCAACCGGATGGCAAGATTTATCTTGATGCCTTTTTTACGCCTGTTCGTAAGGTTTCATATGATGTTTTGAAAACCCGCGTTGGTGATGTTATTGATTATGATAAGTTAGTTTTGTCGGTTGAAACAGACGGAACTCTTACTCCGGTTGATGCGGTAAACTATGCAGTTTCTGTGATTCGTACGCAGTTGGAGCATTTTCTTTCTATACAGGAAATTCCATTTAATACGATTTCTAAGGTTATTGAGGAGGCTGAAGAAGTTTTAGCTGAAACAAGTGAATCAGTAGCTGGTGGTCTACCGTATGATCTCTTATTAAAACCTATTGATGCATTGGAATTTTCTGTTCGTGCGCATAATTGTTTGATAAACGCGGGTGTAACTCGTATTATCGATCTGGTTAATATGAGCGAAGATTCTCTGCAAAAGACTAAGAATTTTGGTAAAAAATCATTTGATGAAGTAAAAGAAGGTTTAAAGCAGCACGGTCTTTCTTTGGATATGAATATTCAGGAGATGGATCTTCTTGCGTTAAAGGATAAGGCAAAGGAATAACTGTGAAACATCAAAAGAATTTTAAACGCTTGAATATGGCAGGTCCTCATCGTATGGCGGTACTGCGTAATCAGGTTATTTCCCTCATTATGAATGGTTCCTTAACTACAACAAAGTCGCGCGCAAAGGAAGCCCGTCGTTTTGCTGAGCGGTTAGTAACTATTGCGCGGGGCGGTAACGAAATGGTACTTCGTCGTCGTGCTAAATCATTACTTCCTTACAAGGAAGAAGCGTTGGTAAAATTGTTTAAGGAAATTGCGCCTCGTTATACAGAGCGTCCGGGTGGATACACGCGTGTCCACTTATTGGGACGTCGTATGAGTGATACGGCAGAAATGGCTCGCGTCGAGTGGGTATAGTAATTTTTGACGGCCTCTGTATAAGGGGCCGTTTCTTTTTTCTAGGTAACTAAGGGAGGATGCGTATGCTTTGGCGTTATTATATTTTTTCAATTACCTTTTTGGGGATATTGGGATTTTGGCAAGCATTTGCTGAGCAATTACCTGTGGTGGTGCTAGGTTCTGGTCCAGCAGGAGCTTCTGCTGCTATGCATATTGCTGATGCACGCATACCGGTCATTTTGGTTACTGGAGATGAGGCTGGTGGTCTTATTACTCGTGCAAAATGGGTTGAGAATTGGCCAGGTATCCAGCCAGCAAGTGGTTTTGATATTATGACCTCTATTTTGAAGCAAGTGGAATCGCGCGGGGTGTCTTTTTTATATGATACGGCCGTCTCTGTTGATTTAACTAGGTATCCATTTACGGTTACCCTTGCAGATTCAGCTCCATTGAAAGCGGCGTCTATCATTATTGCGACTGGTTCTTGCCCTAGAAAATTGGGGATTCCCGGTGAAGAAAAATATTGGGGAAGTGGAGTTTCGGGCTGTGCGACCTGTGATGCATTTGCGTTTGAAGGAAAACCTGTTGCGGTTATTGGGAGTGGAGACTCTGCCATTACTTCTGCGGTACATTTAGCTGAGTATGCAAGCCATGTATATGTATTGGTTCGTGGGCGTGAAATAAGAGCTCAGCGTTATGTTCGTGAAAAGTTGCGAGAATACGAAGGTAAGATTGAGGTGTTATATGGCCGTGAACCGATAGAAATTGTAGGTAATGGTGAATCAGTAAGCGGTTTGGCATTATATAATAAAGAGACTCAAGATCAAGAATTATTAAACGTAGAAGGTGTTTTTGTTTTGATTGGTCATGGTCCTAATACCGATTTATTCAAGAATCAGCTTGAGCTTTCTGATTCAGATCATATTGTTGTCGATCCGATTTCAAGGCAAACGAGTATTCCCGGGGTTTTTGCAGCTGGTGATGTTGTGCAGTGGGCATATCGTCAAGCGCCTGTGGCTTCAGGAAGTGGGATTTGTGCCGCAGGAAAAGGGGCAATACATTTTATGAGATATGAGCTTCCTACCATTGCTCAATAATAGTAACGTTTGATCCTGTTGGATGTTTTTCAACAATAAAATTTGCAGCAAATTGAGTTTTCATTTCTTGCAGGTGGGAAACAATAATTATTTTCGCAAAATCTGATTGAATTTTTTGCAGGGCTTCAAGAATTTTTTCGAGGCCCTGTTCATCTTGAGAGCCAAATCCTTCATCAATAATTAATGTCTGCAATGGTTTTCCAGAGCGCTTTGCTAGGAGTTTTGATAGCGCTATTCTTAGCGCGAAATCAATGCGAAAGGCCTCACCCCCTGAGAATAATTCGTAAGGACGCACGCCCATAGCATCAGAAATATGAATATCGAGTGTTTCTTTAGACGAACCATTTTTAAGATCTTTTACTGATTCAAATATTATTTGTGTATTATTTTCTGAAAGTTTTTGAAGAATAGCATTGGTTTCTAATTCTAGTTCAGGAAGAATGTATTCAATTAGAAGGGCTTGTATTCCATTTTTACTTAGAGCATTGGAAAGTATCATATATTCATCAAGATGAATAATAAGAGCCTGTTGTTCTCTTTGAAGGTGCGCTAATTGTTCTTTATCCTGTTCAAGCTGTTTAATTTGTGCTTGTAAAAAACTTTCTTTGCTTATGAGTGTTGAATAAAGTTGATGTTCTTTTGTTAATGTATTTCGTAAATCCAGGAGAACCAATTGTTGATCGGATATGTTGAATTCTCGGCTGTGTATTGAATATTCGATCGCCGCATGTTTTTTTTGCAGTAAGCGTACATTTGAAAGATGCTTCTGGATGAGAGCTGCCAGGTTTTTTTTGTTTTGTTTTAGTATTGCTCGATTTTGCGCAGCGTTTTCTTGTTCTTTAATGTTTTTCAATCGCTCTTGTAATTCTTGTTCATTCTGTTTTTGTAAATATCCTAGATATTCTTTTTCTGTATTACCAAGAGATTCCCATGTTTTTTGTAGGGGAGATTCTAGGGCTACAGTTTTTTGAGCGGTATAATTTGTTTCTGCACTAGTAATTTGTTCTTCAATGAGTAAGTAGGAACTTTCAAGGTTTTTAACCTCTTCTGCTGCTTTGGTATATTGGGTTTGAAGTTGTAGGATTGCTTCTTGAAGGGATGTTTTTTTTTGTTGTGCGGCTTGGTGCTGTATGTGCAACGTCTCGAGCATTTGAAGGTTGTTTTGTGCTTCTTGTATACGTAAAACAACTGTTTTAATGCGTTCCTTAAGTGCACTTTGATGTTGATGCGCGCGCTTTGATTGATGTATACATTTTTGTTCTTGTCTTTTTGTTTGTTGTATGACCTGATGCTGCGTATTTTCTGTAAGTCCTTGTTTGCAGGTTGGGCAGACCGCTTGTGCCTTGAACAATAGACTAAGGGTTTGTTGGCATTTTTTTTCTTGTTCTACAGCAATTTGATTAAGAGAGGCGGCTGTATGCTGTTTTTTTTCCAGTAATTGGTTCGTATTTTTAAGTTTTTGAAGAGACTCTTTTTGATGTCCTATTTTTTGAAGATTTTCTGTTTCCGTGGTGCTCAGAGCTACTATATTTGTAAGTTCTGCATTGAGGCATGTAATTTGCGAATGTATCGTTTGTCTAACTTCTTTTTGATGTGTTAGGTTTATGCGGATCGATTGTTTTTGGAGTTGTAACTCTTGTTTTTGTCGTATGTAGTTCTGTTCAAGAGTTTGTGCTTGTAGAGCAATTTGCACCGTAATTTGTTGCTTTTTGTTGATGAGCGCAAGAAGTAAATCTTTTTTTTCTTGAATGGCGTCTAGTTGGGTTTCAATGATTATGCACTCGTCTTTGTTGTTTTTGTTTTTTATTTTTGCGAGTGATTGGCGTATGTTTTTCCATTCTGTAGTGAGTTTATGCAATTCCGATGTTGCTGCAGATTGGGCGTCTAAAATTATTTTTTTCTCTTGAAACAATAGCGCTTTTTGTTGTTGTTGCTGGTGGTATTGTTCTTGTATTTGCTCGGTAAGAGTTATGTTGTGTATAATTGTTTTTTGTTTACTATTACTCTGAGTTAGAGCTTCCTCGATCTCTTTTTTTTCAGCAAGAATGTATTGAAGTTGTTTCGTTTTTTCTTGTAATTGCTCGATTTGATTAGTGAGCAAATACTGCTTTTTATTCAATTCTCGAATGATAGCAAGGGTGTTTTCTCGATAGGTCTCAAGATGGCTGAACCCGAGGATTGAGGATAAGATTTCTTTTCGTTCTTGGGGCGATTTTTTAGAAAATTCATGAGATTGTCCTTGGCGTAGAAAAATTGAATTTATACAACCTTCGAACGAAAGGCTTATCGTTGAGATTATCTGTTCTTGCGTTTCGCGCGTTGTTTTGCCAGTGCAGGGGGTAAACTCGTTCGTTATTTCATTAAGAACACCAAATTGTAATTCAGAGAGTGTCTTTTTGTTGCGAATTTTTGAATATTCTCGCGTAACTCGATAGATTGCTTCATGAATTTCAAAATCGAATGAAATCATCATGTGATCTTGTCCTAAATGAACAAGATGCTCCTCAGATCGTGCAACACCATTTACTTTTCGTGCTTGTCCCCAGAGTGCCCAGGTAATTGCGTCTAATAGCGCCGATTTTCCATGACCGTTTTTTCCACTCAAGCAGATGCATTGGTAAGGAGAGAAATCAACGGTTACCGTTTTCGGGCCGTAGCTTAAAAAATTTTTTAACGTCACCTTGCGTGGAATCACCGCCGTTCCTTCTTACAGGATTGAGCTAGGGATATGAAGAAGTCGTCAAGTGTGGGTTCTTTGATACTTACTCGTTGATAGGGTATGTGCGCATGGGTTATCTGTTGCAAGGTCTCTGCGACTTCAATGCTAGGAACAGTAATTTCTACCTCATGTGGATGAAGATGTACGGGATATTTTTTTACTTGCGCAAATACAATGATCTGTTCCTGAGCAACAGGTGTTGCGGTAAATATGATCTTGCTTAAAGTTATTATGTTTTTAAGCTCTTCAGGAGATGCAATTTTTTTGATAACACCATGATCTAAAACAATAATACGATCGCATAATTCAGCCATATCAGCCATGTTATGGGATGTTATAATGCATGAGACCCCTTGCTTTTGTTTCTCTAGAATAAATTGGCGAATTGTTGTTGCTATATCGACGTCTAATGAAGCTGTTGGTTCATCTAAAAGTACGAGATCAGGATTATGCAAAAAAGCTTTGGCTAATGTTGCTCTGGTCATTTCTCCTGCTGATAGATATTGTACATTCTGATTTGCTAGGTGTTTTATTTCCAACAGATTAAGGAGCTGGGTAATTCTGCTAAGGCGTTCTAATTTGGGTATGCCGTATAATCTTCCGTAAATATCAAGGTTTTGTTGTATGGTTAATGGTGAAGCGAGTTTGGCGTAGGCGCTAGCTGTTCCAATACGATGCAAAATGGCACTTTGATGGGTAAAAAAATTTTGACCAAAGTATGAAATAGAACCTTGTGTTGGTTTTACAAGACCTAAAAGAATGGAGAGTAGTGTGGTTTTTCCCGCACCATTTGCTCCAAGAATGCCAAGGATTTCTCCTTTATACAGTTCGCAGGAAAAGTTGGTTAAGACATTGATTGAATTGTACTGCTTAGAGAGCTTTTCTATTTTTAGAATTTTGGTGTCCACTGAGGTTTATTCCTTTCTATTGATCTTGATCAGCCTAAATAAAAAGTTTTAAGAGCGCAATTATTGTTCTGGTGTTCTTCAACTATTGCAGTTTAACAGCACTAGGCACTAATATAAAATATGAAATATTTTATATTAGTGAGGATGGGTAAAATGAAACTATTACGTATTTTGTTTTTTACTGTTTTTATAGGATCTATGAATTTTAGCAGGGCTGTGGAGTTTTGTTGGCCATGGGATGGTGATTGTCATGGGAGAAACTTTGAACGCGGTAAACAGGTCGTAAGTAAAATTGAACAAGTGGTAAAAGAAAAAGCAGATGAGATAGGACGTTTTTTACAACGAGCGCCTGAGGACTTGATTCGAGTGCTACAAGATCTTTTTGGCGGAACAAAAACAGTAATTCAGGGAGATATTATTGTTCGGTTGCAGCGGAGCGTTGATGCAATTACTCAGTTAAAAAAAACAATGTTAGATGCGCAAGGTGAGAAACCATCAACCATTGATATTCTAGTACGTTATATTGCTTCTGTGGAAGAGAATGTAAAGGCAATTAATAGAGTTTTAGAAGAAATAAAAGATCTTCCAGATACGGTTTCGCCTAAAGATTTGGGAGAGAAAGTTGTTTTTGTTGGTGAACGTTTACAGGCAATACATAAGCTTTCTCCTCTGACAAATGAAGTGAATACTCTTATTATTTCTATGCGGCCTATGTTGATTGATTTATTTGAGGTTTTAATTTTATTTGCGGGGAATGCTGGACGTTCTGATATGAAGGAGTCATATCAGAAGCGTTTGATTGATTTAGGTATCTTTTTCGATTTGATGTCGTCTGTTTTGAAAAAGATAGGGGTTGAGTGGGACCGTTTAGCAGGAGAAATGTCTACAACAATAATTGGGGGAGGCCAGTTGTTGCAGGCAACTAGCGGTTTGTTGTCGATAGGTTTATCTTTTATGAACGTGACCACAAAAGATCTTTTGAAAATGGCTTTGTCTGGTGGTGATACTACTACTTTGCGTGCGAATGTGGCGCATGCGCGTATGGTTTCTCCTGTTAATATTATTCAAGATATCGGAGAAAGTGTGGGAGCAATCTGGAAAATGCTTCATAGACTAGGTGGCCATGTTGGATTGTTTGTTGATTATAGTCTGGACGAAGTTCTGCCCCTTGCAAATCAGACATTGCAACTTATTGATGATCGGTTAGCAATGTTGGCAAAGCAGAATGCTGGTTTTTCGAAATTGTATTCAATGGGGGAAATTTTTGCCTTTACTATGCCATTTTTGTCTGAGGTTAGCGAAGATAGGGGTGTGCTTGATCGGTTGTTACAAATAATGAACGATTTAAGTCAAGATATTTTTAGTATTTTACAAGGTCCTGCTGGTGATTTTGGTCGTTCAGTGAAATTAATTCCTCCAGCAGTAAGTGTATTGAAAAAAGAAGAAATTCAAAAAATGGTTGATGCATTACAAAAAGTACGAATCCAAATTTTTGGAGTCGTTACGTTATTAGATAAAGAGTTGCCAAGAATTTTAAGCTTGATGAAGTTCTTATCTGATGCTCAATCGTTAATTGAGCCTGCTGCTAAATAAGTCGATGGAGCCCGAGCTGTTTGCTATAACGATAGGAGGCAATTAGCCCAATGCCTAAGATAACCATATAGAATATGGTTAGAAAAGAACCGATCATGAGTGTTTCGATAGACCATGTTCCTGTGTTGATGTAGGTGCGTATATTTGAAAATAGGTATTGGAGTGGGAAGCAGAAGGCGACTTTTTGTAAGATTGGGGGGAGTGTTTCAATAGGGTAAAAAATTCCGCTAATAAGTGCAAAAGCCCATCCCGCCATCCATATAATAGTTTGGACGCTGCTGCCCCAAATGAAAAGCGCTGCAGTCGTTATGCAGCTGATCGCAACACCGGTAAAAAAACCAAAGGTAATGATGGGTATAAGTAGCCATCCTGCATCTAAAATAGAGACATTAAACATGGATGAAACAATGAACCCACACATAAGAACAACGGCAATAGAAGATATCAGGCCTTCGAGAATACTGCCGGCAATCCATTCGCTAAAAGAGATGGGCGTTGAAAAAAGCCCGGCAATGTTTTGAGATCGTATTTCCTCAAAAAGGCTTAATGAAAGTGTAAGGCTGCCGCGATTTACAAGCGGCCATAGAGCGATATTAATAAGAAGACCTTTGGTTGCCAGTGGATCAGAAGTAGTGCATTGGATTCCAGTAATCATAAAACCGAATACGATAATGTCAAAACCAGGCCAATAAAAGACTGACGCGAGCTTGTTAAAGTCTTTATGGTATTGAATCAGAAGGCGGTAGGTAACGGCCCATATTCGGTAGAGTTTCATGAGGGGATCCTTCTTAGATTTTTTGTTTTTTTATTTTCTGGTGACAGTGAAGTATTTAACGTTTTTATTAGTATACCATATTGATCAATGAACTAAGGGTCAAGCAATTCTCTATATCATTATCCTGGATAAAAAAGGACAATTGTTGCAATTAGTATTATGTAGCAGTAATACTAAGCAGTGAAGTATAAAATACCAACTGGTGGTATTGTTGTATGACTTTTTTTAAGAGGAGCTTAGTATGAAAAAGCTATTGTTGAGCCTGGCTTTGCTTGGGGTAATAGGCAGCAGCGCGGTGTTTGCAAAAGAAGAAGAGACTGCGTCTAAAAAATCATGCCGTTCTTGTTGCGTTAAAAAAGAGAAGCCGGTAAAAGAGAAAAAAAAGAAAAAAGAGAAAAAAGCGAAAAAGGCAAAGAAAGAAAAGAAATCTTGCTGTGTTAAAAAAGAGAAAGCTCCCAAAGAGGAGAGTGAAAAGTCATGTGGGTGGACCCGTTGTGATGGAAAAACCCGTGAAAAGGGTACTTGCTGTATAAAGAAAGATAATGGTTGTCGTCCATCATGTTGTTCAAAAAAAGACAAACCAGCAAAAGAAAAAAAAGAAAAGGTAAAGAAGGAAAAAAAGGCTTGTAAGTCATGTTTTTCTTGCAAGACAAAAAAGAGCAAGAAAGACGAAGTAAAAAAAGATTTATAAGATCCCAGCTGAGCTGAATCTAGTATTCAGTTAGGAGAGGCTCATTTTTATGAGCCTCTCCTTTTTATGCTATGGATTGTAAGAAATCGATGATGCGGTTGCTATAGCCCCATTCATTATCGTACCACCCGAGAATACGTCCATGATTCCCAACAGCTTCCGTAAGCGGTGCATCAAGTGTTACTGAATAGGGATTGCCAATAAAATCAGATGAGACAACAGGGTCGTTTGTAGTTGCAAGAATACCGTGAAGCGAGGATTGTTCAGCATGGCTGAAGGTCTGATTTATCGTGTTTTTTTCGATAGGTTGTTCTCCTACCCAAAAGACTTGAACGAGTGAAACATTTGCAACAGGAACACGTATTGCTATTGCTGATGTTTTGTCTTTAAGCTCCGGAAAAATTTCTGACATAAGTTTTCCCGCGCCTGTCGAGCCAGGAATAATATTTATTCCTGCCGCGCGGAATTGACGTATGTCTGTTGCGTCTTGTGATGGAATAGTATCAACCAGGTGTTGTGAGTTGGTATAGGCGTGGGTTGTAACTAATTGGATTGAGGTGATGGGTGTTAATGATTGTATAACTTTTATTAATGGTGCAATAGCGTTGGTCGTGCAGCTTCCTGAAGAAATAATAGTCTGGTTGGGGTTGTACATGTGGTTGTTTACGCCGGGAATGATTGTGCAGTCGGGGTTTTTTGCTGGCGCGCTAATTATTACTTTTTTTGCACCCGCTTTTTGGTGTCGCATAGCTTCTTCGCGTTTAGTAAAGATGCCACTGCATTCAATTACACAGTCAATGGCTAACGCCTTCCAAGGTAGTTTTTCAGGCGCACTTTCTTGAAAAATTTGGATATTCCAGGATCCGAAGGAAAGAATATTGCCCGTTATTTTTAACATAGATTCCTGTAATGGCCCCATAATGCTGTCATATCGAATAGATTGAACAAGCTGGTCTAGAGAGGCAGGGCCAATATTGATCGCAAGGGGAACTAGTTGAGGATGTTTATCTTTGCGGCTATAGAGTGCGCGTAATATTGATTTTCCGATTCTCCCGAGTCCATTAATCGCTATGTTCACCAGACACTCCTTTTTTATGTGTGTGTGCATCCAATTTGGTCTGGTTGAATAATACCTCCAGAAATAATAATAGCCATAGCATCTTGGCGAGATAGGTCGGTCATAATACATTCTTCTTCTGGTGCAATGACAAATGCTCCACCCGTTGGATTGGGGGTGTGTGGAATGAAAATATTATAAAACCGTTTGTGGGCCCCCTCTGAAGAAGTTGTATGTGAAAGGAGCAGTGAGGTGTTTTGGCAAGTCAAAAATCCCAGACTATAAATGCCTTTGCGAGGAAATTCGATAAGTACAACTTTTTGAAAGTGAGTCTTATCTTGTGGATTAAGAGCAGTAATCAGTTGCTTTGTTCCAAAATAAATCTGTTTAATAAGCGGAAGACGACGAACAATTTTTTCAGCTTTTTCAATAAACCACCGTAAAATAACAAATTTTAAAACGATTCCAATACTAATAAAAAAGATTGAGATAGAAAAAAGTTCGATAAAGGGAATGGTACGTATTGCTTCTGGCAAAATAGACAGAAGGGGCGTACTCCAGTGATGTGCGGTGCGAATAATAAATGTTATGATAAATACGGTTAAGCCAAGCGGCAAGAGAGCCAAAAAACCGTTAATAAAAAAAGATTGTAACTGTTTTAAAAAGTAAAAGAAAAGATTGGAGTCTGTTTTTTTATTCATTATAGATACCTATGCAAAGAGTTCATTAAATGTATTTGTTAAAATATCAAGAGCTTGTTCGGCACTTTTGGCTTCGCTGTTTTCTACGGTAATGCGCAGTAGAGGCTCGGTTCCAGAATAACGTATACAGGATCGCCCTTGAGGGATAATGGTATGGAGTTTTTCTAGTGCAAGCTTGTATGGTGTATAATCTGAAAAATCAGGTTTGTGCAATGTTTTGATGCTTCGTGTAATTTGGATATCAGGTGTAAAAAAAGCAAGTAGCTGATCAGTATGATGTGTTAAGCTGTCTAGCGTCCAGAGCATTACTGCGGGTCCATCGCTGCTTGCTATGCCTGGTTGTAGTATTATAATATGGCCTCCCGGCTCGCCTCCTAGTCTCGAGTCATTCTGAACCATGCTTTTTATAATATTGCGATCTCCGATTGGTGCGCGTATAAGCTCTTTTTTTTGACTTTCTAGATATCGAGCAAATCCTTGATTAGACATGATCGTACCCACGACGGTTTTATTCATTGAGAACACTGGGTGTTGTAATATTGCCGCAAGTAAGTCATCGCCAGTTTTGATAATTCCCTGAGCATTAGCAGAAATAATACGGTCTCCGTCACCATCAAATGAAAAACCTAGGTCAGCATTACATTCTTTAACATAGGTACTAATGGCATGTGGATGTGTGGCGCCACAGTTTTGATTAATATTCCTACCGTTAGGTTTATTATTCCACAGATGTATGGTTGCGTTTGTCGGTTCTAAAAGTTCATGTATTACTGTGGTAATTGCTCCATTTGCGCAATCAATACAGATTTTTTTTCCAGTAAGATCTGGGGTTGGAAGTGCGGAGAAGAATTCTTCTAAAAAAATTTTTTTAGCGTCTTGCTGAAAGGGTACGCAGGTTTGTTTTTTTCGGCTTCGTGATTTTGTGGTACGTAAAAGGAGATTACTAAAATGATTTTCGATTATTTGTTCATCAGCTTCTGTTATTTTTGATTTTGGGAGTAGTAATTTGATACCATTATCCGTACTTGGATTGTGCGAAGCCGTAATGATTATCGCAAAATCAAATGGTGACTTTTGCATAATCCAGTGTGCTGCTGGTGTTGGTAAAATGCCGCCGTCAAATAGGGTATGTTCTGCATCCATTAAACCTTGGGTAAGTGCATGCAGAATGTGGGATGCAGATGCGCGCGTGTCATAGATACATAAAATATTTTTGGTGCGATTTTTTTTTTCTTGGTTCCAAAGGGCTAGGGCTTGACCAAGGACGTATAGAATTTTTGATGAAAAAAAAGCGCTTTTGTTGGCCGCGCGGATGCCGTCGGTTCCGAAGTAGAGCACGAGATAATCCCTTTTAGGCTGATTTTTTTTTCGTGGTAATTACAATGTTGGATGGTTGTACCCGTGTTATACGGATTTTGGGAGGTAGTAGTAGGTGCCGGGGTACTATAATAATATTTTTGTACACGTCGGCATATTTTTTTGCATCCAAATGAATTGCTAGGCTCGAAAAATCGATTGTTTTTAAATCGTTTTTTGTTCCTGAAATTGTTACTTCAACTTTTTCTGGTGCTGTGTATGTACGATTTTCTTCTTTATTAAAAAGGTATATGGGCAGCGAAAGAGTAATTGATGTGTTGTGGAATACACTCACCATTTGCCATAAAAGGATGCCAATTATTAAGGCTAGGCACTTATGCGTTGCGTTGTGGTTGATTAGGCTGTGATTTTTGGTGTGGTTCATACCAGAGACCTCTTTGATTATTTATTGGAAGAGTACATTGTTTTATTAGTGAAAATGCAGAGCCAGCACTGATGTTTTCATACTGTTTACCATCAAATAAGACCGAAAACAAACGATTCTCAGGGGTAAGTGTTATGACAACGGCATCAGTTTTTTTCGCTAAAATTGCAGCATCTTGGAAGCGTTTTTCTGAAAGTTTTATTTCTGGATTGAGCCAGATATCTTCAGTGCTAATATTCCAGTGTGGATTTATGGCGTATAGCGTGCCTTTATCGTTTATCCAAAAGGTTATTGTACTTTCTGTTCCGTCTGAACTGTTTATTAACATGGTTAACAGTTCTTTTGATAAGGGTGTTTTGAATGTACAGCGCGCAATAAAAAATGGCTCAAGGCTTGCTTGGCGCTCTATTACGCCAATTAGAGTTTTTTTTCTGTTAATGCCATAGAGGAACGTTTGTAAAAATTCTTCAATCCATCGATCTGAAGATGTAGCATGAGTTGTTTTATTTTGTAGGGCTATGTAGTTATGCTGCAATGTTTTTTGATGGAGCAGAATGAAGAGCATTGCAAGAATCGGTGAGCTTACGAGCAGAATAAAAAAAATGCCGCTTATATTAAGATAATAGGATAAAAAGAGGAGGAACGTATAACTGTAAAAGCTAAGCAGTAGGTTTTTTTGTTTGTCTTGGTTAAGCCATCGAATTGTCTGGTAGGTTAGAATGGAAAAGAATGCAATTTCAAGAACATCGCGCCAGGAGATAAGCCAGAGTTCTTGTTTAATTTTTATTGCAAGTTCTGCAAGCCATTCCATCTTTTCTGCTCCATTAAAAAAATTGCGCGAACATGTATATTCTTACTTTAGACGAAAAATGATCTTTGTGTATATCTGAAACCGAGATATTTAAAAATTAGTACGTTATATGCGTGCCGGGGAGATTGTATGGAAGAAAAACAGGCAGACATTGTTTTAACGGGTGATCGGCCTACTGGCCCGTTGCACTTGGGGCATTATGTAGGATCTCTTGCAAATCGTATTCAGATGCAAAATGTGCATCGTCAATTTGTTATGATTGCTGATGTCCAAGCCCTCACCGATAACTATGAAAATCCGCAGAAGGTTAGAGATAATGTATTGCAAGTAGCTCTAGATTATCTGGCTGTTGGAATTGATCCAAAAAAAACAACGATTTTTATTCAGTCTATGATCCCTGAGATTGCTGAGTTAACGGTGTTTTATTTGAATTTAGTTACGCTGGCGCGTTTGCAGCGCAATCCAACGGTTAAAAGTGAAATGCAGCAAAAAGGTCTTGAAAATCGCATACCTGTTGGCTTTTTGGTTTATCCAGTAAGTCAGGCCGCTGACATTACTATTTTTAGAGCACGGTATGTTCCTGTGGGAGAAGATCAATTGCCGATGATTGAGCAAACAAACGAAATTGTGCGCTCCTTTAATCGTATTTATGGTGATGTGTTGCGTGAAGCGGAAGCAATTATTCCTAAGATCGCGCGGCTTCCTGGGACTGATGGCTCTGCTAAAATGAGTAAAACTCTTGGTAATACGATTTACCTCGGTGAAGAAGAAGATAATTTATACAAAAAAGTTATGAGTATGTATACCGATCCGAATCATATAAAAGTCTCTGATCCGGGCAAGGTTGAGGGTAACCCTGTTTTCGCATATCTTGATGCATTTGACCAAGATCTAGCTCAAGTTGCTCGACTTAAGGAGCAGTATAGCGCGGGAGGTCTTGGTGATGTGGCTCTGAAAAAATACTTATATGAAGTGTTGCGTGCATTTCTGAATCCAATTCGCGAAAAACGAAAAATGTTTGCACAAGATATGCATGCAGTTGAGCAATTAGTAAAGGAAGGAACAGGGGAAGCGCGTGCTGTCGCAGAAAAAACAATGAAAGAAGTTCGGTCGGCAATGTGTTTAGATTATTTTATGAAATAATAGTTGTAAGCGGTAGTATGCTCGGCTACCGCTTATTTTTTTTAAAGTTATTAATTTGTCTTGTCTTTAAATTTTTGTACTAATGGCTTGCCTTCAAATAGAAGATCATTTCCATCATTTAAAAGGTCTTCAAGATTAGTATCTTTAGCTAAGATAATATCAGTGCCTATAATCTTTCCATTTGCCAATGTTACGCCGTCACCGGGAGCTATGTAGTATCCATTAGCGTTGTCTAAGACAATGAAATATTTTTCTTGAATGGTTGGATTATCTTTTAGATATGGTCCTTCCCATTTCTCTGGATGGATAAGGTTCATTGCACCTACTTCAGATCCTACAAATCGTTCTACAGTTAGAAAGTCTATATAGTTTTTTTCATGTTCAAAAGAGAGGATTCCACAGGTTTCATCGATTTTTTTAAAAATTTGCGCAAGCTCTGATACATTTTGAGCCGTGAGTAGATTTATAATTTTTTTTGAATCGCTATAGTAGCGTTGTAATGCTATTCCTAGTAGGGCAAGTAAAAAAAAACCGGTAATGATAGGAAGTGCGTAAGCAAATAGTTTTTTCTTGTTTTTTAAGTTTGCTTTCATCAGTATTCTCCTGATAATAAGGCATATAAGTTTTGCTGCGCAGTATACAAGTCTAGTATTGAAAAAGAAAGTATTTTACGGATATGGGCGTGTAATTTTCTGGACACAATTGATTTGTGTGTTATCTTGTCAAAAGAAGCGTATGCGCAATGTCATGGGGGCCCATAGCTCAGTTGGTCAGAGCAATCGGCTCATAACCGAGAGGTCCCAGGTTCAAGTCCTGGTGGGCCCACCAATCTAACGTATGGTGGAAAAATTCATGCAAGATCCGTATGGCGCGCTCGTTGCGCTTGTGCTTTTCGATCAAAAGATCACTTCTTTAAAACAAGAAATTATTCATCTTAAAAATTCTCTGGAAAAGGCTTCTTTCGAGCGTGCTTTAGCGGCCGAGCAGTTGTATCGAGCTCGTGCTATGTATGCCGATGCAATTAAGCGTCAAGATGCCCTGGATTTAGATTTAAAAAGTTGTATGCAAGAATTAGCTCGAATTACTGGACTTCTAGATGTCGCAGCGTCTTCGAAAGAAGCGGCTGCATTAACAAGAGAACGTGATTTAGCTGCAAAACGTTGTGCTTCTTTAGAGGAAGAAATAGAGCGAGTCTGGGAAGCTTTATCAGAGCTGGAAGAGCGACGTGATTCAGAGAAAATTGCTGATGAAAAGGCTAATATTCTGTTTGATTCTGTTAGTCGGGACTTGAATGTTACTATTCAACAGAAAAAAGATGTATTAAATAGCTTGTATACAAAACGTGCCGAGTATACTACCGTTATTCCTATTGGCTTGCTTGTTCCGTATGAGCGCATACATGAACGTATTGTAAACCCTTATGTTCCTTTATGCGATGATTTTTGTAGTGGGTGCGGCAGTTCGGTTTCCCGTGTTGATTGTGCGGCGGTTGCAAAACATGTGTTAGTTCCATGTCAAAATTGTTGTCGTGTTTTATACGATCCCAGTGTTGTTGCAGGTGATGTATGCAGCTAAATTTTTGGGAAATGCAGGATTGTGATTGTACAGTGGAGACAAAGTCTGTTGTCTCTGAGCCGATAGCATTATTTGTTGATGGTGCTTCTCGCGGAAACCCCGGACATGCAGGCGCTGGTGTGGTTATTATGAAGGGTTCCGAGACACTGTATGCGGATGGGTTTTATTTGGGGCGCTGTACTAATAATGAAGCCGAGTATTGGGCATTGTTACTAGGCTTGCAAAAGATTTTTGATTTGCAGTTACAAGAGCACGCTATTGTTGTTTTTTCTGATTCTCAGCTCTTGGTGCGTCAAATAACTGGAGAATATCGGGTTAAAAGTTCCGGATTGAAAAAGTTTTTTGAGCGATCTCAGCAGATGCTTTCGCAGCTTTCGTACTCCTTAAAGCATGTAATGCGTGAGTGCAATATTCAGGCAGATGCAATGGCGAACCAGGGTATTGATCGTCTTAATCCTATTCCTCACGCTACTCTGGAGCAATTAAGGATTGCTTCATGAATTGGGTACGCCCATTTTTCTTAGTATCATTTTTTACAGGATCACTCTTTTCTGTTGAAGTTCGTGTTCTCTTAGCAAAGCATGCCACAGAAACCTTGCCTGAAGTTGTGGTTCATGGAAGTTCAGGGTTTACAATTTCTAGTTTTGATGGGTCTATCTCACAAGTTATGTCAGAAAATGATCTTCATATAGGTTTTTTAAAAGGGCGATTGTGTCTTAACGGTCGTTCTTTGGCGGTGACATCATTTTTTATTTGCCCACAAAACAAAGAATCCGGATTTAGCTTGGGCGACTTTTCTTATGATGGATCCTTGTTGGTTGTTCTTGTTGATCAGCAGTTGCTGTTGATCAATTATATTGAGTTAGAAGAGTATGTATATTCGGTATTGCGCTGGGAGGGTTGGCCAAATTGGCCAATCGAGGCAAAAAAGGCATTTGCTATTGTTTGTCGTACCTATGCAATGCATAATATTTTTACTGTACGAAATCGGAGTAAGGCTAAGAAGAAGGTCTGGTATGACATACAATCTTCTACCATCCATCAAACGTATCAAGGTCGTCATAATCAATGTTCTTGGCGATCAATTGTTGATGAAACTGCGGGATTGGTTTTAGCGCACAATGGAAAGCCGATTGCGGCGATGTATGATATGTCTTGTGGGGGTGTTATTCCATCAAAGATGGATGGCGTTGATTTTAAACGATACCCTTATTTGCAGCGTGATTATGCATGCAACGCGTGTGCTCGTTGGCCCCACTACTCTTGGTCTTGTAGTATTCCGTTGGCAGATTTTGAAAAACAGTTTCAAATACATGTTCGGCCGGGTATTTCCGATACACGAAGTTTTGTTTCGCGCTTAGATGCTGCAGGTGTGTTGCAGGATTTAACGATTAAAACGCGAAGAGGGCAACATCCTATTGATGCAAAACAGCTGTATTCAAAGTGTAGTATGAAAAGTTTACATTGCACGGTTGAGCGTCGGGGAAAGCAGGTTGTTATCTCTGGTTCTGGCTACGGCCATCTGCTTGGCTATTGTCAGTGGGGGGCGTCATATTTGGCTCAAGATAATCATATGACATGTAAGGAACTCCTTTATTATTATTATCCTCACGTGACCCTTGTTGCACTTAAAAAAACAGAAGGAAATGGGTGTGCCCGGCTATAAGGTTCATTTATTTGGTGGTCTCCTTCCGAGCGTGATACTGGTGTTACTAATTATGCCGCACGTTTCTCACTCCTCAGAGATGTTTTTTGTTTTTTTAAGTTGCTTACTTGGTGCTTTAGCCCCTGATATTGATACAAATAGCAAGGGGCGTATGTTGTTTCTGTTTCTTATATTAGGCGCAATGGTTTTCGCTGGTTTTTTAGCACATTGGTATGTCGTTTTGATGTTGCTGTTTATTGCCTTTGTTGTTTTGCAAGCGAGGCATAGGGGGATGTTCCATCATTTTTCACTTTGGATGATCTTGGTTATTTTTGGTATTTTTTCGTTAGGTTTTTATATTCCTGAGCAATTATTGTTGTTTACACTTTTAGGTTGTTCATTTTTATTAGGGATATTGAGTCATATAGTATTAGATCATGTGCGTATTCGATAAGCCTGCTTGCCATGTATCCATGTCTTGAATATAGTTGCTTTTAGAAACATTCTTTCCTGAATAGAGAGTCAAGGAGTCGCATGAATCGGCAAGATATTTCATTATTATACCAAGCGAACGAGTATCCATCAGTATCTATTTTTGTGCGGACTCATCGCACCATGCCTGATCGAGAACAAGATCCTATTGCGGTAAAAAATATGGTACGCGAAGCGAAAGATCGTTTATTAGAAGAGTTTCCACGTCGAGAGCTTGAGGAAAAAATATTTCCGCACATTGATGCGGCTGTGGCGAAAATAGATTATGCTCGATCAAAAGATGGTATCGCTATTTTTGTTAACGCTTCAATGATGAAGATATTTAGATTGCCTGTTCCAGTGAAGAGCCGAGTGATTATCGATAAGACTTTTGCAATGGGTGAGATTGATCGTATCTTGCATCGCATGGTGCAGTACTGGTTGCTTACACTGAATGAAAAATCAGTCCGACTCTATAGTGGAATTGATGGAATATTGCATGAAGTTACTGATAAAGGTTTTCCGATGCAGTATGAGCGTCCGTATGTTGAGGCTATGCAATATAAAGTAAATAATGAAATGATTGGGCATTCTCCCCACGATTCAGAATATTTTGATGAACATAAGCGACAATTTATGCGTTCAGTGGTGCAAGCATATCACGAGGTTGTGCATAATACGCATTTACCTCTTGTGGTAGCAGGGATTGAGCGTAATATAAGTTTTTTCCGTGATATTGAACCGGTGTTGGCAGCTGAATATCTTTCTGGAGATGTTGAACGTCTTTCTGTGCTTGATTTGGGTGATAAGCTAGAGCCAGCAGTGCTTGGGCTTTGGCAAAAGAAGCAAGCAAAAAAACTGGAAGAATTTGATCTAGCTGTAGGGAAATTACACCATGCATTTGGAATTCATTCGGTGTGGCGCATGGCGCAAGAAGGTCGAATTAAAGATCTTTTGGTAGAAGAGGGGTATTCTGTGCCTGGTGTAATTAATCAGGGTGATCCTTCTAGTATTATGCTTGCTGCAGATGCTACCTTGCCCAATATTAGTGATGATCTTGTTGATGTTTTACTTAGTACCGTTGCAAAACAGGGTGGTGGTATTACGTTTTTTGATGAGGGTTCATTAAAAAACTACGAAAAAATTGCAGCAATATTACGGTATTAATTTATATTCAAAAGATGGCGCGTAGATGTTTCTCTACGCGCCGTATTGTTTTATCCAAGAAAACGTTTAAAGAATCCTGATATAGCTCCGGATGATGTGTCATCTACATCAGAGCCAATCTGTTCTGCGTACGTTCGGAGCGATGATTCAGCTTCTGCGGATAAGTTTTTTGGAATGTTGCAGGTTATGGTTACGACTAAATTACCGCGACCTTTCCCACGAATTTTATGAAAGCCTTTGCCTTTGATTGAAATGCGCTCACCAACTGGGCATCCACGAGGAATTTTTATTGTTTCCTTAGTACCATCAATATTGGTAATGTCGATGTCGGCTCCGAGGACTAATTGGGGATAGGTTGTTGAAACCGTACATTCAATGTCATCATCTGCGCGTTTAAAATGTTTGTGCGGCATTACGTGAACAGAGATTATAAGATCTCCCGATTTGCCGCCATATATTCCAGCATCACCTTTTTCAGCAACGCGTAATTCTGCACTATTAAAGATGCCCTTGGGAATAGAAACAGAAAGCGTATCATACTTTTGTATGCGGGATTGGCCTTTGCATGTGTTGCATGGATTTTTGATAATAAAGCCTTGGCCGGAACATTCAGCACAGCTTTGGGAATAGACAAAAATTCCTTGACGGTAATGCATTTCTCCAGTTCCACGGCACTTTGGACAAACTTCAATGTTTTTTTCTTGCTCTGTGCCTTTTCCCCGGCAGGTAGAACAGGATGTAAAATGATAGTAGGTAATTTCTTTTTTAGTTCCCGAGAATGCTTCTTCGAGTGTTATAGAAACTTCTTTTATTAGATCGTGGCCACGTTTAGCTGTTGGTTGGGGTTTGCGTTTTGTTTGTTGGCGGGAACCACCTCCAAAAATATCGCCAAAAATATCTCCAAAATGAGCGAAGATATCATCCATGTTTTGAAAACCTTCAAAGCCAGCACCTCCGCCCATTTGTCCAGCAGCATGTCCGAATTGGTCATACTGTTTTCGTTTAGTTTCGTCTGAAAGAACTTCATATGCTTCAGCTGCTTCTTTAAATTTTTCTTCGGCTTCTTTATTGTCTGGATTCCGATCGGGATGATATTGCATTGCTAATTTTCTATATGCCCGTTTAATTTCATCATTAGAAGCAGTTTTAGAAACCCCTAAAACCTCGTAATAATCTCTTTTTTCCATAAATCGTTTTTTCCTTGTTTTTAGGATTATTTTTTGAGTAAGAGAGACTCATATTTTATAGTGTAACAAAAACAAGATGGATTGAAAATTATCGAGATTTAGTTGCGCAGTGGTTGAAAGTAAAGGGTCTTTTTTGTTGAGTTGCCATGCATTTCTATATAGAGAGGAACAATAAGTTCTTCTCCGGTGTGATGGGCTGGGAGAATGGGTGGTGTAATTTGTCGTAATAGTTTAAGAATATGTTGATTAATTTGCGGTATTGGTGATGCTTGCGTTATAGTGGTGTCTTTTATTTTACGATTCTTTGTTACGGTTACCATAATTACAATTGGATGGGGTTGGATAACAATTCCAGCGAGAGGTAATTGGTTTTGATAGGATAAGTCGCAAAAGGAAAAGCATAAATGGTCAAAAAATGATAGATCTTCGGCGTGTTGCGCGCTTTTTTCGGCCGATTGGCCCCAGTAATAAGGATTATTCGTTTTGGTTTTTGATTGCACAAACAATGTTTTTTCATTTTTTTCTTCTAAAAATTGTGCAAATTCCGTATGAATAGCCTCTGATGATGTCTTGGATGTTTTTTGCTCTTCACGTTGAGCCGCAGGGGCGCTGATGCTGGGGAGCTTCCATGTTTGTCTACGATTTCGTTTTTTAGGTGTTTGAGTAGTTGTTGTTTTCTCGCTGGTTTTTTTTAGTGGGGTTGTTCTTTCAGGAGCTGATTGAGGAGCGACTTGCTCTGTTGGAATTATTTCATTTTTTTCAGTGGTTGGTCTTGGTGGTAGTTGGAGTATTTCTGTTGGAGGCTGTTGTTTGTGGGACGCTGCCGGTGTTTGTTGATGAGGAGGCGGTGGAAGAGGAGCTTTGGGTTCCGGCTCTTTTTCTGATTTTAATTCGTCTTTTTTTTGTGGTAAAAGCTTTATAGGTGCAGGCATTTTTGTTTTTATTGGGCTTTGAGTTTGGTATGGATCAAAAAAACGCATACCTAAAAATAAGAGTAAAAGAGCGTAGAGGAGGCTGGAAAAAATACTTGCAAGTAGTAGTGATCGTGATTGTATTGGCTCAGGTTCGTTATGAAGAACAAACATTCGTTTGTGCGCAGCCCACATGCAACTCTCCTTGCGAGGTTACTGTTATGAATTACCTTGCTGCATGAGTGTAGCATAGCCTTGATGTTTTTTGATAGACCACTGTTGAGAAATATTGTGTGTGGTACTTTTTTGATTGCTAAAAAAACGTCTAATTTCTTCTAAGAGGCCTTGTGATGGTTGAAATGGAATATTGTTTTGAATAAGCCATTGCAAAATTATACTTGTTTGAATAAAGCGTTGCGGTTCTTGTAAAAGTGCAGAGAATGCTAGTTTTTTTGTATCATCGTCGGTGAGAGTATGTAATTTCTCTTGTATATAATCTTGTAGAAAAGCGTCAGTCTCTTGAAGCGATATGATTGTTTTTTCAATGGTTTTGATGCTACGGGAATCGGTTTTTTCAAGAGCAGGAATGAGTGTGTGACGTATGCGATTACGCAAGTATTCGAGTGATTCATTGCTAGAATCAACGCAAAAGTTAATATTGTTGTCGGTCAAAAATGTTATAATTTCTTGTTTTCGAATGGTTAAGAGGGGTCTAATACGTCTGTAAGCATATGGTTTGATGCTCGATAATCCTGTAATGGTGCTGCCGCGAATAAGCCGAATAAAGAATGTTTCTATTTGGTCGTCCAGATGATGAGCCAGGGCAACACTCTGAGCATTATACTTCTGGAAAAGCTCATGGAAAAAATAGGAGCGATATTTTCTGGCAAGCTCTTCTCTTGAGCCATTTGATCGGAATTTCTGTGTGATTTCAGAAATTTTTTTAATATGGATCGGTATATTGAGTTGGTTACAAAGCTCCTTGCAAAACTGTGCTTCGTCGGCGCTTTCTTTGCGCCATTCATGATCAAGATGTGCTGCATGCAGGGTAAGATTATAGGTTGGAGCAATGTGCTTGAGGGCTAAGAGTAGGAGGACTGAATCTGGTCCTCCTGATAATCCAATAATAATTGTTTGATCAGACTTAAGCAGATTGTGTTGCACGCAAAATTCGTGAATGCGTGCAAACAATGTTTTATAGCTATACGTCGAGGTTTTTTGCGAATTTTCCACGTTCTTCAATGAATATTTTTCGTCCTTGTACATCATCGCCCATAAGCGTACTAAACCATTGGTCTGCCTTTACTGCATCATCGATTGAGACTTTTAGTAAAGATCGTGTTGCTGGATCCATTGCTGTTTCCCATAATTGTTCTGGGTTCATTTCGCCAAGACCTTTATAGCGTTGTACGTTCATTGAGGGTTTGCTTAGTTCACGGATGCCAATAATGATTTGACGAGGAGAGGATCCTGAAAATGTCTTATCAGTATCTTGAATCTGAATGGTCCATGGAGTAGATAATTGTGCAATAGCTTTTTTAGTTTCAATAAGAGATGCGACTTCATTTCTTTTAAGAGCTTTTAATGGTACTCGCGTTTTCCAGGCACCGTCTTGTGCTGCAATTATGAGAGCTTCTACTTCTGATTCTTCAGACATCTCTATTGTGCAATGTGGAAGATGCTGTTTAGTTGCATTTACTAAGCTTGCAAGGTCGCCTATTGTCAACCAATTTGATTGCGCTATAGCATCAACTATCATGTCTGTTTCACTATCACTCAGGTGTAAAACTCGGGCAGCTCCATCGAGCTGAGATTCGTAGATGAGTATTTTAGCTAATAAATCTTTCCATGCATCAGCTTCTAGCTTTTCTGGCTCTTGTAGTAAGTTTGTGTGTTCTCCGGCCCAATCAAGAAGGAATGCGGTAAATGCGCGTTCATCTTTGAGGTATTGTTCTTTGCGTCCTATTTTGACTTTATAGAGTGGTGGTTGTGCAATATAAATATATCCTAAATTAAGGACAGGACACATGTATCTGAAGAAGAATGTTAGGAGCAGCGTTCGTATGTGCGATCCATCAACATCAGCGTCTGTCATGAGAATGATTTTATGATAACGAATTCGGCTTGCATCAAATGTTTCTTCATTTACGCCGCCACCTACTGCAGCAATTAATGCTTTTATCTCTTCATTAGCAAGCGCCTTATCTAGGCGCGCTTTTTCAACGTTTAGAATTTTTCCTTTAAGGGGAAGTATTGCTTGAGTAAAGCGATCGCGCGCGCTTTTTGCTGATCCGCCAGCCGAGTCACCCTCAACGATAAACAATTCGCATTTTGCGGGTTCTTCCAAGGAGCAGTCTGCAAGTTTGCCTGGTAATACTGTTGATTCAAGGACGTTTTTTCGTCGTGTTAGATCGCGGGCTTTGCGTGCAGCATCACGTGCTTGCATCGTGATAACCGCCTTTTGTAGAATTTTTTTGGCGATAGTGGGGTTTTCTTCAAAGTATTTGTCAAGAAATGCAAAGGCCCAGGAGCTTACTAATCCCTTGACTTCGCTGTTGCCTAGTTTTCCTTTGGTTTGGCCTTCAAATTGAGGCTCAGGTATTTTTATGCTGAGTACGCAGACAAGCCCTTCGCGAACATCTTCACTTGAAAATGATATATCTTTTTTTAATAAGTTAAGTTCTTGGGCACGTTTGTTACATGCTTTAGTCAGGGCAGCTTTAAACCCGGCGACATGTGTGCCGCCATCAGCTGTATTAATGTTGTTTACAAAGGAGTAGAGCTGTTCATCATATCCATTGTTGTATTGTAAGGCACATTCAAAGTCGTAGTCTGCTCCCTCTTCGCGGTGATAGATTATTTCTTCGGTTAATGGGCTTTTTTTCTTATTGATGTGTTGAACAAAAGAGACGATACCACCTTCGAACAAAAAGCTTTCTTCTTCATTGTTACGTTCATCAAGAATGGTAATGCGCAACCCTTTATTCAAGAACGTTAATTCGCGGAAGCGGCTTGCCAAACGATCAAATGAGAACTCTGTTGTCTCTTTAAAAATTTCTGCGTCAGGGAGAAACTGTACAAGGGTTCCGCGTTTTTCTGTTGTACCGATTTCGGTAAGCCGATTAATCGGCTTACCCTGGCGGTACTCTTGTGTGTAGATATTTCCATTGCGATAGATTGTAATGTGTAGCAATGAAGATAATGCATTGACAACAGAGACACCGACGCCATGCAAGCCACCTGAAAATCGATACGAATCTTTATCAAATTTTCCACCAGCATGTAGCTTGGTTAAAACGACCTCTGCGGCAGAAATACCTTCTTCTTGGTGTATTTCTGTAGGGATGCCTCGCCCATTATCTTGGACTGAGCAAGAACCATCTTCATGGAGCGTGACCGTTATGGTATCACAATGTCCACCGAGAGCTTCATCAACAGAATTGTCGACAACTTCATATACCAAGTGATGGAGGCCTGCGGGGCCCGTTGTACCAATGTACATCCCGGGACGTTTGCGAACTGCCTCTAACCCTTCCATGACACGGATAGACTGGGCAGAGTATGTTGATTTTGGATTCGTGCTATCAGGAGACTGCGATGACATACAAACGCCTTTCAAAAAGAGCAAGGTAAGGTTTTTCTTTCATATACTAAGTATGATATAATTCTTTACAGAAAAATGCTTATCAAAGCGCCACAATATAGATATAACAGAACATCATAAACAGTGTATACTACGTTCTTTTTTTTGGAAAGGAGCATTGGGAAAAAGCTACTAATAGGCCTAAATAAATATTTTGTTAACATAGGGATGCTTATGATTCTTGGCGACCAAAAATATATGCGTTTGGCTATTGAACTTGCAAAAAAAGCATATGTGTGTGGTGAAGTACCTATTGGTGCAGTGATTGTTGCTCCCGATGGGAATGTATTGGGTGCAGGATACAATTTTGTGGAAAAGGAAAAATCTTCGTTGGAGCATGCTGAAGTTCGTGCAATACGCGAAGCGCAGAAAGTTCTAGGGGATTGGCGGCTTGACCAGTGTACGATCTATGTGACGCTAGAGCCTTGTATTATGTGCTTGGGTGCTGTTTTATTAGCGCGTATTGAGCGTTTAGTATATTCTTGTGAGTCGCCTATATATGGTTATAAAAAGGCTATTGATTCAGAAGATCTTCTCTATGGTGGGTTTTTAAAAAATGTAACGGCAGGCGTTTTAAAAGGTGAGGCGGAATTGCTCTTGGAGAGCTTTTTTTTAGGGCGGCGATAGTATCCATTTTATGCTCTCTTTTTGTAAGTTTTTGTTGTGTTTACTTATCGAGGAGGGTGTTGTGCTCTCTCTTGAAACTGGTATACTTTTTAGGTATGTAGTGCCGATGTAGCTCAGTTGGTAGAGCAATTGATTCGTAATCAATAGGTCGGCGGTTCAAATCCGCTCATCGGCTCCAGAGAAATATTTGTTAGTGTCTTTTTGTTTGTAGGAATTCAGAACGTTATGGCTTCACCAAAGAAAGCGAAGGTTGCTACTCCTGTTTCACGCGCGCCTCTAGCGCATGGTGTTGGACGTCGCAAAGCGGCTGTTGCTCGTGTTTATTTGCGCCAGGGCAGCGGAGAAATTATTGTTAACAATCGTCCATTTGCACAGTATTTTGATACGGATTTAGCTCAGTTAGCAGCAAAGGTTCCTTTTGAGGCAATAGCTCAAGCAAAAGATTGTGATGCAGAAGTTATTGTTTGCGGCGGTGGTCTACGCGGACAGGCTGATGCTGTTAAGCTTGGCATTTCCCGTGCATTGCTTGCGCTTAACGAAGAATTAAGGCCTGAGTTACGTGCTCATGGATTATTAACTGTTGACGCTCGCGTTAAGGAGCGTAAGAAGTATGGTCAGCGTGGGGCTCGTCGTAAGTTCCAGTTTGTAAAGCGTTAATATCTTATATTACTTCTTGTGATAGAAGATTGGGCAGGGTTGAAAAACCCTGCCTTTTTTATTTCGGCAACTTTTTTAGTGCCTGGATTATCGAGAGTAGTTTTTGATAGAATGAATCTTATAAAAAGGGGGTGGTATGAATCGATTACGGTTAGAGCAATTATTTTTTTCGGTATGTGTCTATTGTTCTTTTGTTGCTGTCTTTATAGTTGTAGGCATTCCTCTTGTGTGCGTATTAGTTGCTGCTCCAAGGCGATGTTATACACGATCAGGAGTAGTTTTTTGGTTGTTAGATATTTTTTATAAAAGTGCTTTAGCGTCTTTTTTGGTTCCTATTGTTGTCACGGGCGAGCAGGTCTCGTTGGAAAAACCAATTATTATTATTGGTAATCATCAATCATTAATTGATATTTTTTTAATAGGCGCAATGTTCAATGGGCGGCCACACATTTGGTATGCTTTATCATATTATGCAAAAATGCCTATTTTCGGGTTTATTGTTAGAAATCTTCTTTTTGCGGTTAATCCAGCACGCCCCGCAGAGGCGGCTCGTGGTTTTATGCGTGGATTGCGACATGCAGAAAAATATGGATTGCACTTGGCTCTTTTTCCTGAAGCTGGTCGGTTTAATGATGGTACAGTGCACTCTTTTATGCGAGGATTTGCTCTAGCAGCGCGTACATTGCAACGACCAGTTGTTCCTATTTATATGCCGTATAACGGGCTCGTCTATTTGCCTGCGGCGTGGCGTGTGGTAAGCCATAGACTTGTTGCATTTGTTGGGCCGGAAATGTATGTAGCTGAGCAGGAGTCGGATGAAGTATTTGTTGATCGTGTATATCAATGGTTCTTGCATCTAGAGGAGAATAGCAATGTATCGTATGGTATCTAGTCAAAAACAGAGCTGTTTGATAAGG
The DNA here is from genome assembly GCA_007116155.1 of Candidatus Babeliaceae bacterium. Classification (GTDB taxonomy): domain Bacteria; phylum Babelota; class Babeliae; order Babelales; family Babelaceae; genus UBA12474. The sequence goes on along the minus strand of SKJC01000002.1, from coordinate 149,731 downwards.
TAATAGAGACAAATCTGGTCTCGTATATTTATTTATAACTAGGTCTATGTAAATCGCGTTACATGTTTGGTGGGTCGAGAGGATGTTTTTACTAGTGGTACGTCGATTGATTCATGCTCCATTGTTTGTTCTTTCAACAGCAGCTGTGTGTCTCTATTTATTTGGGTTTTTTTCTCTTTTTTATTGTCGAATTGATTATACTGCTGATGCTTTGCTAGAACCATTTGGAATAGCTGCTGATGAAATTGCTGCGTGTTCATTTGATCCTGTTGAGCGTTCTCCCGCGCGATTGCGAGAATCAGCTTTTGACTATGCTGAATTAGTAGGAATTCGTTCGTTAGTCGAGCCATTATATGAAGAAAAAGAGCTAGAAGAGTTTGCCGAATATATTAAGCGTATGCGCAACTTGCAGCGTAAAAAGCGCATTGCTCGTTCAAGTCGCCCCTCTTCTCGATTAAATGCTTTGAATAATAAGAAAAATATACTTCGTCGTCCAAAGGACATATGGGATCCACGATTTTCTTTACCAATACCGCGTGGTTCTTTTTGGTTGAGTTCCCCATTTGGGCCCCGTAAAAAAGCTAACGGCAAGTGGGGATTTCATCATGGTATTGATATGGCTGCAAATAGGGGTACACCTATTCGTGCTGCAGGAAAGGGGCGCATTGTAGAGGCTTGTCGTGTTAAAGGGTATGGAAATACAGTTGTTATACAGCATGATGCTCGCTTTACTACGCGTTATGCTCATATGCAAACTATTTCTGTTTCTGTAGGGAAAATAGTTGAAGAAGGTGAGCTGATTGGCACAGTTGGCGCAACTGGATATGTTCGTAAGAGTGGTGGAGATGGATCGCATTTGCATTTTGAGGTGCGAGATCGTGGAAGATCGTGTAATCCTTTTTACTTCTTAAAATAGATTGGTTTTCATTGAGGGGTGATTGTTATGTTGCGAAAAATTAATGCATGGATTGATCGTCAAAATTTTATCGTCCAAATAGTTTTGATACTTTTATTTGTTTTTGCTATTCGAACGTTTATTTTTGGGTTGTATCTTGTTCCTTCTGGATCCATGGAGCCAACAATGTTGGTTGGAGAGCGTTTTGTTGCAGATAAGCTAACGCCATTTTTTAAAGATTTTAAACGTGGAGAAGTTATTGCGTTTGATAATCCTAATTTTGCGTATTCAGATAACTCGCTGAAATTTTTATTTCAACAATATGTTTGGGGGCCCGATAACTGGACCAAGCGTATTATTGGTTTGCCTGGTGAGCGCATTGAAGGACGAGTTGAAAATGGGGTAACAGCTATCTATGTCAATGGTGAAAAACTTGATGAGCCGTATGTTAATCCGTATCCATTAATTCCAGTTCGTTCTGTGGGTGGGGGTATTTCATATAAAACATTTGATCCTGCAAGACCATTGCGCAATCAGCCCTTTTATCAAATCGATGTTACGTCTTTGCTTCCGGAAAGCATGAGTAATTTGTTATATCCGGGAACGCCGCAGTCTCATGATGTTTTTGATATAACATTAGGGGAGGATGAGTTTTGGGTTATGGGAGATAATCGCCAAGGAAGTTATGATTGTCGTGCATGGGGAAAAAATCATACAGGTATGCCATTGAAGAGAACATTGATACATGGTCGCATATTACTTCGAATTCTTTCGGTTGATAGCCAAGAGGGCTGGTTATTGTGGGATATTATTAAACACCCTATGTCATTCTGGTCTCGTGTGCGCTGGGGAAGAACGTTTGGATTTGTTCGTTAAAAAGGAGTTGGGATGAATATGTATTTACAAACCGGTTTGTTAATCATTATTTTAAGCATTATTCCTGGGTGTTCTTGGTTTTCTTCTTCTCAAAAAAATGCTGGTTGTGGATGTAGTCATGGTGTTTGCCGCGTGGGAGCCTCGGCAAAGGAACAAAAGGTTTCTTTGCGCCTTGTAAATGTTCTTGATAAAGAACTGTTTGATGATGCACATATTGCAGGTGGAGAAAAAGTAGAGTCAATTTGTGTTTCAGTTGATGATCTGGCAAGAATTGCTAAATCATGGGATCTAAAAGTTCCTGTGGTTACTTATTGTTCGAATTATTTTTGTTCAGCAAGCGGGGAAGCTGCAAGCTTATTAAAATCTATGGGTTTTGAATCAGTATATGCGTATGAAGGGGGCATTGCTGAATGGTATCAACTGCATCATGATTCTGCACCGGCGTTACTTGAAGGACCTATGCTGGAAGAATACTTGCAGATGGTTATACCTATGCCGGAAGATTTAGAAGAAAAAGATGGAATTATTACTGCTGCAGAGTTGCAAAACATGATTAAAAAGGCTACTCTTTGATAAAGTAGGGTTATACCTCTATTGAATGAAGGCGGCATAGCCAAGTGGTAAGGCGTGGGTCTGCAAAACCTTGATCCCCGGTTCGAGTCCGGGTGCCGCCTCCAATTATTGAAACGTTCTAAGCCGAGGTGGCGAAATAGGTAGACGCAAAGGACTTAAAATCCTTCGGCCGTAAGGCTGTGCCGGTTCGAGTCCGGCCCTCGGCACCAAGAGTAAAAAAAATTTGACAATTTTACTTCCTGTAATAGGTTACAGGGGAGTGTTTGTGCTGTTCGACTGGTCTGAATGTTGGAAGGATCATAGGCGAAACAGTGATTGAGCCTTAAAAGTTGAGGGAAGTTTCATGAACAAGGCGCAATTGTTAGACAAGATGGCGAAGTCGTCAAAGCTACCAAAGTCTACGTGCAAAAAAGCATTGGAAACGTTGATTGATGTTGTGTCAAAAACGTTAAAAACAGGCAACTCTGTTGTTTTGACTGGTTTTGGATCATTTGTTGTCCAGAAACGTAAAGCACGCACAGGTGTTAATCCTGCTACAGGTAAGAAAATGCAAATACCTGCTAAAAAAGTTGCAAAATTCCGTCCAGGCCGCGCATTGCGTGACATGGTTGCGTAAATTAGTTTGCTAATTTGCATGCGGCGAGGCTTTCGAGCTTCGCCGCATTTTTTATTAGATAGGAGCATGGAGCAATGTATTATGTTGCTGATTTTTGGGTGAAGATACAGACATATTTTCAAGAATATCCTTTGTGGGTGGCGGAAGCGGCAACTGGTGCCTTTATAGGTATATGTGTCGGTTTTTTGGCACGCATATTTGGTAGGTATCTAGTCTTTTCCGCGCTCGCGTTTGCTTTAATCAGTGCGCTTTTGCAGAATGCAGGATTGGTGACATTTCATTTTGATGGGCTAGCTGGTTTAATTGGGGTAGAAGAAATACCAAGCGCAGCTACTTTCTTTGGGAGCTCTGTGGCATGGGCTAAGGAACATGTTGCGGCAGTCGCTTTTTCAGCCTTAGCGTTTATTGTAGGGTGGCGCTTAGGTAGTTAAAATAAGGAGTATGGTAGTGAATACAATGCGATCATTATTTCCTTTTTTTTTGCACAATCCTGACTTGGTATACTTAGATAATGCGGCAACATCGCAAAAGCCTAACGTTGTTATTGATGAGCTGACGCGTTTTTATCAGTTTGATAATGCGCCCGTTCATCGTTCTTTTTATACACTTGCTGAGCATACGACGGAAAAGTATGAAGCCGTGCGCATTGCCGCTTCGGTCTATTTTGGTGCTACATCAAAAGATGAAATTGTTTTTACTGCGGGTGCTACTGCAGGTTTAAATATGTTGGCTTTTGGTTTGGTTTTGCAGCTAATTCGGCCAGGTGATGAAATAGCGATATCGCTCTTAGAGCATCATTCTGCAATGCTGCCGTTTGTTGAGGTTGCGCGTCGAGTGGGTGCTGTTATTCGGTATTTGCCGATTACACCGCTTGGACAAGTGGATGAGGCAAAATTATCTGATTGTATTACGGAAAAAACGCGCTGTGTTGTTTGTACGGCAGGTTCAAATGTTGTTGGAGTTGAAAATAATTTTTTGTCTGTTTTACATCGAGCCAAAGTGGTCGGTGCCGTATTTGTTTTGGATGCAGCGCAAATGGCGCCAAGACGTCGGTTTAATCTTGCAGAATTAGGCGTTGATTGTTTTGTTTGCTCAGTACATAAGATGTGTGGTCCGACAGGGTTAGGCGTTCTTTACGTTGCTAAAAAGTGGCATGAACGCTGTCATCCATGGATGGTGGGTGGTTCTATGGTGCAGCAAGTGCATTGTGATGCTTGGGGGGCGCTACCTATGCCTACGATGTGGGAAGCCGGAACCCCTCCGATTGCTGAAGTTATTGCGTTCGGCAAGGCACTTTCATTCTTGCAATCTATTGGAATTGATCATGTAATGGCTCATGAAGCAGCTTTGAGTAGGCAATTTATTGAAGGAGTTGCCGACCAGCGACATATTTCTGTTGTTGGCAATCTGGATATGCTTGCAAAACAGGGTCATTTAGCATCTTTTACTGTTGATGGGTGGCATGCGCATGATGTTGCAGCGTATTTAGCTACTGAATTAATTGCTGTTCGATCAGGTTATCATTGCGCGCAACCCTTGCATGATGCACTTGGTATTTCTCAAACAGTACGTGCTAGTTGGTATCTTTACACTTCTGCAGAAGATATTGCTCGATTAATAGATGCATTAGCGCGGCTAGGAGATGGCTAATGAGATATTCTTTCTGGTCAATTTGCATTGTGTTTCAGAGTGTTTTTTTCATACTGTGGTGGTTTTTTTTGCCCGGGGGGAAAATGAGAACAGAGCAAGAGGCTATTGAATATCGATTAGCACAAGAGAATTTGATTGCACTTAATAATAAAAAAGAAGGTCTACAGGAACACTTAAATCAATGGAAGACGGATTCATTTTTATTAGAAAAATATGCTCGTGAACATTTAGGAATGAGCTATCCAGGTGAGATCATTTTAGTGTAATATATGCTGTAGGTTGCCTAGGTTTAAGATTATTGAAAGTTTGCGATGGCCTATACTTTGCCTTTATTACCGTATACATTTTCAGCGTTAGAACCATATCTTGATGCTAAGACAATGCAGATTCACTATGAAAAACATCATAGCGGGTATGTTGAGAAACTTAACAAGGGGCTTGCGTTATATCCGCAATGGAAAGATGTTTCATTAGAAGATTTGTTATGTAACTGGGAACAGTTACCATATGAAATTCAGCAATTAGTGCGCAATCAAGGTGGCGGCCATTGGAATCATACATTCTTTTGGCAGTGCATGGACCCGGCTTCTTCTCAAATATCACTTGAATTGTTGTCTTTAGTTGAGAAGCAATTTGGTACTTTTGATGCATTTAAAGATGCATTTATTCGTGAGGCTGTAGGCTTTTTTGGTTCAGGTTGGACTTGGCTGGTTGTTGATCGTCTTGGTCAGTTGCGTCTATACTCAACTCCTAATCATGATCATCCAGGGCGTTTTGGATTTTTCCCGTTATTGGTTGTAGATCTTTGGGAGCATGCCTATTATCTAAAGTTTCAAAATCGAAGATTAGAATTTATTACAGCCTGGTGGAATGTGATAAACTGGAGTTTTGTATCAGAGCAGTATACAGCATATCGGGTTAAGGAAAATTAATGGAAGAATTATTAGATCAAAGTGAACGAACTGTTCGGTTAGCAAAAGTACGGCAGCTTCGAGAGCAAGGAGTAGAATCTTGGCCTGAGGCGCGCGAAGTATCCGCGACATGCGCCTATGTATATCAAGAGGGTGCTGAGGGTTTTGAATATGCTATCTCTGGCAGAGTTATGACGTGCCGAGAACATGGTAAGTCTATTTTTGCTCATATTCAAGATGGTTCTGGGCGGATACAAATTTATTTAAAAGCTGGTGATTTGAAGCCAGAATTATTCAGTCAGTTTTCTGATTTTGTTGATTTGGGTGATATTGTCTGGGTCTTGGGAACGCTTTTTATTACTAAGACTGGCGAGAAAACTTTGCGGGTTACATCTTGGGAATTACAAAGTAAAGCACTTCTTCCATTGCCTGATAAATTCCATGGAATAGCTGATCACGAAATTAAACATCGTCAGCGGTACTTGGATTTGATTATGAGCCCGGAATCGCGTGATCGTTTTTATAAACGGTCGCTTATTGTTTCAGCAATTCGATCATACTTTGAACAACATGACTATTTAGAAGTTGAAACTCCTATTTTACATCCTATTCCTGGCGGCGCGGCAGCTCGTCCTTTTGTTACGCATCATAATGCTTTGGATACTGATTTCTTTTTGCGCATTGCTCCTGAGTTATATTTAAAGCGCTTAGTTGTTGGTGGTTTTGAGCGTGTTTTTGAGTTAAATCGTAATTTTCGCAATGAAGGGGTTTCCACGCGACACAATCCAGAATTTACTATGCTTGAAGCTTATACGGCGCATAAAGATTATGTTTTTATCATGGATTTTGTAACAAGCTTGTTGCGAGAAGTTGCATTGCAAATAACGGGCAGCTTGCAAGTTCCCTTTGGTGATCGAATTATTAATTTTGATAATTTTAAACGGATGAGCCCATATCAAGCAGTTGTTGAATTTGGCGGATTGTCCGAGGCGGATTTGCAACCTGCTACTATTGATGCAACGTGTACTCGTGAAGGTGCTTCAGTAGAGAAGGCATTTAGTTATCACCAAAAAGTATTTGCGCTCTTTGAGGCTTGTGCTGAAAGTAAGATTTGTGATCCAGTCTTTATCATCGATTTTCCCATTGAGATATCGCCATTAGCAAAACGTGATCAACAAAATTCAGCGCTAGCGGCTCGTTTTGAGTTGTTTATTGCGGGGATGGAGATAGGTAACGGTTTTAATGAACTTAATGACCCTATTGACCAGGCAGATCGTTTTAGGGCTCAAGCTGCAGCGCATGCATCGGGAGATGCTGAAGCCATGCGGTATGATGCAGATTTTATTCGTTCTCTTGAGTATGCAATGCCTCCAACGGTTGGGGTAGGTCTAGGTATTGATCGTATCGTGATGTTGATGACTAATACTACAACGATTCGTGATGTTATCCTCTTTCCTGCATTACGTCCTCGAAAAGATTAGTCTTCGGTATGAATGCTCCTTCAATTCAAGGGCTTCGTTATCGCTGGAAAATGGTTTTTTCTGATGATGAGGTAGTTCAGAGGTTATATCAATCCGGACTGTCGTTATCGTATCCTGTTCTGCGGGTATTGGCGAGTTATGGGTATGCATCGAGTGAAGAGATAGAGAAATTTTTATTTGCGCCGGTTATACCGCATTTGCATAATGCTCAAGGGTTGAAAGATATCGATCGCGCAGTTGAGCGTATACAAAAAGCAATTATTGAGCGTGAAAAGATTCTGATTGTGGGCGATTATGATGTTGATGGGATAACCGCAACTTCATTAGTTCTTCGATCTTTGTTGGAGCTGGGAGCTCTCGTTAATTTTTTTATACCGAATCGCTTTGTTGATGGATATGGACTCTCTACAAAAAATGTTGATCGGGCTGCTGAAAGTGGCTATCGATTAGTAATAACTGTTGATAATGGCATTACTGCCGTTGAGGCCGCGAGCAGGGCTAAAGATGTTGGTATTGATCTTATTATTACGGATCATCATATGCCGCATGATTTAGTTCCTGAGGCGTATGCAATTGTTAATCCACGTCAAATAGCCTGTTCTTATCCGAGCAAGGAATTGGCGGGAGTTGGGGTTGCCTATAAACTTATTGCAAGGTTATATGAGGCTTTTACGCGAGCTCTTCCTGAATCGCTCTATGAACTAATTGTTTTAGGAACTATCGCAGATGTAGTTCCTTTAATTGGGGAAAATCGGTCATTGGTACGATATGCCTTGCATAAAATACGAACATTAGAAAGTCCTGCGCTTTCCGTATTGAAAGCAAATGCGCGTATTGATCGCACTATAAATTCACAAGATATAGGTTTTTTTATAGCACCTCAGCTTAATGCGCTTGGAAGATTAGAAGATCCTCGGGATGGCGTGTTTTTTTTGCTGGGTGAAGATTTTTCATCAGTTGAACGTATCGGTAAGAGGTTGTATGAACTTAATCAACGGCGCAAAGAGCAAGAGCGCTTGGTCTTTGATGATGTGCAAAAGCAAATTGCGCATGGTACAATTGCGCTGGATAGAGATTTAGCGTGTATTGCTACTGGTGATACATGGCCAGCTGGGGTAATTGGACTGGCTGCCGCTCGTATAAGTCAACTGTATGGACGACCAACTTTTTTATTGCATCGATCAGGCGAGTATTATAAAGGTTCTTGTCGATCAGTTCAGGGTGTTGATATTTTTTCATTGCTTTCTTCGGTTTCTTCTACGCTAGTTCAATTTGGTGGGCATGCTGCTGCAGCTGGGCTATCGGTACGTGCTGATATGTTGTCTCATTTTAGCAAGGCCGTTCAAAATGAATTAGCTAAAACGCATACAGTAGCAGATCTTGTTCCTTCTATTCGTTGTGTCGCGCCACTTTTTTTGGATGAAATAAATGGAAAATTGATGCGAGACCTCGGGCTTATGGAACCTTTTGGTTCAGGTAATGACCGGCCACTTTTTTTTATTGAACATGTGCAACTTGTTGGTGAACCGCAATTACTTAAAGACGAGCATGTAAAGTGTATGATTGTTGATCGGGGCATTGTTAAGCCTGTTATTTTTTTTAATCGGCCAGAATTATATGAGTGGTTATTGCGTTATAAAAATGAAATATTTGATCTTGCTGCATATGTGCAGGAAAATACATTTCGTGGTCGGATTACTATTGATTTGCAGGGTGTAGATATTTGTCAACATAAGGAGAGACAATGATAATTACAATAGATGGTCCGGTTGCAAGCGGTAAATCTACTGTAGCACAGGCGCTTGCCCATGAGTTTCATGAGTTTGGTTTTTATTATCTCTATACAGGCCTTTTATATAGGGCTTTAGCTTATGCATTAGTAACCGCATATGGATATAGTGAAGAAGCGTTGGTTGCTCCCGGTGAAGATGCTCTTGAAGCTTTATTGCAAAAGGGACGGCTTGAATATCGTTTTGATGTTGGTGCTGCTCGGATCTTATTTGATGGAAAAGATATTACATCATTGTTAAAAACTGAAGAAGTTGATCGTATTAGTTCAATTAGCAGTGCTAATGCTGCAGTAAGAGCAGCAGTATATTGTCTGCAGCAGCAGATTGCGACGGGAGCAGATATTATTGCTGATGGTAGAGACACAGGAACTGTTGTATTTCCTAATGCTCAGATAAAGTTTTTTTTAACGGCGTCAGTTGAAGAACGTGCATTTCGCTGGCGTACTAATCAAGCGCGGCAAGGTAATATGGTTTCTGAAGATGAAGCTATTACAGCCGTTACAATGCGCGATGAGCGAGACCGTACGAGAAAAATATCCCCGTTGCTTCCAGCGGAAGATGCAATTTTAGTTGATAATTCTAATTGGTCAATTGAAGAAACAATTACGTATATGGCTGCTATTGTAAGGGATCGTTATCCTGATTTTTTAGCTAAGAAATAAGATGCCCAATGCAATCAGTGTTGCATAGATAACGTTCGTATCCACAAAGGTTTGTCCTAGTAAACTTGTGCGTGATAGCGTGGGTGTCATCTCTGTATTATATGCAATTTGTTCACATGCTTTTTGTGCTATTTTTCCAGAGCCGATTCCTGTAGTGAGTGTCGCAAGGGAGATAATAACTGCTGCAATTGGGGCTGCGAGTATCCATGAATCTATGGAAGAAAACATAATTAAAAATGCAAGAACCAGCGCAAATAAAAATGGTGTTTCTATAACTGCTTGGCTAATGAATATAAACGAGATAATTCGTTCATATAAATTTTTTACAATGCCGATAGAATAACAAGCTTGTGAGGCGAGAAGAAAGATTCCGATGCTAGGTCCTACGGCGCCAAATCCGAGGGCAAAGCCACTTGCAAGAAGCTTTATTCCAAATGCCAGAGGAATCCCAGTGATAATATATTGTTTTATTACGATTGCCATAACAAAACCAAAAATTACCGGTGTCTGGGGAACTGTTAATACGATTAGCAGCAAGGTGGTTAGTTTTGTTGCAAGGTTCGGCTGTCTGGCAAGTGATACAATTGCATTTCGGATAGGAAAATTTGATAGGTAGCCAACGACAATAGCTGGGATTGCCATAGCAAAAGCCATGCCTAAATAGCCGAGCCCTTCAGCCACGCTTGTACAAGACCCCATAAAGATAAGTAATGTAGTAAGTAAGGCAAAAATAGCGCTAGTTTCATTTATAGCTAATGTTAAAATCATAGTTTTGCGTAATACACTCAATGCACCAGGTTGTTGATTCATGGCCTCTAGGGCCGTCCTTGAAGAAAGACTTTGTGAGATGCTAACTGCGGTTAATGGGGCAAGAAGGGTAATGCTGGTTGCAAGCATTTGAAGAACGGGTGCGTAGTGCATATTCATACAGAGGTCCTAGGTTTGTTGATTTGAGGTTTCATGCGTTTGTGTTGCAAGTGAGAGGTAGGTTGTCGCAAGGATTGTAAAAACAAATGCCTGGATAAACGCTTCGAATAATCCAAAAAAGAATGTGACGATTAGGTTTAGACCTGTCCCGATTAAAATTATATTGATAAGTATAGAGCCACTGGTAGCTTTTTTTAGTAAGCCAACAATAACTGCTCCGCCGAAAATGTTGCCAAAAAGTCGTAGTGCGAGAGAGATTAAATTAGCGCTTTTACTCATGAGTTCAAGCGGAAAGCTTAAGCCTCCTGCAACAATATTGATTAAGCTTTTTGCTATGATAAAAGGGATCTGAGGAGTAATCGGCTTTTTTCTATTATAAAGCGTGAGCGGCATTTTTAAATATTCTTGTATAAAAGCCATGAAGCCGTGCGATTTTAAGCCTTCAATTTGAGCAAAGAGAATGGCAATGATTGCTAAAGCAAATGTGGTATTTGGATCTTTTGTTGGTTCTTCTAGAAACGGCAAAAGTGGTAGCGCGTTGCATATAAAAATAAAGAGAAAGATTGAGCTAATAAAATAGAAGTGATAGGAGCGGACTCGTCCGAGTGACTGTTGAATAAGTGAATAAAGACTACGAATCCCTTTTAATACTAAGTGTCCGGGGATACTTTCAGGTTTTCTGATCGCAATGCGCGCAAAAATGGAGGCAAGTAGAATAATAAGCAGTGCGAACCAAGTATGGGTAAGTGTTTCTAAGTTTAAGTCGAAAAAATGATTTTCAATGCCCAAATAAGCCAGAGGATTCCATATGTCGGTATGGAATAAAGCTTGTTCTTCCACTAAGTTCCTTTATTACTGGTTATCCAAAAAAAGAATAGCATACCTGTATATATGCTACTGAATACTATGGCAACGAGTATATTCCCAAAGAGGGGTAACTTCAACTTAAAAATAAGGAGTAACCAGAGAAGTAAGAGTAACGTTCGTCCTATGTGCAGGAATTGTAGGTAGCGTGAGGAATACGATTTTTTTTTGTTGGGATGTAATAATAATTGATATTCATAGAAGGTACAGAGAAGAATTAGGAGGCTGATGAAGGCAAGAGATAGTGTCGAGTTAAATGAAAGAAGCATAAGAGAAGCCTTTACTGGAACTAAAAAAAGTGAGGTCTATAAAGAATTTATATAAATTCTTTATAGACCTCTATATTATTGCATCTGGGTGGCGTTACTTTGCTGACCCGCGATATTTTAAGTAGCTTGTAATAATGCTTGCTGATCCAGTAACAACAATAAGTCCGTCTTCGGGGTTACTTACATCTTTTGCGGCTTCAAAGGCCTTTGCAAATGAAGTAAATGCTGATGCTTTAACTTTTTTATTGGTAAATTCTGCTGCTAATGCGCTCGTATCCCAACCTTGCGGGGAAGTCCATGGCGTATTATTTTGGTCCAGTGGACAAATAAAGATTTGACCAGGTGTTTTCTTGAAGAAGTAGCGAACTGCGCGGACAAACGATTCTGTTTCAAAATTTTGAGCTTCAGCACTCATAATAAGTGTTAATGATTTTACTGGACGCTTATAATGTAGTAAGCGAGCACCAAGTAAGAGATTCTCAAGAGCATCAAGATTATCAGCGTTATCTAAAATAACAGCAGGTGATTCTTCTTCTCTCAATTCAAAACGTGATGGAAGTTCGTTTAATGTATCTTTCCAGAATTGATCGATGGTTTTTTTTGGATGTAATTTTGCTTGTTGTTTTGCTTCAAGCGTAGGGCGACCACGTTTACCTTTTTGTTTGACTAGAAGGCTTTCATTAACAATAGTAGCCTCTTCTGTACCCCAGGAATTCATATAAATACTTGAAGCTCGTTCTGCTAATGCAGCGCAGCGACCATGAATCTGTTCAAATGGATATCCTAATGGAGCAAGTTTGCGAATAGGCATTTCCCATATGCCGTTTTGCTCATTAGTTATAGTTTCTAATGCTTGGAGATGCTGTTTTAGTTGGTCACCAGAGATAACATGTGTTCCCGATTGAATTAGAGAACGAATTTTTGCAATTATTGCAAGTTGTTTTTCTTCGGATTGTTCAGTGTTTTCACTAGTTATACGTGTTACGACAAGAACATTGGTCTTATATAATTCTCCATACTGAGCAACTAAATTCGTATTTGCTTCAATAACTAAAACATCTGACTGCTTTTTTGTGAAGAAAAGAAGTGCAATTGCATCAAGCACCAAAGAACTTGGCAGTGCTATATTACGGGTGTTGGCAGCGTTGAGAACAGTATTGCCAAGATCAGTAAATTCTTGTAGCGAAATTTGCTCATCATTATACGATATGCGTTCAGTATATGCCTTTGTATGTGGAGTAAGGAGAGTACCTACTGATAATCCTTCTGACTGAAGCAGACGAGTTGTAAAATGAGCGGTTATACTTTTTCCATTAGATCCACTAATAATAATTGTTTTTTGCTGCTTTGGTTGAATGGCAAGGTCAGATTCAAGAAACGTAACAATTGTCGGCATGGATTCTTTGAGTGGGGTATGCCAATGTGCATCAAGATATGCTGTTATTTCTTGGTATGAGCGTTGTAATCCCGTAATTTGAGAAGCGCGACTCTGTTTTTGCGTTGTTGATTTCATAGTTTCCCCTAATTCGTAAATAGTTAGAGCTCTAAAGAACTTACGTCTTTTGCGAGCTTTATAAAATTCAATATACAAATTAGGATATATTTTTTTGCTTTTATGTCAAATAAAATTTTTGATTCGTGTGACCAGGTGGGTTAAAAATTCATATAGAAATCTTTTAAGGTGAGAAGCGGGAAGATTAGAAGATTTGTTAGTGCGAGATAGGTGCCAAATGGAATAAGATGCTTTTCTTGTTTGTAGAGATAGATTGCTAGTAGCCCGTGAAGAAGGCCTAGAAAAGAGGCAATAAGTATGGTTAACCAAGTTCCTATAACGCCACTTGTAGCTGCTATTGCAACTAAAAGTTCAACATCACCAAGCCCGAGTGCTTCCTGTTTGGCATAATATGATGCTCCAGCTCGTAGCACTAAAAAGAGTACATAGACTATGATGCTTGTACCAACACTTTCATAGAGTGATATTGGCAGTATGTTCATATATACAGCTAGATAGATGAGTGGTAATAGGAAGATTGATGTTATGCGTAAAATAACTCGATCATCCCAGTCAGTTCTTATTGTTATAATAAGCGCACTTGCCCAAATTAGACTTGTCGGCAGGTAGGATATCGGAACAAAATATGCGTATAGATAAAAAGATACCGCGGTGAGGAGTTCTATGCAAGGATAGATAGCATTAATTTTATAAGAGCAGGATCGACATATGCCTCTAAGCCAAAGATAAGAGATAACAGGCAGAAGATCAAACCAGGATAGTGTCTGTTTACAATTAGGGCAATACGAGCGGATGGGGTACCATGGTGTTTCATCCCGAATTAAACGATAAGCGCAAACATTTAAAAAAGATCCCCAAAGTAAACCAAATATACCCAATAATATGGGCAGCATATTATTGGGTATTACTATCATGATCGGCAACGTCGTCTAATAATTTTTCTAGAGCGAGTTGTTTGTTAAGGTTGGTGTCATATTTAAAAATGACTTCAGGAACATAGCGCCCCTGTAATTCATCACCAATTGCTTTACGAAGGGATGGTTTGTAAAGAATAAGCTGTTGCAGTTTTTCTTTAAACGCACCTTCTCCGTCAGGCGAGTAAAAGAGAATATAGCAAACGCTTCTTGATGCACTAATTTCAACACGAGTAACGGTCAGTGAGCGTAGTTCGTTGTCATCAAGTGCCTGCTGCGTGAGAAGCCCCGCTATAATTTTTTGCAGCTGTGCTTCTCTACGAGCACGTTTTATGCGATGTATAGGCGTTTCTATTTTCATGTATTTTAGATGAGGTTGTGTGATGCCATACGCATCCAATTTTGTTTAATAGCGCGCATTAAACGCTTACGTCGTTTTTGTGATTTAGCTTCAAAATAGCTAATGCGCTTCATATCGCGAACAACACCTTCGCGTTCAAGTTTCTTTTTGAGTTGTCTGAGGCTGCGTTCTATATTTTGATCGTTCACGGAGACGATGATATTTGATTTTTTACTCATGTACTTTTTCACAATCCTTTGATAGGGAAAACCATTGTATTGATATGCTATAATTGTATCGATTTTGTAAATCTCTGTCTAGCATGCACCTTAGTAGGTTATTGCAAGCGATCCGAGTACCGTTGTGCTATAGTAGGCATTGCGCATACGAAGCGGCAACTGGCATGCAAGACCAAGTTGGAATCCGTCACAGATGTTCAGATTAACACCTAAGTTTGCAAAGCACGAACTCCACCCGCTGCGATCTTCCAGGATTTCAGGCAATAATAATGTGGTAATTTCAGACTGCGCCACATTTTTATCTGGAAATGTTTGTGCAGAGATAAGATGGATGCAATCTTTGCAGTGATGAACATACCGTATTTCGCATGATGCTGAAAACAGTTGGGTGAAGTTGAATGCGGCCATGCTGGCGCCAAAGGTCCAGTTTGAGCCTGGTTCTAGGGTATAGTCAGCTTTTGTTGGATACAGTCCAATCTGTTTTGCACTTGTAGGCATTGGGGCATTGCAATACGTTCTTTTTGAAAACCACGTTGGTGCCAGATCAAATCCAATTTCTATGGTTTCAAGAAAATTAAACGTAACACCTGTGTGAAAACCATAGCCAGTATGGCCGTTGGTACCTAAGTTAACCGCAATAAGATTAGCTGGATTTATTTCATGCAATGCGGGAAGCCAATCAAGACCAATAAAGGGGGTGCAGACAAATGAGCTATATTTTGAATCGGACGCAGGAAAACAGTCAAAGCTTTTTACAAAAAAGAGTGAAAATATTCCTTGATCAATGGCGTCTTCACAGTATGGACGAATTGATAATCCGCACGTTTCGGTTACCGGCGAGAGGCGATCGAAAATAAGACCGCTAATTGCGGTTTTATCAGCTGCGGTAAAGTCAGTGCCTGTGTTTGCTATTTTTGTTAGGTCAGTAAATGAAGGAATTTGTTGTCGTTGTCCAATGCTTATTTTGCCACTCAAACCAAGTCCAAGGGGGGTTATGACATCTGCCTCCAAGCGAAGCCCGTAGCTGCGAAATTCCATGGGAACGGATAGAAAGCCGATTTTTTGGGCAATATCGGCGTATTTTGGATCAGCATATTTTTTTGCGATTTTTGAATCGGCAAAAGCGCTGCTTGTATCAAAAAGTATTTTTAGTGGATCGGTTAAAAATTTGTCGCGTACATTTTGGGTATAAAATAGACCAAGATAGTTCCATGGGCCGTACATATCGCCAATTTGGCATAGATTATTGTCTATGGTTTCTGAGGATGCGCTCCATATAGCCGCAGCATTGTGGTCATTATATTTGTATGCTTGATAGGCATTTTGCCTGAAGGGTGTTGCGTTAAAACGCACATGATATTCTGATTCACAGTGGCCAAAATTTGTATAATTACCAATCATATTGGCTGTAGTAAATAGAGGCGCGGGGTCAACGCGCGATAGGAAGCTACCATACGCGGCTGTACAGATAGTTGTGAGCAACATGATAATACGGACGTGATTCATTATACTCGATCCTTTTTTTGCATATGGTTACTCTGGTATCTCATATACTTTGTTCAATGGGCAACGTCAATCCTTTTTTGTACAGCCTTTTTTCTTATGGTGCTTGAATAATCCCAATAATTGCGCAACTAAGTAAGATGATGCATGCACAAAGAGCGTTTATACCAAGAAATGTATCAGTTTTTGTGCGCATATTGGTAAGCAGAGGTAATATTGACAATCCAAATGCACCTGTAATACCTACGGCTGTAATGTTGAATAATAAACCAATGTTAGATGCGCTTATAGCTACAATAATTGCGGTGATAGGTATTCCTGTTATTAATGATTTTTCAAGCAAGATAGAATTGTTATTTCGGTGAGCTTGGAGCAAAATTGCGCTAATGGCTGGAAACATTGAATAAAGTGTTCCGGCAATGGTTATAATAATTGCCCAAGTAATAGTTTGTATGAGCCAATTATATGCAGGCAATGCTGATACGAGTGCTTCACCAAGTGACGTGTTTGTATATGCCTGTTCTGGTAAGAGCATGAATATACTTGCGATAAAAATGAGATAGACGATACCGGTGATGAGTATGGTGCCTGAAATTGCGCGAACAATGTTTTTTTCTGGGTTTTTAATACGGGTAAAGAGTGCAGGAATAGCTTCAAATCCAAAAAAACCAAATGCAACAATGGGCGTACCTGCCAAAATACCTGATATTCCATTAGGTGCGAATGGCAAAAAATTTGATACATGGCCGAACGAAAATCCCAGGAAAGCGATAATTGCCATAGGTGCAATGGTTAAAAAGAAGAGTATGTATTGTCCCCAGGTCAACCATGATGTTCCCATTTGAGAACTGAGGGCGGTAGTGCAAAGTAAAATTATTGTCCAGATAGTCGGTGAAAAAGAGGGAAAGAGTGAAGATAAAAGTGTACCGGCAATTTTCCCTAAAAGTCCAAGAGCTACGACGAGTCCTGAGCTATAAAGGTATGTGGCTGTTAAACCAGCCAATCGGCCACCCCATAATTTTGGTAAATCATAAAAAAATGCTGGTGTTGGGTGAAGTCTCAAGAGTTTTGTGAGAGCTAGTCCAATACACAAAATAATAGCGGTAACGATGAGGTATGAAAAAATTCCTGCGGCGCCTGCGATGCGGTGTAAAGGCAGTGGTGCAGTAAATATACCTGCGCCAATTGCAGCATTGAGTCCAATAATTAATGCCATTGGCAGGTTTATAGTTTCATTTTTTTGAATCATGGATATCCTTGAGGGTATATGTTTATTGAGGCTGATTATATGAAATATTGTCGATACTTTCAAGCGCAGATTGACCGATCGCGTATCTGGTTTTTTACCGCGACACTGCGCAGTTTTGAGCATCTCTGTTTTGATCGAACGTTGGATAAGCAGAAGAGCATTTTTGAATTTTTTGTGCCGGAAGAAAATGTGCAAAAATTTATGGGCCTGATGCATTGGTATCAGACCCACAGTTATGTTAGTTATGTTCAAGAATTGCCAAACCGTCTAGCTTCTCCCGATTCCGCTTTATAGTTTTGTGTTGTAAAGCACTTGAATACGTCGCTGCATTTCATCATGTGGCAGCATATTTGTAAGCTCTTGAATGCCAATGCCATGTGGTTTCGCCGTTAATGCCAGGCGAACAAGTACAAAAAAGTTCTTTTTTTGGTCCTTTTGCGGCAACGTTTTTAATGCTTGCCTAAACGCATCAATCGTAGGAGCTTCAGCGAGTTCCTTTAAAAGTGTTGTTAGTTCTTTAAGTTGGTATTCTATGAGTAGCGCGGCGGGAATGTTTTCAGGAGGTTTAGCAACAAACCCGAGTAGTTCGACGGCGTCAGTGAGTGTTTCAAGATTAGGACGAATGATTTCAAGAAGTTGTGCAAGTTGAGATTTCTCAAAGGGTGCATTGGGAAAAACCGCCGTTAAAAATGGTACTACCCTCTCTGTAAGTTCTTTTATTGATAGCCGTTGAATCCATGCATGATTAATCCAGCGAAGTTTTTGGGAGTCGTAGCGTACGCTGTTTTTAGGGCTTTGTTCATTAAAAGGAATAACTTGAGCAAGAGTTGCAAGATCCATGATTTCTTCGGGAAAGGAATGCCCAAGTAGCGCGATATAGTTATTAATTGCCTGTGGAAGATAGCCTGCATTTTGTAAGTCGCTTAATGAAAAGCCAAAGTCGCGTTTAGAAAGTTTTTTACCATCAGCGCTGCAAACAAGGGGAAGGTGGAAAAAGGTTGGTAGTTGCTTATTGCATGCATGATACAGTGCGGCTTGGCTAGCGCTGTTAGAAAGATGATCTTCTCCACGAATAACCATTGTTATGCCCATTTCGACGTCATCAACAAAGTTTGCAAATAAGAAGGTACATGAGCCGTCCTGGCGCGTTACTGCAAAATCAGAAAAATGGGTAAGATCAAATGCCATTTCTCCACGCGTTGCTTCGTGAAGGTGTATTGTAATAGCAGGCATTTTAAGGCGCCAGATGAATGGTGCGTTGTTTTTTAGTTTTTCTGTTATTTCTTGTTCGTTTAATGCAAGACAGGCTCGATCATATTTGGGTGGTATTCCACGTGCAAGTTGTAATTGCCTGCGCCGCCCTAACTCTTCCGGCGTGTCAAAACAGCGATATACAAGATTATTTTGTATGAGATATTCTAGGTATTTTTGATATAGCTCGTTCCGCTCTGATTGGAAATAGGGTCCCTCATCAAAAGATAATCCAAGCCAAGCTAAGTCTTCTTGTATCTTTTTTGCTCCAGGATCAACGTTTCGGGATGCATCGGTATCTTCAATGCGCAATATAAATGATCCGTTGTTTTTTACTGCATATAGTTTGTTAAATAGTGCGGCGCGAACACTGCCGAGGTGCATCCAGCCAGTTGGAGAGGGGGCAAAGCGAACGCGGTTTTTTGTATTTTTTTGTTCCATGGGTCAGCCTTATCGTAAAATTTCTCAGCAATGTTTTTATTCTATAAGGTATTTTCTTTTTTTCGAATAAGTTTTTTCCGATGATGGAAAAATTTTGTATTGTTTTCTTTACGCTATCTCTTGACCTGAAAATTCCTCCCTTGATACGTTCGTGACGAATTATGGGGAAATGGAGGTTCTCATGAAGAAAAGTTTACATATTACTATACAGGGATTAGATCAACCAAAAGTATTTCTGGAGGCGTTGAAGATTCGCTTAGGAAAGACGAGTGCAGAGGGCGTAGCCTGTGCTGTTTCTGTAGATACGGTCGAGATAGAAATTGTCGGGGATAAGGATTCTGTGGATGATGTATTAGGAATTTTAGATACGGCGGTATTTTTTGAGCAAAAACGTTCTTCTACTCATATCCAGGTGAAGGCAGAGCCACTTGTACCTCAAGATAATTATCGGGGGGTTTTGCGCTTCGTTATGCCCCACTAACAACCTGGTTATTTAGATGGTTAGGCTTTCACTCTTCACAGCAAGGGAAAGCTGACGTACAATAATATCGTTCTTGAAAATGAGTAATATAGAAATATTGTATCTTTGTTGGAGCCCATGCATATGTCTAATCATTGTGCGATTAACTCTTGTGACCTTTGTTGTCACGAACAGCATAGTCTTTGGTCTGAATTAATTTGCCATGTTCCCTTGGCTGTTGTTTCTCTTGCGTTTGCGTTTATTTTTCTTTCGTTGACGTTTTTTGTTGGCCTTGCGTTGCCAGAAGATGCTGTTTCATTTGGCTATCACGTGCTTTTTCACTCGTTTCACTATTTACATATAATTGTTTCTGTTGCGGGTGCGGCGCTTACGTATTTTCGGTTTGCTACGTCTTGGTTTGCCGGCATCATGGTTGCGCTTATTGCGCCAACATTTTTCTGTATTCTTTCTGACATTCTTCTTCCTGCTCTTTCGGGTCGATTGTTAGGGGTTGATATGGAGGTTCATGTCTGCTTCTTTCAGTTATATGATGCAATTAATTTATTTGTTTTTATGGCTATGGGTTTGCTTGCTGGCCTTGCCTTGTCAAAAACACCAAATTCAATTACTCGTATTGCAAGTTATTTTCATTCGGCGCATACATTGATTAGTTCTATGGCGTCGGTTTTTTACATGGTAGCACATGGATTTGACTCATGGTTTGAATCTATGGGAATTCTATTCTTATTTATGTTTGTTGCGGTAATTTTACCATGTACATTATCTGATATTGTCGTGCCTTTTTACTGTGCGCGAGGTATTCGAAAATAAATCGAATTTCTAGGCGTGAGGAGCTACTGTGAGAAGTGTTGAATTTCGCAATGTGACTAAATTGTATCATGGGGAGACCATTGTTGAGCATTTAAGCTTGACTATTCCCTCGGGTAAGTTTTTTGCGCTCCTTGGGCCAAGCGGTTGTGGTAAAACCACATTGTTGCGTTTGATTGGCGGCTTTGAAGAAGTGGACTCGGGAGAAATCTTTTTAGGTGAAACACCAATTACTAACTTGCCCAGTAATGAACGTCGGATTAATACGGTTTTTCAAAGTTATGCCCTTTTCCCGCATCTTTCGGTTTTTGACAATATCGCCTACAGTTTGCGTGTTCGTGGTGTTGAAACAGCTATTATTCGTAAGCGTGTTGGTCGCATTGCGGAAACATTCGGTATAGAGCGACATTTGGCGCGTAGTGTTACACAGTTATCTGGTGGTCAGCAGCAACGTGTTGCTATTGCTCGGGCAGTGATTAATGAACCAGACGTTCTTTTGCTTGATGAGCCGCTTGCTGCATTAGATTCGAAATTGCGTGAACGGTTGCTTATGGAGTTGGTTGATTTACAGGATATGTTACAAACAACCTTTGTGTATGTAACTCATGATCCGCTGGAAGCCTTAGCTGTGGCTGATTATATGGCTATAATGGGTCCAGAAGGGTCAATTGAACAGCAGGGTACGCCGCGGGAGATATACGAATATCCTGTTTCTTCCTTTGTTGCACGCTTTTTAGGTACGACGAATGTCTTAGAAGGCGTTGTTGCAAAAAAAGATGGAGTTTGTACGTTGCAAGTTACCGATTTGTGCACGTTACTTATAGATGAGTCGTCTCAAACTTCTGGTGGTGCTCGATCTCTTGTTGATGGCTCTGTCGCTCGTATTAGTGTTCGACCTGAAAAAATTATGATTACCAAGGTGCCGCAAGAAGGGTATCTGCCCGGCATACAAGGCCGTGTTGATAAGATGTTTTATAATGGACATTCTACAATGTATCATATTCGGATTAATGATTCGACAGTGCTTCGTGTATTTGAACAAAACGAGGAGCATACAAAGCAGGAGGTTATTAATTATGATGACATGGTTTATTTGTACTGGTTTTCAAAAAATGTTGTGGTATTAGAAAAATGAACGTGCGGAAATTGTTTTTTCAGGAGTTACCCTTTTTTTTCGGTATACCCGCAGTTTTATGGCAAGTTTTTTTTGTATATGTACCGTTATTCCTTTTATTAGCACTTAGTTTTTCGTCTTTCTCGTTTGAGTATATAACTTCCTTTTTTACAGCTAATTATGGAGCTGTTTTATTGCGGTCCTTGTTTCTTGGTGTAGGAACAGCTCTTTTTTCGTTGCTTTTTGGATATCCAGTTGCTTATTGGATGGCGCTTTATGCTGGTCGTTTTAAAAAGTTTTTTATGTTTTTATTATTTTTACCTTTTTTAACTAATATTTTGCTGCATATTTATGCGTGGATGTTGTTATTAAGTAAAACAGGGTTTGTAAATCAGTTTCTAGGAAAGTTTTTTGGGTACAATGAACCATTCGAGTTCTTAAATTCAATTGGAGCAGTTTTTATTGTTATGGTCTATTGTTATATTCCATTTATGATTTTCCCTATTTATACCGATTTAGAAAAGTTTGATGTGCGTATGTTGGAGGCGTCTTCTGATTTAGGAGCAAGCGCATTTCAAACGTTTTGGCGTGTTATTTTCCCTTTAAGTCTTCCCGGTGTCCGGTCGGGTCTTTTTTTGGTTCTCGTGCCCGCGTTTAGTGAATTTATTGTTCCTGAGCTTATTGGTGGCGATCGTATGTTGTTTGCCGGTGGAGTTGTTGCTCATTTTACTATGCATGGGCAGATGGTGGCGTATGGTGCCGCTTTTACCTTTTTAGCGGCGTTAGTTTTAATAAGTACGGTGATTTTTTTATATTGGCTTATCGATGCCCGTTGGTGGAGGACTTCTGTTCGTACGCCAGTGAGTTTATTTAGGGCAAGTTCGGATGAATCACTCTAGGAGTTCAGCTATGGCTGTTGTGAATATACGTAGCCTTCGAATTTGGAATACAATTTGGGTTGTTCTGTTTTTTGGTTTTTTATACCTTCCATTGATTATTCTTGTTACCTATTCATTTAATGCGGCTTCTTTTCCTTCTCCTTGGGTTGGGGGGACGTTGCGTTGGTATCGAGAGCTGTTGTTTGATTATGCAATTTGGGAGAGCCTTTTAAATTCATTATTTGTAGCTTTAGCTTCTGTTTTTTTAAGTTGTACGATGGGTGTGTTAACGGTTTTTTGGGGTATGCGTAATAGCTATGTACGTCGTCTTATTACTCATTTTTACCTTAATTTAATGTTACCAGAAATTATTATCGCTGTTGGCTTGCTCCATATTGCTATTTTGATTGGCATTCCGCTTGGTCCGGTTACATTAATTATTGCGCATACGGTATTGGGATTGGGGTATGTTATTCCACTCGTATATGATCGGTATCAAGAGCTTGATAAGCGATTAATGGAAGCGGCGTTGGATTTAGGAGCTTCACCATTAATGGCTTTTGGATCTGTGATACTCCCATTACTCAAAACCACGGTCTTTGCGGCAGCAACACTTGTCTTTATTATTTCTTTTGATGATTTCGTTTGTGCCTATTTTTGCGCAGGAAGTACGTTTCAAACGTTGCCGTTGTATATTTTATCGATGTTGCGGGTTGGTATATCTCCTGAAGTAGGTGCGCTTTCCACGTTGTTATTGGTTTTTTGTAGTGCTCTAGTTGTGGTGTATGCCCTTCTTGTTTCTAAAAAACCGCGGGGAGTATAATGCAGGAACAGAGAGTTTTGCGTTGGGTAATTCGTTTAGGAATGATCCTTTTCTGGATTATTTGTTGTTTTGGCGTACTTTTGCTTATGAAAAAAGATTGGCGGAGCACGGATCGCTCAATTACTATTCTCTCTTGGAGTGTGATGTTTGATCCGGTGCATGTTGCTGCGTTTGAACGAGCTACCGGTATTCGTGTCTATATTAATCATTATGAAAGCAATGAAGAATTATTAGTAAAAATGCGTGTAACGGGTGGCCGCGGTTTTGATTTAGTTGCTCCATCTGATTACGCCGTTGCTAAACTTGTTAAAGAGGGGTTAATTAAGCCGCTCGATAGAGAAAAATTGCCGTTTTTTGATCAATTACATCCAGCGTTTCTTGGGCATGCATTTGATCCGAATAATGAATTTAGTATCCCGTATATTTGGGGGATTTATTGTTTGGTGTATGATTCTCGTACGTTGATGCTTAGCTCGCCTTTTAACGATTCAACCTGGGATCTATTATTTGGAAATGTTCCTTCTCTTGGTTCGTATCGGGTAGTTATGACCAATGATCCATTGGAAGCTGTTGCTATTGCATCATTGCATCTTTTTTCAAAAATCCCTGCAGCATTAAACGTGCATCAATTGTTGTTAGTGCAAAAGATTTTGCGTCTGCAAAAACCCTATGTTGAACATTATGGCAATGTTCGGGGCGATTTTGCGCTTATTACCGGTAGTGCGCAGGTCGCGCTTATGCCATCGGGTGAAGCGTTGCGTGCAGTGCGTTCTTATGATTTTTTACAAATACGTGTTCCTAATCCTACTATTATGACTATTGAGCATTGTGCGATTCCTGCCAAAAGTCACAAAAGTGATCTGGTGTATGAGTTTCTTTCATATATGTATTCAGCCGAGGTGATGCGAGATCATTTTTCTCGTACGGGTGATTTACCTGCGCGAAAAAATTTTACGGCAGAATCTTCGGTGTCATCTCGGGAGTTGGCATTCTTTTCTTGGTTGGAAGATGCTCGTGAACGATCTTTTTTTGTAACAGATATTATTGCAGAGCGCGACCGTTTTGACTTGTGGTTAGCGGTTAAGTCCTAATTTTTAACTAGTTTCCTTGTATTTTCTTTGGTTGACAACCTGATGGGAATTATCTAGAACTGATTCCTTGAAAATGGGCATTATCTTTTTTGCTTGGAGGAAGTACGAATCGTTGGTTTTGGTTGTAAGGAAGTTGGGCTTTTAAAAAGGATGAGTGTATGAATCTACACGCGCTCAAAAAGCATATCTGGGCAATTTTGTTGGTGGGGACTCTGCCAATAGGCTCTTTGTATGCTGATCAAGTTTGGAATGGTCTCGTTACTAATGCTTTAAATGCATTAGATGAAAACGTTGACATTACTGGTAACGTTCAATTTAATAGTGCACACGTTGAAATGCGTGTTACAGATGGAGGTACCTATACCTGCGCAGTTTCAGCGCCTGCTATTTTGAGCCAAAATCTTGCCGGTGCTATTTTAGATTTTGTTGCTGTAAGTGGTACTATTCGAGTTAGTGTTAATAATAATTTGACGTTCCAGGGTGCTGGGGCAGGAAGCCCATTTATTGTTACTGCTTCGGGCGCAGGAAGTGTTATTTTTGTACTTGCTGATTCTACGACAGTCTCGCTTACTAACGGTGCCTATCTGGTAACTGTTATGGATGGTACTTCACATGACAATCTGGTCTTTACACGTTTAGATGACTCAAGCGATGCTAATTGTGTTGTTAATGTAGGACAAGATTCAATGCTTGGATTTGCTTCAACTGATGCTGCTTATACTGGGCGCATTAATTTTGTTGCAACCAATGCGCTTGCAAATACTGGTCGTTTGCGTTTGCAAGTTGTTGATGGCGGTTCTGTTTCTGTTCAATCGTATACATTAGATAATCCAGTTCCATTTGCACCAGCCGATCTTAATATGACAACACTGCTCGGTACAACGGCTGAATTTGTCTCCTCAACGAGCAATAGTTCTTTGTGGTCAGGGTTGCAAATCGTAAACCAGAACACCGTTATGCCGATTCTTCGAACTAATCCTTGGTATGTTAATCCAGCGCCAGTGGTAACATTCCAGCCAGGTTTTATTGTTGGACGTAATGGTACATTAACTATCGCCGGTAGTTCGTATGTTGAGTATATTGCGGCTGCGGCGAACAATAATCCAGCACCGGTTATTGATCCAGCTATTATGAGTAAATTTTCGGTTAATGGGGTTATTCCTCCGGTAAATACGTTGGTAAAGCAGCGTAACGCATCGGCTTTAATTGTTGATAGCGGTGAAAAGAATAACTTTGCCACAACATCTCCACGTTTTGCATTAGCCGATACTTCTAAGTTGTACTTTATTTCATCTGTTGATGAAGATGGTGCTTCAGTAGCAGCTGATTTCACGGTTGATCCAACACGTCAATATAAAGGACAAGCGGGTTATGGCTCTATAGTTCTTGATGTTGAAGGTAAACTTGAGGTTATTGGTAATGCATCTGGTGTAATGAATATTCTCTCCTTAAAAGAGTTGCCAGTTGGTGGATCAGCACTTATTACTGGCGCTGAAACAAACTTTAAACTTCGTGATTATGAGCAAGTAACGGTTTTGGGACAAACATATTACAAACAGTATGGCAAAGCATGCGCCCTTATTAACGGTCGTATTAATTTTGTTGGCGGCGTTTTACAGCATACGGATGCAATACATTCTATTTTTGAAAATAATATTGTTGCAGAATCTGAGCCTACCTACATAGGTGGTGAAAGTTTCTATCTCGGTAGCTCTATTCATCGTCCAACAATAGCATTGCATAATGCTAAGTTCTTGGTACATACCGATGCGGCTTTAACAGGTGTTGATGTTTTGACACCTAACTATGGTGCTTTGAATAATACATCTGAAGTAATTTTCCATCATAACGGCTATGTAAAAGATCAAGGAACCGGTAGAAATCTGATACTCGGAACTAATATTGGTGCAACGGCACAAGATCTTGGCACGTTGGTTGATCGCGCTGCTCATTTTGATGTACGTCAAGAAACAACACAAGCTGCAGCAACGACTCTTCAGGCTGATCTAAAAGTTGCTTCTAATAATGCTAAAGTTGTGCAAGGGGTTCCAGCCTCTGGTATCGATACGCAGTATTCGGCGCATTCCTTCTTCCTTGGCCATTCAACAAATATATCGTTAGGTATTTTTGGTGCAACGGGGGTTGATCCGGTTACGACGTTATCCTTTACTCCTCTTTCAACAGGCATATTGAATATCGATGGTAACTTCTTCTCATTTGAATCACAAGGTGGCTATTTACAAGATCCAACCCGTGGTATTCAAATGGGTCAAGGCGCAATTTTTGTTGACAATTTTGGCCGTATACAGCTTTCTGCGACAAATCCTCGCGTCAGCATGAATGCAATGGTTGGCTTGAGTTACAATGGACAAGCAAATCTTCCGCTTTCATTTGTAGCGTATGATAAAAACATTGGATTGAGCAACTCAGCACTTGATTTAAGTGTTGAAGCGCAGCGTCATATTGTTACTGGTCCAGCAACAAAGATTTCTAACTATGTTCTAGATTGGAAATATATCACGCGCGATCCATCTTTTATTCCGTACAATCCTCCATCGACACCAGCAGCTGGTGCACAAACAGCTCCAATAGCTGCTAACTTGGATACAATTCCAACAATTTATGCAGGTGCTGGTGAGTATGCACATGTTGATCAGTTTGAAATCGCAAATTCACGTCTTGGTGATGCTGCGCATTTGATGATTGATGGTGGCAAGGTTCGTGAATTAATCATTCAAAACGGTAAAGAATCAGGAACAGTTCCAACAGCAGTTGTTGCGTTGAAGAACGATGGTGAACTTGGTATTGGTGCTGCATTTACAAGCCCCGATTCTAAAGAAGCTGCGGTGACTTTGGGTAATAATGGTTTGACCATTATTGCTGATGGTAGCTGTCAGTTGTACTTGAATCAAGATGTTCTTGTCGATGGCGTTTGTCACTTGCTTCCTGGTCCAAACTTTGGTCCTGGAGATCGTCTTGAAATTACTTCTGGTACGCCAAAAGAATTTCGTATCAAACGAAATGGTGTGCTTGATTTAAGTCTCTTCAATCAGACTGGTCAGACAGTTGCAATAGGTGGCAATGTACATCTGATTTTCGAACCAGGTTCACGCTTTATCTTGGGCAATGATAGTGCATCGAGCAACGCAAGTTTTATTGTTACTGATGATGCTAAAGTTGTCTTTGAAAAATATGTTGATACACGTTTTGATATTGCTGATGTGCTCGTTAAGTTCAGCGGACGTGGTAACATTATTTTCGAAGAAGATGCGCAAATTAATATCCCTCGCGGTGCGTATCTTGGAATTGAATCAGGCGGCGACGCTAACATTGGCTACGTAACTAATTTCAACATCCAGATGCTCGATGCAGCAAATCTCTATCTCGGTTCAGATCAAGATTTTGGTGGATCGATTCAAATTGGTAACCGTTCAGATCTTTCAGGACAAGGTGGTTCTGTTAGTGTTACCTTTACCATTAATGGTATTGATTCAAGGTTCCAAATTGGTAGCCAAGGCTTCTTGGGTCTTGGAACAGGTATCGCAACTAAAACAGACTCAGCACCAAACAATTGGTCAATAATTCGTCTGCATAACGTTGCTGCAATTACGGCAAACTTGACGCAGGGCATCATTCAGCATAATGAAATTTATGCTGGATCTGATATGAATGCATCGTTGATAGCTGTTGGTGATGTAACTACTTTAAGCTTGGCTAATTTCCCAGCAATTACGCGGGATATTATCATTCGTGGTGGCGGTAACATGTTTAATGTAACTGGTGCAACTGCAGTTAATCCGGTAGTTGGGGATGTTGATAGCGCAACAACGGGTATTTTGGCTTCACGTGATACATTGTTTGATGTAAGCAAGGGTGCGGCAGCGGCAGTTGCAACAACGCCAGCGGCACAATTTGCATACTTTAAAGCAAACCCATATGCAGATCAATCGACAAAATATGCAGAGCTTTCTCAGAATTCATTGGGCGCGTTACGTTTAGGCTATATCAATGGAACGGCTATTTCACGTCTTGATAAACCATTCTTAATTGGGTATAGCGCAACAAACGCAGACCCTAGTCGTTCATTAGATCAAGGTTGTGTAGTTATTGCACAAGATGAAACGGGTACCACATCGGTTTCAGCCTTTGCGGTATATATGTAACGATAGTACGCGGTATTGAGGGCCCTGGTGAGTGCTTATTTGCCAGGGCCTCGGATGAAACAAAAAAACCATAGGAGACAGCAATGTCTCTATCTATGAGGGTGGTATATGAAAAAAATGTCTAAGTTGAGTCTGCTTTCCCTTGGGCTCATGGTAGCCGGGTCGGCAGTGGCGCGCGAAATTCGCACACCACTTCCAACGCTGTGGGGATTTACGCACTATCCTGTGCAGTATCACTGGGAGCAGGATACCAAGGGTGATCACTGCTGGGATTGGGACCTAACAACCAGTGCGGTTGGCTATAGCCGTTCAGCGGATAAATCGTATCGCAAAAATACCTGCAAAGAAGAGTATGTAACGTTGCTCTTTGGTAAATCTGATTTTCGTCTTGGACAGGCATATCCAAATGCGCAGGTAGCGCTTGATCAGCTTGGTGTTACGCCGTATGTGGATGTTTCAACGATTAAGCCTCGCTTTGAGTATCATGAGCATGGTGCTATTTTTGGTATTCAGGTAGGTGCAATTGCTAATTGGTGTGATACCGATTATCGTTTTGGTCTGCGTGGTAAAATGCCGTTTAGAGATATTCAAATTGCCGATACCTGCGCAACAAGTGATCTGTTTGGTGAGCAATTAGGTGATTTGTGGCAAGTGCGCACAGAAAAAAATGGAACTACAGAGAACTTGGTTTATGCTGGACGGTTAGATTTTCTTACACGGTTAAATCGTCTCGCTATAGTTAATAGTCCAATAGTCAAGTATGGTACCGAGGTGGATGCAGGTAATCGCACAAAAATGGCTGGACAAGTGGTTTCTGCTGTTATTGCTGATGGGGTACCTCCGGTTGCCCTTATTTACAGTGATTCAAAAAAGCTACCAACAACGGCTACATGGGCTAAAACAACTGCTTGGCTATTGAAGTTGCCTGAGGATGGGGCCACGGCTGCGGGCCGGTATCGGTTTCATGGCTTTGTTGCTGCTGCTGGTGGTGGTGGTGGCGATACTGTTGGTACTGATTATACGCTGCTTTCGACGAATACCGATGCACAGGGCAAGCTCTTTGTAGTTCCTTCGCTTATGAATGGCGCTAATGGTCAGATTGCTGATGCTGCCAAGACGATTCGTTCCGCGATTGAAACTGCAATTAGCAATCTTGATTCGCTTGATGACTTTATGAGCGCGCAGGGTTTGAGTTTCTGCAACGGCCGTGTAAAAGGGTTTGGTGATTTGGACCTAGAACTCTACTTGGGTCGTAACTGGGGCTGTGATGGTAATTTGTGGACTGATGTTATGTTCGGTCTGCGTTTGCCTACCGCTGATGGTATTTCAAACTGCAAGCGGTTACTTGCGCAGCCATTGGGCAACAATGAGCACTGGGAAGTCCGTATCGGCTTAGCTGGTGGTTATAACATTGCTGATTGGGTCAAGTTTATGTTAGACGCGTCCTATTCATGGGCGTTGAAACATGCAGAACAGGTTGCTGCTCCATTTAAGGGCGCAACGATTAAAAACATCGGTCCATGTATTAAGGCGGACATTAATTGGGATTACTTCTTGGGTCACGCTGACTTGTCCTTCTTTGCCAATGATTGCTGTGGCTTAAACGTTGGTTATGAGTTGTACAGCAAACGCTGTGATTGCGTTAAGCTCTGTGTCAGTTCAGCACTTCCGCTCGGATACACCACAGGTTCAACCGAAACAACGTATGCGCTTGATAGTTCAATCTTGCGCAGTAATACCAATGTCCTTGCACACAAAGCACGCGTAAGCATCTTCTCAACCTTGGGCGATTGCACCTTGGAAGGTGGCTGGTCACATACGTTTGCAGGAAAACATGCACCACGTGATACTGATTTCTACGTAAACTTTGGGGTTGCGTTCTAATATGAACTAACCTCTTGAGATTGTAACCAAGTATATGGTACAACCAATAACGGGTTCTGGAGATAGATGCTCCAGGCCCGTTATTAGTTTATTTGCAGGTGCCTTTTGGTCTGCTTGCTATTTTTGGTGGACGGTAGTTTACTGCTGAGCGAAAAGACCATACTCAAACGGGAGCGTGATATGAAGCTGTATCAGATACCGGTTATTATTTTAGGATTTTTGTTTTTTTTAGTACACGCAGATGTGCCAGTGCGCACGATTCGTTCGACTAGTGCGGAGAAACCATTATCATTACGTATGCTTAAGCATGTTGATTTTGTTTCTGCTTTTGATGCAATTTATACGCAAGCGTGTGCAGCTGACGAACTTGAAACATTGCCTGCAGGATTTGTGCGTGCATGGAAGAGTCTAAAGGCTGGTGAAGACGTTGAAATGCGTGATTTTATTGAAGCGTTTCCGGTACTGTATGAGCAGCTGTTGGTATACCGTAATCCGATCGTTACTCATGATCCTTGTTCTGAAGCGCCGGTTCTGGAAGCAGCGGTGTTAGAAAAAATTGCTGCGCTTGTAACACGCATGGATAAAACCGATGAAGAACTCTTAGAGGTCCTTTGGGATTATGCAGAGCGCATTGTTAATTTGGAACAGCAGGTGCAAAAACTTCAAGAACGGCTGGGTGTAAAACCTGAAATATCAGAGTAGATACTCTATATAGCCAGATAACGGATATATGCGTTATCTGGCTATAGTTGTACCTGCTAGTATCAAAAATCATTAGATTCGTTAGATCCACTGTTGAGTAAGCGCCATTTAATAGCGTCTTTTTCTGCCTGTTGTAGTGCCTGAGTTATTTCATTATTTTTTTTTCTGAGCGCCCATAGTTCTCTGTTGTGTCTCGTTTCTTGTTGTTTGGAATGTTCATCAAAGGAGTATAGTTCGTTTTCAAGCCGCTGTATTCTTCCGGTTGCGCGTTCTGCTTCCTTTTGTTGTTCCCTATGTATGTATGCGATGTTTTCTTGTTGCGTTTTATGTTTTTCCACGAGTGAGTCTAGTAATCCTTGGTTTGCATGGATTGTTTTTTCAAGGTCGCGCTTTTCTTGGTGCTGCATGCAATGGTTGGTAAATAGGCTGACATACGCTTTTTGTAATTCAGTTAGTTGGTTTTTCTCTTCTGGTGGTTGCGGAAGTATCGATGAGATTGTATCTGTTTGCGTAGCGACCTGGTCTCTTTTTGTTTCCTCGGTTTGAGTCGTTGTTTGTATTCCAAATTCTGTTGTTTGAACGGTGTAG
The DNA here is from genome assembly GCA_007116155.1 of Candidatus Babeliaceae bacterium. Taxonomy (GTDB): domain Bacteria; phylum Babelota; class Babeliae; order Babelales; family Babelaceae; genus UBA12474. The sequence continues at coordinate 118,236 of SKJC01000002.1, read as the reverse complement.
GGTTGTGGCTTTTTTTTATTAAAGATAACTTTTGTTAGCAATGCAATGCCAAATACTCCTTCTAAAAAAGCAATTGGGTGCCGGGTAATGCATGTATATATTTTTTGGGCAGTTTCAGTAATACCTCTTGGCGGTGTTTGCAAGAGAGAGGTTAGTTGTTTTTTAGCTGTTGTGATGAGTAAAAATGGACTAATTTGAGACGCTTTGACTCTGTTATGTACCGGTAAGTCATGGAATTGTTGGTCATGCTGAGTTGCGCATAAAAAAGTATATATGCACGTGAGCCAGAGAATTTTGATGTTCATGATAACATTCCTTTCAAACTGAGTGATAGTAGATTATTTTGGCTACATTTGCCGTGGTCCTTTCTTTAGTTATAGGATGAAATGTTGTTGTGCCATCGATATTATTTTTTATGTAAAGCCATGTGCTCTAAAAAATTTTGTAAATATCTTTGCCATTCAGCCCGTTCGCGTTTTTCAGCTTCTCTTTGTATCCGTTCTTGTTCTTGTAATTCTTTTTTTATTCGTTCTCGTTCTGCTGGAGAAAGGTAGTACCGTATCCAGTTAAAAATTCTTTCTACAAAGGTTTCTTGATATGAATCTGTTGAATTAATCCCATTTTTCTTATTATATGAGATGTTCATAACATATATGCCTATTATGAGCGTTAGTATTCCACCATATGTTAGTAGTATCTTGGGAGTGGTTTTTACATTTTGAACATATGTGATCCAGGTGCTCTTTGGATTTTTTGCATGTGCATTGATGGCTGTTTGTTCTCTTGATCTCTGGATTTCTTCTGTCCGTTGGTAGTCTGTATTAGATTTTGTTCCGTTGAGGTTTATTGGTAAAGATCCAATGATTGGGATTATCGCCCAAAAAGCATATGTGCGGATATATTGTTGTTGAAGTAGTGTGAAATCATTCATGGCCATACCTCGGGTTGCGTGATCTGTTTTGAAAAAACTTATGGTTATGTAGCAACATAATAATTTGTCGCAATAAAAAGCATTTTTTTTAGCTTATCCTGCTGATAACTATATGCTTTTTGAGAAGTTTGTTAATGGTTTATTTTTTGTACTGGTTTTTATTGTACTGGATTGCCGCGCTCTGATTGCCAAAACGGTTCTGATGGTTTTATTGTTCTGGATTGCCGCGCTACGCTCGCAATGACGGGGGTTAGCAGAACGTCATCACGAGGAGCAAAGCGACGTGGTGATCCAGGGGGTTGTAGAAGGGATTTTTTATTGTACTGGATTGCTTCACATGCGTTCGCAAAGACGATAAGGTACTGGATTGCCGCGCTACGCTCGCAAAGACGATGAAGGACGCTGAACTTGCGGTTCTTGCGTTCGCAAGGTTTTTCTTTTTCCGGTACGATTAACATATGTAAGGATTCTTCTTTCTAACCGGGAATATGTGTTTATGGATAGCCTAAAAATAAATTGTTGCGCGAAAAAAAAAACAACTAGCTGCTACATTACGACTCCTATCTATTATGTAAATGCCAAACCCCACTTGGGCACGCTCTATACCACCGTGCTTGCAGATGTTTTTAAGCGCTGGAAGCAGATTCAGGGTCATGAGACATTTTTATTAACAGGAACAGATGAACATGGGCAAAAGGTTGCAGAAGCAGCGCAAAATGCAGGCATGCAGCCCAAGGAATTTGTGGATACGCTCGTTCCGCAGTTTAAAGCGGTCTGGGATCAGTATGGCATAGCATATAACCATTTTATTCGCACTACCGATTCAGCACATGTAAAAGCAGTGCAAGATTGGTTGCAGCGTTTAATTGATTCTGGCGATGTGTACAAGGCAACCTATGATGGTTGGTATGATCAATCTCAAGAAGCATTTTTAACCGAAAAAGATCTAGAATTTGTTGAAGGTTCTGAGGAGCCGATTTCCTTGCTTTCGGGTCGCCCGGCAATACGTGTCCAGGAAGAGAGCTACTTTTTCCGTCTGTCTGCGTATCAGGATCGCCTGTTAGATTGGTATCGTAATCAACCAAATATTGTTATTCCGCATGAGCGTCTGCAGGAAGTGGTTGCGTTTGTCGAAGGTGGATTAAAAGATCTTTCAATTTCACGACGAACATTAACATGGGGTGTGCCGTTTCCGGGAGATGAGCATCATGTTACCTATGTTTGGGCAGATGCGTTGTTAAATTATGTAACGGGCATAGGCTATGGTGATCCGACTCGAACAGGCGAATTTGAAGAGTGGTGGCCAGCAGATATCCAGTTAATGGCCAAAGATATTGTGCGGTTTCATGCTATTTATTGGCCGGCTTTTTTAATGGCATCAGGTATAGATCTTCCAAAAACATTATTGGTCCATGGGTGGATTCAGGTTAATGGTCAAAAGATGTCCAAATCGTTAGGTAACGTTATTGATCCTGTGTATATGGCCAATACGTACGGTGTTGAACAGATGCGGTATTATTTGACTCGATACTTGCCTATTACGCAAGATGCTAATTTTTCAGTTTCCGATTTAGAGCAGCGTATCACTACTGATTTGGTTAATGATTTAAGCAACGTAGTGCATCGTGTTATGTCCTTGGTGCAGAAGCACGGAATTCAATCGTTGACAGGACCGTATATGTGGTTGGATGTCGAGACTGCGCTGCAACAAGATATACAGGTTTATATGAAAAATGCCTGTAGTGAAGTTGATCGTGGGTATCTACATCTTGCATATGCTGAAATCTGGCGTGCAATTGCGCGTATTAATCAGTATGTGCATGAACAAGCACCGTGGAAAGTTATAAAAACAGATGCCGATAGATTTACAACGATTATTGCAGCCGTGAGCCATGCCTTGGTGTCGGTTGCAAGCGTTGTTTGGCCGGTTATGCCTGAAGCCATGGAACGGTTATTTGGCATGTTGGGCGTGCCATTTGTGCCCGGTCAAGATCTACGTACATGGATCTGTACAGGTGCGTGGGACATGCGTTTTGTATTCGCTCCCGGAGAGCCACTATTTATGCGTAAACAACTTGTAGAACAAAAGGAAAATATGATGGAAGAGCCCAAAAAAACGGTAGCCGAAAAAGAAGAAGCGTTGCATATCACCATTGATGATTTTGCGCGGGTTGAGTTGCATGTAGGAACCATTATTTCGGTTACTGACATTCCAAAATCCGAAAAGATTTATCAGATGCAGGTTGATTTGGGGCCGCTGGGTGAGCGGACAATCTGCGCCGGTGTTAAAAAGTTTTACGCACCGGAGGATCTAACCGGTCGTCAGGCGATCTTTGTAACCAACTTGGCACCACGGCCATTACTTGGCGTTGTTTCACACGGTATGATGCTCATGGCAACTGATGCTGATGGTAAACCACAGGTTGTTGCACCCGTGGCACCCGTACCTAATGGCACGCGCTTAAAATAAGCTTTTATAATGTATATGACGAGAGGGAGTAGAAACCTCTGCTTCCTCACGTCATTACTTGCTAGTCTTTGTTTCTGATAAACAAGAATCACCTGAAAATGCCTTTAACAAGTTGAAGCTGAATTTGCCCCTGAGTTGGCAATGAAATCGGTTTCCTCTTGAAAGACTTCCTCATCGGATGAAAATTCTTCACTTGATATTTCATCCTTTAATACGTTATTAGTGCCACGGAGAGAAGATATTTGCATTTGGATGTTTGCGTCTTCCGTGGTTATCTCTTCACTGCTTGTTGATCCTAGGAGCGCATGATCTTGAAGTTCTGGGCGAAGTTTATTAAGACGTTTTTCTAGTTTTTTAATTAATATATTTAACATAGGGTTATTTTCATTGATCTTTGTCTTAAGGTATTCCTCTCTATTCATGTTCCATATAGTTTGATCTTTGCCTTTTGGAATAACTTCCGCAACAATATTGTTATATAGCTGATATTGGGACATTTTAGTAAAATTTAAAGAACTATTTTTAACAAGACCGAGGCTTTGGTTAAACAGATAGTCGGCCCAAGCGAGCATACTTTGTAATCGGTTGGCGGTATATTGCTTGTTTAAATCTGTTAATGCATGAAGTTTGTTAGTAGTGTCCAGCTGGTTGGTGCTTGTTCCTGGAGGATATTTACCTGCGTATAGCGCTGCAGCTTGATCAGTAAGTTCGTTAATAGAAATCTCATTACCTATGCGTCGCTCACGATCCCTTAAGTGATTGTAAAAAATTTCAATAAGCGTTTGGTCTTGTTCGTTGGTGTTTGCAAAGATAGGCGTGGTTTTTTCGGTAAGAAAAGCGGGGAGATGCTCTGTTTGATATTTTGGTTGGTCATAACGGTTACCGAGGCCTTTACCACTTCCTGCAACATTTTTGATCATATTAAAAAAGCTAGTTTTTGCACTGGAACTGTCTTTTGGTTTGAACAAAAAGAGCTCTCTTATATCTATTTGTTGCCCCTTTTTTTCTGGCATTTTATATTCAGCACTCATAAAGAGTATGGTTTTCATGCCGAGAGGTAAGAAAGTTTGCTCCTCATCACTCCAAAGTGTTATTTCATAGGCTTTTTGATTTACAAAACCCTCTGCTTTTAAGTACGATCCTATTTGTTTTTTAGGATGTCCCTGTTTATCTTTTTCTGCATGTTCTAGCAAAAGGCTAAATAGCTTGGGCCCTTTTGTTGACGCATCAAGCACATAGCTGTATTCTTCAGGTCCCGTTCGCATGAGGCCTTGTAAGAGACCTTGGCTGTAAAGGAACCAAAAGATGTGGGTTATCTCGTCTTTTGTTATGCTTTGTTTATGATCTAGCGCATCCCAAAGGATTCCACCCTTTTTTATCCAGTTGAAGATTGTTTGTATGACTTGATCAAGGCCCTTTTTGCTTATGGATTGATACTTTTCTTGGTGTGTAGTTGCATGGGCTACCAGTTGATTTGCGCCGAGCACCGAATTCGTAGTAATGTCTTCAGTAACAGTCGATTGAGATTGTACTGATGTAACGACTATCAAACTTAAGAATAATAGTTTTTGCATGGTTCATCGCTCTTTTTATAAATTATATAATGCATAGCATATAGTATAAAATATTAATTTTACATTTGTAAATAATTTGCCGTAGAAGGGTGGCGGTTTTTCAATAGACTGGATTGCTTCACACTTGTTCGCAATGACGGGATAAGGCACTGGATTGTAATGATTAAAAAAGGCTCCATGGTTTGAAGCGGTACTTCTCCCGCGTCATCACGAGGAGTTGAAGGCGACGTGGTGATCCAGTACGGAGTTGTGCTTCGAGGGTGATCGCTAAGAGGGCTTTCGATGCTATTATTTGTTTCTGTATTGCCGCGCTGCGCTCGCAAAGACGGGTATGATGGTTTTATTAGGATTGATAGCTTCACATGCGTTCGCAAAGACGTCGGAGTGGACTTGCTTCGTGTTTGTCCGTAAGGTTGGGTAAATTAAACCGTCATCACGAGGAGCGAAGCGACGTGGTGATCCAGGAGGTTGCAGAAGGGATTTTTTATTGTACTGGATTGCCGCGCTGCGCTCGCAAAGACGGGTTTGATGGTTTTGTTAGGATTGATAGCTTCACATACGTTCGTAATGACCTCGGAGTGGAGTTGCTTCGTGTTTGTCTGCCAGGTTGGGTAAATTAAACCGTCATCACGAGGAGCAAAGCGACGTGGTGGCCACACATACTCTCTTCCGCGTCATCACGAGGAGCTAAAGGCGACGTGGTGATCCAGGAGGGTGTGGAAGGGATTTTTTATTGTACTGGATTGCCGCGCTGCGCTCGCAAAGACGGGTATGATGGTTTTGTTAGGATTGATAGCTTCACATGCGTTCGCAAAGACGTCGGAGTGGACTTGCTTCGTGTTTGTCCGTAAGGTTGGGTAAATTAAACCGTCATCACGAGGAGTGAAGCGACGTGGTGATCCAGGAAAGCTTAGTAGAGCATTAAAAGCAATGAGTGGTCAGCAGGAAATTTCTGCTGACCACTCTTGGTAACGAGTTAATCTAGTTACTTATTCGTTTAAAGATCGCTTCCTTCAGATGAGGAGTTGCTAATGATGAGATTCGATGGGTTGCGCTCATCGTCCTTAGAATAATCGCTGCCGAGTAGGCTATCTTCGTCGTCTTTATTTTCTAGCAACGCATTCCGTAAATTGCTTATTTGATTTAAGTTTTGATTTGGGGGTGTATTGATTGTTTGGTTTATATGCTTCTTTTTGTTCTTCTCATCCAACCAATCTTTGCGCTCTTCCGTTTTTGAGTATACTTCTGCTACTGTATTGTTATACATCGTATCTCTTCCGCGCATTGTTTTATCCGGTCCAAAATAGTATCCAGCCCAGGCGTACATGCTCTTACATCGATTTGTTTTATACACCTTTTCTAGCTGCTCTTTTGAATCTGAGCCTTGCATTGTTGAAGGGGTACTTGAAGATAAGAGTGAGGAATTGTCATTATCTGTTGTATTTGTTTGATTGGTGTCTAAGGAGCTGTACCATGCTGCAGCTTTATCCGTGATCTTGTTAATTGAGATTTCATTTCCAATTCGTCGCTGTGTATCGTCAAGATGGCCGTAGAATTGTTTGATTGTTTCAGATTCGTTTTTATTTGCAAAAATTGGAGTCTTTGTGTCGTTAAGAATCTGGGGAATTCGTTCTTTATTAGTTGATGGATGATTATCAAGTCCAGGGTTAAATTTTTTCGTTACTCTGCTCCAAATAGTATTTAGTCCATGCTTAAAACACTCTTTAGTCAATGCAATCTCTCCCGCAGCATCTTCTGGTTTGAAGAGATAGACATTTTTTGTTTCAGGAATACCTTGCTGGGTTGCGATACTATATTCTGCCTTTATGAAAAGAATTGTTTTCATGCCTACTGGTAAGAAAAGATCTTTAGAGTCGTTCCAGAGGGCAACTTCTTTGACCTGCCGATTTTTAAACCCATCTTCTTCTTCTAAGTGAGTAGCTAAACGGTCTTTAGCCTTTTGGTTAGCCGCAAGCAAAGTAAAGAGTTTTTCTCCTTTCCGCTCATAGTCATCGCCCGATGTTGCGCCGGTAAGTACGTAACTATAATTATTAGGGCCCGTACGATCAAGGCCTTGTAGCAGTCCTTGCGTGTACAGGAACCAGAAGAGTTCTGTTATTTCTTTTGTATCGAGGCTATCTTTTTTTAAGAGGTTATTCCAAATCTTCCCACCAGCAATGATCCATTTGCGGATTTGTATATCAATATCAAGTTTTTCTTTTTTTGTGATTTCTTTGTACTTTGCAATATATTTATTGATATGACGTGTTAATTGGGTGTCATCGATGATTTTTGCTTGTAGTTGTGTTAATTCAGGGTTTGTTTCAGTATTTATAGTACTGACTGATAGATCTTCGGGAAAGCTTTCTAAGAGCATCGTTGCTGTTTCCATATGTTGGCGTAATTTGTCAGCACTAGTAATAAAACTGTCTAGGCCCTCGAAAGAATCTTCTGTGTCTTCAAATCTGGTAGCAGCTTCAAGCATTGATTCTATCTCAGTAACGAGTTTTTGGTTTTTGTTGATAAACGCATCAAGAGAATCTTTGTCTGCAGACTGCAGTAGCTCCTGAGCTGTTGTATTTGCGTGGCTTATCTGTTCTTTGTTTTTTTCAATAAAAAGCTGTAGGTGCAGCTTATGGTTTTCTTTTACGAGGCTTTTTATTTCATCGGTGATGGAACTTTCTTCTTGTGGTTGCATGTTCCATTCTGCATCGCTTTGACAGCTTTTTTCTTCTTGCTGAGATGCCGTTTGGGTCTCTCGGCTGGCATTTGTTTTTTTGGTTTTAATTTTTTTTTGCAGGGTTTCATTTTCTTTCTGTAGTTGTTCTAAGAGTTTTTTTTGTTCAGCTTGAGCGGATGCATGTTCGGTCATTGTTTTTTGCTGCGCATCTGTTTTTTCTTTGAGACTATTTTGAAGATTTTTAAGCTCAGTTTCTTTTTGTTTAAGAGTATTCCTGTTTTCTGTTAGCTCTCCTGTTTGGTTCGTGTTGGTTTGTGTTAGCGACTGTATTGTTTCTTGTTTAGTTTCGATTTCTTCTCTTTGTAAGTTGATTTGGTTTTCTTGTTTTTGCGCAGTTGCTTGTAACTGTTTCAGCTTGTCTGTTTTTGTCTGAATTGCAACGGTTAATTCTTTGATATGCGCTTCTGCAGCTGTTTTTTCTTGCGTATCCCAAAAGCCAGCGGTCGCAGTTTTTTGGTCCTCTAATTGCTCTTGAAGTTTTACAATATCTGCTTCTTTTTGAGCCAAAGTTTCTTGCAGTTGCTTGTTATTTTTTTCGAGGTTTTCAAGTTTAACTTGTTTTTGCCATGATGCACGGTATTTAGCAAAGCCCCAAAGAGCAGCTGCGGTTCCGAACGTAATGCTTGTGGCTAGAATCGGATGTTCTTTTATTTGTGAGGGAACCCATTTCGTAACAGAGGACCAGAGTGAAGACAGCGTTGAGCTGGTTGTTGTTTGTATCTTGTTGATTTTGGAAAGACTGTTATTCACAAGATTCCAATTACTCCAAGAAGTTTGGTCTTTAGTTCTTGATAGCGGAATTTGTAAATTTTGGCTTGCCGCACTGCCTAGATTTGATAGGGCCAAAAGGCCGATAAGTACTATTTTTTTCATTGTTATTTCCTTTTTATATGGAAGGTATTATAGAAACTAGTATATTGTTTTTTTTCAAACTGTAAATACTTTTAAAGTGGATTCTTAACAATTTTTACGGATACTTAGTAAAGATACTAGAGAGTATAGGGGAAAACGTTTGTTGGAGCCATTACTTTTTGTTGTTTTTGGATTATTCATATGCGTTTTTATAATAAGGATTTTTATAGGCTGGATTGCCGCGCTGCGCTCGCAAAGACGAGTATGATACGTTTTATTAGGTTGGATTGCTTCACATGCGTTCGCAAAGACTGCGGAGTGGAGTTGGGTTCGTGTTTGTCCGTAAGGTTGGGTATTGCAAATCTTCATCATAAGGAGTTGTAAGCAATGTGGTGGCCACATACTCTCTTTCACGTCTTCACGAGGAGTGGTAACGACGTGGTGATCCAGTACGGAGTTATGCTTCGAGGGTAATCGCTAAGAGGGCTATTGAAGCTTTTCTTTGCTTCTGGATTGCCGCGCTGCGCTCGCAAAGACGGGTATGATACGTTTTGGATAGGCTGGATTGCTTCACATGCGTTCGCAAAGACGATGATAAGCAGAACGTCTTCACGAGGAGTGGTAACGACGTGGTGATCCAGTACGGAGTTATGCTTCGAGGGTGATTGCTAAGAGGGCTGTCGATGCTGTTCTTTGCTTCTAGATTGCCGCGCTACGCTCGCAAAGACGGGTATGATAAGTTTTGGATAGGCTGGATTGCTTCACATGCGTTCGCAAAGACGTCGGAGTGGAATTGCTTCGTGTTTGTCTGCCAGGTTGGGTAAATTAAATCGTCATCACGAGGAGTGAAGCGACGTGGTGATCCAGGAGGTTGCAGAAGGGATTTTTTATTGTACTGGATTGCCGCGCTCCGCTCGCAAAGACGGGTATGATACGTTTTATTAGGCTGGATTGCTTCACATACGTTCGCAATGACGCGGGCGAAGACCGCCGTGAGGTAAAACGGTTCCCAGGGGCACCACCCCTGGTTTAGTCGAGTTTTTGAACTTCTGTTTTTGCAAAACCACATTCTTTATTTGGGCATACAAGCCGCGTGGCGCCATCTTTTTCTAGGGCAAGCAGGTAGGGCGATGCGCATTCGGGACATGCTTCTTCTTTGATATTCCCTGAAATAGAAAATTTGCAGGTTGGGTAACTTTGACAGGACCAGAATGTTTTTCCTTTCCAGGCACGTTTGACCAGTGGGGTTTTGTTGCATACGGGGCACATGAATGACGTAGTCTCTTGTTTGATATATTTACAAGCAGGATAGCCCGAGCATGCGGTAAATTCACCGTATCTACCAACTCTTTTTTGTAGCGGTTTGCCACATTGTGGGCAAGGTTCTTCCAGAAGCTCAGGCTCTTTTTTGGCAACGAGGGTGATACTGCCATCCTCTTCTCGTTTAAAACTTGATGAAAATGTGCATTCAGGATATCCCGGACATCCAACAAATGCTCCAGCTTTGCCAAAGCGAACCATTAGATTGTGCTTTTTGCATTCAGGACAGAGAATGTTGGTCGGTTCAGTTGGTCGTTCGGTCTCTTTACCGCCAAAGGCTTCAAGTGCGGTTGCAAAATCTTCATAAAATTCTCGTAAAAGCACATCACGATTAAGCTCACCTTGTGCTATTTTATCAAGATCTTCCTCCATGTGCGCAGTGAAGGCGATATTCATAATTTTGGGCAGATTGGCATCGAGTAGTTTTGTTACGGCAAAGCCAAGCTCGGTAGGAACAAAGCGCTTGCGTTTATCAAGCTCCGTGTAGGAGCGTAATTGAATGGTCTTGAGAATAGTAGCATAGGTAGATGGTCGACCAATACGTTCTTTTTCAAGCTCTTTAACCAGCGATGCTTCAGTATAGCGCGGTGGCGCTTGGGTAAAATGTTGCTTTGGTTCTGCGCTGGTTAGGGTAAGTGCGGTCTGTTCTTGTAAATCTTTCGGAATTTTATTTTCTTTTTCGTCCGCCTCGTCTTCTTCGCTTACGTTATAGACCTTTAAAAAACCTTCAAATAATAATGTTGAGCCAGTTGCTTTAAAGGTATATTTTCCGCCCGCAATCGTGATGGCTCGTTGTGCATATTCTGCTGGTTTCATTTGACAGGCAACAAAGCGCTTCCAGATGAGTTGATACAGCTTGAAAAGATCTGGTTCTAGGTATTGCTGGACTGATTCCGGTATTTTTTTTACCTCAATTGGGCGTATAGCTTCGTGTGCGTCTTGAGCTTTTTCTTTAGCATAGGAAATTGATTTTGCCGGAAGATATTCTTTGCCGTAGGCTTTGGTGATAAATGACCGCGTCTGTTCAAGTGCTGTTTGAGCAATGCGTAACGAGTCGGTACGCATATAGGTAATTAAGGCGACGGGGCTACTTTTGTCTTGTAGTGGCAGACCTTCATAGAGCTGTTGCGCCAGGGTCATGGTTTTTTGTACCGAAAATCCGAGTTGGTTATATGCTGCCTGCTGTAACGTGCTGGTCATAAATGGTGGAGCGGCTTTTTTTTGCCGTTTTGAATCTTTAATAGAACTGATTGAATACTGGCTTGTTTGGATGGCTGATAAAATGGCATCAACATCAGCTTTTGATGAGAGTTCAGCCTTTTTTTTGCCGATAGTGGTAAGATTTGCGCTAAAACTACTCATTCCTTCGGGGGCGAATATTCCCGTAATGCTCCAGTATTCTTCTGGTACGAAGGACCGAATTTCGTCTTCCCGTGTGCAAATTAACTTTAATGCAACTGATTGTACGCGTCCGGCAGATAGTCCTTTTTGGAGTTTGCGCCATAAAATTGGTGAGACTTGATAGCCAACCCACCGATCAAGTACGCGCCGAGCTTGTTGTGCTGCGACTTTGTGCAAGTCGACCGACATTGGATTTTGTATTGCAGCTTCAATAGCTGGCTGGGTAATTTCGTTAAAGGTGATGCGATGGATATTAGATGGATTTTTCATTACTTTGGCGACTTCTTCACCGATATGCCAGGCGATAAGCTCTCCTTCACGGTCAGGATCGGGTGCTAGATAGACTTCGTCTGCACGTGAGGCTTCTCTGCAAATGTCACTTATTACTTTAGCTTTCTTATCTAACGGAACATAGGTGAGCTCAATGGGACCCTTTTTTGGCGTAGTTACCCCAAGATCATTTTTAGGAAGGTCTTTAACGTGCCCCATAGTGGAGAGTATTTTAAAATCTTTGCCCAAAAACTTACTGATTGTCTTTGTTTTAGCTGGGGACTCAACAATTAAAATTTTCTTCATGATTTCAGATGTCCTCTCTGCAAGCGGGAATGCGAATTTTTGTTATCATTCTTATTTCTCATATCTATACATAGTATTGACAAAAAGTCAAAGGTTTTGGTTTTTCTTAGAATCTTGGGATTTTTTGTGGGGTTTTGAGCGTTGTATTTTTATGGTTATATCGTGATACTTTAATCGAGTATTTGGGGTGGCTGTAGCATGGTAGAGGAGTAATGTATGGGTGGAATATTGGCAGCCTGGCGAGAAGATATTTGGCTGCTCTGTTCGGGTAGTTGGTGGAAGCGGTTTGCTTTTTTTGTTTGGCGACGTCTTCAGAATGTTTGGTATTCTTGGGTGTTTTGGGGTGCTGTTTTTGCGATGCTTGCGGTGTCTATGTTGCGTATATATACCGCAGGGGAGATTTATATTAATGAAGTTGGTCCGTATGCGGACATTCCTATTAATGTTTCATTAATTTCATCGCTGGTTGAGGCTTTTTATGGGTTAGTTCTTTTATTGATTGTTCGGGTCTCAATATATCCGCCGAAAGCTTCTTTTTTGCCGCGGTTTTTTGTAGATCGGGGTCTTTGGGTTAGTTTGGTCATTATTGGTATACAGTTGTTATATTGGGTCTTCTTTATTGTTTTCCCTATCTGGCCGTTGTTTTGTTTATGGATGTTGATGGTTGCTGATAGTCCGGAAAAAAACGGTTTTGTTTTATTTGGTTCTTCATTGGTCCGCTCAATACGTCTTCTTTTACGGCATGGCCCCATGACCTTTTTATTAATGGTTTTTCCGTTGTTCCTGTTTGCTATTGCGCATGGATATGCGGTATTGGTGTATGCTGTTGTTCTGCCGACAATGTTTGCCGTTGCGGCTGTTTTGTACACTCTCTGGCAAGAAGGAGTGGCGTAATCAGTGTTGAGCGGGAAGGACGTATGAGGCTTTTTATGAGGAGGAGCGTAGTACTACGCTCCTCATTTATTTTTTCTAGTAATCGATTTGCAGTTGTGCAAATGGTTCTTTGAGCTGCGCATAGACTGTATTAATTTCAAATGAGATGGGTTTGGTGTTCGCAAGTGCTGCTAAAAATCCGGTATCACCAATAAAGCGAGGCAGGACGTGTATATGCATATGTTCGGGAACGCTTCCACCTGAGGCTTTTCCGCTGTTATAACCCATATTAAGTCCATCACAAGCAAATAGCTCTTGATACAGTTTTGTTATCGTAGTCGTTACTTCTATGAGTTCTGTCCGTATTTCTTTTGTGAGTAAATGGAGTGCTGGAACGTGCATATAGGGAATAACTAGTACGTGCCCTGCATTATAAGGATGCAGATTAAGCATAACCACGCAGTGTTTGAATCTTCGCAGAATAAGATGCTCTGCGTCGTGTTCTGTTCCTTTTTCAAATTTTGAGCAGAACGGGCACTCGCCGGATTCTTTTTTAGGTTTTTTCCCGCCAAATTTTACATAACTGCTGCGCCAAGGCGCATAGAGTATTTTCATAGAATAACTTTTAAGCTAGTGATTATCGGGGTTTGATATGCGTAGATAGAGAAAAGAGAAAGGACAATCATATTGTCCTTTCTCTTTTCTCTATCTTTTAACTTGTTATTTTAATTCAGCATCGTCTGATGGTTGCATTGGTGATGCAGGCATTTCAGCAATCTGTTCTGGCTGTACGACTTCTTCAACAACTATAACTTCTTCAACTGGCATTACGGGTGCCGCAGGAGTCTGTTTTTTGCTTCCGAAGAACGAGCAACCTGGAACCATTAGCAAGAGGCCGAGAAGTAATCCGGAAAATAATACCTTGTTCATATAATAATCCTTTGAATAAAAAATATAGAATTATAAGCCTATTTTTTAGATTTTTTTATAGGCTTTGCTACTGGTAACAATACTGCATCAAGTACCGATTGTACATGGGAGACAAAGTTGATAGTTACTTGTAGGTGTAATTCTTTTTGTAGTAACTCAACTTCTTCTCGATTTTCTTCTGGGAGGAACACAGTCGTAATCCCGTGTTGCTCTGCAGCTATAAGCTTTTCTTTCAGACCGCCCACAGCTAGCACTCGTCCGCGAAGGGTAATTTCTCCGGTCATTGCAATGTGTGGTTTAAATGGTGCCTTAGTAATTGCCGAAACCATGGCGCAACAGAGCGCGACACCTGCAGATGGTCCATCTTTTGGTGTTGCGCCTTCAGGGATATGCACGTGAATATCATGGGAGCTGAAGAATTCTTTGTTAATATCAAGAGATTTACTGACTGATTTGATATAGCTCAAGGCCGCATGTGCTGATTCGCGCATAACTTCACCTAATTGGCCAGTAAGTGTGACTTCTCCTTTGCCAGGAACTACCGTTGCTTCAATTTCTAAAATGTCGCCACCGAGCTCAGTCCACGCAAGACCGGTTGCACAGCCAATAATCTGTTCTTGTTCGCTCAGCGCACGCCGTTTAAAGAGCGGCGCTCCGAGCCATGAACGACAATTTTCCTTTTGTATGCGGAATGTTTTTGGTGCATTGGATTCAAGTAATTGTGTAATTACCTTACGAATTAGTTTTGCAAGAATACGCTCAAGTTGCCGGACACCCGCTTCTTTGGTGTAGTGGGCGATGATAAATGTGATAATTTCGGGAGAAATAACACACTGCTTTACCGAAAGGTTATATTCTTTTAACAATTTAGGAACCAAGAACTTTTTGGCTATTTGCAGTTTCTCTTCTTCTGTGTAACTGGAGAGTGTGATTACTTCCATGCGGTCGTACAGGGCATATGGAATGCCGTCAGCACTGTTTGCTGTTGCTAAGAACATGGTGTGTGAGAGATCGTAAGAAATTTCCAGGTAGTTATCAACGAATGTTTTGTTTTGTTCCGGATCGAGCACTTCTAAAAGCGCAGAAGCCGGGTCACCATAGAGGTCTTGTGACATTTTGTCGATTTCATCTAGAAGGATGACCGGATTAATGGTTTTTAAATTACTTAGGGCTTGAATGAATTTACCGGGCATGGCGCCAATGTAGGTTTTTCGATGACCTCGAATTTCTGATTCATCACGAGTTCCGCCTAGTGAAATGCGCGCAAATTCGCGACCTAATGCTTGCGCGACAGAACGAGCAAGGGACGTTTTGCCAACACCGGGAGGGCCGACGAGACAGATAATCGGTGCGCGAGAAAGATTAGGATTAAATTTTTTTGCTGCGATAAATTCTAAAATACGCTCTTTGACTTTTTGTAATCCAAAGTGGTCGCGATCTAATATTTTCTCTGCTTGTGCCAAGCTAATGCGATCTTTACTCTCTTTGTGCCAGGGTAATTGGAGTATCCAATCAATATACGTTCGGCTCACCGTGCCCTCTGAAGAAAGTGGTGGCATCTGTTCAAGTCGTCGCAACTCACGTTCTACTTTGGTACGTACATCTGGTGGAAGTTTCGCTTTTTCAATTTTTTGCTCGAGCGCGCGTTGCTCTGCATCTTGATCATCACGGCCAAGCTCTTTATTAATGGCTTTTATCTGCTCGTGGAGATAGTATTCGCGCTGATTTTTTTCAACTTGTGTTTGTACACGACCACGAATACGTTCTTCTATTTTTACAATCTCAATTTCACGCTCTAAAAGCTCGATAAGTATAAGAAGCTGGTTATATAATGATGGGGCTTCAAGCAATACCTGCTTTTCTTTGAAACCAAGATTGTTGTGCGCGCAAAGTGTATCGACTCCGACGGCCACATCTTCAAACTCCTGTAAATTATGTGCCAGGTTGTTTTGATTTTGGGCGTGAAGGTTTGCGTAGGATTTGTATACCTGTTTGACTCGTCGCCACAAAGCCTGAATTTCCGGTTCTGTCTGGGTATCGGTATATCGAATTATACTTCCGGTTGCCTTCCAGATTCCTTCGTGCATAGCGGTGGATTCAACGGCAAAGCGAGATTTTCCTTCAAGCAAAACTTTAATGGTTCCTTTTGCCATGGGAAGGACTTGCAAGATGCTTGCGCGTGTTCCGACCGAGAAAAGGTCGCCTTCTGCTGGGTCTTCGATCGCACTTGTTATTTGTGTAAGGAGGCAAATATCTTGTTTGTGTGCCACGGCGTATTCAATGGATGCAATGGATCGAGGGCGTCCAATAATGAGGGGAATGACGCTACCCGGGAAAAGGACAACGTTTTTAAGCGGAACAAGTGGTAGCTGGGTAAGGGTATCAAGTTCTGTTGTTTGAAAGGTTTCTTCTTGGTGTGGCAGTAGTGTTTTAGTCATATGGATTCTTTATGTATTCAGTAATGTGCCAAGGGCACATCAACAATGTTTTGTACGGCTTTTGTCAAGATCTTAGTCTAACAGACTAAGACATTTTGTATAGCATCAATCAGGCGGCGTGATTCTCTTTTTCGATCCGTATACACGATTTTTTTTTTCGGTATACTAATTTTAGCTGTTGTCTTTTGAATAGTGAGAGGCAATAATTACACATTTTTACGGCAATCATGACTGTAATAATTAAATTATGTTAGTAAGATACTGATTTTTCTTTTTGAAGAAAGGACGCTACACAATGAGTAGTTTTTTATTTGGCGCATTAGCAACAATTGCTAGCCTGGCGGTTGTCGCCGTTGGCTCTGCAACAGGTCTGTTGCAGAGCGTGCTTCGTTATATCTATGGTGATTTCACCAAGGCCGAAGTGAAGAAATTTGTCTCATATGGTGTTTTATTCTTCTTTATTATTGGTGTCTACTGGTTGCTGCGCTGTGCAAAAGATCCGATGTTTAATGAGCTTATTGTTGAGGGAGATTTTGTCGTTCGAGGGGTCATAAGATTTTTTGCGCTTTTCGGGAAAAACTATCCTGTTCCAGTCGGGTCGCAGGCGACCTGGATCGCGAAAATTATCTCATTGTTGGTGATTTTCCCGCTTGTTGGTATTTATAGTTATTTGATTGACTTATTTCCTCGCCATCGCATGTTTTATGCTGTCTCGGCAATTTATATAGCCCTGTTTGTTTTGCTTGGTTACTTTGCTATGAGTCCAGTGTATGGTTACAATGCTCCTATGGCTAATAGAATTGGCCTTTTAGGCTGGCTCTCTTATGTGGTCATTGAAAGTTTTGGTTCGTTAACAGTGGTGCTTTTCTATTCGTTTATGGCTGATACAACAACGCCACAGGCTGGAAAAAAGGCATTTTATATTACCGCAACATTTGGTCAGCTTGGTGCTATTTTGGGATCAAAAATGACGGGTGTGGTTGCTGATCTTTTTAGTGTTCCACAGATTTTTTATGTTGCTGCTTTAGCGGTTCTGTTGATTCCAGCGTTAGTCTGGTTTATTATGTGGTATATTCCAAAAGCTGAAATGGCTGGCTATCAGGCAAAAAGTGGCGCAGAAAAGAAAAATAAGCCTGGAATAATCGATGGATTGAAGCTCTTTTTATCGCAGCCATTTTTATTGGGGATCTTTATCTGGATAACTGCTTTTGAAGTTATTGCTACTGTTTTTGATTTGCGATTTAAGATTTTAATACAAGAGGCTACGCTGGGCAATAAAGCGGCGTATGCGCAATGGACATCTGATTTTGGTGTTTGGGTCGGTGTATTAGCTTTAGTCTCGCTCTTGTTGGGCGTTGGAAATATAGGAAGACGTATTGGGCTTACGCTTTCTCTGGTGGCGCTGCCCTTTTTAATGGCGTTTAATGCTTTCTTTATGTTTGCTTATCCTGTTGTTGATATTGCATTTTATGTCATGGTTGCATCTAAGGGTATTAATTATGCTTTCGGGCAGCCTTCTAAGGAGCAGCTCTTTATACCTGTTTCTCAGGAAGCTCGGTATAAATCTAAGGCGTGGATTGACTCTTTTGGTTCTCGTGGCGCCAAGGCAGGGGGGTCGTTGATTCAAGGTTTTGTTGGGGGTACCGGGTTGGCAATGCTCTTTATGGTGTTGGGTGTAAGTGCTATTTGGGCTATTGTTGCACTCTTTCTTGGTCGCAAGGCAACGTACGCGGTGGAAAACAACGAGATTGTTTGTTAATTTCGCGGTGTATTAAAGATGAATATAGAGAGGCCTCTAAGATTATTTCTTAGAGGCCTCTTTTTGAATAAAAATTGGTGAGTAGTAGTGGGGTGTTAGGTATGGGCTTGTTTTTTGGCGAGCTTAATTAGAGGGTTGTTTTAAGAAAGAGGCGGGGAGCTATGATTTTATCGGGCCGTTTAAATTCGTTAATATCGGCATTTTTTGGGGAAGATCCGATAGAGCGTAAAAAGATCTTTGTGTTGGTGTTTTCCTTTTTCGCGACTATTGGTGGATATACAGTAATTAAAGAGTTGAAAGATACTGTTTTTATATCGGTTGTTGGGCTTGATTACCAGCCCAAAGCAAAGATTATGGCCATTTTTTTACTTATTCCTTTAGTTTTCTTTTATTCTCGGTTAGTTGATGTTTTACATCGCTATCAGTTGCTTGTCTTTATGGCCACAATGTATGCGTTGGTTGGCTTAGTTTTAGCGTATCTTCTTGGGCATCCGGTAATTGGTTTGTCTAATACTGATGCGGCTTATAACCGTGTTTTTGGCTGGGTTTTCTATTTTTTTTGTGAGGCATATTCTCCATTTGTGTTGAGTGTTCTTTGGTCATTTGTAAATTCCATTACAACGCCTGACAGTGTGAAGAATGGCTATATTACTCTTACCATTGCTTCTAAAATTGGTGGTATGGCGACGGCGAGCCTGGCGTGGTTTTTGTTAAAGCTTCAGTGTTCTTGCAGTACGTATTGTTCAGATGCGCGTATGTACCAGTTTATTTTTACGGGTATGGCGTTATTGTTGTTGGCTGTTCCTCTTTTAACTCTGTATTTAGTTCGCATTATCCCTCATTCTCATATGCAGGGTTATAAAAAAGCATATGTTCATGACAAGCAAGAAAAGAAAGCGCAAGAAGCAAAGCTTGGGTTTTGGGGAGAGGTTTGGAGGACGGCGCGTGGCATGCTTTCGGGCCTTTGGGTGATTTTGCGATACCCCTATGTGTTTGGAATATTCTTGATGCTTTTTTTCTGGGATATTGTTAATTCAACGTATAATTACATGCGCTTGGGTGTTGTTCGAGAAGCGGCAAAAAGTGTTGCGGGTATGGGCGCAGATCTTTTTAGTCAGGTGTTCTTTATGCATCTTATTGGCTTGGTTATTGTTCTTGTCGGAACAAAAACATTGGTATCGTTCATTGGTATGCGTAGAAGTTTGGTTATGATACCTCTGGCTATTGGTAGTGTTATATTCACCTATTTGCTCTCGGGTGGTGTGTTACCGATTTGGATCGCGTTTGTTATTATGCGTGCCTTTAATTATGCGTTTGCATATCCGCTGCGTGAAGGATTATATATCCCGACAACTAAGGATACCAAATTTAAAGCGAAATCTTGGATTGACAGCTTTGGTTCTAAAATTGCTAAGGCAACGGGTAGTACCTATATTATTTTATCCCAAGATATTATTGCGTCTGGTTTGATTGGCGCATTTTCATTAAGCGTTGTGTTTTACGGAATTATTATTACGTTTTGGGTGGTTGTCGCGGGATTGCTTGGTAAGAAATATGAGCGTGTTGTCGCTAATAACGAAGTTATTGGTGTTGATGCTTAGTCCTCGGATTAATTTGCTTTTTTTCTATAGTTCCGTCACAATTAACATATCAGGTTGGTTTATTGCTGGCAGTCCACGGACTGCCAGATCTTTTCTTTTTTGCATGCATAGATAATTTCGGAGCGAGCGACAAGTTTTTTGTTTGTTCTGAGGGTGAAAATATTTGGTAAGGATATGATTTATGAAGCTGTTGCGTTCATTGTATACATTGTTATTTGGTGATGATCCCCTAGAGCAGAAAAAAGTACTTTTGCTAGGCTTGTCTTTTTTTGTTGCGATTGGTAGTTATACGCTTGCCAAGGAGTTGAAAGACTCTGTTTTTATGCAGATTGTTGGTTATGAGTATGTTCCTGCCGCAAAATTTTGGTCGATTTTTGTTCTGATTCCGTTGGTGTTTTTATACTCTCGAATGGTTGATCTCTTAAAGCGGCACCAAGTGTTAATGCTTGTTTCTTTGATCTATACTTTTGGTGGCCTGATTTGCGCATATTATTTTGGGCATCCAACTATTGGCCTGGGAAACACAGATCAAGGCGCTGATCGTTGGTTTGGCTGGATTTTTTATTTTTTTGTTGAGGGATATTCGCCTTTTTTAGTAAGCGTCATTTGGGCGTTTGTAAACTCTGTAATGAAGCCAGATTCAGTAAAAAGTAGCTATGTAACATTAACAGCGATGAAGCTTTTGGGTGGAATGGTTACAGCTCTTGGGGCATGGTATTTCTTAACTTATCAGTGCGTTGGCGCTTGTATGATCTCTGATGTTGCCAGTTATCAGGTTCTTATGGTTGTTGCAGCGTTATTACTTTCGCTGATTCCTCTTTTTTGTTTTATTTTGGTTCGAGTTGTTCCCAAAAATCATTTGCATGGGTATGAAAAGGCATATCAATATGAAAAGCGTCAGCAAAAGATACATGACCAGGTTGGGCAAAAAACTTCTTTTTGGGATGTTTTGTCAGGCATGGGTTCAGGTATTTATGTCTTAGTTCGCTATCCGTATGTCTTTGGTATTTTCCTCCTTAGCTTCTTTTGGGAAGTGGTCAATGTGAGTTTTAATTACGTTCGACTTGGTGTGGGAAAAGATATCGCTGCAGGATCGGTAGCAAAGTTGGGTGCATATCTCTTTGGACAGATCTTTTTTGTGCAATTTGCTGGATTTGTCGTGGTTGTTGTTGGTGCGCGCACCTTAGTTTCACACCTAGGGGTACGGAAAAGCTTGATGGTAATACCATTAGTAACGGGTGGAATTATTTTGGCGTATCTTTGGCTTGATGGCTTTCTTTCTATTGGTGTTGCTTACATTGTTATGCGCGCAGTTAATTATGGTATTGCGGGGCCCTTGCGAGAGAGTCTTTATATTCCAACAACAAAGGCGACAAAATTTAAAGCAAAAACCTGGATTGATGGGTTTGGTGCTAAGTTGGCAAAGGCTTCAGGTAGTGGATATAATATTTTTACCGCGTTTGTCTTGAATAACGGGTATGTTTCTGCCTTTACGCTCCATAGTATCTTTTTTGGTGGGGTTATTGGTGTTTGGACGTTGATTGCAAGTTTAATGGGTGCGGTTTATGAGCGCACGGTTAAAGAGGGTGGCGTCATTGGGGCATCTGAGTAGAAGATTTTGCTGGAAAATCGAAGAAAGCATAGTATAATAAAGATATATGTATATCCCCTACTATTTTTTTCAGGTGGCCGAACCGCATAGAGCTTGTGAGTAGCCAAATAGTAGTTGAAAAAACCTGTGGAGTTACTTTATGTTAGATTTGAAGAAATTGGTTGAAGCTGGCGTTCAATTTGGCCATCAAACCTGGCGTTGGTCGCCTAATATGCGCCAATATATTTGGGGCAAAAAAGATGGTGTGCATCTTATTGATGTCTCAAAGACTGCATTGCAAGCGCAAAAGGCTGCGGAATTTCTTGAATCTGTTGCAGCAGAAGGTAAACAAATTTTATGGGTTGGAACAAAGCGTCCAGCACAAGAAGTGATTAAGACGGCAGCCGAGAGATTTAAGGCTCCCCACGCAACGCATCGTTGGGTTGGTGGAACGCTTACTAATTTCTCTCAAGTAAAAAAATCAGTTGCAAAATTACTGCACCTTGAAGAGGTTATTGCGAATGCTGCTACTGATGAACGTCAAATGTATACGAAAAAAGAACTAGGTGTTTTTCAGAAGGTCGTTGCTCGACTACGTTCTAGTGTTGGTGGTTTGATTAATCTTCGTTGGCCGGTTGGTGCCGTTGTTGTTGTTGACGCCAAAAAAGAAGCTACGGCGATTAAGGAAGCTGCAGTAATGGGTGTTCCTGTTGTTGCGCTTGTTGATACTAATAGTAGTCCCGATGGAATTTCTATTGTTATTCCCGCAAACGATGATATTGAGCGTTCAATTCGTATTATTATTGACGAACTAGTTGAAGCTGTTGCTCGTGGCAAAGAGCGTGCAAAAGAAGAGCATGCTGAAGAATCTTTAGAAAATAAATCAGCAGCAATGGCGGTTGGTGAGAGTGAAGAGGAAGGTGGATCTCTTCGTCGTCCAGCTGGTCGTGGTCGCAGGGCTCCATCTACCCGTCGTGTAAGCAGTGGAGAGCAAGAGAAGGCAGAGCGTAAAGCGTCTTCTGCGCCTAAAAAAGGTGCGCCACAAAAAACTGTAGCGGAAAAAGCTGTGGTTCGTTCAAAGGCTGTTGAACAAAATGCTGAAGTAGTAGTTGAAGAAAAGGTTGTTGCTGCGGATGCAGAATAACAGTATATTGAAATAAACTGGAGAGGTGTCTGAGCGGTTGAAAGAGCACGATTGGAAATCGTGTATGTCCTGATAAAGGGCATCGAGGGTTCGAATCCCTCTCTCTCCACCAGAAAATTGGAAAAGCCTGCAAAGGGTAGCTGCAGAATCTGTCAGGTCCGAAAGGAAGCAGCAGGGGTAGTCAACCTTGTGCGGGCTTTTCCTGTATATGTATAAAAATATAGGTTGATAATATATGGCGCATTCAGAGCATCGTTTACATTTTGCGCGTTTGTTGCGTCCGAATTCTTTTGGCGCAGTAATTGGTCAAGAGGTTGCTCTTCACTTGCTTTCCAATAGTGTTGCGCGTGATGTTCTTTTTCCAGTCTACTTGCTTTCTGGCATGCGTGGTTCAGGAAAAACAACGGTTGGCCGACTGTTTGCTGCGGCGGTCAACTGTGACCGTATGGTAGAATATCGATCGAGTAGTTGCGCGTGGGCAGACTTGCCCTGTGGAATGTGCAAATCATGCCTATTGATGAGGCGTGGTGAGCATCCTGATTTTGTTGAGGTTGATGCCGCTTCGTATACTGGTGTTGAGCACATTAGGCAGATTATGGAGGAAGCGCAATTTCTTCCTGTTCTTGGCAGAAAGAAGATTTATCTGGTTGATGAAGCGCATATGCTGAGTAAATCTGCGTTTAATGCGTTTTTAAAAATGTTAGAAGAACCTCCCGAATCTGTGTTGTTTTTGCTCGCGACAACTGAAGTTCATAAAATTATTGAGACCGTCCGTTCACGCAGTTTTCAGCTTTTTTTTGATCCTATCCCGGCAGAAAAGCTTGCTGCCTATATTGAGAAAATTGCAGAGCAGCAAAATATTATCTGTTCTTCTGAGGCTGCGCGATTAATTGCGCAGTACAGTGAGGGTTCAGTTCGGGATGCTCTTATGGCGCTAGAGCAAGCTTGGTTACATCAGTCGACTATAACAGAAGCATCGGTCAGAGATCTTTTTGGTCTTGTTTCATGCGCGGCGGTATTTGATATATATCTTGCGATTGCTCGTCAAGATATATCTTTTTTGTATACGGTTGTTCGCTCCATGCTTGGGCGAATGCAATCGATAGATCATACCTGGCGACTTTTAGTTGCAATTGCAACTGCTGGCATGTGGTATGAGGCTGGAGTTCCTTTGGAGGAGCCGTTTGATGGATATAAAGAAATGTTTGATGCGGTAATTAGTTTGCAAGCGCCTCAGGGTTTTGCTAAATATCTCGATGTTTTTTTTCGCTATGAACCATTACTTGCTAAGACGCATCAACCTGATTGTTTATTTATGCGTATGTTGCTTACGTTTTTTCCTGCAAATACGGCAACTTCTGGTATTGTCGCTATTGATGGGGTTAAAAAAAAAGAATCGGGCTCGCCTGTGCAGAAGCATGTACCGATCGATCAAAAATTAAAAAATGAAAAGCCGCAGGTTGAAAAATCTGAAGAGTCGTCAGTGGAAAATAGTGGTTTGAGCGATTCGGTGTGGAAAACATTTGTAATGCGTGTGCAAGTTGTTTGCCCGGATCCAATTATCAATTCTGTTTTTGCTTCAGGTTGTTTTGTAGGGTGTGTTGATGGAGTGGTGCAAGTTTCGTTTCCTAAATCGTTTTTGTTTTATCAAGAATTATTGTTGAACGCGCGAAATCGATGGCAGGGAGTTTTAGAAGAATTGTTTGGAGCTGCGGCAACTTTGGTGCCCGTGTTTGTTGATCGCGATGTTGTGGTTTCTAGTGAAAAATCAGCGCCTTCTTGCGCAATTCCTTTATGTAAGCAACTTGATTCTGATTCTACAGGTAATGTTCATGTTGAGACGAAGCCGGTGCGTAAGCGTACAGTAGGGGTTGTGGATGTCTCTGATGTTGAACGTTGGCCCTTAGCCAATACCTTAATGCAAGTGTTGCCAGGCAATGTCTATTCGAGTGAGGAATAAAAAAATGAAAAAAATGCCTAAGATTGTTATTGTTGGTCGAATGAATGTTGGCAAATCAACATTGTTTAATCGTTTGGCTCCTAATGCGCGAAGTATGATATTAAATTATGAAGGTGTCACGCGAGATGAAATTATTGACACCGTCTCGTGGAAAGATTCGATTTTCGAGCTGATTGATACTGGGGGAGTTGCAACAATTGTGCGAGAAGATCCATTATTAGAAACAGTTCGTCAGCGGGTTTGGAGCATTATTGATGAAGCGGCGGTCGTGGTGTTTCTTGTGGATGGTGCGGCAGGAGTAATGTTGGAAGACGAAGAAGTTTCTCGTGAATTGCGCAAACGCCATAAGCAGGTTATTTTGGTTGTAAACAAGGAAGATACGCGCGCTGCTCAAGAGCAGTTTTTCGAATTTGCATCGCTTTATCATGATCAAATGCTTCTTTTATCAGCGCAGCATGGTACTGGTATTGTTGATTTGTTAGATGCGATTATTACTTATATACCAAATGATGCTTCTTCAGAGTTGCCGGAAAAACCTGAATGTCGTGTTGCTTTTATTGGCCGTCCAAATGTGGGTAAATCTTCATTGTTAAATTTGTTGCTTGAAGATGAGCGTGCATTGGTTTCCGATATTCCAGGTACAACACGTGAGCCAATTACTGGAGCCGTTCGTTTTTATCAAGAAACGATTCAGTTGACAGACACCCCGGGAATCCGTCGGCAGCGGGCAATTGATGAAGAGCTTGAAGAGTTAATGGTTAAGAGTTCATTTGCTGCAGTTCGTGGTGCAGCCATTGTATTGTTGTTGCTTGATGGTAGTCAGGGTGTATTTGTTGATCAAGAGCTTAAGCTTGCCTTTTATGCGTTTACCGAATTGCATAAATCGTTGATTATTTTGGTTAATAAAAGTGATTGCATGGATGAATCAGCTAAAGCTTCATTGGAGTCTTCTTTTGATTGTTATCGCCATTTACTTGATCGGGTTACCGTCCTCTATATTTCTTGTAAAACCGGAAAGAATGTTGGTCGAGTAATACCATTAATTCAAGAAGTTTGGGCCCGAACAATACAAAATCTTCCACAAGACGAGTTGGTTTTAACGTTAATTGAAGCATTTAGGAAAACGCCAATTATCCGTTGTCAGCAAAAATTGCAAATTTCTAAGGTTCAACAGGTTACTACGGCTCCCATTACTATAGCGCTTCGTACAAACTTTCCGAATTGGTTTGAAGACTCTCAACTTCGATTCGCTGAGAATGTGCTAAGAAAAAAGTTTGATTTGGTTAGTGTGCCAGTCAAATTTATTGTTCGTTAATATCGGATAAAACGCTATTACTCTTGGTTGCTTTTTGCTAGATTTATTGCAGGAATATTGACCCCTATTCGTAAGGAGTTTTCCATGCAACATCGTATATTCTTCGGAGGATGCGAACGTACGAAGGTTTTTGATGATCATTTGCACGAGCAGTTAAAAAAAATTGAGCGCTTCTTAGAATCTGAACCCTCACCTCGTATTATTGAGGTTAATGTTCATTTTCATGCAAATCGAAGCTTGTATGAGGTGCGCATACGAGTTAAAACACGAAATTATGATTGTTTTGCAGAGCATGATGGTACAGATTATTATGCCCAAATTAATGAAGTAGTTGACCGTATATATACACAATTGCGTAATCAAAATCAAAAGATTAATCAACAGCATAAGCGTGGTTGCGATAAAGAATGTCGCTCTCATGCAGCAGAAGAAGCGTTGTTGTACGATATAATTGAGGATGGTGAAGAATAGCATTCAGCAGACGATATATTAGAGTTTTACAGGCTGACTAATACTAGTCAGCCTGTTTTTATTGTTATGAGTTGCTGTGTGAGCCAATGATAGTCGCAAGTTCTTGAGGAGATATGTGAAGTATTTCGGAACGCCAGCGTTGCAGGACTTTATTTGTTTTTGCTTCAAGAAGGAGTACCATTGGAAGTCCTTGAGAAACGCCGTATTCTTTTTGATAGGCTTGCACGGTTAGATCGTTTGCTTTCGTGCAGTCGCAGTGTGCAAAAACAACTTGTGGTAATGCTGCATGATATGCTGTGTTATTGAATAGTTCTTTTTTAATTTTTACACATGATGAGCACCATGATGCGCCAAATTCAACGAGGACGTATGGTTTCCCTTTGTTTTTTGCTTGTTTAAGTGCTTCTGCTATTGCTGGCAACGTTACTTCGTGTGTTGATTTAGAGTAGGGTGTATAGAGGCCATAGCCAAAAAAGAAAACACCGAGGCCTATGATTATACTATTGGTAATGAGTATATATCGGGCAAGCAACGGACTAGCGCCGTACATTTTTTTCTTCTGGAGTGCTATGCCAACGAGTAATAACGTAGCACCTGCAAGTATGTAAATAAATGTTGCGGAAAGAAGAGGATTTAGATAGCTAAAGCAGAGACCAATAAGTAGAAAACCAAATATTTTTTTTACCTCAACCATCCAGAGACCTGACCGGGGCAACTTTTCAGCACTTCCTGAAAAAGTAGCTAGGATAACGAGAGGAATTGATAATCC
The DNA here is from genome assembly GCA_007116155.1 of Candidatus Babeliaceae bacterium. Classification (GTDB taxonomy): domain Bacteria; phylum Babelota; class Babeliae; order Babelales; family Babelaceae; genus UBA12474. The sequence goes on along the minus strand of SKJC01000002.1, from coordinate 91,521 downwards.
TATGCCAAACATAAATAGATATGAAAATCCGATTAAGCTGTTTTGTAATGTAGAAATCCATGATCCAGTTGTAGTGGTAAGCTTGGCGACCATTCCAAGCACAAGAACAAGCCCGGGAGATAGGCAGGGTGATGTAATGGTACCGCTGATAGCACCGAATAAGAATGCAGATTTGATTGATCCTTGTGATGATTGACTTGTTGCTGGAGCATTAAATTGCGGGAGTCTGACTTCGTAGAATCCGAGCATGCTACCGGCAAAATAGCCAAGGAATAGAACGATCGCTATGATAAACCAGGGCTTTCCTAGAAGTGAGCCGAACTGCGCACCGCCCATTGCCACAACGAATCCCATAGTTGCGAAGGTAAGAGCAATGCCGAGTGCGTATGCACAGGCAAGGATAAAACTGCGACGCAATGATGACGATTTATTGGATTGAATAATCCCTATGGTAATAGGTATCATCGGATAAATACATGGTGTAAGGCTCATTAATAAGCCAAGAATGAGAATTAATATCATCTGGAGTAGTGGTGATTCCGCTTGTTCTACGATGTGAGAGACATACTCTTTGATGGTTTGCAGCATGCTTTGAATACTAATACCTTCGGCATTGTTTTCTTGCGTTTTTGGAAGGCTCGTATAGAGGGGTATCGTTTCATAGTGCGCTGTTTTTGGATTTTCCTGCGTATAAAAAGTTATATAGATGGAACCTTTAGCTAGATCTTCGACTGTTGGGTGTACTATTTGCAAAATTATTGTTCCCTGATTGGTGAAACAGGATACACGCTCTTCTGTTGATTTAATAATGCATGTTGTGGTTTTTTCGCTACTTTTCCAGGTTTGTATTTGGCAGGCTGGGGCATCTAAGAGAGAAAAATGAAGGTGATCAAAGAGAATGCCTAGATTTTCGGGGAGTTGGTATACAAGGGTAATTGAACTTTGAGTAGGTGTGTTTTCTTGATGTGTTATAGAAAAAAAGTTTGTAGGTGCGCTGTGAGGTGCGGCAGTTGCAGTGCATATACTCAATAGAGTAAGAAGCCAATAGATATTCATCGATTAGAGTCCTCTGTTTTTATTGCGGAACATTAAAAAATTTGTTATCTCTAAGTGTGCACGTGGGGCTGTAGCTCAGTTGGTAGAGCGCATGAATGGCATTCATGAGGTCACCGGTTCGATCCCGGTCAGTTCCACCAGTTCTTAATTTTTCTCTATTGAATGTAGATCTTTCCTCCACGCGTTGATGTTAATATAAATCGTGTAGCTGGGCCCTTATGATTTATTTTTCTTGGTGAGGATGCCCCAATATATCCATTAATACTTTTTAACAATTCTTTCCACGTGCGTGCATGAATCTTTGTTGTGATAGGGTTCAGTGTTATAAAATGTTCAGATATAATTCGCCCTTGGGTATTTGCAAGTAGTTCGCCGGATGTTCCTTGAGGCATAGTAAGTATAATGTTTGCAGTTGCTTCAAGCGTGATGGATGAACCAGGAAGTACTGATTCAAAGACAATCTCAATAGTACCGTTATTTGTCTGTGCTTGAATGCTTTCTTGTGCGTTGTTTAAGGTTATATTACCTGATCCCGTGCTTAAAAACATTGATTTTTTTATATCTTCAATTGTAATACTGCCATTTGCGCTCGTAATATGCAATTCTGTTTTCTCAGGTACTTGTATATCAAGGCTTATGCTGTTTGCACCTTCAGGAATTGAGATAATAAGATCATTATCTCGTTGTTCTATAAGCGAGTTAGCGCTTGCTATAGAGCCTTTCTTACCTGTTTGTGATTCATTAATTTTTATTTCATTCTGTTTAGAGCCGTGTATTGTTATGTTTCCGTTGTTTCGTTGTTGGATTACGATTCGTGTGTTTGGTTTTGCCGTAATTATTTTTTCAAATTGTGCTGTCTCGGTTCCGCGAATTTTATGATATAAATTTTGGGGGTGGCATAAAGACCAAGTGCTAAGAATTATCCCAATAATGCTGATGTATATCTCTTTCATGTTATATCCTTTGTCTGTGTGTGTCATTTTTTGAAAGTCTAAACAAAATGGTACTGTTCGTATATAGACTAGTTTTAGCTTGAGAGAAAAACTCTTTTTATAAAAAGGGATACGGTATGAACCAGAGTCAAGGAGTCCGCTCTTTGCGAGAAGATGAACGTAGTCTTCTGCATGAAATATTAGAAAAAACAGGGATAAACCCAGTGATTTTAGCATTGCGCAATATTGGTGCGCAGGTCTATTGTGTTGGAGGTGCGGTGCGTGACCTTCTTCTTGGGCAAGTGGCGCAAGATGTCGATATCGAGGTTCATGCGATTGATGAAGAAATATTAATTAGCGTGCTTTCGCAATTTGGTTCGGTTGGTTTACAGGGAAAAAGTTTTGGTGTTTTTAGAATTGCATCGTTTGATATTGATTGGTCGTTGCCACGTTCAGATGGTCCAGGAAGGCGTCCGGTAGTCACACTTGATCCATATATGGGAATTGTAACCGCGCTATTGCGGCGCGATGTTACAATGAATGCGCTCGCTATTGATCTCTTTTCTATGACGTTAATTGACCCTTATGGTGGCGAACGCGATCTTTCAGAAGGATCACTTAGAGCGGTTTCAGCAGATACATTTATTGAAGATCCATTGCGGTTTTATCGAGTTATGCAGTTTGTTGCTCGTTTTGCGATGACGCCTGATTCTCAATTGAATGAGCTTTGTAGCAACATTGATCTTACTGGGGTTGCTCGAGAGCGTGTTGAAAAAGAATTTGAGAAGATGTTTTTACTGGCTTCTACTCCGTCGGCGGGTATTCGGTGGATTGCAAAGATTGGTCGCCTTAATGAGCTGTACCCTGAGCTAGGTATGCTCATTGGTATTCCGCAAAATCCCAAATGGCATCCAGAAGGAGATGTTTTTGAGCATACTATGCAGGTATTAGATGCTGTGGCGTTGGATGCTTCTGGTTCGGATCAAGAACGAATCGTTTTGTCGTACGCTGCATTATGTCATGATATGGGAAAAGCTTTGACTACAAAACAACATCGTAATGATGGGAGGCTTATTAGCTATGGACATGAGTCAGCAGGGATTCCGTTAGCGCAATCGTTTCTTGGGCGGATAACTCGTACGACCTTATATAGTAAGCAGGTGTTACGGTTAGTTGAGTATCACATGCGCCCTTGTGCTTTTGTTGAGGGAAGTGCAGGGGCTTTTGCGTATCGCCGACTTGCCTATTATATGCAGCCTATGTCGTTGCGTTTTTTGGCGCGCTTTGCCCGAGCAGATAAGCGAGGACGCAATGGTTTGCAACAGTCTCCATTACTTGAATCAGTTCTCTGCGTTGATATATTTGAAGATCGAGCTTTTCAGTATGGGGTTTTAGATGGGCCAATTAAACCTATTGTTAGTGGTAATGATTTGCTGGTAGCAGGTGTTGATCCGCGCCAGATTGGGGTGTTGCTTCAGCGCGCATATTGGTATCAATTATCATGCGAGCACTGTTCGCGGTTAGATATCCTGAGAGCAATTGGAGTAAAAGGCTGATTAAACGGCCAAAAAACTCTTGTATTCTCATGCTTGGACTAGATTTTTATGGGAAAATATTTAAGGTTTACTAGAAGAGAGAAAAATTTAACAGACGTTTGATTTGAGGGTTTGTATGAAGCATGTATTTGCGGCGCAATCATTTTGGGGGTTGATGCTCCATTCAAGTTTTTTAAGCAAATGTATTTTGCTGGGAGCCGGGGTCGTTCTTTTTTTAGTTCTTTTCCTATTTTTTTATAAATATTTTTTAATACGTGAATATCGGTTGCAAGTTGAACAAGCGCAAAAAATGATCGATCAGGCAGTTTCTCTTGCTGATCTTTTGCAATTGGCTGTTTCGATTTCGGGAACGCAGCCTGGCCGCTTGTTGCACAAAGGTCTGAGTGCTTTAAAGAAAAACATTGAGGCGCGTGGTGGTCAGCAGGGGACTTTAACAGAAGAAGATGCGCAAGCATTTTCGACTGCTATGACGTTGAGTTTTAATCGGATCGTTGAAGATCAATATCATCTTGTTTCTTTTTTATCTGTCAGCGCAGCAGTTGCCCCGTTAATAGGTCTTTTTGGAACTATTACCGGTTTAATTCAGTCATTTATGGCAATTGGGCGTGTAGGGAGTGCTGATTTAGCATCTATAGCACCTGGAATAGCTGAAGCATTGCTTACAACCTTTGGCGGTTTAGTTGTTGCCATTCCTGCTTTTGTTTTATTTCATATGATTACTACCTATATTCGTTCGTTTGAATTTGAGCTCGATCAAGTGATGGTTTCAATGGAAGGTGTTGTTGAAAAGCAGGTGGTCGAATGCGCGAAATAGCTGGAAAAAAGACTGGGCGTCGAGTTAATCGTCCTTATGCTATAGAAATTACGTTGACGCCATTGATTGATGCCGTATTGGTGTTGTTGATTATTTTTATGGTTGCTATGCCAATTATGCAAAATATGATTCAGGTTGAATTGCCAACAAGCTCAACAAATGATGATGCATCTGCCTTAGAGCCCGTTACGGTGTATTTGGATAAAAATAAAACTATTTTTATCGAGGAGCAAAAGACCTCTCCAGATTCTTTTTTAAAAGATCTTGAAAACACGATTGCGTTGCGTGGTGGCGGTGATCAAGTTGTTATGATAAAAGCAGATCAATCGGTTTCATACGGTGACGTGGTACATATGGTAGATGATATAAAGTATTTAGGTGGTGTTCGATATGTTGCCCTCGCAACAGAAAAGTATTCCAAAATTAGCTGATCGAATCGTATATAAGGCTTTCGGGGCCGCGAGTCTTTCTTTTTTCAGTATTTTATTGGTTCTTGGCTATATGTGGCGTCCAGCAGCCAATGATGTACTCGCAATCTCTTTGCGGCGCTCTCCTGCTCGTATCGTGTTACGTTCATTTTCTCAACAACGAAAAAAAACTGTCGAGAAAAGGGAAAAAATGGGCGCCTCAGGGAAAAAAGCGTCAGTCCCGACTTTGCCTGTTGTAAAGAAACCGGTGATTTCTAAGAAAAAGCCAGCGCCGCCTAAAAAACTAGTAAAACCAGCAGTGCCGATAGTGCCCAAGAAAAAAGAACCTGTGAAAAAACCTTCAAAAAGTCCGGCTAGGAAAACGAAAGAAAAATTAAAGCCTTGCGTAGCACCAGTAAAAAAAGTTTTGCCTGAGTCGAAAAAACAGGCCTTGGCGATGACAAAAAAAATTGTACCAGAAAAAGCTGTGGCAAAAATCGAGGTTTCAACTTCTCAGGCGGTGACCAAGACGCAACCACCAGAAAAGCAGCCAGTAGAGAAAAAGACTAGCGTCACTCCAGCACCGAAGAAACCTGAAAAGCTGGAATCGATTGCACCCGTTGCTCCAATGGTTGCACCCGTAAAAAATGAACCGAAGGAAGTTGTGCATCCGGTAAAGCCTATCGAAGCTGAGCCCGTTGTGGTAGAAGCGCCAGTCGTTCCACTTTTTGAAAGAAAGCAAGATGCTCTTTGTGATGCTTGTTTTGCGGTAGATGCTGATTCATCAGCCGAATTTGACCGTGATGTTGAGGCGTTTGTTGGAGCAATTCGTCGGGTCTGGCGGTTGCCTAGGGGGTTAAGTAGCTCGCTGCATGCGCAAGTTTTGCTTGTCTTGTCTGCCGGTGGATCTGTAGAGTCGGCGTCAATTATGCAATCATCGGGGGTGGTTGCTTATGATCTTGCAGCGCGTGCGGCATTGCATCGGGCGGTTTATCCGGCGGTGTTTTGGGGGAAGCGTATAATGGTTGAATTTGGAAAAGATATATAACTCTTCTCGTGGGTAAGACTTGTATGAAAATATATATGTGGTTGTTTCTTTGTGTGATTTTTGGCGGTTCTTTGGTTTTCGCCGAGTCGGAGGAAGCGATTGTCTTTGGTATCTCAAATGAGGAAGTTGGCATTGAACCAATGAAGATTTATGTCGGCATGGTGGCTCTTTTGGCAACACAGCACAAAAAAATTGAAGTATTCCTTGAAGATGTGCGTCAAAAATTATCTTTTGGGTCCAGGTTTTCTGTCTGCGCAGAAATTCGAACGTCTCTCCCTAAGAAAAAATCTCAGATTCGAGAACTTTTTGAGCGTGGTTTTGATGCAGCGCTGCTTATTTCTATTTCAGAAGATGATTCAAATAGTGTTGATTGGCGTCTTTATGATACGGATGGTGGAACAATGGTACAGGGGCGCAAGCTTTTGTGTTCTTCTTTGCGCGATACGGCAGCACAGATAGCTGTTCGAGTGATTGAAGCGCTTGTAGCGCAAGTACCTCCTTTTTTAACAAAAATAGCATTTGTCGAGCGCAAGGCTAGAGAAAAGGGTAGTATTCTTTGGTTAACCGATGTTCAGGGTCAAGAGCATACTGTACTCTACGATTCTAGTCGTATTTTAGTAAGTCCAAGCTGGGGAAAGCCGGCACCGCGTCAATTTATTGCTATTTCAGAGTTTACTCCCCACAATGTTCGTTTTGTTGGTATAGATATGCATGGTCGACGGTATCGATTGCTTGATCGCGATGGGACTAGTGTCGGTATTTGTTATGATCAGGAATCCGATCGCGTTGTTTATGCGCATTCTGGAGCGATTTGGCAATTGCAGTTTAATGGAGCAACTAATCTATGGGAGCATCGATGTATCCCAGGTATTACCGGAACCTGTGGTACGCCGGTATTAGGACCCGGTGGGGGCGTTTTTTATTGCTCAAATGGTAACATCTGTTTTTATGATGTGAAGAAAATGGCGAGCGAAATGATAACGAGCAAAGGGTATCATGTTGCTCCTACCTATTCTACCCAAGGTAATCGGTTGGTGTTTGCCTCTAAAGATAAAGAAACTATGCAGTTGCAGGAGTTTGATCTTGTGCGGCGTACGCTTCGTCCAATAACTCAGGGGGTTGGAATAAAAACTGATCCAACGCTTTCTCCGTGTGGGCGGTATTGTGGTTACTGTTTTCAAGTTGGTTGTTCGAGTGTAATTCGTGTTAGAGATTTGTTGACTGGCGAAGACTGGCAGGTTTCTCAACCGGGTGTATATGCACAATTTCCGTCATGGTCGCCCTATTTACAATCGACCGATATTGCCCATGGGTAAGTTTTAGTGAATGGGATAACCCTTGTGTTTATTATATTTTTTTAGATACAGTAAAAAAAGATAGTAAAGAAAGTATCGATTGTTAAAAATCGTGTTTTTTGTACAATTGGTCAGGGAATGTAGAATGTGTTTATAATTTGTATTTTGTACGTATAGCGATGGATAAGTATGAAGTTTAATAAAAAAATTAATAAATTTTCTGGCTCACCGCGGAATGTTGTTCTCTTTGTAGCTATTTTTGTAGTTGCTCTTGCTGCTCTAACACGATTGGCTGATTATACTCAGTCTACCGATCTGCTTTCATATTCTCAGTTTCTGAAGCAAGTAGAGGCGGGTGAGGTAAAAAAAGTGACTGTTTCCGGGACATTTGTCGCCGGTGAACTAAAAACGGGCAAAAAATTTGAAGCTGTAATTGCAGAAACTCCACAAAATTGGGATTTATTGCGTAAACATAATGTTGATTTTTCTGTTGTTGAACAAACGGCCGGTTTTAATCTTTGGTACATGTTGTTATTATTTGGTTTGGTCCTGTTGTTTGGGCTTGCTTGGATGTTCTTGCGACAATTTCGCGGAGGTAGTGGTAGTGGGGGTGCAGGGGGTATATTCTCGCCATCTAAGAGCACAGCCCGCATGTACATGCCTTCCCAGATTAAAGTAAAATTTTCTGATGTTGCGGGAGCTGCGGAAGCTAAAGAAGAACTTCAAGATTTAGTTGATTTTCTTAAAAATCCCACAAAATATCGTCGTGTTGGCGCTGAAATACCGCGTGGTGTTTTACTTGTTGGTGAGCCAGGCAATGGAAAAACATTGTTGGCAAAAGCTGTTGCTGGAGAAGCGAATTGCGCATTTTTTAGCATCACCGGTTCAGATTTTATGGAAGTATATGTTGGCGTAGGAGCCGGCCGAATTCGCGATCTTTTTGCTCAGGCTCGTAAAAATGCGCCAGCTATTATTTTTATTGATGAAATTGATGCTATTGGGCGTCGTCGCGGGAGTGGTCTTGGTGGTGGTCATGATGAGCGCGAGCAGACCTTGAATCAACTTCTTACGGAAATGGATGGTTTTAGTTCGAGTGATTCACCGGTAATTGTACTTGCAGCAACTAACATGCCAAGTGTTCTTGATCGGGCTCTGTTACGGGCTGGTAGATTTGATCGTCGGATTACGGTTCCGTTTCCTGATGAGCAGGCTCGTCGTGATTTGATTACTATTCATACGAAAAAGGTTCGTTTATCGCCTGAGATTGACATTGAAAAGATTGTTAAGGAAAGCGCAGGGTTTAGTGGCGCAGATCTTGCAAATTGCGTTAATCAGGCAGCTATCAACGCGACCAAACAGGGGCGTGATGTTATTGCGCAGGAAGATTTTGATGTTTCATTTAAAAAATTGGTTGATTCATTAAAAGCGAGCCGAAGCGAGCATAAGTCATCGGGCGCGGAAGAGAGTTCTGTAAGGGTGTATATGCCTTCGCAGATTAAAGTTCGGTTTTCTGATGTTGCTGGTTTAAAAGAAGCAAAAGAAGAATTAGAAGATTTTATTGCGTATTTAAAAGATCCTTCAAAATATCAGCAAATTGGGGCACGGTTAACGCGCGGAGTATTGCTTGTTGGCGATCCGGGAAATGGAAAAACTATGCTAGCGCGCGCAGTTGCCGGTGAAGCCGGACGTCCATTTTTCAGTGCAAGTGGCTCTGAGTTTATTGAAAAATATGTTGGCGTTGGCGCATCGCGTATTCGCGATCTTTTTGCCCAGGCTCGTCGTATGGCGCCAAGTATTATTTTCATTGATGAAATTGATGCTATTGGTGTGAAGCGTGGTGGTGATGGAGGAGATCGAGAATATAGCCAAACATTAAATCAGTTGCTTACGGAGATGGATGGATTTGATGCTGATGGAACATCGGTTATTGTTCTTGCAGCGACTAATCGTCCTGATATTCTCGATTCAGCGTTAACGCGTGCTGGTCGATTTGATCGTCGTGTTGATGTGCCGTATCCAGATTTAGATACGCGGCGTGACATTTTACAAGTTCATGTTCGTGATGTGCGGATTGATCCTGCTGTTGAGCTTGAAAAAATTGCGCGAGGAACTCCTGGGTTTAGTGGCGCTGATTTAGCAAACTTAGTAAATGAGGCGGCTGTGCATGCAGTACGCTCGGATCGTGAGGTTGTAGCATTGGCTGATTTTGATGAAGCGCGAGATAAAATCTTAATGGGTAAGCGGTCAAGTTCAATGCGGCAATCGCAAGAAGATATTAAAGCAACGGCGTATCATGAGGCTGGTCATGCATTAATGACACTTTTGCAGCCTGACTTTGCAGATCCCTTGCATAAGGTTACTATAGCGCCTCGCGGTCATGCCTTGGGATATTCAGCAAGTCTTCCAGAGCGGGATCGTTACTCGCATAGCAAGGATGAGCTTTTGGCAAAAATAGTTATTTCGTTGGGGGGGCGCGTTGCTGAAGAGTTAGTATTAAGGAAGCAATTTACGGGTGTTACGTCTGATTTGAAAAATGCAACTTCGATTGCACGTCGTATGGTTTGTGATTATGGCATGTCTGAGGAGTTAGGGCTTATATCTTGTAGCGGTGTCGGCGAATTATCCCAGGATATGGCTGCACGAGTTGATAGAGCTGTTCAAAAGATTGTCATGATATCGTATGATCAAGCTCGTGAGTTAATGACTCAAAATCGCGATAAACTTGACGCGCTTGCAAGTGTGCTTATTGAGCGTGAAACATTGTCTGCAGAAGAGATTTATGCATTGCTTGGGATTACGCCTCGCGAGATCCATAATTTAGCATAATATGAGGCTGGGTGAGCTCCTCTTTTTTAGAGTTTGATACGCTTAGCTTTGTAATAAACGGTTGAATCTAGTTTCTTTATTTGAAAAATGAAGAGTTTGTTGTACACTGGTGAAGTAAGTGAAGTACTAGCTGTGTGAAAAACATAAGCAATTTTTTAGTAGGTGGTAACATGTCACGCATTTGTGATTACTGTGGAAAACGGCCTCGTGTGGCAAATAATGTAAGTCATGCGAATAACCGTACAAAAAAATGGGTATATCCTAACGTCCAGCATATGCGCTATTCTTGCGCTAATGATCCAAAAAATAAGGTTCATGCTGGTTGTATCTGTACAAAATGTTTGAAGGCAAGTCTTGTTCGCAAGATCGTCTAGGTGAGAAAATATGGCAAATACAAAGTCTGCAAAAAAAAATGTTCGTAAAAGTTCTAAGAAGCGTCAGGTAAATCTTGCCCGTCGTTCAGCAATTAAAACTGCAGTAAAAAAAGTACAAGTTGCTTTGGATACAAATGTATCACAAGAGCAGACACAGCTTCTATTGCAAGATGTTGCAGCACGCTTGTCTCGTGCAAAGAGCAAAGGTCTTGTGCATAAAAATGCAGCGTCTCGCCGTTTGAGCCGTTTAGCAAAACGTGTTGCTAAACAATATCGCGCAGAAGCGTAAAAGTTTTATACATTAGGCACAAGTTTTTGTGCCTAATTTGTTTACAGACTCTTTTATTTATTTCAATTTTGAATTATAATGATTTGTAGATTGAAATAAATAAAAGAGGTGATTTGCGATGTTTTCTAAGAGATATTCGATTCGAATTTTTGTTGTAAGTTTTTTTATTGTCTGCTGTTTGCCATCTTTTGCGCAATCTAATTCAAATAAAGTTACTGGTGCGCGATTGTTTTCGTCTCCTGCATTTTACTTGAGTTCGGTACTAAGTCTTGGCGGCGTGTATGCGTTATATAAAATAGGTGTTTGGGATTCATTTTATAATCGATTTCATTATGTTTTAGATTCGGTGAAAAAGTATCTAAAGAAACAACAACAACCGGAGATTCATACATTACGATCGCATTGTGTAACTGTAACAGAAGAGAAGCGTGGTCTTTTGTCTTCAAATGCATCTTCGAGCGTTGAAAATTTTTTACGAAAAGAAGATGAGTTCAAACTTGATAATGAGGAGGTTTTAATCCGCGAGGCTCTAGGTTTGAAAGAAGGTGATGCTTTTGAGCAAGCATCTATACAAGAGGATCGCGTAACGATAAAGAATCCAGAATATATACGAGAACTTTTGGTTGATCGACCGGGAGATTTATTGGAGCTTATACATCGAAAGTATCCTTCGTATTGTGATGAGTTAGTTATCGCCCCGAGGTGTTTTGATCATATTTTTCCTTCGATTAAGAAGGCAAATAATTTTGTTATAGAGAGATTGCAAGAGTTTCCTTTGTTTTTGTTTGATGAGTGTGATTGTCCACCACTTCGTCGACAAACAACAGATAGTGGCTCTATAAATCCGGATGTACGTAGTTATTTTGAAAAACTTGTTGTAGAAGATGTTGAAAAACAAATCGGAGAAAAAAATGCATCCAAGTTATTGTACGCCAGTATTGGTAGCGGGTATATGTATCAAGACTTAGTTTTGATTACAAAAATATTAAGTAAAAATCAAACTATCAAGAATGTACGGTTGTTTTTACAAGATAATCTTTATTATACGGAGATAGATAACCCTTATTCCATGGCGGAATATGATAAGAAAATTTGGCTGAGGAAAAAGGAGGATTCTTTTTTTAATAATGTATGTTTTGCGTTCGAAGATATCTTAAAAAAAATGTTTCCTAGTGTTGATTTCAAATTTGATTATTCTTTTAGTTCGTTGGTTGTTAGATCTAGCTCTTTGCTGTGTGAGCAGATTCTAAAAGAAGATGATGAAATTGCCCTTTTTGTTGGGGTGGATTTAAATCTTGATCAGTCGTTATTGCCTGTTAATGTAACTTTTTTAAAGCGTGATAAATTTTCTGTTGAGAAAAAGGAATTTATAGGTTTAAAAGATATATATCCGGTTTTGTTTCCTGAAATTTTGTTTTTAGAAGCGGAGTTAGTAAAGAATTCAAATTTCGTACTAATGCGGAACGCTTTATTGTCAGATTTTTCTATTTGGTTTATGGACAAAATGAAAAATGAAAATGCTGCCCAAGATTGGCGCATTGAAATATGGCATAGAGCACCTTCAAATCCTATGCAGTTTACCAATATTAAGGATATACCATTAACATTACTACAAGAAACGCTGAAACCATCTTTCATATCATGATGAAAGGGTAATGTATATCCGGTTACATTGTTTTGGGAAGCCAGTGGTGTAGAAACTTATAGGCGGTTTGGACGGCAATGGATGATGTTCCGATATTTTCTAAAAATACCATAAGAACGAACGGCTTTTGATTATGGGGCACAATATAGCCAGCAAACCAGCCGTGATTTTTATATGCTTCCTCTTCTTGATTTTCACCGGAGGTTTTTTTGCTACAGACTTGGGCGGTTCCAGTTTTGCCATAGATTGTGCAATTTTTAAGTCTTTTTAACAATCTTGATGTTCCTTGTTCAATACCTTTTTGCATACCTTGAAGAAGAATATTGCGTGTTTCGTTGCTAATGGCGAGCGGGGTTATGTTTGTGTTTTCATTACAGAGTATTTTTGGGCGGACAAGTCGGCCCGAGCCGAGTGCCCCAATAAAGCAGACTGTTTGCAAGGGCGTTACTAAACTATAGCTTTGTCCAATTGCGACTAACATGGTTTCACCTCGTTGCCAGCGCTGGCCGGTTGTTGTCTTTTTCCATTCTGATGTGGGAATTAAGCCGGTGCGCTCAGGCAATAAGATTCCAGTTGGCTTTCCAAAGCCAAAGCTTCGAGCGTAGTCTGCAAAGAGATCAATTGAAATTGTTTTCCCAATTTCATAGAATGGAATGTTGCATGAATGAGCTATGCCATCTATTATCTGTAATTTTCCGTGTCCATATCGTTTATTACAGTGAAATTCGGTATCTCCACAAACAATTTTGCCCGTGCAATTCCATTCGGTATCAGGTGTAATAATACCTTCTTCAAGTGCTGCAGCTGCCGTAATTAGCTTGAAAAGCGATGCAGGCGGATAACATGAAGCAATGGCTCTATTAATAAATGGTTTAGTAGCTAGATAATTGTTCCATGTTTCAGGAGAGATTGTGCTAGTAAAAATGTTTGGGTCAAAGCTTGGATGTGATGCGAGAACGAGAAGATCCCCTTGCTCTGGGTCCATTACAATAATTGTTCCAGCGCGGAATGGAGCAAGGAGCTTCTCAGCGATATTTTGAGCAAGAAGATCTATTGTTGTAGTTATTTTAGTACCGTTAAGGGCTTGAAAGCGAATATTCTTTGTAATACAACGACCGCGAGAATCAACAATAATTTCCTCAAGACCAGGATTTCCTCGTAGATCTTCTTCGAGTATTTTTTCTAATCCCATAAGAGCCTCGGGGATTGTTGTTTGTGGTGTTTGGCGGAAGCAGCCAATTAGATGACACGCGGTTTCTTGATGCGGATAATAGCGGAGCGGTCGTGTTTCAATAATTAAATGTTCATCAGCGTTATTATATTCCATAATGCGAGCTAATGCTTCAAAGGAAATATTATCTACGAGAAGGAGCTTCTGTTGGTATTGTTCTGCTTGTGTTATAGTGCGGGCTATTGGAAGTTTCTGATTGCTTTCTGCTTGAATATGAGCAAGAAGTTTTTGATGCTGTTCTGAAAGTTTTTTACAACCGCATCCTTGCCAATAGAGTGCAATAATTGGCCTATCGGTTGCAATAAGAATTCCATTGCGATCGGTGATGGCTCCACGGCGACAAGAGAGCGTCCGTTTGCGCATATAATTGTTTTGGCTTACTTGGGTAAAGAGGGCTGCTTGATAGAGCTGTAAATACCATAGCATTCCACCGATGCAACCAAAACAAAAGAGTATGCCAAATACAATAACGCGGATTTGTTTTTCAAAAGGTGCGGTTGATTGTTGTTTCATTATTTTATTGTACGTATCGCTCAGTACTTGCGCTTGTTGCATGGCCTAATAATTCTTGTACACGTTCTAGTGAGGTTCCTTGATCGAGAAGGTGTAAGGCAAACGAGTGACGAAGGATTTTAGGTGTAATAATGCGTTTTGGATTTAAAAGCTCTCCAAAATGGATACAGATACGTTGAATTGATCGAGTTGTGAGTGGTGTCTTATGGATACTCAAAAATAAGTATTCAGAGGTAGTTGTTGCTTCAGGGCGTTCGTGTGCGAGGTACATAGAGAGATCATGTTTAGTTTGCACACCGAAAAAAACCATTCGCTGCTTTTTTCGTGGGGGGCGAATGGTGAGTGATTGTTCTGCAAGATTAAGGTCTTGAATGCGTATTGAACTGACTTCTACGCTTTTAATGCCGGTCGCATATAAAATTCCTAGAATGCTTCGATCGCGATATGGTTTTACTGATTGAATGGCTGTAATGGGAATCTCGGCAAACAGGGAAGCGATTACTTCGTGTGGTATCGTTGTAGCTGTTGGAAGTTGTACGCTTGGTCGTTTAAGGGTATATGGCTTTTGTAGGATATTATTGCGAAATAAAAAGAGAAAAAAACTGTTAAGACAGGATATTTTGCGTGCTTTTGTAGCAGATTTTTCTTGCTGTTGTATGTTTTGTAAAAATAGGGGTACTAGTTCTGTTACAGAAAGTGTTTTGGAATGCCTGTGATCTTGTTGTTCCCAGAATTCAAAGAATTGCCGCAAGTCTGATTTATATGATCTAGTAGTATGATACGTTGCATGCTTTTCGTTTATGCAATGTTCAATAAATAATTCACTATAGTGGGCACCCGTAATCCGATCCATAGCTTCTTCCTATTGTATATCGAGTAAATTGTCGTATAATTAAGAGAGCATTCTAGCATCTTTTTGCATGCAAATAAAGAAAGTTTATGGATAACCTGAATATACGGCGTTTTTTAGCTATGGAAAAGCGTGTTTCGGCTCTTCCAAAGCCAGCAAGCGTTCAATTAATAGATCGGTATGGTTCGAATTCATATCTTATTCTTATGGCTACACTTTTGAGTTTACGAGCACGTGATGTGGTCTCTATGCCCATTGCGGAAGAGCTTTTTATATTGGCACCCACGCCTCAGGCTTTATTGGAGCTGTCACGAGAAACATTAGAAGATATCTTGCGCCCTATAGGGTTTTATCGTGTTAAGGCTGCAACGTTACATTTCGTTTTTGATCATATTGTGCGTGCTTATCAAGGAATAATACCATCCGAAGAGGAAGCGTTGTTGGCATTGCCTGGAGTAGGCAGGAAAACTGCCAATTTAGTTCGTGGAGAGGTTTTTCAAATTCCATGTATTTGCGTGGATACGCATGTACATCGTATAGCTAATCATTGTGGTTTTGTTACCACACAGCATCCTAAGGATACAGAAAAGGTTCTTATGCAGAAATTTCCTCAGGAGTATTGGATACGAATCAATAGGGTTTTGGTTGCTTGGGGGCAGCATGTTTGCGTTTCAAGTAAACGTATCTGTTCATGTGCTTGTGAGTTGAAAAAATTGAACTATTAAGGGCGCTCATATTTATAAGCGCCCTTAATAGTAATCTAATTGTTTTACGCGTTTTCTTGCGTGATTTTTTCTAGCAATGATTCGAAGCTTATTCCGAATTCTTGTGTGCCGTCACGATAACGCAAGGTAATGGTTCCAGACGCTTCTTCTTTTTTGCCAATGACGATCATCCAAGGTACTTGCTGTAACTGAGCATCTTTGATTTTTGCTGAAATTGGATCTGAATTTGTATCAAGTTCAACGCGCATATATGGGCGTAACTTTTCATATAATTCTTTAGCGTATCCATTTTCTTGCTCAGTAATAGTTAGGATCCGAGCTTGTACCGGAGAGATCCAGAAGGGTAATTTCCCTTTGTAGTGTTCAAGTACTACGGCAAAAAAACGTTCGAGCGAGCCAAAAATTGCATGGTGAATAACGACAACACGTTCTTTTTGTCCGTTTGAGTTGATACATGTTAAATCAAAGTTTTCTGGTTGAACAAAATCGACCTGGACCGTGCTGCATTGCCAGGTTCGCCCCATCGAATCTTGGATACCTACTTCAATTTTAGGTCCATAAAATGCCCCATCACCTTCTTTAATGGTGTATTCATAACCACAACGCTCTAGGGCTTTTTTGAGTGCCTCAATTGCAATATTCCAGACTTCAACGCTACCCATAGCGTTTGCCGGGCGAGTTGCAAGTCCAATTTTTATGGTGGTAAACCCTACTTTTTTCAAGGTTGCGGCTATTAACCCGAGTACCGTAATGATCTCAGATTCCATCTGGTCGAGTTTACAGATGATATGCGCATCGTCGATGGTAAAAGCACGTACGCGCATTAAGCCGTGAAGTACGCCTGATAGTTCATGGCGATGAACATATCCAAACTCAGAAATGCGCATAGGTAATTCACGGTATGAACGAGGGCGTGTGTTGTAAATTAAAAATGCGCCAGGACAGTTCATTGGGCGAATAGCATATTCTGTTTCATCGATATGTGAAAAATACATATTCTCTTTATAATATGAGTAGTGACCTGATCGACGCCAGAGATCAGCATTGAGCATGATTGGCGTTGCAACTTCCTGATAACCATTGTCATATAAAAGTTTACGCATAAAATCTTTAAGGGTGTTTAAGATTAATGTACCTTTTGGATGCATAAACGGAAAACCAACACCTTCTGGCATGAGTGAGAAAAGATCAAGTTCTTTTCCAAGTTTGCGATGATCGTATTTAAGTGCATCTTCGCGCTGTTGTAGATATTGGTCTAACTCGGCTTTGCTTTCAAAACAGATGCCTGATATACGTTGCAGTTGTGGTTTTTCTTTGTCTCCGCGCCAATAGACACCAGATATGGTAAGGAGTTTAAAGTGTTTAATCTGACCGGTTGATGTAACATGTCCACCACGGCATAGATCAATAAAATCTCCTTGTCTGGAAATACCGACTACCGTGTCTTCAATATCATTAATAAGTTCTAGCTTAAAAGGATTGTCTTTAAAAATGCGGCGTGCTTCTTCTTTTGATACTGAACTTTGTATGATTGAATAATCTTTTTCAGATAGTTGCTTCATGCGTTCTTCAATTACGGGAAGATCATCTTCGCGTATTGTTGTCTGCGCTAGGAAATCGTAGAAGAAACCCGTATCGGTAGTAGGGCCAATCGTAAAACGAGTATCTGGGTAAAGTTCAGAAATAGCGTGCGCTAATAGATGAGCTGCTGAATGACGCAATTGCTCGAGTTTTACGTGATTATCCATGCGGTATCCTACGTATGCATAGAGACATATAATTAACGTATGCCAATGTACCAGATGTGCTTCTTTTTGTCATTAAGATTATAGGATTTGCAGCGTGCATAGATTTAAATCACTCGTGAAGTTAATTACCAACTTCCCGTTCCACCGCCGCCGCGCCCGCCTCCAACTGAACCGCCACCGAATCTACCCGTTGAGCTTTTTGCTGAGGCGTGTGTTGGTGGATAGGTTGCGGTAGCATAGGTTGAAGAGAATGTTTTAAATGAGCGTGGCGTTAAAGGCGAGCCGATAAACCAATGTGGCTGATAGGCTCGGCCTTCGCGTTCCCATTGTTCAAAATAGGGGGTGAACTGTTTGGTCCATGCTTCTTCCAAGCCAAGTACCATCGCGTAAGGAAGATATTTTTCAAATAATTCTGGTGTTCTTTCCGGTGGTGTACCGATTACGCGCCAGCGATCGATTTCTGCTGTTTTTAGATATAATGCAAATCCGTCAATTTCATCACGTAATTTTCTTCCTTCCGGTGTATATCCAGGCAGATAAAAGAGAACTCTGATAAAAAAGATGACAGATGGAATTGCCGTTAGTGGTGATAGGTAGCCATCTAATACTGAGACAATGCCAAGATTGAGTAGAATCCCTAGCAGTAGAGGAAGTAAAAAGGATGTATGCCATGTTAATGCATGAACGATAGATGTTTGATTGACAGCTTTTTGCAACTGGTTGAGTAGTGCAAGAAGTGGTATGTTTGGATTTCTCGCATTTGGTTTTTTGATAGCAATGACGTTGTCATTTTTAAATAATTGTTCCATAACCATTTGATCGAGCTTTTCTTGCGGCTGGGTTGACGCTTCTTTATTCTTTAGTAATAGATATTCGTCTTTTTTATCTTTTTTTATTGATAAAAAGCCTTGAATGGCAACATGTACTATTTCGGCGGCAATATGTGCCGGGGTAACCATTCGTTGTTTAATGTATCCGCAAAGGATTGGCGAAAGTCCTTCTGGGGGATAAAAGCGTGGAATAATCGTGTTTTTCTTTTCATAGTCTTGGATAGCTTTTTTTTGTCTTCTCCAGAATAGAAAGAGCCCTATAAATCCAATAAAAAAGACAAGAAGACCGGGGTTGTCGGTGACAAATTGGTACATTTCTTGATATTTGCTGGGACGCGTTACGCCACCGGTAGCCCATGAAATATAGGTAGTTAGCCCTTGATATGAATATAATGGGGCTGTTGTTTCAACTTGCAGGGTTGTTGAATTACGCTGCGTTATGGTGGCGTTTGAATTTTTTGATCCATATGATCCAGTAAAGACTGATGAGCGTAGCGAGGCGGAATCAATGGTTGATGGTAAGTGAATTATAGCGATACATTTTTTTACGGGCACCGGTGATTCATTGCCTAAGATATTCCAAGCAAATTCTTCATATGTTTCATAAAATTGTATTTGTCGGGAGGTGGTATAGGCAATATGATAGTGGTAGGTTCCTGGTTTGATGTAGTTATCCGGCGAACCGATACGCAGGTTTATTCGTCCATCTTGTATATGCGATGTATAAGATACTGGCTGGTTATCTCGTAAGATTGATTGTATTTGAAACGGTGTCGTATAGTTGGTCCAAAGGAAGCCTGAATACCTTACGGGCAATGTGTGCCAGATACCGTGCTTGTTTTTTTCAGTTTCAACATAGGTGATATCCGATTGAACAATAATTTTGCCGGATGCAAGAATTTGGATATCAGAATACAATAATTCAATATGGGTGCTGTAATTGATCGTGCATTGGGCAAGAAGAAATGCTACCAAAAAAATTTTTTTGAAGTACATGTTAGCGCTTATCAAAAACAAAGACAGAGGTTATTCTTATTTTATCTTAAAGTGACAATATATTATATCTTGGTTCCCGTACTTTTTTTAGGCAGTATATGCCGTTGCTAGTGGTGCATTAGAGCTTTGATATCTCTTAAAAAGAAACTCGAGGATTATTACGACCTTCTGCGTTGTTTAATTCAAAAAAACTGAGAGGGGTAAAGGATGTTGTTTTTGCTATAATATTGGCGGGAAACTGTTGAATTGCAATATTGTAATTACGGATTGTTCCGTTATAATACCGGCGTGCAATTTGAATTTCACTTTCTAATGCTTCTAGGCTTTTTTGGAGCTGTAAGAAATTTTCGTTAGCTTTCAATTCTGGATAGTTTTCGGCTACCGCAAAGAGTGTTTTAAGAGTTCCGGTGAACGCACTTTCTTGGGCACTTTTTTCTTGAAGATTTTGTGCATTCATAGCTGCTACGCGAAATTTTGTAATGTTTTCTAAAACATCTTTTTCATGTACCCCGTACTGTTTGACCGTAGCGACGAGGTTTGGAATCAAATCATATCGTCTTTGCAGTTGAACATCAACGCCGCTCCAGGCTTCTTTGGCTAGTGCACTGAAAGAAATGAGCGTGTTATATTTTGCAACCGCCCAAAATCCTAGGATAACAGCAGATCCAAAGAGGCTTATTAAGCCAATAAGAATAAGGTACATGTAAAATCCTCAATTGAAAATAGATAGAATATCCTGCTAAGGTAAACGATACAAATTTTGGATGTCTATGTCCATAGGTTTGATTTTGGAGTATCCGGATAAAGTGTTCATGCGTAAAGGGGAATAGAATGGAGCATAAAAAAATATATGTATTGGATACAAATGTGTTTATTCATGATCCTTTTGTATTACGTAACTTTTCTAATGCTGAAATAGGTATCCCCCTGATTGTAATCAAAGAATTAGATCAGTTTAAGTCTGACGTTGGAGCAAAAGGACGCAATGTTAGAGAAACTATACGAATATTAGATGGGCTGCGCAATCAGGGTTCACTTGCGGATGGGGTATCTGCTGAACACAATGTGTTTGTCCGTATTCTTCCTATGCCATCAGAAAATCTCGTACAGCGGATTTTGTTGGATGATAATGATGATCGAATTTTAGCGAGTGCTCTTGTGCTTAAAGAACAAGGGTATTCTGTCATTTTTATTACTAAAGATCTTAATATGCGTATCCGCGCTGATGCGCTTGGTATAGCGGCGGAAGATTATAAAAAAGAGCGTGTGGCTGAAGATGATTTTTATAAAGGATGGCGCTTATATCAAGTTTCTGCAGGTGAGCTTCAAGGAGATCAGCCTGCGCTGCTACAAGAAATTTTACAGCAAGATATGTTATTGCTTAATGAATTTGTTGTTTTAGTAAGTTCGCGTAATAAAGAAAACTATCGGGTCTTTCGTTATCTCGGCAATAAGCGTTTTAAATCTGTGAACGTTCCAGAATTACGCTGGCCTATTGGTCCAAGAAACTTTGCTCAGCTTATGGCCTTTGATTTGTTGTTTGATGATGAAATTCAACTGGTTTCACTCCTTGGGCCAGCGGGAACAGGAAAAACGTTTTTAGTTTTAGTTGCGGCTATGCATAAATTGCTTGTTGAACGTGCGTATAAAAAAGTTTTGATTGCGCGACCGGTTGAGCCCTTAGGGCGAGATATTGGCTATTTGCCTGGTGATATGCAGGAAAAACTTTCTATGTGGATGCAGCCAGTTCGAGATAATATGGACTTAATTTCATATAAAGCCCAATCAGGTTATGAACAAGGGCTATATGATGATGCAAATCGAGTAGATCAAGATGGCAAAAAGCGAAAAAAAAACGAGATGCAAAAAAACATGGTATTCCTTCGGTTGATGATTTAGTTCATTCGGGAATGCTCAGCCTGGAAGCGATCACTTATATGCGAGGACGTTCTATTCCGGATCAGTATATTTTTGTAGATGAGGTGCAAAATCTTACGTTACATGAAGTAAAAACACTTATTACTCGAGCGGGTGAGGGGAGCAAGATTATATTAGCGGGAGATCCCTATCAGATTGATTCTCCGTACTTGGATTTTGCAAGCAACGGATTAGTTTTTGCAAGTGAAAAGCTTAAAGGGGCTTCTATTTGTGCAACAGTATTTCTTGAGCGTAGTGAGCGAAGTTTATTAAGTCAGTTAGCTGGAGAGTTGTTATAAAAAGTTTTAATCCGCGCTTACTGACTAAGAATAAGCGCGGATTATGTATTAATTAAATTGAATCTCGGCGGATTTTTTTTAGAGCAGTGTTCTTTTCTGTTTCTTCATCGCTACTAATACTTTCTGCTTCTTCTATTAATTTATTTTTTGTGTTGAAAATGTTTCTCGGTGGTTCTGTAATTTCTGGTAATTCTTCAACACCGTAATTATTCGGATCGCTTTCGATAATATGTTCGTAAACAGCAAAAAGGGAAGATGTTGGATATCTGAGGCGAACGTTTCTGCGGGGTTTTTTCCTGCGTATAGCCGGTGGCTTTATTGGCTCAGGAGCAATTTGGTCGCTGGGTGTTGTTGATCCATTTACTTGATACGTGCGCGTTGTCTCTTGCATGGGAAAAAGTGTGAATGGGAGAAAAGCAAGTATATATGCTATTTTCATTGAGACCTTTTATTACTTGTTATTAAAATTTTTTATCTATGCTTTTTATCGTCTGAATTATTCAATACGCCGGCGCTTCAAAATTGGTAGCTCTACGTTGAGTGCTGGGTCTGAATCTTCATCAGATTCAGACTCAGATGAGTCGTCTGTTGGTATATCGTTTGTGTGGAGTGTTACAAGTCGTCTAGCCTGTCTGCTTTCAGGTTCAAGAGCGATATTGCGGGGTTTGTTTTCTATCGGGCCAAAATAGAATGGACTGTCATTTTCTGAAAGATTATTTTCTAGATCTTTTTTTTCTAGCCTGAGAGGCTGGTTGTCTTGATTGAAAAAGTTGAAAAATGGGGTTTCAAAAATATTCTGATTTTGGCTTAATGAAGTATCTATCATTCCATTATCCGCTTCATCATCTCCAGGTAATTGTATTGTTTTTTGAGAGAAGATGAATGAAAAATTTCCCTGTTCTTGATCTTCTTCAAAGGTTAAAGGTTCATTTGAAAATGTTCCCAGGTGTGCTGGTATGCTCTTACAAGTTTTTAGAGGAGCACCAGGAATTTGCCGAGGGTTATTGTTTTCTCGTTCTGGTGTTGTGAGATTTGCATATAAACTTATGCGCGTCATATTTTTGCGTTCACCTCGATTAGGCATTTCTGGGGTATTTGTATCTTCAGCTCTAGGTGACTGAGGAGGGGTCTGTGGTGTTTCATTTTCCGATGCGTTTAAAATACAGAGCGGAGCGAATGCAAAGAGAAGTATATATTTCATAAAAATCCTTGTTAATTAGTTCTTTAAAACATGACATTTTCATTGTAAAGGAATATTTTTTTTAGTCTATTTGATTATCTTTTTTCATAAGGACATGTAGTTCAGTCATTGGAAGGCCTAGGGCTCCAGTGTATGAACCTTCTATAGATTGAATATATTGGGCGCCAAAATTTTCAACAATGAGTCCACCGGCAACATAGGGGTATATGTCTTGATGGTTTTGAAGATAGGTTTGGATAGCGGTGTCGCTTATTTGTAAGATAATTTTGGTTATTGTTGTTACATGGTTTATGCAAGCAATAGATTGCGTATTGGCGCGGTATTTTCCGATTGCTAAGGTGGTCGCAACAAGAATTGGTTCGGTTCGAAGTTCTTGTAGCGTTTCTACCGCGTCTTGATAGGATGTTGGCTTGTGAAAAATAGTGTTAGGTTCGTGATATACAATGGTATCGGCAGCAATAATAATAGTGTTGTTTAAGGTATCCTGGGGGATTATCGTATGTTGGACTTTTTTAGTAGCCAGCAATTGTGTTAATTTTACAGGATTTTGTACGTAAAAATCTGTAATAGATCGTTCGTTAAAGGTATGTCCTGTTGCAATAAAATCAATGTGCGCTTGACGCAAAAGGTTTTTTCTTGTTTGAGATGCTGAGGCTAATATAATAGACATAATCCAATTAATTGTGATACGGGTTAAAAAAACAAAAAAGCAGAGAGTTAAACCTCTGCTTTTTAACTTGGCTGGGGCGGAAGGATTCGAACCTCCGAATGCCAGGACCAAAACCTGGTGCCTTACCGCTTGGCGACGCCCCAAAAAATTTTTAATTATTCAACTGATCCGTCATCGCTTGACTTAACACCGGAATAATCGCCTGCTTCAATACGTTGAGCAAGTGCTTCAAATTCTTGAATTAAACGATTTTCAATTTCACTGCGCATTTCAGAGTTTAATGGATGAACAACATCACGAAATGTTCCATCTTTTCTGCGGCGAGATGGCATCGAGACAAAATGACCTTTGCGTCCTTCAATGATTTTTAAATCGCGCACAATAAAACAATCGTCAAAGACTATTGTTGCGTACGCTTTTAATCTACCACCGTCAGTTGCTGGAAAAACCTTAACTTCTGTAATTTTCATCGTCTGAAGCCTTTTCGCTTGCACACACCCTGTTCTGCTGCGTAAATATTTCTATTAAACGCACACCTTACCTTTACTAATGTACGAATCTGCTTTTTGATGTCAATATTTTTTTATATTTTTTTTAAAATATTTTTTGGGGACATTGCCCGCACCGTAGGGTTTGGGACTTCCCTATATATCGGTTGGAGAGCCAAAAAGGTCTCTTTTTGGTGCGGGCAAAAATTGTTCAATAGGCAGGGGTGCTCATTTTTATAAACGTGGATGTATAGGTGTTGGCGAATAGTTACTTTTATTTTATGGTAACTATGTTCACGGACTGTATATTGATACAATATACAAAATATGTGGTTTATTACTACTTTTTTCATCGTGAGTTTATTTAGGTATGAATATAGCAATGCTTCTCTCTGGTGGAGTTGATAGTTCGGTTGCAATGTGTCGTCTTCAAGAGGCTGGACATACGGTTACGGCTTTTTATTTAAAAATTTGGCTTGAAGATGAGTTATCTTTTTTGGGCGAATGCCCATGGGAAGAAGACCTATATTATGCCCGGCTGGTTTGTGAGCAGCGAGGTGTACCACTCCGTGTTGAGTCCTTTCAAAAAACCTATTGGGATCGTGTTGTTTCGTATACTATTGCGCAGGTGCGCGCAGGCTTTACTCCTAATCCGGATATGTTGTGTAATCAGCAGGTAAAGTTTGGCGCTTTTTTAGATGCGTTTGGAGATAAGTTTGATGCAGTTGCCACGGGTCATTACGCTTGTGTTGCGCACGAGCCTGATGGTTCTCATCTCTATACAACCCCCGATCCAATAAAAGATCAGACCTATTTTCTTGCATATCTTTCGCAGTGGCAGCTTTCGCGAGCGTTGTTTCCTTTATGTGGTCTGAATAAGCCTGAAGTTCGTGCGTTAGCCGAACAATACGCTTTACCCAATATGCAACGTAAAGATAGTCAGGGCATCTGCTTTCTGGGGAAGATAAAATTTCCTGATTTTATTCGAGCGCATATTGGTGAACAAGAAGGTGAGTTAATCGAATCAGAGACGGGAAGGGTTGTTGGTACGCATCGAGGTTTCTGGTTTTTTACTATTGGGCAGCGTCAAGGAATTGGTTTGTCAGGTGGTCCTTGGTATGTTGTGGCAAAAGATAGTAAGCATAATCGGGTGTTAATCTCTAAACAATATTATGATGGCCGTAAGGCGCGGGATACATTTTTAGTTACCGCATGTAATTGGTTTGTTTCATCTCCACGCAATGAAGAAATTCTTGAGGTAAAATTGCGGCATGGGCCGCAGCGTCACCGGGCACAGGTGTTTACTCGATTACAAGGTGACCTGCTTGTGCGTCTTTTGGGTGGAGCTGATCAGGGTATTGCGCCAGGACAATTTGCTGTCTTTTACCGTGGAAATGAATGCTTGGGTGGTGGATGTATTGCAGAGGAGTTGGTGGTATGAAGATGATTGCTATGTTGCCTCAGTTGTTAACGGGATTGCGTTTGGCGAGCATTCCGTTTTTGTGGTGGGCCGCATATACTGCTCATTGGCAGGTGGCGTTATTCATTTTTTTTATTGCGGCATTAACAGATGTTTTTGATGGGTATTTTGCGCGGAAATTTGATGTCGTAACAAAATTTGGCGCAGCATTTGATCCTTTTGTTGATAAATTGCTGACTATTTCTTTGGTAACCATAATGTATTTGGTGCCAACAATGCTCCAGGCGCCATTTTGGTTTTTCATACTTATGCTTAGCAAAGAGCTGCTTCTTGTTTTTGGCGCGGTATATTTTGGTTTTATACGCCGCGAGATTGTTATCTCTGCAGCGGTTCCTGGAAAGATAGCAGGGGTCCTGCAGGGTTTCTTAACATTATATTGGCTTTTCTGTTTATCCTTTTGGTCTCAGCTGTTAGGAGCATTTGGATTCTCTCGTCTTTTCTCGCTTATCTGGTGGGGGTATACGATCTTTTATGGACTTATGATCCTGGTAGTTGTTGCGCATGGGGCAGCCTTGCTTTTTTATGGTGCGATATTTTTGTTGCAACGAAGAAGGTGAAAAGTTTGTTCCGTCTATCTATACCTGTAGATTGTAGAGTCTGGAGAAGGTCTTCCATTTTTATGAGTAGTGCATCTATTTTAAAGGGCTTGTTTCCTTTTTTTTCGGAACGTACACTAAGGTAGGTGGTTGTTTATAAAAAAGTATAACGATATCGCAAGTAGTATTTTTCTAATCTTCTCTATTTTTGATAAAGGAAATATATGGCAGGTTTTAATCGCGTAATTTTAGTTGGCAATTTAACTCGTGATCCTGAGTATCGTCAACTACCATCAGGACAGGGCGTTTGCCGTTTAAATCTGGCAGCAAATCGTCAATTTAAAGATCGTCAGACTGGTGCTACAAACCAGGAAGTCTGTTTCATTGATGTGGATGTTTGGGGCGGGCAAGCGGAAGCGTGTCGTCAATACCTTCAAAAAGGTCGACCAGTTTTGATTGAAGGTAGATTGAAGTTTGATTCTTGGAAGGATAATGACGGACAGCCGCGCAGTAAACATTCAATTGTTGCCAATGTCGTTCAGTTTTTATCGTTTGGTCAAGGTCAGGTTGAGCAAGGTTCTGACGAAGTTGATGGCGCGGAGGAAATGAGTACAAATATGGGTGCATCAAAGCGTGCTTCTTCTACTAAGTTGGGCGCTTCACCATTTGATGATGAGTTGCCATTTTAACGTAAAATCTGTCAATTTTTGAGGATATTTGTATACTGATTGCAGCATATTTCATGCATATCACTAACATACATGCGACATGTAATTTGTCGTACATAACGGAGAATATTCATGCAAGACCGCACGAAACCGATATTGATTGAAGAAGAATTGCAGTCGTCGTTTTTAGACTATGCGATGTCGGTGGTTGTTAGCCGCGCGATACCAGATGTTCGCGATGGCTTTAAACCTGTACATCGTCGTGTATTGTATGCAATGAATCAGCTTGGTTTCTTCTACAATCGTTCCTATCACAAATCGGTGAGTGTGGTTGGTGAGGTTCTTGGAAAATACCATCCGCACGGCGATCAGGCGGTGTATAATACGATGGTTGGTATGGTTCAAGACTTTTCCAAGCGCTATCCGTTGCTTGATGGTCAGGGGAACTGGGGTTCTGTTGATGGTGATAGTGCTGCTGCAATGCGATATACCGAAATTCGGATGAAAAAGTTTGCTCAAGAATTGTTGGCAGATATTGATTGCGAAACAGTAGATTTTGTTCCCAATTTTGATGGTTCAACAGTCGAACCACAAATTTTACCTTCTCGTATTCCACAACTATTAGTGAATGGTACTGCTGGTATTGCCGTTGGTATGGCGACATCAATACCGCCACATAATTTGACTGAAATTATTAATGGGTGCGTTGCAGTGTTGGAAAACCCAACTCTTTCTGAAGAGGATCTTTTTGCGTATATTCCTGGCCCGGATTTTCCTACGTTTGGCGTCATTTGCGGTCGTTCTGGGATTATAAGGGCGTATCGCACAGGGCGCGGAAATGTTATCTTGCGGGGAGTAATTGAGGTTGAAGAGACTAAAAAAGGTCCTGCGTTGGTAATTACACAATTGCCATATCAAGTCATTAAGGCCGATTTGATTATCAAGATTGCTGATTTAGTTAAAAATAAAGTTATTGAAGGTATCACGAATATTCGTGATGAATCAAATAAGCAGGGTATTCGCGTTGTTATTGAATTGCGAAGGAACGAGATTCCAGAGGTGATCAAGAACCAGTTGTTTGTGCATACATCATTGCAGACATCGGTAAGCTTTTTAATGTTGGCTCTTCTTGACGGGCGACCTCGTGTTTTTACGTTGCGTGGCATTATTGATGCATTTTTGGCCCATCGCCGCGAAGTAATTGTTCGTCGGACTCGGTATGAACTAAAGAAAGCGCAGGAGCGGGAACATGTTCTTGCTGGTTTTGTTTTAGCCTTAGAGCGTATTGATGCGGTGATAGCGTTAATTAAAGCATCAAGAAATGCTGAAGAAGCAATCGTGTCTCTTCGAGAGCAGTTTGGACTGTCCCAAATACAGGGTCGTGCTGTTTTAGATATGAAATTGCAGCGATTAACTGGTCTTGAAAAAGAAAAGATTTTTGCAGAGATGGAAAAAATTCGTGCACTTATTGCCGAGTTGCAAGAATTGCTTGCGCGCGAAGATTTAATTCGCACGGAAATTAAGAAAGAATTACTTGCTTGTCGTGATGAATATGGGGATGAGCGGAGAACTCTATTTGAGGCTGCAGCTGATGATTTTAGCGCGGCTGATTTGGTTCCCGATGAGAGTGTTGTTGTAACATTAACTCGTCGTGGATATATCAAGCGTGTAGATTTGGCGACATATGGAGTGCAGCATCGTGGTGGTCGCGGTAAACAGGCTATGGCAGCGCTTGATGAGTCGGATGATGTTGTACTAGATTTATTTGCCGCAAGAAACCATGATGAATTGCTCTTCTTTACCAATTTGGGTCGTATTTATACTCGACCAGTATATGAAATTCCTGAGGGATCACGAACAGCTAAAGGGCGCGCAGTTGTTAACTTCTTGGCACTACAAGAGGGTGAGTCGGTTGTGAAAATCTTATGTGCTCGTGATTTTGGTGATCACGCTATGGTTATGGTCACTAAAAAAGGTGTTATTAAGCGGACTAATGCATCAGAGTTTGCCTCGGTTCGCAGCACCGGTATACGTGCTGTTTCTCTTAATGAGGGAGATGAGCTTGCTTTCTGCGCACTCAGTTCTGGAAGTGATAGTATTATTTTGGTTACTTCTCAAGGTTTTGCGATTCGGTTTAATGAGGCTGAAGTTCGTGTAATGGGTCGTCAGGCGGCAGGTGTTCGAGGCATTAAAATTCGTGAAGATGATTTTGTCGTTGCGATGGAAGTAGTGCAGCACGACACTGAATTGTTAATTACCACAGAGCGTGGTTTTGGTAAGCGTCTTCGTGTTAATGATTTTCGCGTTGCGCATCGTGGTGGGTTGGGTGTTCGTGCAATTCCGGTTAATGAGCGCAATGGTGCGGTTATTGGAATGGTTCAGGTTAGCGAAAAATCTACTGTTCTTCTTATCGATGCGGTCGGCAAAATTATTAGATTGCGTCTTAACGAAATACGTACCATGGGTCGTCAAGCTCAAGGCGTTCGTCTTATTCGTCTCGATGATGAGCAGCGTCTTGTTGGTGTTGCCGTTGTCGAATGTGAAGATGAGCAAGTGTTCACTGAGCGGGTTACGCCTGATGATTTTATGCCTAATCTAGAAGGAGATATTGCTCCATCGGAGGATTCTTCTTCTATTGATGAGGCAGAAAGCGTAGTAGAATAGTGACGTATGGATACGGCACGTTTGTTTTTATTGCACGCGCATCTTGTGGCTGGAATCGGTCCTGTTTTTCTTAGTAAGCTGGCGACTGTTGTTCAAAATGATTTTGCGCAATGCTACCAGTGGAGTGCTTCAGACTTTATAGCTCGCGTGGGTTGTTCGCCTATCCAAGCATCGGCGCTTGTTGTTGGATTACAAGACCGATCGGTCTTGATGCGCGAGTTAGCTTTTTTCCAAGCTCATAAGGTTGAATGGTGTACGTGGTTAGATCCAATATATCCTGAAATGCTTCGTTCTTTGTATGCGCCACCACCTGTCTTGATGTGGCATGGGGATTTTGCTGGATGTATTGGTAAGCCCGCTGTTGCTTTAGTTGGTGCACGAAAGGCGTCTTCGTATATTCAGGATGTGGTGCAGCATCTAGTTCCATCGTTGGTGGCTGCCGGAGTGGTAGTCGTCAGTGGCGGTGCTCGTGGTGCTGATACTTTCTCGCATCAGGCAACTCTGCGGGCTGGGGGAAAAACTATAGCCGTACTTGGTTCTGGGCTGCAACATGTCTATCCACGCGAAAACGCTCGTCTTTTTGATGAAATTGTGGCTTCGGGTGGTGTTCTTCTTTCATCTTTTCCGTATACCATGGCGGCGTGCCCCGGGAATTTTCCAGCGCGAAATCGCATTGTGGCGGGACTTGCATCAATGACGGTTGTTTTACAAGCTGCGCGTAAAAGTGGTGCACTGATTACCGCACAATGTGCGTTAGATGCAGGTCGGGATGTAGGCGCCGTTCCAGGCTCGCTTTTTGATCCACTTAGTGAAGGTTGCCATGCGTTAATTGCGCAGGGCGCTGCTATTATTTCAAGCGCAGAGGATATTTTTGCTGCATGTGGTTGGATAGCGCTGCAGGAAGGGTTTGTTCAGCAAAGTATTTCGGATTCTGCAGTTCGTGATCCGTTAGTAGATGCATGTCGCGAACCAAAACATTTTGATGAGTTGCGTTTATTATTTCCAGATCTTTTGGAGAGTATCCTGCAAGAAAGGCTTTTTGAGCTACAGCTTGCGCAGGTAGTAGAACAAGATTTTATGGGGCGATTTGTCGCAGTTTGATAAAGCATTTTTTGCAAAGTTGTTTGCTTTTAGATAGAATATATCCATAGTTGCAGTAGTTCATGTTACTGTATGGTTGATTTTAATATATATGATTTCGGAGAATTCCAATGGCAGTTCCTAAGAGAAAAGTTTCTAGATCTCGTCGTGATAAAAGAAGTGCAAATAAAGGGTTGTGTCCTAATCCAGTTGGCGCATGTAGCAACTGCGCGGCTCCAACGCTTCCTCACTATGTATGTCAGTCTTGCGGTTATTTTCGTGGAGAAAAAGTTTTGCGAAGCAAAACTGATCGCATGCAAGAACGTCAAACAGTTCGCCAAGCTGCAGCTGAACGCAAATCAAATGGTGCTCCAGCAGGACAAGAAAACGCAGCTGCTGAATAAGGTTATACTACTATTTTACCCAAACGGAGAGAGCTATGGTTGTACGGGACGTTGTAGCGGGTTATATGAAGGATAAGCAAACGCGTTTTTGGACGGTTGCAATAGCTGTAGTTTTTTTACTTATGGGGTCGTGGTATGCATATCGTTCGCATAGCCGGTCTTATGAGCAAAAAGCTCAGTTAACTTTTTCAACAGGTCTTGAGGCTTTAGCTCGTGCTAAATCAGAAAAGACGAATGTTCAATTGTGGACGACCGCTGAATCATTGTTCCTTGAGGGATATGATTCGTACAAGCGCTCTTCGTATGCGCCATACTTTTTGCTTTTTGCAGCTGATATTGCCAATGAGCAAGGAAATATTGAAAAAAGCATTGAATATATTGAGCGTGCAGCTGCGCTTATACCAAAGCAGGCGCCACTCTCTTTGCCCATGCAAATTAGACTAGCGTTACAGCGTATTGATGCTAAGGATGAAGTTGTTCGTGAGCAGGGCTTAGCGCAATTGCAAGCATTTGCTGCGGATGAAAAGAATCCATATCGAGCAATGGCGCTGTATTTTGATGGTTTGCGATCATTTGAATCAGGTGATCGAGAATCAGCAGAGCGGGTTTGGCAACCACTAGTCTCTGGGGTAAAGAAAAATTCTGTTTGGGGTGAGTTGGCATCTGCAAAGCTTGCATACCAACTGTAATCTCTAGTACAAAAGGTTGATCCGTGAATCAAATACATACCCACGGCGCAACAGAAGGGGCTGTTCGAGTTCGCATAGCGCCGTCTCCAACGGGACGGCTACATATTGGGAACTTGCGAGCGGCTCTTTTTAATTGGTTATTTGCGCGCCGAAATTCTGGTACATTTATTGTTCGTATTGAAGATACTGATCTGGAGCGCTCTAAAAAAGAATATGTTGATTCTATTTTAGATGCATTTGCTTGGGTTGGTATGCATAGTGATGAAACTATTGTGTATCAATCGGAACGAACTGATGTATATCGTTCCTATATTGATTCTTTAGTTGCTTCTGGTGCTGCCTATTGGTCTGATCCGTTGTCCGAAGAGAATGGTACTAGTGTTGTTCGGTTCAGGGTTCCGCGTCATGAGCAATCAGTTACCTTTACTGACTGTATTCGTGGCCCAATTACTGTCCCTATTGATCAGATTGATGATTTTGTTATCGCGCGTGCTGATGGTTCGCCATTATACAATTTTGTTGTGGTGATTGATGATATGGTTATGCGGATGACGCATGTTATTCGTGGTGAAGATCATATTTCAAACACACCAAAGCAGCTTTTATTATATCGTGCTCTGGGTGTTATGCCGCCGCATTTTGCGCATTTGCCGCTTATTCTTGGTGTTTCTGGGGCGCCATTAAGTAAGCGTGATGCTGCTACTGCGGTGTTAGATTACAAAGAGCAAGGCTATTTGCCAGATGCGCTTTGTAATTACTTGGTGCGGCTGGGTTGGTCGCATGGAGATCAAGAAATTTTTTCTCGAGACGAAATGATAGCGTTATTCGACATTGCGGATGTTCAGAAGGCTGGGGCTATCTTTGATGTTGTGAAATTGCGATGGATGAATAGTCAGTATCTTCGCGCGATGTCGGCGTCAGCGATTCTCGCTTATATGTCTGATGTCCTATCTATACCAATTTCAGAGCAATTTGCAGATTGGACAAGATCCCAGCTTGAAGCACTTGTCGATCTCTATAAAGATCGTGTTGCAACGGTGCGTGAGCTTGAAGCAGTGTTGCAACAGTTGCATACTGGTCCAATTGAGCTTCCGGAAGCGCCCATGTTTACAGAGCAGAGTTCGCTTTTGTTGCGCGACTTTTTGATGCACTACCCGGTACTTGAATCATATGATCGTGATTCGATTGAATCTTTAATTCGTCGTCTCTGTTCTCATGCTGGAGTAGGTCTTGTATTGTTGGCAAAACCGTTACGATATGCGATTACGGGAAGTATGGAGAGTCCATCAATATTTATGATACTTTCAATACTTGGGTATGATACAGTATATGAGCGTATAGCGAAACTCGATGAGGTGTTGCGTGGAAAAAACGGTTAAAGAACAGGTGGTCGGGGTCATTGCTGAACAGCTTACGCGTCCAGCCGAAGAATTATCCTTGGATGCAACATTTGAAGCTGTTGGTGCTGATTCATTAGATCGTGTTGAAATTGTTATGAAAGTAGAAGAGCTCTTTGATGTTGAACTTAACGATGATACGTTAGAGACATTGCCAACTATCGGTGCATTTGCTGAGTATGTTTCGGGTGTCGTTGCTTCTTCTAATAGAGCTGAATAAGATGCGGGAGATTGTTATTAGCAGTCTCCCAGCTTTGTTTTGGTTGTTGTATTATCATTTTTATTATGTTCGTGTCGTTCTACCTATCTTTTTATACCATATATAGGGGTCGTTATGTATTCGGGTAGCAGGCGTTTTTTGCTGCGTTGTTTTATTTTCGTTGTATGTTTTTCTTCTTTGTTTACGTTACTAGGTCAAATTGGCGTTGTTGAGTCTGGGTTGCAGTTGCGTAAAGAGTTATCTGATGTTGCCTTTGATGATTCAGTGCTTTTTGTTTTTGATATTGATGAAACCGTTTTGTTAGCGCATAATCCCAAGGCACGTAGTGCTTGGTTTGGTGCTATGCTGGCGGAGCAGATTCGTTTGCACGCGTCTCCGGTTGATGCAATTAATGAGACTCGCCGCTTGTACCGATTAGCGCAGAATGAAACGACGGTTGAGCCAGTTGATGCGGATTTGAATACTTTTATTAGTGAGGTTCATGCGCAGGGCGTCCGTTGTCTAGGTTTGACGTCACGTAGCCGTGAATTATGCGATATTACACCGACGCAGCTATCTTCAGTTGGCCTGCAGCTTGACATGGTTATACATGAAGCATTTGAATTGCATTTGCCGCCACACGTCTTTCCATTAGCATTTGAAAAAAATGTTTTTTTTACCGCGGGTGCGCATAAAGGTATGTCGTTAGGTCTTTTATTGCGTCGCATGCAGTGGAAACCGCGGCTGGTAGTTTTTATCGATGATTCGTACCATCATCTTGAAGCGATGGAATCGTATTGTAGTATGGATGGTATTGAGGTGCGTGCGTTTCATTTCACTGGGTATCAAAAAACTATGGCTGCTATGGAAGATAGGGTAGTAAAACGGTAAAAAAGTTTTTTACTTCATGTATGTTTTGGAAGGACGCAATCTAAATGCGTCCTTCTTTTTTTTACAGGATAGCGGGAATGCTACCGGCTTTTTGTGCAACTGTTTGGGGTGCTATACCTGCATCGAGTAGCGGTTTGATCAGTTGTTCATATTTCGTAATGTGTATGCCCAAGAAAGGTATTCCTCGTTGTTGTGCAAATGTTTGTACGTTTTTGATATTGTACATAAGATCATCAACAAAGACTAATAATTGGGGTTTGTATGAAAGTGCATCAATAAATAGCCCAAGGGTTAGGCCTTTGTTTTGGCCTGACGAGTAGATGATCCCATTGACAACCATAACTGGATCTCTGGGGCCATCGAAAATGAATATTTCATTCCAGCGAGGTATTGGTTGCGGAAACTTGATATTTGCCTTGGTAAATTGTTCTGTTGTAATGGTTGACATCATTGGTGCACGTGCGGTTAATCCGAGTACGTGAATGTTTTGTTGTGCAAGTTTTTCAAAGACTAGGTTAGTATCTTTATCGACGGGAAATATAGCGCTGGCTGCGTGCGCTGTAAGGTGTGCAACAAAAAAATGCTTCATTGCTTCTTCCGCGGATAGACCTTGCGCGGTGTATGAAGCGAGCTGTTCGTTGAACCATTCACTGCGGGCTTTAGGTTTTGTTGCCCAAATTAGTGTCTCATCAATATCAAATGCTACCAGGGTGCATGGACCGCACGTTTGGTATGTGTTGATAAGTGGGAGTATGTCTTCAATTTCGGTTACGGTTCTAATGCTTTGAAGCGGTCGTTTGGCGTAGGTGATTGTACGTATGCTACAGATAAGCATGAATATAAAAATATAGCGTTGTTTCATGTGCGATTCTCCATTTTCCCATATCGTGTTGCTTTTGAGTCTATCGCTGCTGGTGTTTTTAAAACAAGAGTTTAGTTTTTTGCGAATATGTTAGGCTTTTATGGTTGTATTACCAGTAAAAAAGGATTGATGTGACAGAGCGGGATAAACAAGAATTAGTGGCAATTATTTCATCCTATTTGCCAAATGCGCGTATTATTTTGTTTGGTTCGCGCGCGCGAGGAGATACTGTTTCTGGGTCAGATATTGATATTGCGCTTGATAATAAAACTAGGATTGATGTACATACAATCTATGCGATTAAAGAGGCATTTGAAGAAACTCGCATACCATTTACGGTCGATGTAATTGATCTTCACGCAGTTTCAGAGATGTTTAAACAACAAATTTTTACTGAGGGACTTATATGGAAAATGGGATGGAGCGACTAAAAAGAAAATATGAAAAAGCTATGAGCGCTTTACAGACTTTGAAGTCAGCTCTTGAGGATATGGGAGCTGTTGGTCGTATAGCACGAGAAGCCGGAGAATCAAAAGATAGGCTGTATAAAACTTTTCGTGATTCGTTAGTGCAGCGATTTGAATATACCTTTGATACGACTTGGAAATGTTTTGCAGAGTATCTTGCTCTTTCTGGGCGTGTTATAGAAGTGAAAACGCCAAAGTCTATATTTCGAGATGCTCTAAAAGCAGGTTATTTGAGTGAGGAAGAGGCTCGAATAGCCTTGCAGATGGTTGATGAGCGTAATTTAACGACGCATGGGTATAATGAACAACTTATTGAAGCAATATGCTCTCATATTCCTGAATATTATCAAGTCCTTGCAGGTGTTTTGCTAAAGATAGCTGCGGAAATGCATTGGTAGTGTAGGTTGCCGCAAAGCCGGTAGGAGTATTTTGATAGGCTGGATTGCTTCACATTTGTTCGCAATGACGGCGTGGCGCAGAACGTCATCACGAAGAGCAACGCAACGTGGTGATCCAGGAGATGGTAGCGGGAACTGCATTATTTCTTTGACAAGGCTCATATACTTGATTATGCGCGGCTTTTAAGGCCATCCTACCAATCTGTAAATCGCACTTACAGATTGGTAGGATGATTTGTATATGCTCTTTACATGAGGGTTTTTAATGGTTCTTGACAAATCGGGTAGTCGATTCCTTGATTTGTCAAGAACCACTCTGATATACTAGTAATAAAGAGAAATCAGAAAGGGATGTATATGATACCACGAATAAGTGCGGAATATATTGAAAAGCTTGCGCGTGTTATGCCGGCAATTTGCCTGGTCGGTCCCCGGCAATCAGGAAAAACCACGTTGGCGCGAGCGGTTTTCCCAAATCATGCGTATGTAAGTCTTGAAGATCTTGATGAGCGGATGTTTGCACAAGAAGATCCTCGGGGGTTTTTTGCGCGCTATAGTGCTGGAACCGGATTGATTATTGATGAAGTGCAGCATGTGCCGATCTTGCTTTCATACATGCAAACATTGATTGATCAAGAGTCGCGCAACGGTTTTTTTGTTATTACCGGTTCGCAAAACTTGTTGGTTAATGAGGCGATCTCTCAGACGTTAGCTGGCAGAATTGCGGTAGTAACGTTGTACCCCTTTTCTTTGCAGGAGTTGGCATCGGTTAATGCGGTTCCTGAGAGTTTAGAGCAGATGCTTTGGAAAGGTTGTTTCCCCCGATTGTATGTCTATGATGTGCCGCCGGACATTTGGTATGCTGATTATATTCAGAGTTATGTTGAGCGTGATGTGCGGCAGATAAAGAATATTTTTGATTTAAGTCTTTTTCAGCGTTTTTTAAAGCTCTGTGCTGGGCGAGTAGGGCAGGTTTTGAATATTGCTTCATTAAGTAGCGATGCGGGCATTGATCAAAAGACTGCGCGGTCGTGGCTTTCTTTGTTAGAGGCGACCTATGTTATCATTCTCCTGCAGCCGTTTTATAAAAATGTTGGTAAGCGGCTTATAAAATCACCGAAGCTCTATTTTGTTGATACGGGGCTTGCTTGTTCGCTGTTGTCGTTGCGTAGAGCAGAGGATGTGGTTGGGCAT
Organism: Candidatus Babeliaceae bacterium; assembly: GCA_007116155.1. Taxonomy (GTDB): domain Bacteria; phylum Babelota; class Babeliae; order Babelales; family Babelaceae; genus UBA12474. The sequence goes on along the minus strand of SKJC01000002.1, from coordinate 54,882 downwards.
TATGCCAAGGGCGGACTTATGGAGTCATTGATTGTTTCAGATTTGTATAAACAATCATACAATCAGATGCGTCGCCCAAATTGTTATTTTTGGCGCGACCAGGTTGGTGTGGAGATGGATTTGTTGATTGAGTCTGCGCACGGTGTTCGACCGGTAGAAATTAAGGCTGGAATGACGATGTCTGGTGATTATGTTAAGCCATTTAGCGCCCTTGCAAGCGTTTTTGGTGATCAGCTGCAGGAGCCCACGATTGTGTACACTGGGCAGACAAAGCCGTTTTCTCATCAGATTCAGTTGGTTAACTGGCGTGATGCGGGTGCATTGGATGTGGAGTAGGTATGATGGGTTCAGTAGACTGGATTGCTTCGCTGCGCTCGCAAAGATGGTAGGAGTATTTTAATAGACTGGATTGCCGCGCTGCGCTCGCAAAGACAGGGGTAAGTTAGATTGCTTCACATTCGTTCGCAATGACGGTGGGCGCAGAACGTCATCACGAGGAGCTGAAAGCGACGTGGTGATCCAGGAGGGCGTGGAAGGGTTTTTTATTAGCCTGTATTGCCGCGCTGTGCTCGCAAAGACGCTGAGGTGCTGGATTGCTTCACATTCGTTGGCAAAGACGTCGGAGCGGATTTGCTTCGTGTTTATCCGTAAGGTTGGGTGTTCTAAAACGTCATCACGAGGAGCTGAAAGCGACGTGGTGATCCAGGAGGGCGTGGAAGGGTTTTTTATTAGCTGGATTGCTGCGCTATGCTCGCAAAGACGCTGAGGTGCTGGATTGCTTCACGTTCGTTGGCAAAGACGTCGGAGCGGATTTGCTTCGTGTTTATCCGTAAGGTTGGGTGTTCTAAAACGTCATCACGAAGAGCAACGCGACGTGGTGATCCAGGAGATGGTAGCGGGAACTGCATTATTTCTCTGACAAGCCTCATATGCTTGATTATGTGCGGCTTTCAAGATCGTCCTACCAATCTGTAAATCGCGCTTACAGATTGGTAGGATGGTTTGTATATGCTCTTTACATGAGGGTTTTCAATGTTTCTTGACAAATCAGGGAGTCGGTTCCTTGATTTGTCAAGAAAATGGGTACATCAGTTAAAAAGAATTGATTAATGCGGAAAGTTGTAAAAATTCAGGGCTTGTTAAGCCGCAAGCGGTGATTTTTGGAGAGAGTGGAAAGGTTGTCGCATGTGGATATATTACAAAAAGGTGGTTCAGATGTAGGTCATTTAGAGCCGATTCCATTGATTTTGTTATTTGTGGTCGATCAGAAAATTTGTATTCAAAACCGATACGCTTTCCTTTGTGAAAAAGTAGTAAGTCAAGTTCTGCGCCACCTTGTGTACCCCAGAAAAAAATTTCTTCATTTTTTGTGTGCATACGGTCGATTGTTGCTTCAAGAGCAAATCCTTCCCATAAGGCTCCTAGTTTTGGATATACCAAAAGATCTTCTGATGTTTGAAGATTAAGGAGTCCGTGGATAATACCACTGTCACGAATATAGACTTTCGGTGTTTTAACTTGTCGTTTACTGATATTTTCAAACCATGGTTGGAGTAGGCGTATCATAAATGTTCCCTGAAGGATGTCAATGTATGAGCGAACGGTGTTGTGAGTAATTGCAAGACTTCGCCCAATGTCAGATAAGTTGACTATGTTACCATGGTTGTGCGCGAGCATCATCCAAAGCCGACGCATGAGCAATGGTGGAATGGAAAAACCCAATTGGGGTATATCACGCTCCATGAACGTTGTAATATATGATTCTCGCCAGAGCATGCTTGATTCGTCGGTTTTTTCTAAAAAAGATCGGGGAAACCCACCGCGGAGCCAGCGTTTTTTGTAGTTCTGTATTTCACATTCGGCTAAGGTGAGGGGTGGGAGTTCAATATAGCCGATTCTTCCAGCCAGTGTTTCAGAGGCTTGTGCTATTAAATCGCGTGATGCACTACCAAGGATTAATATTGTGAATGCGCGTTGATCGACTAGATAGCGCAAGGTTGGGAAGAGTTCTGGGACTCGTTGAATTTCGTCAATAATAATAAGATCATGCGTAAGCTCTTGGAGTGTTAAGAGTGGGGTTGCTCCCAAACGTTGTTGATCAATAGGATTTTCTAAGTCAAAAAAAATTGGATTCTTAAAATTTTTTGCGTACTGTTTCGCGAGTGTGGTTTTTCCCACTTGTCGAGGGCCAAGCAGGGCACAAATGGGATGGACTTCATGTTGGAGGGCTATTTCTTTAAGGAAGTCTGTACGTTCGATAGTTTTCATAATCATCCTAGTAAATTGTAAATACTGTTACCAGATTACTAGGTTTGTTTTTAGATCGTCAAGAGTTTAAGTGTGAGGGTGATTATGGTTTTATTGTGCTGGATTGCCGCGCTGCGCTCGCAAAGACGGGAGGAGTATTTTATTGTGCTGGATTGCCGCGCTGTGCTCGCAAAGACGGGAGGAGTATTTTAATAGACTGGATAGCTTCACATTTGCTTGTAATGATGGGTGGTTAGAAACAAAGAAGGCTCGGGAGTTACCCCGAGCCTTTGAGTGTTTGTTTGCTATTCTAAAGAATGTTGGCTCTTAGAATGCTATACCGCCACTTACAAATAGACCCCATGAGTTAAGCGCTTGCTTATCTGAGTCTGTTGCGAAGGTGATTTCTGCACCGGCGCGGAGCGCTGGTTGCCAATCACAATCTTCCCATGCATATCCAACATGTCCGAAGATCTTGTGTGCCAAGTAGCTTGGGCTCATGCCGGAGCAGATGTTCAGGTCAGCATCAGTCAAGAGAACTGGAGCTGGAGTAACAGGGGTTGCAAAAACACCTGTTGCAGCTGTGATAACTGGAGTTACTGAAGAAGAATCTGAAACAGCTTTACCTTCTACTGATGCTTTTGCTTCGGCTGCTGTGAAACTTGCAATGGTATATAGTTGAGCATTTGGATAGACAGCATCGTTATCATTTGCAAGAGCATTACCAGCGACTAATGCTAAGAGTTTTGCGTTATCAACCGTGCCTGCGTTGCTATACATAGTTGCGTTGCTTTGAGTTGAGTGAAGGATATAGTCTTGAGAAGCGGCATCTGTTGTTACGACTATTGTTCCACCAGCTTGATGAATACCAGCTGCTGCTACAGGAGCTACACCTTTGATACCCAAGCTCTTGCTGTTGCTTGAGCAAACACAATCAGCTTTTTCATCTGAACGGCCGTAGAGGTTGTAGCCTAAGCCTGCGCTGAAGCCACAATCATTCTTGTAACGAAGTTCGAGTTGGCCTTCACCTTTGATGTCAACTTTAACCTTGACGCGGCGTGTGGTAAATTCACTTGCGCTGTAGATGTTGCCGGCGTAGGTTTTGTCTGCGTTGAATTCTTTCAAGAGCATGTAGCGGGACATAACACCGTTTTTGAGATCAAATACACGTGTTTGCTCGCGTTCGAACATGTGTGTCAAGTAGCCTTGGAAGAGCAGGTCGACGGTGTGTTCATCATCACAGTTGTACAGATTTACATGACCGGTCAAACCAGCACCCAATTCCCAGTGATCGTTACCGATAGCTGGTTGGAATACTTGTGTTGCGTAGCTGTTGTCCATACGTGTTACACCCGCAGGCATTACGCCTTTGATGTAGAGACCGAAGTGGTAGTCTGGGCAGTCAAAAATGTTGTAGCCAAGATCAACGTTGATACCAGCTAAACCATTTTCACTGCATTCGCAGCAGCCAAGGATCTTCGCAAAGTTCCAGTCTTTAACATCGCCAAAGCCTTTGCCACCAAGAGCATTTGCCCAGGTGCTATGTGGAGTAATAACGCCTGCAGCTATGCTGTCCATGTACCCGGCATTGAACTTCGTGGTCGAGAAGCTTGCGTTGCTGGTTGTACTGGTTGTGCAGCAGCTGTTATCGCCACAGTCTTTGTTAAGTTGCCATTTTGTGTGAACAAAAGGAACGTTAACTTGCAAGTACAAGCCATCGATTAACTCGTTCAAACCGAGATAAAGATTGAAATCGAAGACGTGGTTTTGAATGAGTGGGCAGAAGGTGTATGAAAGGTTGGTATCTGTTGCAAGTCCGAAGTAATCAGCAACTAATTTGTTAGAGCTGTTATCACGGTTTGCAGCGGTGCTGCCTACAAAGTCAAGCTTGTTTGAGCCAAAAAGGGCTGAAGCAAGACGCTCGCCTTTGCGGCTGCGCTCGTAACGATAGTTTACAGAAATGTCACCATAGAAGCACTCTTCATCATAACGATAGAAGTTGTAATGTGCGTTCAATGGCAAGTAATCGCCCTGTGAGCGAAGTGTTAGCTGTGTTTTTGGTGCACAATCTGTTGCGCAGTTGCTATCACAACAATTGCTTGTTGTAGTGCAGCCACCAAGACCGCAACCAAATGCTGGCACCGTAAGCAGAGCCAGTGTTAAACACGACCCTAGAATTCTCTTCATGGAGTACTCCCTGAAATATGACCTATTTTGTACTAGGCCCCAACCGATATATAATGTCCCAATTTTTTAATTTATGTAGGTAGTCTTTGCCTCCTTTCTGTTACCTATCTACAAACGCATTATTCATGCATTCATAACTCGGCATATAATCTAGACAAAACAATTCGATAATGCAATGATCTTTTTATCCTATCTTTAAGATCATATGCAAGTGTTGTTCTATATTCGATAAGAATGTGCTGATTCTATGCTTCTTTTTTTCTTGATTTTTCAAATTATTTTCGAGTCGCTTCCGATTAGCAGCTCTGGCCATACACTATTTTTGTATGGCGATGTTCCAATGAGTATATCATTTGCAGTGCATGCGATTGCTGCACTTATCAGTGTTGCATATCTCTGGTGGTATCGACGTGAAGTTGCGCATTGGGTCGAAAACCAATCGTTTCAGTCGCTGCTGTTCTTTGGTTTGGCACTAGGGGCGGTCGTTTTCGGTACGGGTGTGCTCTTTTGTGTGCGCTGGTATGTGCAACGCCAGTATGCGTTGGCCCTTCCCTGCTCTCCTGATGTGTCTATCATGTTGGGCCTTTTTTTTACTGCGTTGCTGTTAGCCAGCTCTCGATATGCGCCAGTGTATAGAACAGCCCATCGGCTATGGTTTGATAGTATTGGGTTGATTCTAGCCCAGGGACTAGCATTATTGGTGCCTGGTGTTTCGCGCATGGCGACGGTCTATGTTGCTGCGCGATGGCTCGGATGGTCAGGAACTGCAGCCTGGTATTGGACGGTAGCAACGGGATTACCGCTTTTTATGGGTGCGGGGGTGCTGGGTGTTGGCATGATATTGTATTCTGGCACTTTTTCGCTTGTTTGGTGGCAGGTTGTTCTGTTTCTACTTGCTATTATCGGTTCCTTTACTATATTTTTCGGCGTTGGCTTATTAGCGCGGCGCAATCGGCTCGATTATTTTGCCTGGTATCTTGTTGTCGCGGGTCTCTTTTTTCTTGTTCGTCTGCTTTTTTTCTAAGACTTGTTGTCTGTCTGTTTTTTTGGCTACGCTACATTGACGATACTGATTATTTATTGCGTTCCACCAAGGAGCAATGCAATGAGAATTCAACGAATATTTCGGCTATTAGCGCGTAATGTGCTGCTCGTAGGTGTAGTTTTTTGCGCACTGGCCGTTGTAGCATATCTCTATTTTAAAGATTCCTATTTTATTCGACACTTTCCTGAACCATATGTTCCATTGGGTCTTCGGTGGGCTGCATATCTGGGCAGTATACTTCTCTATAGCTTTGGATCCAGCGTCTGGTTCTGGCTAGGATGCTGTATTTGTTTGAGTATAGGGCTTGTTAGCGCACAAGCTTTTTGGCATAGGATGGCTATTGGCCTGGGGGCTATCGCGTTGGGCTGGTCACTGTATGGTGCTGCTGCAGGCTATCTAGCATGCGGTGATCCCTGGTTTGCTGGTTGTGCCTGGATACCGACCGGAGGTCGGTTGGGAAGTCTTATGTTGCAGGCTATTTGTGCATGTTGCGATCTGGCCTTTGCCTATGCGGTCGCGTTTGCCCTCGTCTTTTGTGGCTTAGTGGTAATGGTTCGTTTGACGCATGTGGCGGTTGTTGGACGTTTTGGCATCTGGGCGCTTTGGCCATTGCTTGCTCTCATGTGGCAGGGGGTATGTGTGCCTGGCAAGGCTGTTAGAGTGCTGTTTTTGCGTACTAGGCTGGGTGCTTGGCTCTCTGTTCGAAAACAACGTAATCTGCCGCATGAGGTTTTGGATGTTGATTTTTGGCAAGAATTTGTGAGTGATTCAGAGGTTGATGGTGTTGCGTTAGCGCTAGATCAGATAGCTGGGACAGTGGGAGAATCAGCAGATGAGCCATTTTCCCTTCCGCCAAAAAACCTGTTCATTGCGCGTGCAGTAACTCGAGAACAGGGCGCAGGAATGCAACAAGAGATACGTTCCCGTTCAACGGTGTTGCAAGAAAAGTTGGATCGATTTGGCATTCAGGGTTCTGTTGTGCGTACGGAGCGTGGGCCTGTTGTGACGTTATTTGAATATGCGCCGGCGCCTGATATAAAAGTGAGTCGCATTAGTGCGCTTACTGATGATGTGGCGCTTGCGTTAGGTGCAATGAGTCTCCGGGTAATTGCACCTATTCCCGGGAAGCAGGTTGTTGGTTTTGAGGTTGCAAACGAACAACGACAAGTAGTTTTATTTTCAGAAATTTTTGAATCGACCGCGTATCAATCATTTGCTGGGTCAGTTCCTGCGGTTATTGGCGTGTTGAGTAATGGTGAGCCGTGCATTGTAGATCTGGTTGAGCAGCCACACATGCTGCTTGCAGGATCAACAGGTTCGGGAAAATCGGTGGTTATGCACGCATTAATATTAGGAATGCTCGGTGCCTGCACGCCCGATATGTTGCGGTTGGTTATGATTGATCCCAAGCGGTTAGAATTTGCACCGTATGCTGATATTCCACATTTATTGGTGCCTATTGTGACCGAGGTTGCTAAGATTTCGCAAGTGTTTAGTTGGTTAGTGCGGCTTATGGAAGAGCGGTATGCGCAGTTGGCTGCGGCAGGAGTGCGATCGGTAGAAGAATATCGGGCGCAAAAAGGTGCCGATAGTATGCCGGTTATTGTGGTCTGTGTTGATGAATTAGCGGATATTATGGTCACCGTAGGCAATGAAGTAGAACCACTCTTAATTCGTCTTGCGCAGATGGCACGTGCGGCAGCGATTCATTTGATTGTTGCAACACAGCGTCCTTCGGTTGATGTTATTACGGGCATATTGAAAGTTAATTTTCCCACTCGTATTGGGCTTAAAGTCGCTTCTAAGGTGGATTCGCGCACAATTTTAGATATGACTGGTGCTGAACAACTCTTAGGAAAAGGGGATATGCTTTTTATGCAACAAGGTGGTTTGGTTGTTCGGGCACATGGCGCGTTTGTGCAGAGCAAAGAGGTGCATGCGGTAGCGGCGTATTTGCGTTTACAGCAGCGTCCAGTGTATGAAACGATTGCTATTGAAACAGATCAAGTGGGGGGCGCTATTCAAGATGCCTTGTATCCGGAGATAGTAGCCTTTATTAAGCAGCGGAAAGAAGTTTCTATTTCATTGGTTCAGCGGCAGTTTAGAATTGGGTTTAATCGTTCCGCTCGATTAATAGAACTGCTTGAAAAAGACGGGTATGTAACAGGTTCTGGCTCCGGGAAAATGCGCCGAGTTTTATAGTAAATTGCCAATATAGAATTATACTATGAGTTTGCGGTATGGTTCTTTTATGTCGTAATTTCTTGACAAAAGCGTTCCGTGCGACACGTTTATAAAGGATACGAGTTAAAAACGGGATGTTTAGGTATGAAATTAGACTATATTTTTATTCAACAAGTTTTGCCTGATAGTAGTATTTTAGGCAATAGGATGTTTGATCTAACCGCGCATATGGCGGCACATGATTCGCGAAATGTTGTTTCTGGGGGCACATTTTTTGCACTTGCAGGATCGGTTGCTGATGGGCACGATTTTATTGATGATGCGATAGGCCGTGGTGCAAAGATATTGGTTTTGGCGCATAATCGGTATGATTCATTAGCAAAAAGTTTAGAATCGTTCTTGGTTGATGGTGGAACCATTATTTTGGTATCTGATACAACAGAGGCATTAATAGCTCTTGCAGCTGCTTGGCGCGCACAATTTTCTATTCCGGTTATTGGTGTTACTGGTTCAATTGGTAAAACAACCACAAAGGAATTGTTGGCGTTTGTGTTGCATCGTGCTGGGCATACCTGCCTGGTCTCGCCAGGGAACTTTAATACGCGCATCGGTTTAGCAGTAACATTGTTACGTCTTACAGCTAACCATACGGTTGCTATTTGCGAGATGGGCATATCACAAGCTGGTGAAATGGCACAATTGGCTGCGTTAGTTCGGCCAACTATGGCTTTGATAACAACAATTGCGCACCAACACATGGATTGCTTGGAAAATCTTGCTGCAGTGGCACGTGAAAAGCGCCAAATTTTTTCTTGTATGCCGTCTGATGGGATCGGTTTTATTAATGGCGATGTGCCATTATTGCACCAGGCAGTATATCATCATCCGGTCGTTCGATTTGGATTGCGCAAGCAAAATCAGGTTAATGCACGCAAGATCACCTTCATGCACGGTTCATTGCGCGCGATTATTCAGTGTTTTGGAAATCGCTTTACCTTGAATTTGCCAATTCCCCATGCAGGATTTTTAAATTCAGTGCTTGCTGTTCTTTCGGTTTGCCAGATGCTGGAAGTAGATGATCAGATGGTTATAGAAGCGGTTGAAGATTTTATCCGTATTGATGGTCGATTTGCCCTTAAAAATGGTCGATATGGGTTGTTGATTAATGATGCATATAACGCCAATCCTGAAAGTATGCGTGAAGCGTTATTGGCTTTCCATCGTATGCAAACGGCAGGAAAGAAGGTTGCAATTCTTGGGGATATGGGTGCCTTGGGTGAGCGGAGTTTGTATTGGCATCGTCAAATTGGCCGCACTTTTAGAACGACAAAAAGTGTTACACATGCTATATTAGTTGGGCCCCGCATGGCTGCCGCAGCTAAAACTATGCCACACGTAATTCGTTGTTCTATTGTAGAGTGTTGGCAGGATGTTCCGGATGTATTGGCATCTTTGGCCGATGAAGGTCCAATCGATGTTTTACTTAAAGGTTCTAATGCGGTTGGATTAATGAATTTAGCTCCACTTTTATCATAACATAGGAAACTGCATGTCAGATGCCGAATCAACCGTAATTTTTCAACATACGAGTGTGCTTGTGGCACCGGTGGTTGAGTTGTTATTACATAAACCGGGAGGGTTGTATGTCGATGCTACATTTGGTGGCGGCGGGCATACTAAAGCGTTGCTTGCGGCTGATCCAACTTGTCGCGTTATTGCCTGCGATTGGGATAAGGATGCGTTAGCAATAAATGTTTCGATGGTTCAAGAACAATTTCCCGGTCGATTAGATACAGTCTGGGGAAACTTTTCTCATTTATCGTATTTATTAAAGGATAAAGGGATTGGCCCTGTTGATGGTATTTTAGCTGATTTTGGGACCTCGCAGTATCAGATTGCACACAAGGCTGGTTTTTCATTTCGCGAAGATCGTGAATTGGATATGCGTATGTCTACTTCGCATGGTGAATTAACCGCATATGAGTTGGTTAATTTTACCTCTGAGCGTGAGTTGGCTGATATTATCTATCGATACGGCGAAGATCACGCATCGCGTAAAATCGCACGTGAAATTTGTCTTGCGCGCAAACATAAGCGCATTACATCAACCGTGCAATTGGCTGCGTTAATTGAGCGGATTATTCCACGTCGAGGAAAAGGTATTCATCCGGCAACTAAGACCTTTCAAGCATTGCGCATCGTCGTTAATCGTGAGTTGGAAAATATTGAAACGTTATTAAAAACCGCGGCGAGTCTCTTATTTCCTGGGGGACGTTTAGCGTGTATTAGTTTTCATTCGCTGGAAGATCGCTTGGTAAAAACCTATATTCGAGAGCATCCGGCTGAATGGAAGGCAATAACTAAGAAAGTTGTTGTGGCAGATGCTGCAGAATTATCTCGCAATCCGTCATCACGTTCTGCAAAATTGCGCGTAGCGGAAAAGGTCGATAGTGCAAAAGTATCTTGATTTAGATGTTGATGCGCGCCTCTGGTTTCGTATTGACTGGTGGAATATATTTTTTGTTTTCTTGCTTTCAAGTATCGGGTTGCTCGGTATTTTTAGCGCAACGTATCGTCATGAAACTCCAATCTCTCCACTTTTTATAAAGCAAGCAGCTGGTGTTTTTATTGGCTGGTTGTTGTACCTTGCGTTTTTTTGTATCAATCGCAAGGCGTTAGTCTGGTGGGGCAGTACTCTCTATCTGGTTACTGTTGCTCTATTGCTCTTTACGCTTGTGCGTGGTTCTGTTGGTATGGGTGCTCAACGATGGATTTCACTCGGATTTTTTAAGTTTCAACCTTCTGAGTTGGCTAAATTGTTTTTTCCTGCAATGTTTATTCGTCTACTAGATTTTGGTGCAACGGTTATGGTGCGCAAAGGACGATTATTGCTTTGTTTGGCGTTTCTCTGTATTAGTGTATTTCTTATTATGAAACAGCCTGATTTAGGAACGGCCTTAATTGTGCTTTTTGCAGGTATTGTGCTGCTCTGGGTTGCTGGTCTGGGCAAGCGAATGTTTATTGGCGGTGTGCTGTTGTCTTTAGCGACAGCTCCTATCGCCTGGAGATATTTAAAACCCTATCAAAAACAGCGTGTTACTGTGTTTTTGGGCGGTGGAAGCAAAATTAAGGAGCGATATCAGATTGAACAATCGCGCATAGCTGTCGGATCTGGTGGTTGTTGCGGAAAAGGTTATTTGCGTGGCACCCAGAGTCGTCTTAAATTTTTACCGGAAAATCATACAGACTTTATTTTTGCGGTATTGTGTGAAGAATTTGGTTTTTTGGGTTCTATAGTAGTTGTTGCACTCTTTTTATTGCTCTTTCTTCAGTCGTTGCGTCGAATTAGTGCGTTGTCTGATCGATTGTTACAATTGTTGGCCCTTGGCATGGTATTGCCAACGATTTTTTCTGCATGTATTAATATGGCGATGGTTCTGGGGCTTGTGCCGATTGTTGGTATACCACTACCCTTTGTAACGTATGGATTGACCCATCTGTTCATTGACTTTGCTAGTATGGGCTGGTACAACAATATTGTCGCTCGTGGGCCATGGATTAGTTAATCGGTAGGATGTAGGAACTATGGAACAATCACCGTTTTTTTCGCTTTCTACGCCTTTAGAGACGGTTGAATTTGAGTTTCAGCCAAAAAGTTTTTCTGATTATTGCGGTCAAAAAGAATTAAAAGAAAAGTTGTCTATTTATGTGCAAGCGGCGAAAATGCGTAATGAGCCTCTGGATCATCTATTACTCTTTGGGCCTCCTGGTTTAGGTAAAACTACGTTGGCAACTATTATGGCACAAGTTATGCAGGTTGCTATCCGGGTTTGTAGCGGTCCAACGCTTGAGCGTACCGGTGATTTAGTAGCAATTTTATCGAGCTTGGGTGAGCGAGATATTTTATTTATTGATGAAATTCATCGTGTTCCGGCTGCGGTAGAAGAAATTTTGTATACCGCGATGGAACAGTTTTATGTTGATGTGATTATTGGTCAGGGTGCTGGTGCAAAATCAATTCGCATCCCGCTACAGCCGTTTACGCTTATTGGTGCAACAACTAAGGCAGGGATGATATCAGCTCCGTTGAGAAGTCGTTTTGGTATCACCGAACGTTTTGATTTTTATAGTACTTCTGATTTGACTGATATAGTATTACAAAATGCGTTACATACTAAGGTTAGCATTTCCAGCGATGCAGCGTGTTCAATCGCGCGTGCAGCGCGAGGTACACCTCGTGTTGCTAAAAAGTTGTTTCGTCGAGTACGAGATGTTGCACAAGTTGAGAATAAAGATGAGATTACTTCCTCTGTTGTAACGCGCGCGTTTTCTTTTTTAGGTGTGGATGAAAATGGTCTTATGAAGTTAGATCATCGTCTTTTAGATATTATAGCAAATCATTTTGGCGGTGGGCCGGTAGGTATTGAAACGCTTGCATCGATGCTTGGTGAAGATGCTCAGACTCTGGAAGATGTCTATGAGCCATTTCTTCTGCGTCAAGGACTTTTAGAAAAAACGCCACGAGGACGGCAAATTCCTCGTTCAGTTCTTGCAAATCAGTTGCATATTTAAGTTTGATCTAGCTGATAATACTGAAAAGAAACGTTGCAGATTCTGCATTAGACAAGCCTTTCTCGATTCGATATCTTGGATAAGAACTGCATTTTTTGATGGATATACTACCGTTAATAACCCTGTTTTATTTGATTATGAGGGGCCAATGTCTGGACATTCAAAATGGAAGACAATAAAACATAAAAAAGCTGCTGCAGATGCACAGCGTTCTAAACTTTTTACAAAGTTGATTAAAGAAATTACCGTTTCGGCGCGATCTGGTGGTGGTGATCCAGCACATAACGCTAATTTGCGATCGTTGTTAGAAAAAGCAAAAAAATTAAATATGCCTCAGGATAATGCTGTTCGTGCCGTTAAAAAGGGTACAGGCGAATTGCCTGGTGTGCAGTATGAATCGCATACTTATGAAGGGTATGGCCCCCATGGCATTGCGGTTATAGCCGAGGTGCTTACGGATAATAAAAACCGTGCAGTTGCGGATTTGCGAGCACTCTTTACGCGAAAAGGTGGGTCTCTTGCAGAAGCTGGAGCTGTTGGATGGATGTTTCATAGGCGCGGCGTTGTAACAGCTAAGGGGAGTGCTACCGAAGAGCATCTATTGGAAGCGTTGCTTGATGTTGAAGTCGCTGATATTTCTTGTGATGAAGATGTTTGGACTATTGTCTGTGACCCCCACGTTGTTGACTCGGTAAAAAAAATAGTAGAAGCGCAGGGGTTAGTTATTGAAGATTCAGAAGTTGCGTTAATACCGGATAATACGGTTCCATTATCTGAAGCACACCAAGAAGCTGCGTATGAGTTTTTAGAAGCCGTAGAAGAGCTAGATGACGTACAAAACGTTTATGCGAATGTAGGTTGATATGACGTATACCGCATCAAGTATGACCGGATATGCTTCGCATACATTTGAATTGCCGTGTCGCGAAGGGCTTGTTTCAGCAACAATTAACATAAAAGTTGTCAATGGTCGGTTTTTTGAGCCGACGTTTCGTTTACCTCATGCGCTTGCCCATCTTGAGCCTATACTGGTTAAACGGTTGCGCGATGTGTTGGTTCGGGGAACCGTCTATTGTACGATTCATATAGGGACGTTATTTGCGCTTACGAGTAGGCCAATGGTTTCTTCAGTTGCTATCGAGGGGTATATCGAAGCGATGAAAAATGTGCAAAAGCGGCTTGAAGGTAAGGATGATGGTGTGGTTGACCCAGTTGCTTTTGTTGGCCTTCCTCATGTTGTTGAATTTGTTGAAGATCCGGTTGATGCAGCGATAGCCGATCAAATTGTTACGTATTTTGATCAAGCTGTTAGCCGCTTGACAGGGGAGCGCGAGCGTGAAGGTTTAGCATTAGCTGTTGATATTGCGAGCCGATTGGACCGTATTGATGAATTAGTTGCGCAGGTTGTTGTTCGTGCAAAAGAAGTTGTCGCGCAAAAACGTGAGCGTATTATTGAAAACCTAAAAGAATTTATTAGTCAAATAGGTTCTTTAGATGAAACAGTCGATGCGCAAGTGCAGCATGCGTTTTCTCAACTTGATAAACTGGATGTACATGAAGAAATTGTGCGTTTGGAGACACACAGCGCAAATGCTCGATCTATTTTAATGACTGACGTTCTTGAAAAAGGTAAACGGCTTGATTTTACAACGCAAGAGATGTTTCGTGAAACCAATACTATTGGAGCAAAAGGTGGGGACGGATTGCTCGCAAGCTTGGTAATTAATACGAAAGTTGAGTTAGAAAAAATTCGGGAACAGGTTCAAAATTTAGTATAACATTTTTAATAATTGGTTGTTTGGGGTATGGGGCGTTATTTTACACATTTGCATTTGCATACAGAATTTTCATTGCTTGATGGAGCAATTACTCTTGATAACTTGATGGAGTATTGCTCAACCTATACCATACCATCCATTGCTATCTCGGATCATGGGAATATTTTTGGTGCAGTAAAATTTTTTCAGCAAGCAAAAAAGCGCGGTGTAAAGCCGGTCTTAGGTATTGAAGCATATGTTACGCCGGATGTTGGGGTACGCGATAATAGAGAGCGCTACTATCATTTGCTGTTGCTGGTAGAAAATGAAATTGGGTATAAAAACCTCTGTCGATTACTTCATTTTGCCTATACTAAAGGCTTCTATTTTAAACCACGTATTGATTATGCATTTTTGAAAGAACACTCAGAAGGATTAATAGCTTCTAGCGCGTGCTTAGGAGGGCACCTGCCGCAATTGTTATTGCAGGAGCGTATGCCTGAAGCGCGAGCGCATATTTCAATGATGCGCAATATGTTTGGTGAAGATCGGTATTTGCTTGAAATTCAACCTGAGTACCAGCAAGAGCAGGTTTTGGTTAATCAGCAGATTGTTGCGTTATCTCAGGAATTAAGTTTGCCGTTAATAACGACAGCCGACTGTCATTATTATAAAGCTGAAGATAAATATGCGCATGAAGTGCTATTGGCGACTCAAACAAAGCATAAGATGATCGATTCTGACCGGATGACATTTGGTGATTTAAAAGCGCACATGCATTCACCTGGCGAGATGCTTGCATTATTTCCGGGTAATGAAGATGCAGTATATCGGACGGGCGAGATTGCTGATCGGTGTAATTTTGAATTCCAGCTTGGGAAGTTGTTTTTTCCAGAATTTGCGGTTCCTATCGAAGAAACACCAGAAGAGTATTTCAGATTATTGTGTACTAAAGGGTTGCAACGGCTTTTTGACCAAAAGCGTATTATGACGGAACAACCAGCGGTATATTGGGAGCGGCTTGAGCGAGAGGTGAATCTTATTATCCAGATGGGTTTTGTAACCTATTTTTTGGTAGTGGGCGATTTTATTCAGTGGGCAAAACAGAATGGTGTCCCTGTTGGAACTGGCCGTGGATCTGCTGCAGGCGCCTTGGTGGCTTGGGCTATGGGTATTACTGATATTGATCCGTTACGCTATAACTTGCTCTTTGAACGATTTTTAAATCCTGAGCGTGTTTCGATGCCAGATATTGATATCGATTTTTGCATTTTTGGTCGAGAGCGCGTTATTGAGTATGTAAAAGATCGCTATGGGCATGATAAGGTCTGTCAGATTATTACCTTTGGTACTATGATGGCCAAGGGAGTTATCAAAGATGTTTCACGTGCGCTATCTATTCCGTTTGAAGAAGCAAATGCACTTACTGATTTAGTGCCGGATCAATTAAAGATTACGCTTAAGGAGGCCATGGATCAGGAGCCGCGACTTGGTGCTTTGGCTAATTCAAATCCAACGATTAAAAAAATGTTTGATGTAGCACTTACGCTGGAAGGATTGACGCGTCATGCATCAAAGCATGCGGCAGGTATTGTCATTACACCTGAGCCTATTAGTGAAATGTTGCCGTTATATGTGCCGCCCAGAACTAATGATCTGGTAACTCAGTATGCTATGACGGAGCTGGAAAAACTTGGCTTTTTGAAGATGGACTTCCTCGGTCTAAAAAATTTAACACTGATTAAGCGGGTCGTTGATTTAATAGCAAAAAATCATGGGGTGGTAATTGATCCAGCGTTCTTACCGCTTGATGATGCCAAAACGTTTGATCTTTTTGCACGTGGTGATACAACGGGTGTGTTTCAGTTTGAAGGAAGCGGTATTCGTGACATGTTGCGACGGTTAAGGCCTGAAGGCATTGAGGATATCATTGCTGCTAACGCATTATATCGCCCAGGACCACTCGGTTCAGGCATGGTCGATGATTTTATTGAGCGGCGCCACGGCAAACAGAAGATTAGTTATCTTTTTCCAGATTTAGAGCCAGTTTTACGTGAGACATACGGTGTTATTGTTTATCAAGAGCAGGTTATGCGTATTGCATCGGCTATTGGTACCTATTCACTTGGTGAAGCTGATATTTTACGCCGCGCTATGGGTAAGAAAAAAGTTGAGGTCATGCAGGAGCAGCGAGCAATATTTGTTACTCGCGCGACTGATGCTGGATTTGATACTAAAAAGGCTGGTGAATTATTTGATTTGATGGCCTATTTTGCAGGGTACGGTTTCAATAAATCTCATTCTGCGGCATATGGAATGATTGCCTATCAGACGGCGTATTTGAAAGCGCATTATCCGGTTGAGTTTTTGGCGTGTCTTATTTCGCTTGAAGCTGGTGATCCTGAAAAAATGGCAGAATACGTACAGGAGGCGCGTGATCAAGGTATTGCAGTTTTGTCGCCGGATATTAATTGTTCAGATCATGATTTTAGCGGTGTCGATAATCAGATACGGTTTGGTCTTGTAGGTATTAAAAATGTAGGTGAGACCGGTATTGCATCGTGCTTAGCTGAGCGTGAAAAAAAGGGACCGTATAATGATCTGTTAGATTTTTGTACGCGTGTGGATTTGCGAGTTTGTAATACGCGGTTTATTGAGAGTTTAATTAGCGCAGGTGCGTTTGATACACTTCCCGGTAATCGGGCGCAAAAGCTGGCTGAATTGTCGCGTATTATTGATCGATCTATTGAAAAAAAAGAAGCGCAGGCGACGGGGCAGATTGGTCTTTTTGGTTCAGGGTTGCCGGCCTCAGGTGAGGCTTCAAGCGAGGTATATGTGTATGAACCACGTGATGATTTGCCGATGGCACAAAAACTTGAGCAGGAAAAGGAGCTGCTGGGGTTGTATTTAAGTGCTCGACCATTGGACCAATATCGTTCGATTATGCGTTGGTTGCATACTCAGAACTTTTTGTCTGCGCATGAACAGCATGTTAAAACGATGATGGGCTGTTGTCAGATAAAAAGTGTACGAGAAATCGTGACAAAAAAAGGTGATCGAATGGCTTTTGTTCAGGCTGAGGATACGAGCAGTTCTGCAGAATTGGTTGTTTTTCCAAAAGTTTTTACGCGGGTTAGTTCATTTTTGTCTTCTGGTACTATCATGTTGTTTGGTGGGGAATTAGATGCTGCTGCAAGCAGTTGTAAAGTTAAAGTTACTTGGATGATCCCTATGCTGGAGTTGTTTCAACAACATTCAGAATTGATTAAGCAGATTACGGTACGTCTTTCGGGTGAGCAGCTGCATAAGGATCGGTTGCAAGAATTGGCTGGTCGTATAGCCCCGGGAAAAACGGCATTACAGTTATTGTTTTCAGAAAATGGATCTGATTTGCGCCACGTTCCGCGACAAAAAATATTGTGTGATACTGCATTTGTCGAATATATTCAAGCGCATACTGAAGTTCTTGAAATGAAACTTTCGATGTAGCCATGTTGGTATTGTCTACGAATATATGCTACTATGCTAATTATATGTGCCCGTAGCTCAGCTGGATAGAGCGACGGATTCCGGATCCGTAGGTCGCAGGTTCGACTCCTGTCGGGCACACCAAGTAGTTCCTCGAGCGCCTGTAGCTCAGTAGGATAGAGCGACAGATTCCTAATCTGTAGGTCGCAGGTTCGATTCCCGCCAGGCGCACCAAAACTAGCAAATTCTTTTTTTCCTTAGACTTTTTATGTTACGGTTTCTCTAAACATCTCTTGTACATGAGGCGGCGTATGAAAAATCTATTGAGCACGTTTCTGCTTTTTGCGCTTTTGCAAAGTGCATATATCTTTTCGGAAAGTTCTTATGGCGCTAGTGCGTGTTGTAAACAGGGCGCAAATCCTTCAAAATCAGTCTTTTTAGATACCTATGATGTTTTTTCTGTTGCCAGTCCATTAACTTGGTTTTCGCGTGATGTGCTATTGGAGGAAGGTTGTCCGGCAATAACGTTTATGCCATTTGCGTTTAGCGGAACTTCACGAGGATCGCGTCAAGTTGCTCGTCGATTTGGTATTGCTGGCAATGGAATCTGTACGGATGGGATTCATATTTCTAATAAAATGGATCCAAATGCGGCAGCATATGGGTTGTTGGGGCCTGGGGCTGATGTACAAGCAATCCATCTTAATATTAACACTACTGGTGATGAGTTTCGTAGTACGGTCTTTTTTATGCCCGAGACAAGTTTTTGGGGAGTGCATGCGGCTTGTTTTTTGCCGGTATATTGTTTTGAATCTGGTGATTTATGGGTGTCGGTTTCTCTTCCCATTGGAATTCGTAAAAATCGTATGAATGTGCATGAAACGGGAGTCTCGGAATCAGTACAAGCAGCTAGCGGTGAGCGAGGATTAGATGGGGCTCCGTTTGTTGCGTCTGCAACTGATGCGTTTTGTCAATCTAATTGGCGATTTGGGAAAATTAATGGGTGTGCGAGTGCACCGTCGTTTCTTGATGCATCAGGAGTAGGTGATATTGAGTGTACACTTGGTTATTCTTCATCATTATGTGAGGGAATTCAGGCACATCTATTTGGCGGGGCTGTTTTGCCGGGTGATTCATCGC
Organism: Candidatus Babeliaceae bacterium; assembly: GCA_007116155.1. Classification (GTDB taxonomy): domain Bacteria; phylum Babelota; class Babeliae; order Babelales; family Babelaceae; genus UBA12474. The sequence goes on along the minus strand of SKJC01000002.1, from coordinate 36,282 downwards.
AGACTGCCGAATGGGTGTATCAACCGCTATTAGGCAATGGGGGGCATACTGGTCTGTTTGCCGGGGCTGGTTGCTCATGTCCCGTGCTTGATAATGAGTATGTTGGGTGTACAGTTCATGCTGCTGCTGATGCGCAGTATTTTTTTTCTCGGCAACAATATCGCTCCTTTGATCTTCAAGGAAAGCCTTGGAGTCGGTATATGGGTTTTTTTGCTTCGCAAGATCAGGCGGCATCTTATTCAACTGCAAGTGGTGGCGGTGTTTCGGGAGTTAATCATTGTACGCGGTGCGTAAAAATACTTCCAGGTGTAGTTGCGCACACAATGCTTGCGCTTGAGTTTGCAGCTGAGCGGGGCAATTTTGTCTTTGGTCTGCAGGGAGTGCATTCAGGCGGTGAGCGATTAATTGTGCCTTGTTCTTTCGATGGCGCAATAAAAAGTTCTATGGTTAATAATGCTAAGCGGCTTAGTGCCGCACGGACAATTAGAGACACGTTTTTTGAAGCCGATTTGCCGCTTGATCGATGGGATAGTGTATCAATTGGTGTTAATGCTGTTGATTGGCAAAGTGGTCTGATGGAGCCGTCTTTTGATGTTGGTGCATTTTTTATGATGCGTCATACGGGGCATATGCGTGATCGACCGGTTAATTGTATGGCTGGGTTGTTGTTGGATGGATTATTTGGCAATAGAGCTTCTGAAAAATGGGGTTTTGTCTGTTCTTTGAGCGTAGGGTGGTGATATGAAAAAAATATGGGGGTTATGGATTGGATTGGTTGTTGTAGTACTGGTGCCTAGGCCGTTTTTTGCCGGTGCTTTTGCGAAAAATGATCCATTAACAATTATTGAGCAAGTAATTAACAAAACTCGCGAGTTGTTGGGAACAGCGCAACTATATAACGTTGCTCAGTTTAAAACTTTAACATTACCTGAGCAATTGACGGAATTTAAAACAGCCATTGAAAAAGAAGATTGGAAAACAGAGTTCGTCGCATTAGCGCAAAAAGCTATAGCTGAAAATAAGACTGCTATGGAAGCAAAAAATGCTGAATTACAAGCGCAACTAAAAAAACAAGAGAGCGCGGTTGAAAAGGCGCGTAAAGAAGCAGAGGCTACAAAAAAAACTTTAGAAGAGAAGTATAAGGCTGAACTTGAGGTTCAGAAAAAACAAACTGAAGAAACAAATAAAAAGTTTGAACAAGAAAAGAAACAGGCGGAAGAGCAAGTAGCTCAACACAAAGCAAGAATAGAGCAAATAGATAAAGATCGTAATGAAATGGCGGGACGAATATCAGAGTTAAATTCAACAAAAGAAAGTCTTAAGAAGGTTCAAAACGAGTTAATGGAAAAGAAGAAGGCAATCGAAGAGGTTAATAAAAAGCTAGCTCAACAAGAAAAATCGGCAAGCGAAGCAAGTAGTAAGGTGCAAGAAGTAATAAAGAAATTAGAAGCTCAGAATAAACAAGCGGTAGAAATAAATAAAAAACTTGAACAAGAAAAGAAGCTCGCGCAAGAACAGGTTGAATTATTGCACAAACAAAACCAAGAACTATTAAAGAAAAACGAGCAGCTTGAAAAAATTAATCAGGAAAAAGTTTCGCAGATCGCTGAAAGTGTTCGAGAGAAAAAAGAGTTGATTGAAGCAGCAAACAAGAAAGATGAAACTGAAACACAATTGCGTGGGCAAGTACAAAAGCTTGAACAAGAAAAGAAAGAAGTAACTGATAAGTTTGCTGAGATTCAGAAAAAGCTTGAGCCAATGGCACAGCAAGCGAAAGACGCAATAGCTGCGCGTGAGGCAGTTCAAAAAGAGATAAGAACGTTGCAAGAGCAGTTGCAAAAAGAAAAAGCAGACAAAGAATTGCTGAATAAGAAACAGCAAGAAATAGTTGATCAAGTAGGTAGGTTGCAGGCCGAGAAAGTAGCATTGGAGCAAAAAGCACAGGAAACGAACAAACAAGTTGCCCAATTAGAACAGCGAGCGCAGGAGCTTGCTCAGGTTAAAGGACAATTGAGCGGCATTGAACAAGAAAAACAACAGATGCAGGAAAGGCTGAATGCTGTTCGAGAGCAAAATCAAACAATTGCTAATCAGAAAACAGTTATAGAAGAAGAAAAAAATAAATTGAATTCTCAAGTACAGTCGCTAGAAGCTTCCTTGAAAAACATAGAGAATGCCAATAGTGCACAATTAGAGAGGATTGCTGCAGCCACACGTGAAAAAGAAGCGTTGCAAAAACAATTAGAGCAAAATCAGAAGAAATATAGCGCTCTTGAGAATCGATTAAAAGACAGTACCGCGTCATTTGAAAAAATTCAGAAAGAGTTGAAAGAAAAAGAAAAAACATTAGAAGCGCAGAAGAACATTATTACAGAGCGAGATTTGCAGCTTGAAAAATTAGTGCGGCAGGTGCAACAACCAATGCCAAAAGTGCAAAATTTGCCAAAGACAAAGTGGAATGAGAAGTCTGGAGAGCAGTTTGATCTTTCAGGTGGGAATAATATATTAGGGTTGGGAAAGTTTTTTCAAACAGATGGTCACGTAAAAATACCACCTATGGGAAAACCTTTAGAAAAGGATAGCTCTGACTCTTTGGGTAGGTCTAATAAATTGCAGCAGGGGATAAATCCCGATGATTTTACTAATCGAGGAGGCACGGTTTTAGGCACAAATTCTTTTGGGGGGCAATACTCGTCTCCTTTCCCATCCGCAAGTTATGGTTGGGGGAACCAGGCCCTTGGATTTGCCGCAGAAGCAGCAAAGAAATTAAAGTAGTAAGGCGATAGATTTTGCAAAAAGGAGTTGTATGAAACTACGATATAGTGCATTGCTGATATTGAGCTGTGCCGGGTTGGTTCAGGCTCCTTTTTCAGCAGATCTGTTTCCTGTACCGCAGCGCGGGCCTGATGTTACCACGTTAACCGCTTCTTTGCGTTCAGCATTAGCACGTTTTGACATTGCAGGCGCGCGTCAATCGTTATCAAATTTGCAGTATAAGCTGGGCTTTCCGTGGAATGAATTGATGCGTCGTTTTGCAGATGGATATTTTACACCCGGGATGGTATTTGATACGACCAATGAAACTTGGACAAATCTGTTCAAACAAATAACGGGTGTATATCCCTATGAAATAGATAAGACGAAAGCAAAAGGTATTTGGTTAGCAAAAATTGAGCGGGAATTAAACGTTGCAATTGAGTTGATACGAAAATTGTTGAACTTTTTTGAACAGAACAAAGGTATTCGTTTTGCCCAGAAAGAGAGCGATCCGCTCGGACAGTTACAAGAATTTTTGGATAAACTAGAACAAAATGATCAATTATTTGCTGATTCAAAAGACCAGATTGAAGCATTACAAAAACGGCTGGTGGAGTTAGAAGCTCAGGATAGAGATCGCTTGGCTGACAAAGATAAAAAGAAGCCGGATGATTTAAGTACTAAGTTAGATATGGAAAAAAATCGCTTAGAAACAACAATAGAACAACAGAAGCTTGAGCTTGCTACTTTAAAAACTAAGGTCAAACAGTTGGCTGACCAGAATAAAAAATTAGGAGAACGTATAGAGCAACAAAAACAGCAAGGCCTTTCTGGGTCGAGTAAGCAGCAGAATGAACTGAAAAAATTACAGCAGGAGCTGGGGAGCATTAGGCTACAAGAACGAAAGCAAAGAAAGCTTTTAGAGGAAAAAAATACAGAAATTAATAGATTGAAAAGTGAAAAAAAGAATGTAGATGCGCAGCTGAAACAGCTTGGTGAGAAAGTGCAACAGGTATCTTCAATGGAAGAAGCTATAAAAAAAATAACGAGCGAGAAAAGTCAGCTACAGGAAGAAAAATTGGCAATAGAAAAACGTTTGGAAGATCAGAATAAAGCGCAAGAAGCACTTCGTAAAACTAATGAAACGCTCACAAATGAATTAGTTGCAGCCAGAGTGCAGATTGCGGCGTTAGGTGCTTCAGCAACAGAAGTTGAATCATTGCGAAGAAAAATTGGTGAGTTAGAAAAAAAGGTTCAAGCTAATCAGGAAGCAAAGCAGACTCTTGATGCTACGGTTGAACAGCTGCAAAAGACGATACGCGAGAAAGATGAACAGTTGCAGAAAAAAGATAATGAGCTTTCTCAGGTGCAAGCTAATTTAGAAAAAGAGCGTGAAGTGCGAGGTCAGTTAGAAGCTAAAAATCAAGAATTAGCAGGTTTGCAGACTTCACAAAAAGTAACTATCGATGGGTTAAAAAAACAAGTCGAGCGTATTAGCAGCTTGGAGCAAGAAGTTGCTTCATTGAAATTAGCGAATGAGGGGCTAAGGTCGGATTTGGAATTAGAGCAGCAGAATGCTTTGGATGCTCAAGTAGATGGATCAAGGGTAACTTCATTGGAAGAGCGTAATAAGAAGCTAACTGCGCAATTGCAATCTCAGGAAAATCGCCTAAAAGGTCTGGCTGAAAGCATAACAGCTCCAATAAAAACGATTGTTTCTATTGAAGAAATTTCTGATAAGGGAGAGACGGGTAAAAATAAGAAGATTTCCTTTTCTGACGGATCATCAGAAATGGTGTCCGAATCTGATGCAAAAAATCTTCTTATTGCACAATTGCGAGCGAAAAACTTTACTTCTCAGCAAATTCAGCAACTGGGACTGAGTGGCAATTTGGATAAAGAAATAGAGGGTTTGATTAAACCGTTATTCCCATTGGGGCTGGATCAAGGGGATATCGGTGTATCAAAGCAAAAAAATCCGTTGTCGTTGGATGCACAACCGCCCCAAGCGCCTATGATTTTTGATCAATCGAAACTACAAGCCTTGTCTTTTAAGAGCTTACGAAGCTATCTACCTCTTTTAAAAAGAGTTCCTGGGATTGGCCCGTAGCTTTTTAACGTATGGTTTTTTTGTATCTCGGATGAAGAGCCTGTTTTTTATTCGTTTTGCCCACAGACCTGGGTATCCAGGAATGTTTGATAAACGAGTAGAAAGCTCGAACTCCTTATGTTACAGTGGATACTTATATAAACTGATTATGGAAAAATTGCTTGGTAGTAAGGACTATTTGTGTCGACCGATGAATTGTGGCAAAATTTTCTTCGCATTGCTCAGGAAGAGCTAGGAAGCCGAGTTGTGGATACTTGGTTTCGGGCGATGCAGCCAGTTTCTTGGGATAGTCGCAAATTGACATTTTTATTGCGGGCGCCAAATACGTTTGTAAAAAAATGGGTAACAAGTCATTACAACGATTTTTTACGTGCGCAGTTTGCACGGTTACTGAGTGAACAGTCATTGCATGTGCTTATCGAAGAGCAGAGTGTTGCAGCGTCGTCTAATGATCATTCAGCAAAAGATATTATAACGCTTACTCCAGCTCGGGCATTAACTAGTGGTGTGTATCCAAGTTTACTTGAACCAAAACGTCGGCGCAGCACAAAAGTGGCACCTTCATCGGCGCAACTGACGGTACGTGATAAGAACGATTTTTTTCAGGAAGATCTTGTTGAGCGATTTCGGTTTGATACGTTTGTTGATGGTCCAAGTAATACATTAGCCTTTTCTGCAGCGCAAGCAGTTACAGAACATGTTGGATCGTTGTATAATCCGCTTTTTATTTATGGGGGCTCTGGGCTTGGAAAAACCCACCTACTCCATGCAATTGGTAACACGGTAAAGCAAGCTGGGTCTCGTGCCCGTATTGTCTATCAATCCGCTGATCAGTTTGTGAATGAATTTATTGGAGCGATACGAAAAAATAAGGTTGCAGAATTTGAACAGTGTTATCGAGCAGTCGATGTTTTGTTAATGGATGATGTACAGTTCATTTCAAAAAAAGAACAGACGCAGGAAGCATTTTTTCGGGTTTTTAACCTTTTGCATCAGGCTGGAAAACAGATTGTCTTTACGGCTGATTCTTTGCCGTGTGATATTGTAGGACTGGCTGAGCGCGTGCGATCACGCCTAGAAGGTGGATTGATCGCTGATATTCAGGTGCCGAGTTTAGAGACTAAGATTGCTATTTTACAGAAAAAAGCAGAAATGCAAAATTATGTCTTAGAGGATGATGTTGCATATTTTATTGCCTCTACTCCTTGTTCGAGCGTTCGTGAGCTTGAGGGCTTGCTAATACGTGTTGTTGCATTTGCAGCGCTTATGAAGCAGCCGTTGACGGTGGGTATTGCGGGTAAAGCCTTATCTCAATTGAAAGATACACGTAAAGAGTGTTCGACGGGGCTTGCCGGCATTGCTCGGTTTATTGCGAAAAAGTTTAACTATACGGTTAGGGATTTTCGTTCTGCACGGCGCAATAAAGATTTGGTGATTGCGCGCCATGTTGCAATGTATCTCATGAAACAGCGGACATCGTTTTCTCTTCGTGATATTGGTCTGTTTTTTGAACGAAAAGATCATACAACCGTTATCAATGCGATTCACAATATTGAAGATCGATGTAAAAAAGATGCTGATTTTGCAGAGCAGCTTGCGCAGATTGAAGAAGATTTTGTGTCGTATGATGTGCGTTCTGGCACACAAAAGCCACAATCAGTGTAAGTATGCATCAAAGAGTCAAGCAGGCAGGCGTTTCTCGCCAACAACGTTTTTTTCGTTCTGATTTTGTTGTTAAAAAATTTCTACGAATACATCGTTTAGCTATACCCAGTACTAAATTTGTGTAATTAGAAAATTGATCATTGTTATCAAGTCCTAGTATTGAAGCAAAATGTTCAGTGTCTATGAGCGCAATAGTGCCCGATTTTGTATAAAAAAAGTTGCACAAATAAGGGTCTATTCGATTTTCAAATAAGTGTTGTAATTCGATTGCCAGATTTCGATCGGCAGCATTTTTTATAGAAAAAGGACGTGCAACGGGAATAAAATCAGCAATAATACCATAGGTTGCTGGCAGTGTAAGATGGTAAGACTGATCAGGGTTTTGAGAAAAATGGTTCCCGGTAATAGAAAGATACTGAGTATGTTTTGGAATCCAATACCACTTTCTTGGAAGAGAGATGCGTTTTTTCCAAGTCTGATTTTGTTCGAGAAATAAGCGAATGGCTTCAAGGTTGGGGATTCGTGTGAACCCTGCTAAAAATCGATTAATGCCGCCTCCCATGCTGAAAAGAAAAGAAGGAACCGTTCCCTTTGAAAATGGTCGTACAAACGAATTGGGTGTTTCGCAGAATAATTTTAGAACGAGAGGGAGCGTTTTGAATTTAACAATAATTGTTCCATAGGTATGTTGATAATTAAAGTCGGTATCTTTCAAGATATCGACGGTTGAAAAAGGTTTTTTATGATGTTTATTGCGCATAAGTTCTAGTAAAAAATCTTCACAAAGAGCGTGTATTGTTTGGGTAGCTATTTTTTCTGCATGTGGATCAAGGGAAATGAAATCAGTAGGTAGTTGGTAGTTTTTTACATTGGCATTTTGAATTCGGTCAAATATAGCCCATTTTTCTAGGCGATTGTGTTGAAGGCGGTATATCTTTTCAGGTTTGTCTTGCCAACAGATGGTGAGGGTTGGGGATGGTTCTTGTACTTGCCAACGACTTCGTACATGTATGATGAGGGGTGTAAGCATTGCTACCGTAAAAAAGAATAACCTTGTGTATCGCATAGAACTCCTTTTTTTTATCAGTACCAATGGGAATATATTTTGTAAATGAATCTCTTTTGTTCGATTGCTTTTTAAAGAGTATTTTTGCTAGGATGGTCGCGTATATACTCGTAATGACGGTAACCAAAGGATGAGGTGGGTAATGAACGTATATAATCTTTCAAAGCGACAAATTGCAGTAGTGCAACGGCTTACGCGTATACCTCGACAACTGTTATATACGGGAGAGTATGAAAATCCTGCAGAATTGGTTCTAGGTGAACTCTGTCATATTGACTGCTTTAATGTTTCTCGTGCAGCATATTTTGTGGACAATCCTGATTTTGACTGTGCTCGAGGCATTGCCGGTTATGATTCTTCTGATCATGATGGAGTTCTTGAGAATTGCTGGATTGAAAAAGATGCGTTTGGTGCACGTATGCAATGTTCTTCATTTCATACACATGTTCGATCGCTATTGCCCGCGAGTATACATCGTACATCTGATCGTGCATATGCGTTAGCAGAATTAGCTCAAGTCCTTGATATTCGTGTTCCAGCAGTAACATTTTTTGACATGCCGTATGATAACAAAGGATTTGTTATTTTCGAAAAACCGACCGAAGACATTGTTGAATTAGAATCTTTCTGGGAAGATGCCTGTTCACTTCTCGCCTTTTGTCCACTTGCTTAATACGGCGTTGCGTTTTTTTCAAGAGCGGCAATTCCCGGAAGCGTTGCGCCTGAAATGTAGGCTAATGTTGAACCTCCGCCAGATGATGCAAACGAAAAAAAGTTGAGCAGTTCAAGCTTTTGGGCTAATGATACAGTGTCGCCTCCTCCAATAACGCTATATGAAGAACTGAGGGCAATGCTGTTCAAGATTTTTTGGCTAATTTCAAGCGACGTTGGATGTCGTAAATCGCCCATGATCCCATTAAAAAAGATAGTTTTTGATGCGTTAATAATGTTTTGGTATTGTTCCATGGAATTGGGTCCGCTGCTAATACCAATATCATCTTCATCGAGATCGCTGATTTTACGTACTACTTTTTCTCCCTGCCATGAGCCTTTGCCGACAAGCAGATCAGAAGGAAGTATTAACGTTACCCCATGGATTTTGCAGAGCTTTATAATTTCATTGCAGAGGGGGAAGAGATCTTGGTGAACGGGAGATTTCCCTTGCTTATTTCCTGCGGCTGCTAAAAATGTATGTGCAATACCAGGCAAAATAACGAGCGTAGTGGGTGCGCTTCTTTGTATAAGACTTGGAAGGTATCGAATTTTATCAGCGGTTTTTCCTCCGCCTAAAAAGAGCGTATACGGTTTTTTTGTTGCATTTTTAAGTGGTGCTAAATGAGTAAATTCTTTTTCTACTAAAAACCCAAAGCTGCGCTTTTCAGGGGGAAAGCATCCAGGAAGCGCGACAATTGAAGCATCATTGCGGTGCATGGTGCCCCACGCATCATTAATAAAAAAGTCGTGACCATGTGCCAAGGTTTTTGCAAATTTGTGATCACCTCGTTTTTCCCCGGGATCAAAACGAATATTTTCCAGAAGAATAACGGGGAGTTTTCGTTCACTAAACCAATAGGCAATTGGACGGGTGGAAACACTTGGGTCATAGCCGCGTGGGCTGCCAAGATGAGTTATTAAGGTTACAAATGCCCCTTTTTCACAAAGATACGTAATGGTTGGCAGTGCTGCTTGCAAGCGAAAATCGTTCTGAATGCTTTCGTTAGCGATAGGTATATTACCGTCAATACGGACAAGTACGTGTTGTTTGGCGAGGTGCCATTTAGTAAAAAATGGTTTTTTCATGCAAGGCCTTTTTTGACGAAATTACTAACTTTTTTATACGTAATGGTACGAATAGTGTACCAGATTAGTATGCTTCCGATAGCAAGTGAAGTAAAAATAAGAAGGAGTACGGTAGTCCAAGAAACAGTAAGTATAAGAATATCTCGATAATAATTTGTTGGAAGAGGTATTAGCTTAAGCCAATTGTTGAAATAACAGATTGTTGCGGCAAGTGCAATACCAATGCCATTAGCGCTCAAGATAAAGAAAAAGCCAAAAAGATAGATGCTCTGTTGTATTATTTTGAGCGGTATTCCAGAGATTATCAAGGTTGTTATGGTTGCTTGTTTTTGTTCGATGAGCAATAAGAAGAGATTGGGAAAAAAGAGAAGTATAAGCGTTAAAATAAGCAAAACAACAGCAAAGAATAGCTTTTTTTCCATTGATAAAATGCTAGAAAGCGTCGGATATTGTTCTAACCAATGATGAACAGAAAGTGGGAGTATAGATTCAATAACCGCTTTTGTTAGTTTTTTATGCATGGTTGGAGGTAGATGAATATGTATTTGTTGTTGCAGGTCTTTATTGATTGAGGAGATAGTTTGTTCGTCGCAGAGTGCTAATCCTTGGTCCAGCTCTTCGATTCCTGTTGTTATTATGCTAGTTACGTAGAGAGAAAGAGCAAGATCTGCAATATCGTCTGCAGTTTCAAGTAGAAAGAGATCAGAGGTTAGGAGGGTAATTTCATCACCGATGTGGACTTTTAATGTTTTTGCTAAGTCCACACCTAAAATTATGCCATCCTTGGGATCAAGAGCAGCTTCGGAAATTTTTTTGGTAGATTTTGCTTGTGGATGTTCTGCAAGCTTTCTTGTTTGTACGATTGCAGAAGCAAATGTTTTTTTATCTGGATTGGTAAGCATGGCAGGAATTTCGTAGAACAATTCAGTTTTGAATCCTTTGTTTTGCAGATGCGTAATAGCGGTATTTTTGGTCGATTCAGAAAAAGATTCAGGAATAAGTACAAAGAAATCTCCTTGAATATTTTTAAATGTAAGCATTGTCTCTTCGTGAAAGGCGTCAAGGATGGCGCTTGCAAGACTCAACAGGGTTATTGCTGCTGTTAATGTGCCCCAGGCTAACAGGACAAAAGCTTGCCACTTTTTTAAGGCAGCGGGAGAAAAAAAAAGTTTTTTTGCTAGCAGAAGCGATAGCATCAGTATACAATCCTAACAAGCTTGGGAAAAATGAACTGGTTTTTAGTATAAAAGAAGGTTGCGTAGTTATGAAGAAAATGTTCCTTGCTAATGCTATTTTACTCCTTTGCCTTTGCGGATGTGAGTCATATATTTGTTCGCTTAAGCAGACATTTCGTCAAGCCGAAGTAGTTTCGGAAGTAGATTTATCTCAAGCGCGCGCGGCTATTCTCAGTGGTCCCGTCTATGATTATTTTAACACCATTACTACATTGCATATTTTATGGGTTAATCCATTTGTAGAGGCTACATTACAAGCACTTTCTGAGGTTAAGACTGATGTTGGACGTTCGCCAAAAGATTCAAAGGTTGCTCGATTTATTGTTCTTATGGATGGTGAAAAGGATATGTGGAATTTTGCGCTTACGGTTCAAGATACAATCTATCGGCCAACGGAATACCAAGTTTTTTCTTTAACGGCACCATATAGTACCTTATTTGGTAAAAAAATAATGCGCTATAAGCGTAATGTATATGAAATTGTGTTTCCTGTAGAAAATCTGCAAAAGCCTTTTTCAATAAGTTATTCTAATGGAACATATCGACAAACAATTGATTGGAAGGACATTGATTGTGTTGCATAAAATCGCGCTAGGCGCAGATCATCGGGGATATGAGACAAAGGAATATATTAAAGGATTTGCTGATTTTGTTTTTTTTGATTACGGAACCTTTTCGGAAGATCGAACTGATTATCCAATATATGCTAAAGCAGTCTGTGATGCTGTATTAAGCGGAGATGTTCACGGGGGTATTTTGTGTTGTGCTAGTGGTGCCGGTATGGCTATTGCTGCAAACAGGAACCCAGGAATTTATGCAGCTGTTGCTTGGAATGCTTGTGTTGCAAGACAGGTGCGCGAAGATGACTGGTGTAATGTATTGGTTATACCAACTGCTTTTATTACAATTGATGATGTTGCTGAGATATTACAGGGATGGGCGACCGCTACACCTAAAGAGGGTCGTTATAAAGATCGACTTGAGCAGATTGATTAAAATACGATTCGGTTCAATGAAAAAAAATATTCATTGAACCGAATCGTATTTTTTTTATTGGATGGAATCTAAGAATTGTTGCCAGATATTTTTGCAGTCATTAACAATTGCTGCGGCTGAAATGGTAATGACTGCTTTTTTAAAGATATCTCCTGAAAAATCAAAATTCAGGCCTAATTTTTTCTGGTGCTTTAATGCTTTATCAAGTAGAACATCTGATTGTTGTTCATATACTTCGAATATCAGTTTGTATTCTGGGTATTTTTTTTCAAAGTATTTTGCAAAATCTTGCGGTGTTTTGTCTTGATTTGTTTTTTTCCATGCTTGATAGATGGTGCTAATTGCGACCTCTGTGTATGAACCATCTTTTTGTTTAACTAGAATTTTGTCATGTATTGTTACACCAAAACGCTTAGTTTTAGTCGTTCCGCCAATAAGGTTCTTCTTAAGCCATCCAAGCCCTGGCAACAGATCTTTCGTTTCATTGCTGCGAATAAGACAGATTGCGGCAACAAGATAAGGCGCTGCTTTAGTAGAAACAACTAATCCTTTTTTGAAAAAGTCTTCAGGGAGGCCTACTTGAGCCAATAGGTTGGAACCAAAAGAGGGTTGTATTTGGGAATCTGTCTTGGGTGGTTGCTGTACTGTTTTCTCAGATGAGGGTGTTGAGTTTTGTTCTTTTTGAGTAGTCGTATTTTCTGGATTTTCGTTTGCTGCATTAACTAATAGGGTGCATAAAAGTCCGGTAAGTAGATATCTTTTCATCAACGTCCTTTATTCAGTAAAAAATCTTTGGTTTGTCTGTATAATTTAGTCTTGTGCATTTAGTGCTTGGTTTATTTCTTTATAGGCTAGGAACTCTTTTTCTTGTAACATGTTCTGAAGGTTTTTCAACTGTTCTTTTTTTTCGTTTATTATTTTTCGTATACGATCTTCTAAGGATTGTAGTTCTGTAAAAGCCTGTTCTTTAATATGTTCAACGTTCTTTTTTGCTAGTTGATCAAGTGAAATGCCCCCACTCTGTTTTTCTACCAATTTTGCAAACGCACTGTTTTTAATCTGTTTTATTTCTTTGCTGTTATTAGGAGCGTCTTCAAATAATTCTAAGCTGACATATTGTGCAATCAGAAGTTCGTAATATAACGGTGTTGTATAAAAACTTGAGTCGCAAGAAAAGAAAAGGTCGCCTTTTTGGATATCAAACATTTGTGCCCGTTTGCTTGGAGCATTGGGTGTTTTTGTCATCCAGTCATAGACTTCTTGAATCTCTTTGCGTATTGGCCTTATGGTCACGGCGTCAAGGATAGCGTGTTGATCAGAAAGCATTAGATAGAGTGTTGCTCCGGCAATACGTGTTGCAATTTCAGTTTTTTCTTCTTTTGTATATGGGGCATATGGCTGAATATTTCGAATAACAGTATTTACGGCGGAGTACAGATCTTTTGTTTCTAAGCATCGATTTTCTCGCTTTGCCAGAAAATGCCCTTGCTCGAATACTGATTTAAGGGAGCTTGGACTTGATCCTTGTGTAATAGCAGCTATTTTTTCAATGTCGATATTTTCAGGGTTCACAGCAACCTGCTCGCAAAAGGCTTCAAGTAGTTCTTTGCGGTTATCTTTATTAGGTTGTGGGAGCGAAATGATCTGAGAAAAGCGACCGTGCCGTAATAGTGCTTCATCCAGTAGATCGGGGCGATTGGTTGCGCCAATAATAAAGACCATTCGTTCAGGATCGGCGCTTTGATTAAGTGTGTCGAGAGCGCGTAAGATGTCATCAAGCATAATACTGTTTTTTTCAATTTGCAGGCCGCCCATAAGTAGATGCAATTCATCAATCCAAAGAATACATGGAGCGTTAGCTTTTGCGTCTTCTATAATGCTATTTAAAATGGATTCTTGGCTTTGTGCTTTTTTGATTAAATCCATTGAATTTACAGGAATAAACGCAGTTCTTCCGGCGGCTTTGTTGAAAAGTCCTGCGGCTGCACGTGCGACAAAGCTTTTACCATAACCGGGGGGTGCGATTAAAAGAAGTGCCTGACAGTTTTTTAATCCGGTAAAAGAGAATTGCTCAGGGTGTTGCAAAAATTCTGCTATACGATAAAAAGGATAGAGGAGCGGGCGAATATAATTAAAACATGGATCATCGAGCGAGATATCGCCAACGTATTCTTTTTTCTTTTGGCTGTATAAAAGTTCTTGGCCGCGTAGTTTTGTGTCAATGGCTTGATAACTTTTTTTTATAAGGTTGGCTAGATTAAATTCTTTATTGAGCATGCTCAGCGAGATAGTTGTTTTCGTAAAATCTCGAAGATTTTTTAATGTCTTTTCATTTGAGCTACCAAAATCATGGATCATATCTTGTATCTTGCTGAGTGATTCGTTGGGTATATATTTCTTATCAAGCTGTGAGAAAATATATACACCGACACCGCTACCAATAAGACTTGAAAACAACAGTGTTGGCACTTGATATTCCAAAAACTTTTGTGACAATCGCCGGTAAAATATATTAAAAGAGGAGAGGCCATTTTTGTTGGCGATCCCTTCTATTCTCTGTAGTGATTGGCTTGTCCGCATAAGTAATTGTTCTAATTCTTCTAGAGACAAAAAGGCACCCCCTTTTTTTTGCTTGAGGTTGTTTTTGATGCTTGGAAGTGTTTTAAAGTTGTTTGTCGCAGTTGTTTCAAGGATTAATGTTGCTTTTGAAAAGATTGCAATTGGATGAGCAAGTTGTTGCTCATCCAATCGGGTGAATTGTTTTTGGGAGAGCTTTTCGGTAGTTTTCCGCAACTGCTGGAGCCAAGCTAAAGTTTTATTTTTTGATGCAACAGTGTTTGTTGTGCTGACAATAGTTGCAAGATGTTCAATTAATACAGCAAAAAAACGTAATTGATTCTGCAAAACATTATAGCATTCAGTAAGTTCCGCTTGATTTTCTAAGGAGGGTGAATCTATGGCTGGTTCACTGTCTTGAAAAGATTCAATTTTTTTTGCCTCTACGCACTCTAATTCTGTTTCAGTATTGCCGCCCGGAAGATTTGTGGCATATGCCGCTATAAAAACAACGGAGAACAATATTTGAGTACATGTACGAAAAAAAAGGTTCACTAAAAACTCCTATGATATCAATTATAGAAAGGGGGAGAATATTCTCATTTTAAAGGAAATATATGATAAGACAATGTCTCTTTTAATCGGCAAGATTGGTTGAGGCTTATTACTAGCTACGATACACTAGAGGTTCAGATAGAGGTTTTTTGATAAGGATAATATCTATGAAGCGTAACAATTTTTCTCGTTCGGGACGTTTTTCCAGGGGTAAACATCTCTATATTGGACCTAAGACTATTATAAGCGCACTTGTTGCTATAGGGCTAATGCTGGCTGGATTTGTAGTATATACCCGTTATTTTCGTTCAGCGAGTTTAACAAGAGTCCAATTTGATCTTTCAGCAATAAAAACAGCAAAAAACATAGTCCCTGTTTTGGTTGTTGGGTCAGGTCCAGCTGGGCTTGCCGCGGCAATGTATACTGCTCGTGGGGGTATGCATACGGTTGTTGTTGAAGGTTCACAGCCGGGTGGACAATTGATGGGAACGAGCTGGGTGGAGAATTGGCCGGGTATGAAAAAAATGCTTGGACCTGATCTAATGAAAAATGCTCGTGAACAGGCACAAGAATTTGGAACGCTCTTTTTATCAGATCGCGTAGTAGAAATTGGAACCAATACTTGGCCGTATACGGTCTCGTTGGCGAGCGGGAAGGAGCTATCTGCGTTAACTATCATTGTGGCAACTGGTTCCGAGCCGAAACGGCTAGGGATACCTGGTGAACAGGAGTATTGGGCTAAAGGTGTTTCTGCTTGCGCAACGTGTGATGCACCCTTTTTTAAAGGCGCAGATATTGCTGTAATAGGTGGTGGTGATTCTGCACTTGAAGAGGCAATGCAGCTCTCGGCGTATGCTCAACATATTTATCTTATTGTCCGTGGTCCTAAGATGAGAGCTTCTCAAACTATGCAGGAGCGAATTAAAGCATATCCACAAATTGAAGTGTTATTACAAACGAAGCCGGAAGAGGTGGTTGGTAACGGAGTTCAGGTTACAGGTTTGCGTGTTGATAACAACGGTGAAAAGCGTTTACTTGGAATACAGGGTCTTTTTCTGGCTATTGGCCATACTCCAAATAGTGCATTCTTGCCGAAGGTTATACAGCGTGATGCTGATGGTGTACTTGTTTTAGAGGGAAATAGCCAGAAAACAACAGTTCTTGGTATTTATGGGGCTGGAGATGTTGCTGATGCTCGTTATCGCCAGGCGGGCGTTGCTGCTGGTGCAGGTGTTCGAGCAGGCCTTGATGCATTGGATTTTTTAGCAATGCAAGGAGTGCAAAAAAGTATATTTTCAAACATAGAGGGTTCTTTGTTCATTCCGGATGGAGGACAGCAGAGAAAAGCATTACCTGAGTTGACTTCAGTAAAAGAGTTTGATCAACTTTTACAACAAAAACGCATTGTTTGCATTGATTTCTTTAGTGAAATGTGTCCAGCCTGTGTTCAGCTACTTCCTGTATTAGAGCTTGCCGCGTTTGCACGTGAGCATGTTGCGATGGCAAAGATAAACATTTTTGCACTTAATGAACTGCGTACACGTTTTAATATTACCAAAGTTCCAACGGTCGCGTTGTTTGTCGATGGTCGATTGGTTGAGCGTCTACAAGGATTTGCTTCTTATCAAAAAATCTTAGAATTATTAGATAATCATAGATAGAGTAAAAGGGGTCAGAAGAGACTGACCCCTTTTCTATTGAATAGGGTTCTTTTTTTTCGGTTTCCAATTTTTTAAAAACTCTTTAAAAAAAAGTTTTCTAGCATTTTCTTTACTGTTGCGCTGGAGAGCTCGATTTGTTTTTGCGATAGAGTCAGAAATAACTGATGCGTCACATGTGCTGCAATCAATAGTTTCAATGGCTTTTGCAACGCTAGACGGTGTCTTTTTATCCAAAGTTATGGGCTGATTTTGCATGGATAATTTATTAAGTAGATCTTCAACGTGATCTAAAAAAAGTGTCATGCTGCCTAGTAAATCGGTAGTTTCTGAAGAAGGTTGTTGTTGTATTTCTTGCAGTTTTTCTTGTAATCCATTCTGAAAGGCTTGCTCAAGAACTTCTTGGAATAACGAAGTTTCTTGTACAACTAGCCATTCGAGCGTTGCCAATAATTCGGCAGAGATAACTGTTTGAGCAGCATCAAAAAGATCATTCTGATTCATTTGGGTCCTTTGAGGCTTCTATTTTTTTTTGTGCGCTAGTGGGTGTTTTTGATGCGTCTTTGCATTGCAGAGAGGATATGTGTCGCATAGTCTTAATAACATCTTCGTTAATAACTTCTTTTTCTCGTGATAATTCTTTTTGTACTTTGGTAAACAGGGTGTTGATTTCTTTTTGTAGTTTTTCTATTTTTCTTTGTTGTTTTAAAATCATATCAACACCGGCAAGATTAATGCCGAGTTTATGAGTTAAGTAGATTATTTCTTCGAGGCGTTCAATGTCACTTTCGGAAAAAAGACGCGTATTGCCCTCCGAGCGACGAGGACAAATAAGCCCTTCCCGTTCGTATAACCGTATTGTTTGCTGATGAACTGAAAACATTTCTGCAACGGCAGAGATCGAAAAATGTCCCTTTTTCTTCTTCATATCTATAACACCTAGGGGTGTCTCCTCTTTGTGGATGTATCATCTGTCTAGTACTAGTATACTCTGGTATAGGTATAAACTCAAAGTTGCAAGGAGATGTACAATGTCAAAGGGTATTGGTGTGGTAGGGATGTTGTTTTTTTTAATACTATCTGCTGTAAAATGTCTTGGGCGTGATTATCCGCAGATTAGATCAATTACAGAAAAACAGGAGCGTATTAATGGGCAGCTATTCCTTCATAGAGCAAAAATCATACAGGGATGTATTACCGAAATGTGGCTAATAGATGGGGTAGATGTTGATTTTGCTGCTTTTGAAGAGCAATATATTAAGGCTGTTGCTGAAGAAGCGCGGCAGGAATTACAACAAGAGCGTGCTCAACAAGAAAAAAATGCTCAATATATTCAAGAGACATCCAGAGCTATTTATCGGAGATTGTTGGCGGAAGTCTGTAGTGCTGGAAAAGCACTTTGCAAAAAGTATCGAACTGTTGCGTTAGAACCGTTTTTTGTCTACGAAGAAGCTACGTTTTCTGATAATGCCTCTTTTATTGAGGCGCAAGATGTTTTTTTATTAAATCAGTATGAAGAACCGTCTGATTATCGAGAGATTTTAGCTGATTGCGAAGCAAAATTGGCGCGGATAAAACTGTTTTTTGAGCAAGCAATTTCCCGCGCCATTAGTTCGTGTACTGATACTAAGGTATTAAAAGATATTTTAGCGCTACTATAGATTCGTTATACATTAAATTTAATTAAAACAATATCTCCATCTTGAACAATGTAGTGTTGTCCTTCTGTTCGAATTTTGCCTAAGTCTTTTAGCTTAGTTGGAGAGCCAGCAGCAAATAGATCGGCAGTATTATACACGTCGGCACAAATAAAACCTTTTTGAAGGTCTGAGTGTATTTCACCGGCGGCTTCGCGAATTGTCATGCCTTTTGCAATGGGCCATGCGTGAATTTCTTGTGGGCCACAGGTGAAAAATGTTATTAAACCGAGCGTTTCATATGTCTTTTCGATAATCTTTTGCAATCCTGTTTTTGCTATAGCTAATTCTTGTTGCAACATTGTCGCTTCTTCAGCGGTTAATAATGTCATTTCATGTTCAAATTTTGCGCAAACTGGTATAACCGCTTCCTTGCCAAATTTTTTTACGAGGTCTTGGTAGTGAGGATTTTGAAGATATGTTTCAGTGGCAACTTCTTCTTCGCCAACATTAGCTACAATGAGTTTCTTTTTCGCACATAGTAGTGGAATTGTTTCAACAGAAGTTTCGTGCAAAATTTGTGTAATGGTGTCAAATGACTGAGTATCAATTTCTTTTCTTATTACTTCCAATAGAGCTTTTTCTTCTATAAGTTCTTTTGTTTGTTGTTGATTTTGCTTTGAAGCTTTTAGGAGTTGTTCAATCTTTTGTAATCGCTTTTCTATTGATTCAATATCTTTAAGGCTGAGCTCAATCATTATAGTTTCATAATCTGCAATTGGATCAATCTGGCTTTCAGTATGAGTAATATGTTCATCTTGAAATGCACGCAATACATGTATAATTACATGTACTTCACGTATGTGGCTTAAAAATTGATTTCCTAGCCCAGCTCCTTCAGCGGCTCCTTTTACTAATCCTGCGATATCAACAAATTGGGTATATGCGGGAAGTGTTTTTTTTGAACCAAAAAATTGCTGTAGTTTTTCTATGCGCGGATCAAAAACTAATGTACATGCTTTATGGGGATCAATCGTACAAAAAGGATAATTTTCTGCGGGAATAGTAGAACGCGTTAGTGCGTTGAAAAGGGTCGATTTGCCGACATTCGGCAGGCCAACCAATCCGGCCGCGATACTCATGCTGGATATTCCTTATGATAAAGGGAACTTACTATTAAAAAGATACTAGGGCGAATTACTCACCCTAGTATCTACCATACTAAATATGTACGAACGTACTAATATTTATGAAATTAATATACCTATTTTTCTTCGGCATCTGTATCAATAGGACCATCCTGATTATTTTTGTCGTCAGCTTTTTCTTGAGCATCAGATGTTTTTTGCTCTGTATACATTGCTTCAGCAAGTTTGTGTGATGCACTCATAAGATCATTGAAGCTTTTTTCTAGCTGTTCAGCATCTTCAGCCTTCTCTTTTAGTGTTGTTTTCGCTTGTTCAATAGCTGAAGAAAGAGTATTGCGCTCGTCCTCGTTGATTTTTGAGCCATGTTCACTAAGATTTTTTTCAAGTTCAGTAATGGCGCCATCTAGTCTGTTGCGTTTTTCTACTACTTCTCTCTTTTTCTTGTCATCAGCTTCATGTTCTTTGGCTTCATGTACCATGCGCTCAATTTCTTCTTTGCTGAGACCGCTTCCGCCAGAAATGGTAATTTTCTGTTCTTTACCGGTGCCTTTATCTTTTGCTGAAACATGAACAATGCCGTTCGCATCAATATCAAAGGTGACTTCCACTTGGGGAACACCACGAGGGGCCGTTGGTATTCCCTCTAGTCGAAATTGACCGAGGAGTTTATTGTCATTAGCCATTTCACGCTCACCCTGGACAACCTTGATGTCTACGGCGGTTTGATTATCTTCTGCCGTGCTAAAAACTTGTGATTTGCGTGTTGGAATAGTAGTGTTTCGTTCAATTAAGCGTGTGGTAACGCCCCCGAGTGTTTCGATACCTAATGAAAGAGGTGTAACGTCCAGCAGTAAGACATCGGTTGTTTCGCCGGAAAGAATAGACCCTTGTATTGCGGCACCAACGGCAACAACTTCGTCTGGGTTAACGGATTTATTAGGCTCTTTTCCAAAATACTCTTTAACCAGATCTTGCACTCTAGGAATTCGGGTTGAACCACCAACGAGTAAAACTTCATCAATTTCATTTGTGGAAAGCTTTGCGTCTGCTACAGCTTTTTTACATGGCTCGAGGAGTCGTTTAAAGATTCCTGAGCAGAGTGATTCAAGTTTGCTTCGTGAAAGCTTGGTTACTAAGTGCTTTGGGCCCGTTGCATCAGCAGTGATATATGGCAAATTAATTTCAGTTTCTTGCGTGCTTGATAGCTCAATTTTAGCTTTTTCGGCAGCTTCTTTGAGTCGTTGCAAAGCCATTTTATCGGCCCGAATATCAATACCCTGTTCTTTTTTAAAGAGATCGATTAAATAATCAATAATAATTTGATCAACATCATCACCACCTAAATTGGTGTCGCCATTTGTTGAACGTACTTCAATGACACCATCATGAATTTCAAGAATAGATATATCGAATGTTCCACCACCAAAGTCAAAGACGGCTACAATACCATTCTTTTTTTTATCAACACCGTAGGCAAGTGCAGCGGCAGTTGGTTCATTAATAATACGCTTAACATCAAGCCCGGCAATTCTGCCAGCATCTTTAGTTGCTTGTCGTTGTGCATCATTAAAATATGCAGGTACCGTTATCACGGCTTCACGAACAGTTTGACCTAAATAATCTTCAGCTGCTTGCTTCAAAGAAGTTAAGATAGCAGCTGAAATTTCTTGGGGTGTGTATTCTTTTCCTTGGGCAACAATTGCAACACTGCCATTGCCTTGTTTGACGATTTTATATGGATACCGATCTACTTCATTTTTAATATCATTGTAATTTTGACCAATGAAGCGTTTCGCAGAAGAAATAGTGTTTTCAGGATTTGTTATTGCCTGTCTCTTTGCAACAACACCGACTAAACGCTCTCCATCTTTTGTATATGCCACAATTGAAGGTGTTGTGTTTTGACCTTCCTTGTTTCTGATAACGCCTGTCTTTCCACCCTCAACAACAGAAACAACGGAGTTTGTTGTACCTAGGTCAATACCGATTATCTTTGCCATGTTTTTTCCCTCTCTGTTTTTGAGCCTTTGTTGTCTTATAATTGCTTTTTTCAATATATGTCTCTGCAATTTAGATGTCAATTAACAAGCTTAAAAAATTTGAGTCTTTGCGGCTAAGGTTTTTACATAAGAAATAATTAGACAAGCCATCCTATGTGGAAGGTTTTTGCTTAACTCTGTTGTTTTCTCTTGCCACCTCCCGCTAAACTTCGAAGAGCCACATAGGATGGCTTGTCTTGTGTGTTTTAAATCAGGGGAGAGAATATGGCTAAATTTTTATATTTTTTTTTGTTTTTAGGATCATTTACCTGCGCTAGTACAACAGCAGAGAACACTCTTGCTTTATCTTTTGAAAAACATGTACAAGCCCTTGCTGCGTTACCTCCAATGCTTTTAATTTCATATTCAATCCCTCTGCATTTTTCGGTAAAGAAAATAAGAGATTTGGTATTTGAAATTCAAAAACAGAAGAAAATTAGAATAATTTTTTCATTTTGGAAAGAGCGGCAACAAGATATTTTATCTGATAACATTTATAAGCGTGAATTTTCGGCTCTTCTTGTTGCGCTTTATCAGAATATTTTTATAGCACATCAAGATAAACATATAAAATCAAATCAGCGTTTTTTGCTATTTGACCTTGTTTCCGTTTATACAAAGCTTGCATCGCTGCCTATTCCGGAGCTTTTATCCTTACTAGATCGATGTCTTATAGCCTATAAAGAAATCTTACTTTGCTACAATTTTCCTTATCAGCACCCAGCACAAATAACTTCTTGGCTTGCAGAAAATTGGTGGTTGCCAACAATTTTTTTGATAACAACATGGTGGTCAATACATACATGGAAAAAAACAAAAAAGAAAGCCGCGTCATATTATTTACCTGCGCCTTTACTCCTTACTAATCATACAAATAATTCTCTCTGTTGTTTTTTTAAAAAAATGCTAGGCTCATAAAAAGGGTGAAGCTGCGCTAGTGCAGGGCGTTTTTGCTTTGTAAAAGGAGAGATTGCAATGTTCCATTGTAATGAAAAAGTCGTATATCCCGGTCACGGAGTAGCTTTTATTAATCAGATTATTGAAAAAACTATTGGGGGCGAAAATACTCAGTTTTACGAACTCGTGTTTCTTCACAAGGAGGTAACGGTACTTGTTCCTGTTAGTAATGCAAACGGAATAGGAATTCGCTCGCTAAGCTCGATTTTGGATATAGTCAACGTTTTTTCTATGCTCTCAGAAGAATCGCCTAAAAAAATTGGATATGCAGGGCATGCTTTAAGCTGGAATAAGCGCAGCAAGAACTTCCAAGCTAAATTGCGAACAGGTAGCATTGTCCATTTAACAGAAATTTATAAAGAGCTGCAGAATACTGCAAAAGACAAAGCGTTGTCCTTTGGGGAGCGACATTTGTTAATGCAAACAGAAGACCTTCTTGCAGAAGAGATTTCAATTGTGCAAAATATTGATAGAGAAATAGTTCGAGAGCAACTGCGTTCGAAATAACAGCACTATCTATTAATAAGGGTTTTACTTGGTGTTTTCAGAGTCGTTTATTTCTATTGCAGGTCCAACAGGGTGTGGGAAGACAGCATTTGTTCTCCAGTTGGCCAAGGAAATGCCCATATCGGTTGTTAATATTGATTTAGGGCAGATGTATGCGCCTTATTCTGTCGGGGTTGCGCAACCGTCTGCTAAGGAGAAAGCGAGTTGCCCGCACCATCTTTTTTCTTTCTTAGACCAACCTAAAGATTTTTCAGTTGTAGAATATCGAGCCCTTGCGGAAAAAATATGTCAAAAAATTTGGGCAGAGGGGCGCATTCCAGTCTTTGTGGGCGGCTCTACATTGTATCAACAGTCTCTTTTCTTCCAATTACCAGAATTGCCAACGAGGTGTTTTTCGAGTTCTCAACATAGCTCGCTTTCAAATCAAGAATTGTGGAATATGCTTTATCAAGTTGATTCGGTAAGGGCTATGCAGATTCACTTTCAAGATCGATATCGGCTTGAGCGCGCACTTACGATTTGGTTCGCAACCGGCAATAAGCCTTCTACATATTCTACGACCTTTTCCCCTCTTACCCAAAAGGGCTTAGTTGTTTTTTTAACACGACCAAGAGATGTTTTATGTAACGACATTAATAGAAGGGCAAAGGAGATGCTAGCTTCTGGTTGGATTAATGAGGTCGCAAGCTTGTCAGAAGAATGGCGCCACTTTGCGAAGAAAAAAGGATTAATAGGATATTCTGAAATCATTGATTGGTTGGATTTAAATAAGACCCAGGATCTTGAAAGCTTTCCACAAGCTCTGGTTACTATAATTTCACAGCAGACGCGAAATTATGCAAAACGGCAAGAAACCTTTTTTAGGCGTTTTGCGCGAATGCTTGCCGTTAATAAGTTGATAGAGACGGTAGAATGTGACTTGACATTGTCTAGCCATGATTTATATATAGAGCAGATAGTCCATTTCTGCTCGCAGTATCGATAGGAAGATAGTGAAAAAAAATGAATCTTTTTTAAGTCTTTCTGAGCAGCAAGTAATTACTGGACTAGTGCTTTTTTTTGCTATTGGTTTGTTGCTGTTTTTTACAGGATACTTGTGGGGCATGTATTGGGAGAGGAAAAGAAATCAGTATAGCTTTGCCGACGAATTAAAAAATTCGCTTAAAAGTTATGCGCGAAATCCACTTGAATTATATAGTGACGATCTTTTTACTGAAGATTTTGACACAGATTCAGGTATTGTAGATGAAGCTATTGATGACGGGGTATCCCAATCATAGGCCCGAGGAATACTTATTTTAAATTTTGCGGAGAAAGATATGGAATCAGCAATGCGTCAGCGGCTTGGTAAGCGGGTATGGAAAACAATTCTCTGGTTACTGTTGTTTTCACTTGCAGGAACATCCTTCTTAGGAGTTTTTTATCAGGTATTTGGTAGAAAATCACAAAATCTTATTGCCTCAGTCGGGGGAATTGGTATATCAAGCACTGATTTATTCTTAAAAACAGAAGAAATTCAAGAATTGACTCGTGTTATTCGTTCTCAAGCAGGCGAACACGCAGATTTTATTTTGCATT
Source organism: Candidatus Babeliaceae bacterium (assembly GCA_007116155.1). Lineage (GTDB taxonomy): Bacteria > Babelota > Babeliae > Babelales > Babelaceae > UBA12474. The sequence goes on along the minus strand of SKJC01000002.1, from coordinate 12,018 downwards.
ATAACGGTTTGCTTGGAAATCCGAAGGTCCTAGCCCTTGACGCGCTTGTTTCTGAGGCGGTTAAAACTTCCGGAGCTTTAAATTCTGGATTTAAAAGTATTTCGCCAATATATGGGGCAGAAAGGCTTAATGATCAAGATTTTCTACTTGCACATGCTAGTCAGCTCTTGCCAATGCATCTATTTAGAGAGCTGGGTCGAATTGATGAGGAAACATTAAAAATTTTTTTTGCTCGCTCACCGCAGGCTGCAGAACGTTTTGATGCTGCCTACGAAAACGTTTTACGAAGTGATCTATTTATTTCCACCGTTCGAGGGTTGGCATACGTACCTCGGCAAAGTATATTGTGGCAAAATAAAATGAGTTCTTGCAGGCGTTCATTTGAAATATTTGATATCTCAAAAAACATTATTAAAAAAAACGTTGCTGCGCGCATGAATGATGCGCTTATACAATCATTTTTTGCGCAAGAAAATAAAAGTCGGCGATACTGGAAACCGGAACAGCGAAATGGTGTTGCGTTTATTTTTTCTCCTGAGAAGTACGGCATAACAGTTTCGGATGTTGCTGCTCGTCGTTATTTTGCAGAAAACGCGTCTTCAGAATTTAAAGGTAAAACATTTGATTCTGTAAAAAATAATATACAAAACCGTCTAATAAAAGATCAATTTAAGAGATTATTTGCTATAGAAGCTAGAAATTTTTTATCGGCAACCGCAGAGGGCTTTTTAGATTATCAAACAATGAAAAATGCTAAAAAAACTACAATTAAACGTGTTTCTAATAATGCTGCCAAAGATCGTACAGAAAAATCTCTTTTTGCAGTCCCTTCAATTGGCGCACGTTCTTTTTTTGTTGATGAAAATGGCAATGGTATTATTGTGGAGCTTCAAGACCTTATTCCCAGCTCAGAGCAAGATTTTAACAACGTAAAAACAGAAGTAGAGCGTGATTGGATAGCTCAAGAAACACAAGCGACAATGAGCAAAATAATAGACAGCGTTTTAGCTGGAATGCCATATTCATTAGATGGGGAATCTGCAAAACTTCTTAAACAGTATCAAGCTTCTAGCAGGGTAATTACTGGTATTCAATCATCAGATAAAACTCAGTGGGAAAAACTAAGTACAAGTGGCTATCCCGTAGAAAGCATGCAAAAAATGGGACATCCAGGATTTGCGACCGCTACGATTTCAAAAGATCAAGAGCACGCTTATATTGTGGTTTTAAAGGATGTAGCGTTCGAGCTTAATGATCAAGAATCTCTTTTTATCAATGAAAGAAACTTACTTGAAATAGCTACAGAAAAAGATGTCTTGGCCACGCTTAAAGAATCTGTTACAATAAAACAGTATAAAGATGAAACTGATACGACAGATTTTTCAAAATTTTTAGATTAGAGTATTGTACGTGACACAAGAAAAAGCACTTTCAATAAAAAATATCACAACAGAGCGGCGCAAGGCGCTCGATGCTGTGTTCGCGCATATTGATAAGCAGTATGGCCGAGGCTCAATAATGTTACTTGGTCAAGCGCCCAATATAGCTGTTGATGTTGTTTCAACAGGGTCCTTGCTTATTGATGAAGCTCTTGGTGTTGGAGGATTCCCTCGCGGAAGAATTGTCGAGATTTATGGCCCAGAAGCCTCTGGTAAAACAACAATAGCTTTGCAGGTTTTAGCACAAGCTCAATCCAAAGGCGGTGTTTGCGCTTTTATTGACGCTGAGCACGCTCTTGATCCTCAGTATGCAGCGGCCCTTGGCATTGTAATTGAAGATCTTGTTATTTCTCAACCTGATTACGGTGAGCAAGCGCTTGATATTGTTGAAATGCTTGTTCGTTCTGGTGCTGTGGATGTTGTAGTTATCGATTCTGTGGCTGCGCTTGTTCCAAAGACGGAACTTGAGGGCGACATGGGTGATCAGCATGTAGGATTACAGGCTAGGTTAATGTCGCAAGCTTTGCGTAAACTAACACCAATTGTTCATAAATCGAAAACCGTATTGATTTTTATCAATCAGGTTCGACAAAATATTTCAGCGATGGCATTTGCACCTAAAGAAACAACAACCGGTGGCAAGGCATTGAAGTTTTACGCCTCTCTTCGTTTAGATGTGCGTCGCGTAGAAGGCATAAAGAACCGAGAAGGTGGTTCGGACATTGGCAACAAGGTACAAATTAAAATAGCAAAAAACAAGGTTGCTCCTCCTTTTAAAGTTGTTCGCATCGATCTTATTTTTGGTAAAGGTATTGTTGCTGAAAATGATCTTTTGGACGCGGCAATAGAAAAAGGTGTTATAAAAAAATCTGGTGCATGGTTTTCTTTTGAAAATGAAAAACTTGCTCAAGGGCGTGAAGGTGCAGCAGAGAGACTCCGTTCTGATAACGAGCTTTTTGCTAAGGTGAAAAGCTTAGTACTAAACAAATCTAAAGAGCTTGTTTTAGAAAATAAACCTTCTAAAGAAACTGAAACTTATGATTCAGAAGAGGAATCCGTAGAATGAATGTAAAAGAAAAACGTGATTTGCCTTTAGCAAACGAACGCATTCGGATTGATAAAATGCAGCTTATAGACCACAATGGAGAAAACCGAGGCATTGTTGGGCGAAGTGAAGCGTTGGCTATAGCACGTAGCGCGCAGCTTGATCTAGTGTTTATCTCTGAGCGCGGAGGCATGGGTGTTCCGGTTGTTAAAGTAATGGACTTAGGAAAAATGCTTTATGAGAAAAAAAAGCAGTCAACCGAGGCTAAGAAAAAACAGCATATTGTACAAGTTAAAGAAGTAAAATTGCGTCCAAAGATTGCCGATCATGATTTTTTAACAAAAATGAATCAAGCTATTGGTTTTCTGCAGGGCGGAAAACATGTAAAAGTTACCCTCGTTTTTCGTGGGCGTGAAGCCACAATGAAAGACGAAGTTGGAAAAGAGTTCTTCCAAAGAATAATGGACGTTCTTTCTGCGGGCGATTACAATGGTAAGACTGTGGCACAAGAAAGTGATTCTCAGGCGGGCACGTTATGGTCCCGTGTGTATGTATTACGTAAATAAACTAAGAGAGTTTTCATGGCATATAAATTAAAAACCCATTCTGGTTCGCGCAAGCGTTTTAAAAAATTAAAATCCGGTTTAATTAAACGCGCCAAGGCATACCATAGGCACTTATTAACCGATAAATCAGCTAAAAGAAAGCGCAATTTGCGCCAAGGTTCTTATGTATCTGCAGCAGATATTGGGCACGTTCGTAATTTAATTTAAATAATAAAAAGGAATTGCAATGACAAGAGTAAAACGCGGTGTTATGACTAAAAAACGCCATAAAAAAATACTTAAGCGGGCTGAAGGTTTTTGGGGACAGCGTAAGAACATTTTGCAAAGAGCTCGAGAAACGGTATACCGCGCATTAGCGTTCGCAACTAAAGGGCGAAAACTTAAAAAGCGCGATATGCGGGCTTTATTTATTACACGTATTTCAGCTGCAGCAAAAAACCATGGGACGTCGTATAGTCGCTTAATACATGGTTTAAAAGTAGCCAACATTCAAATAAATCGTAAAATGTTAAGTCAATTAGCTTGCCTTGACGGCTTGGCTTTTTCTGAGGTTGTTCGCACCGCTAAACTTGCTTGACATGTAATTGTGCTTCTGAGTAAGATCAGCTGAAAATATATGGGGCGGATCGAAAAAGGGGCAGGCGATGGAAGTGTTACAAGTTCTTGAAGAGAAAATTGCGCAGCTTATCCAGAAAAGAAAAGAAGATCTTGAAAAGATCACACAGTTGAGAGCTCAGATACAGACTCTTGAAAGTCAACAAGAGCGCTTCCTTGAAGAGAAACAAAGACTTGAGGAAGCGCTCTTATTGCGGGATAACAAAGATGAAGAGTTTGCTGAAGAGCGCGAAATTGCACGTATGGCTGTTGATGAGTTAATCCAGAATATCGATACAATCTTGGAACAAGAGCTTTCATAATGATTGATCAGGAAACCAATATACGTGTATCTATTTTTGATGAATATTTTACATTGGCTAGTGACGAAAGCATTGAACTTGTTGAGAGGGCAGCGAACGCGGTTGATTTGGCGATGCGGCAACTGACAAACAGTGTTAAAAATGTTGATTCAAGGCGAATAGCTATTCTCGTTGCTGTTCAATTTGCTCATGCATGTTGCAAAAATGAAAATCAATGTGAAGTATTTAGTGAAAAAGCTCTTTCGCTTATAAAACGCATTGATTGTGAGCTTGTGTAAAAGATAGCGAGATTTTTTTCAGGAATCGGTTTTGCTTCCATTTTTAAAACAACATTAAAATGGGAAGAAGCTATGGTTTTTGAATTTCTACTTACACTTCTATTTGTTGGTTCTATTGGACTATTTTTTTATGTTCTTAATTTACGATCGCAGGCTCAACAACTTTTGTATAAAACTAAAATGGATCGTGTTTTGTTTGAAAAAGAATTGGCTGCAGAACGTCGTGAAGCTATTTTCAAATTGAAAGATGAGCTTAATAAGAGACGCATTGATTTTAAAAATGAACTCAAGCGAGAACAACTTGAAATAGAGAAAGCTACCAATAAACTTCACTTGCAACAAGAGGCGCTACAAGAAAAAGAGGATCGTTTGCGCGCAGCACGGGTTGAGCTCCAAGAAAGCGAAAAAGAATATCTTCGGTTGTTAGATCAAGCAAAAAATTTACAAGAACAGCTAAGAATACAAAGTTTTGATTTATCTTCAAAGCTTGAATCTGTAGCATTAATGAGTCAAGAAGAAGCTCGAAAAGCTTTATTTGAAGCGCTAGAAAAAGAAGTTCGCATTTCACATGATCGTTGGTTGCAGAAAGTAGAAGAAGAAGTTCACTTGACCGCCAAAGAGCGTGCTTCACGAATTTTGATTGATACAATGCAACGATATACATCAGACTGTGTTGCTGGAGCAACTTCTTGTATTATTCAATTGCCTAATGATGATATGAAGGGAAGGATTATTGGCAAAGAGGGACGCAATATAAAGGTTCTTGAGATGTCAACCGGAGTTGATATCATTATTGATGATACACCTGAAATTATTACGCTTTCTTCCTTTAATCCTGTACGCAGGGAAGTTGCGCGCAGAAGTATTGAAAAACTTATCTTCGATGGACGTATTAATCCATCACGCATTGAAGAGACTGTATCTTTAGTTGAGCGCGAAGTTCAAGAAATTATTGCAGAAAAAGGAAAAGACGCGCTACAGCGAGCTAATATTCATTCCGTAGCACCAGAGATTGTTAATCTGTTAGGAGAATTACACTTTCGCACAAGTTTCTCTCAGGATGTTTTGGTCCATAGTATAGAAGTTTCAGCCATGGCGCGTATGCTTGCAGAAGAATTAGGACTGGAACGTCCAGATTTAGCTGCTCGAGCAGGGTTGTTTCACGACATCGGTAAAGCTGTTTCGGCTGAGCATGAAGGACCCCACGCTCAAGTTGGTGCAGAAATTGCTCAACGATGTGGGGAAGATTCTCTTGTAGTTCAAGCTATAGCAGCACATCACGAAGAGGTACCGTTCAAAACGCCGTATGATATTTTAGTAATGATTGCAGATACTATCTCTGCGTCGCGACCAGGAGCTCGTCGAGAAACCTTGGCAGCATATTTAAAGCGATTAGAAAAATTAGAAGGTATTGCAAACGAATTTGTTGGTGTTAAACGTGCTTTTGCTTTGCAAGCTGGTCGTGAAATACGAATTATTGTTGAAGAAGATCGGATGGGTGATCCAGAATCGTCACAACTAGCCTATGATGTTGCTCGTCGAGTTGAACAAGAAGTAAAAAATTTCCCTGGTCCAATTAAAGTTAATGTAATTAGGGAAGTTCGCACAACGCTCCTTACATCTGGTTCTAAAGAGGTAAAACAATGAATGAGCTTGTAAAAATACTTTGTGTTGGTGATGTAATCGGAAGTCCTGGGCTTATATTATTTTCTAAGCATATTTCTGCTCTCAAAAAAGAGTTTTCTATTGATGCAACAATAGTTAATGGAGAAAACAGTGCTGTTAATGGAAGAGGAATTACTAGTTTAGCAGCAAATGAATTACTTCGTTCAGGCGCAGACTTTATAACTGGCGGGAATCATAGTTTTGATCAACGAGAGGTTTATGAAACTCTTTCTAACCTAGATTTTCCATTGCTTCGGCCGGCCAATTTTCCAGCAGGTTGTCCAGGGAGAGGCGTCGGTTTTGTTTCTCTACCAAATGGACATAAAATTGGTGTCATAAATTTACAAGGGCGAATTTTTTCGAGACAGCAGCTTGAATGTCCTTTTAAGGCGCTTGATTCGATTTTAACATTTGTTCGTAGTCAAACTAATATAATTATTGTGGATTTTCACGCTGAAGCAACGTCGGAAAAAGCGGGATTTGCCTATTTTGCCGATGGACGGGTAAGTGCAATTTTCGGAACTCATACCCACGTTCAAACAGCCGATGAACGAATACTTCCAAACGGGACTGGATTCATTACCGATATTGGCATGATCGGGGCATTAAACTCAATGATTGGCATGAAAAAGGACCCCATCATTCATAATATGCGTACTCAGTTACCAGTAAAATTTGAAGTTGATACGGAACCTCCGTTTGTTATAAGTGGTATTGTTTTTACAATAGAAAAAACATCGGGCAAAACCGTTGCAATTGAACGCATCTTTAAAACATATCAACAGTAATCGAGGTTTTGAATATGTGGTTCCTTTCTCCGATTTTGTTGTTATACCTTTTGTGCGCGAGTGGTTTTACCCTTGCAAAAGGTGCTCTTGGCGTTACTACGCCGTTCTTTTTTGCAGGAGTTAGGCTTTTTGTAGCAGGCTTGATATTACTTCTTTGGTTTTTACAGCAAAATCATTGGCGTATGCCTTCGAGGGCTTCTTTACGTTCATGGGGGCTAATTGTTCAGCTTGCTCTTCTTGGGACTTATGGAATGTTTGTATGCGATCTCTGGTCGTTGCAGTTTTTCTCTAGCACCGAATCGGCATTTATTTTTACCTTTACTCCGTTTGTGACCGCACTGCTTTCGTGGTGGTGGTTTGCTGAAAAATTGACTCGGAGAAAATTCCTTGGAATCGGATTAGGGATGATTGCAGGAATTCTATTTGTAGGTGCAATACCTTCGTTTTCTATACAGACTTTACTAACACTTCCTTTTTTAGTTTTATCGGCCGCGGTAATTTTAGGTGCATATGGATGGATTTTAGTACGAGAACTTGTGCAGCGAGAAAATCTGCCTATTGCCTGGGTGCAGGGTATTAGCATGACCATTGCAGGTATCCTGGCACTTGGAACATCTTATTTATCAGAATATGCGCTATGGAATCCCGTTCCGGTTAGTAAGTATCTCCCTTTTATTGGTTATACGGGTGCAGCATTAGTTTTTGTAAATATTGGTTTTACTAATTTGTATTCCTATCTTTTACGTTTTTTTACCGCAACACTTCTGTCTTTTGCTGGTTTTTTATGCCCTATGTTTGTTGCGCTCTTGGGTGTTTTATTTTTAGAAGAAACTATTCCTGTCGCTAGTTTTTTTGCCTTAGCGCTTTTTAGTTTGGGCTTATTCATTTTTTACTCAGAAGAGTTACATCAAGGATATTATAGCGTATAGCAGCGCTCTTAAAAAAGATTTGCACAATATTCTATTATGCAAATCTTTACAAGAAGTTTGTTTTTATTATACTAAACATTAGTTTACAAATAATTTTTATAGAAGGTTTTAGTTATGAAGATTTTTCCGTTGTTTTTTTCAATTACATTTTTTCTAGCTACTCCTATATTGCATGGTATGGGAGAAACCTCAAGGTTATTTTCCTTTTCAAATTGGCTGGAGAAAAAATTTGGTCATCATATTGGTGTTGGAATTGTTGAAGGTGTTCAAACCAAGCTTTTAACAAATGATTTTGAAAAAAAACTTAATAGTTTTGTCTCAAAAACAGTTGTGAAAATTGTCTCAGGCAGTGTTTTTATCCACGGAAATAAAGTTTTTTCTAGCGGTGTTTCAGCTAGTAACCCTAAAATAAAACAACAAGGAAAACGCGAAATGTTGGGTGCTGCTGCTGCTTTTATTCTATCAACGAATCTCCCCCAAAAAAGTATCACTCTAATAAAGGAAAAATTTAAAAAAGAAAACAGAGTAAATAAGAGCTTGTCCGAAAATTCATAATATCCTAAAAAGTTGAATGGTGGCGGCAAATAGAATGAGGGATTTGGTTGAAGATTTTAGTTGCGCCCAATAGATTTTGAGAGATCTATGTCGTGTCAGTCCTCCAAAAGCTCGCATTTATAAAAATTCTATTATGAAAAACTTTACAAGATTTATTGTTTTTAGTATGCTTATTGAATATATTAAAAACCATTTTAGAAAGCATGTCTTATGAAACGTTTAATCATTTTCTTTTGTGGGCTCTTTTTATTGAAATCTATCCAATCAAATTTTATTAAAAACTCTTATCATGCACTTTTTGAATACATGGGGAATAAAGCGGCAGAAGGAGCAAAGGCTGAAACAAAAAAGTTTTTGACTGAAAATTCGACTTCATTAATTGAGACAATAATAAAAAATGTTACGATAAAAACATTAGGCGCCTACTTAATCGCATCAGCTTTAAAAAGTCCTACTAATTTACGTCAAAACCTTATATTTTCATCAACTAAAATGTTGTTAGGCTTTGGTTTTTTATTTCCTCCAAGGTGGAAAATAAAACAACCAGCTGTAGTAAATTTAAATTTCCAAAAAACAAGTACTTGGGAAAATTCTACTAATGAATGGGAACCAAGTTTTTTATATTACTAAATACGGTATAATCAAATAATAATCTGATGTATCTTCGAATTTAAATAAGGCTTGTTTATTAAAAAAAAGTGAATTATTGGGAAAAACTATTGTACTTTGAAACTGGTATTATTTAGTTTAAGCGGCAGCTTGTTCTTGTGTTATATTTTGCTTCGGAATTTTCTTCTTCCTATCAATAGGTGGTTCAATTATGAAATATTCGCACTTTTTTTTAAAGATCCTATTTTTTATAGGATCTTTTTTTATTAGCGTTCCAGCTTCTGCTTTTTGCAGCCCTGAGCCATTAGAACGTATAGGGAGCTTCCTGTGTGGAAAATATAATGATTCTTCTGACCTTTTAAAGCAACTAAAAAACAATTTTTCTAGTTATTTTAAAAAAACTGTAAACGATTTTGAAACCAATCTTATACAAAATGCTGCAGCGCCCCTTAACAACACCGTACAAAAAAATATTATCACTCTGACTGGTGGCATTATTGCCGCGCTAGGAATTTATAACACAACAAAAAAAGAAACTCGTACGCAAGGCGTTATTCAAACATCTTTAGGTATGGTTATGATGTATTCAGCGTGTCCAATTATAGAAAAAATAAATCAACCATCTACCTAATTTCTATGTCAAGAAATTAGTAATTCTTGACATAGAAATTAGTCATTCTTTCTCGCAATACTGATAACGCTCTTTTTCCGTCTTTTTCAACTTCAGAAACTCTAAGGAAAACTTTTAATAAATAACATTGATTATTTGTTTTCTGTATGAAAAACGGTCGTTTTAAAGCGTGTTTTTTTTCTGGTGCTTCTTCAACTTGTTTTATAAAAATATCAAAAACATGCTCGGCTTTATTTGGTGATTGATTCCAAAAAACTATATACTTGGTCCCATCTTCCAAAACAAACTCTTTTTTATCAGGCATTTCGAGTGCAAATTCAATGCCACCTCGACGGAAATGAGTAATTTGTCCATATTCTGGATGTGCACATCGAAACATAAATGGTAACTCGTTTACAAATACCGTCCTGTCTGAACCATACAAAGGTAGGGACTTTATAAAAAAATCTATGGGCTTTTCTGTTAACCCAATTAATCGATTTGGTTCATCGTACCAATCAGTTCCGACCTCATCAGCAACCGAACCTCGAATGGCTGTTTCAGTTCTTGTAGTATTAATAAACCAAATTTGACAGGTTAAAGATGCCTATGCATCTTTAACCTGTTCTTCAAAATATGCTCGCTCATCCGCAGAAAAGCGAGCATATCCTAATTTCAGACTGTTTTTTGCTTGAGTAATTTCTTGCGAAATTCCATCTATAGTTTTTATCTTAGTCTCTAATGAATATCCAATTCTATGCCACACACTCAACGTGCCAACTAATAAAAAGATAAAACATATACCCATCAATCTAAATGAATATCTCATTCTCAAGACTCTCAGTATTAGCTAATAGTAAATTCAATATCGTGTAGTAAGCTATGCAGCCACCAGCGCACTTCGATTTTGTTAATTACCGATTTCAGAGATTGCATGGTGTTATTTGATATTCATAGCAATCCTCCTGTTTTGATAATTTATATTAGAATAACAAATCTTGTTTGCTTTTTTCAAGACTTTATCATCCAAAAAGTTTTTCGTTGTAAGGACCAAGAGAATCAAGCTAAACTGTTTTAGACTTGCCGGTATTACATCGGCAAAAAAAGGAGAGTAAATGCTGAAAAAAAAATCTGATATACCTATAACTATTAATCAAGATACAACTTCTAATCTCGTACAAGACCACTTTTCTCAATTTATATTTCAAATTAATCAATTTATATTTCAACAGGATGTTACTGTCTCTTCACGCATCACCTATAAAAATGCACTTCGGCAATTTTTCATTTGGCTCTCAAGTCAACAAGAGAGGGAAAGGCCCGATCGGGAAACCATACTCCGCTATAAAGACGCGCTAGATAAAAAAAATCTCCGAACTTTTACCAAGGCTAGTTATTTAGTAGCAATTCGGCGGTTTTTTGAATGGACTGAAAGCACAAAGCAGTATCCTAATATTGCCAAAGGAGTAAAAAGTGCGCGACGCCCTACCAAAGCACATCAAAAAGACGCCTTAACCATCGATCAAATTTTTAAATGTCTAAACTCTATTGATCGCAAAAATCTTGAAGGATTTCGCGATTTTGCACTTATTAATCTACTAATTCGCACAGGAGCTCGATTAATCGAAATCCAAAGAGCCCTCCTTGAAGATATCGAAACACAAGACGAAAAAACTATTATGTGGATTCGAGGTAAAGGCAGAGATGGAAAAGATGATTTTTTAGTCTTAACACCTGAAGCCCTTGCTCCTATAGCGGAATATCTTGAAAAACGCTGCCCACAAAATCTACGTGAACCACTTTTTACATCAGTGAGCGATAGAAATTTCGGAAAACAGTTAACCGTCTGCTCGCTCTCTCGCCTTATAAAAAAACGTTTACGGACAGTCGGCATCCAAAGTCGTCGGATAACTGCACATAGTTTGCGTCACACCTTCGGTGTAATGGCAATAAAAGGTGGCGCGTCCCTCTATGAAGTCCAACTTGCAATGCGACATATGTCGCCTTCAACTACAGAGGTCTATCTTGGTGATATTGAAAAACAAAAACGAATGGAAGCTGGGCCAGAAAATCTTATAAGTCACCTTCTGAAGCGCTAGAAGTTTTTCTAGCGCTTCAGACAAAATTTACTTACTACTTACTTAATAGATATCCTTAACAGAAAAACAGATATCGTGGTATCCAACCCCATTTATCTCCCATTCAACAGATACTCGATACTTTGTTGTTATATCACGATTTGTTTCTGTATCATGAATGCTGATTACTATAGGATCAAAAAAAACACTACCTCCAGCTGCATCAACTATTCTTCTCTGCTCTGTCAAATGAGTTACTTTATCATTTTGTTCCAACCATACTTTTAATTGCCCATTTTCTAAAATAGCACAAGCATAAAAATCAACATGCCGATGTTCCGTATTAATAATTGGTATCTTTACCGGAGGCAAAGTTTTTGCACCAAAGAATGATAGCAATACTGGGCGATCTATCGTGGCAACATATTCCCAACAACCATTATTTGGCACCACGAACTCTCGATTACCCCGGCTTAAATTTGCTGAACGAAAATTTTTTGCAGACATATTTTGTATGAAAATATTAGTTGCTGCAACTA